>CAZYQC010000004.1:50599-102360 GCA_964649815.1 uncultured Rhodobacterales bacterium | reverse complement strand
TCGGCCTCAACCGCGTGCGAGAACGGAGCCACAGGGCGCGGCCCGCCTGAGATCATATGAAACAACGGCTCGCTCATCCCGACCTCGTCAAAACGCCTCGTCGTCTGTCTGCTGAACCTCAATGACCCGTCCGGTTGGGTCATAGAAAAACAGCTGATGCCATGCGCCGGAAAATGATTTGCCATAGTCCGAATACGGCACGCCTTGCGCCTCCAGGTGGCGTTTGAAGGCTTCGATATCGTCCGTGCGAAAGGCAATATGCCCGCTTAGCAAAGGGTTCACCTGTTGGCCCGCGCGAAAGGCCAGCTCGGGGTCGGTTTCGGCGACATGAATCTGCACATCGTCATCCGTCACCACCTCGACGCCGCCTGTGTAAAGCGCATCCGCATCCATCACCCGATGTTGGGTGACGGATGTTTCATGCGCGAGACCAAGGACATCTTGATACCAGTCCCGCAACCCGCCCGTGTCGTGGGTGCAGACGTTGATATGGTGCAGCTTGAGTTTGGGCGCGGTCATGGGTGAACCCGTCCTCACAAAGGAATGTTGTCGTGCTTTTTCCAAGGCATTTGCGCGCGCTTGTTGCGCAGCGACGCAAAGGCCCGTGCGACCCGCTTGCGGGTCGAGCGTGGCTGGATCACCTCGTCGATGAACCCGCGCTCTGCGGCTACAAACGGGTTGGCAAAGCGGTCCTCATATTCCTTGGTATGGGCCGCGATCTTGTCGGCATCGCCAAGGTCGGCTCGGTGAATGATCTCGGTCGCGCCTTTCGCGCCCATCACCGCGATCTCTGAGGTTGGCCAAGCATAGTTGAAGTCACCCTGCATATGTTTGGACGACATCACCACATAGGCGCCGCCATAGGCTTTGCGGGTAATGACGGTCACTTTGGGCACTGTCGCCTCGCCGTAGGCAAAGAGCAGCTTGGCGCCGTGTTTGATCACGCCGTTGTATTCCTGTGTCGTGCCCGGCAGGAAGCCCGGCACATCAACCAGAGACAGGATCGGAATTTCAAAGCAGTCGCAGAAGCGCACAAACCGGGCAGCCTTACGCGCGCTTTCGATGGCCAGAACGCCCGCAAGAACCATCGGCTGGTTCGCTACGACCCCGACGGTCTGTCCTTCGAGGCGAATAAAGCCGGTGATGATGTTCTTCGCAAAATCCTCTTGGATTTCGTAAAAGTCCCCTTCATCGGCGATCTTGAGGATCAGTTCCTTCATGTCATAGGGCGTGTTCGGGTTTTCCGGCACCAATGTATCAAGCGATGTTTCCACACGGTTTGGATCGTCAAAGAACGGACGAACCGGGGGCTTTTCGCGGTTTGACGCAGGCAAGAAATCGACCAGCCGCCGCACCTCGGCCAGAGCCTCTACATCGTTTTCAAAGGCCGCATCTGCGACCGAAGACTTTTTGGTATGGGTCGAGGCGCCGCCCAGCTCTTCGGCTGTAACCTGTTCGTTGGTCACGGTCTTCACCACGTCTGGGCCCGTGACAAACATGTAAGAGCTGTCTTTGACCATAAAGATAAAGTCGGTCATCGCAGGCGAATAGACCGCGCCACCTGCACAAGGGCCCATGATCACGCTGATTTGCGGAACGACGCCAGAGGCCATGATGTTACGCTGAAAGACTTCGCCATATCCTGCAAGGCTATCGACACCTTCCTGAATACGTGCACCGCCTGAATCGTTAATCCCAATCACAGGCGCGCCGTTTTGCATCGCCATATCCATGATCTTGCAGATTTTCTTGGCATGCGTCTCGGACACAGAGCCGCCCAAAACGGTAAAGTCCTGACTGAACACATAGACCATACGGCCATTGATGGTGCCCCAGCCAACGACGACCCCATCGCCCGCAGGCTTTTGGTTTTCCATGCCGAATTCGGTGCAGCGATGAGTGACGAACATGTCGAACTCTTCAAAGGACCCTTCATCAAGCAGCAAGTCGATACGCTCGCGCGCCGTCAGCTTGCCACGACCGTGTTGAGCGTCGATACGCTTTTGCCCACCGCCCAAGCGCGCATCGGCGCGGCGGTCTTCTAGTTCGGACAGGATGTCTTTCATCTGGATCCCCGTTCATGCAATTTGATCGACAATAGCCTAAGGGACCTATGGCGCAAAAGCGCAGTTCGGCAAATTTGCAAACTATTTGCTAATCAATTTCTGCAAATTGCAAACTTGCGAAAAAATAGACTTGTGCGTATTTGCACGCCGCACAGCATGGACAGCCCCAGATCACAGGCATACATGCAATATTATGAGTTCGCCTGTCACGGTCAGGTTTCTGGACCGAACAACTGCACCCCATGTGGCCACATTGACCATCCTCGCCGGTTTGTCGGCGATGGTGATGAATATGTTTTTGCCATCCCTGAACCACATGGCCGAACATTTTGACGTCGAGTACAGCGTTATTCAGCTGTCCGTCCCAGTCTATCTTGGCGTCAGCGCGCTTATGCAAATCATAGTTGGGCCGCTCTCGGACAATTTGGGGCGACGACAGGTTTTGCTCTGGGGAATGGCGGTTTTCATGGTCGCCACGCTGGGGTGCCTTTTTGCTCCGAACATCGAGATTTTCTTGATCTTCCGCATGCTGCAGGCCGCAGTGGCCGTGGCAATGGTGCTATCGCGCGCGGCGATCCGGGATATGTATGACCAGGATCAGGCGGCCTCGATGATTGGGTACGTCACGATGGGCATGTCGATGGTGCCGATGATCTCGCCCGCAATTGGTGGCGTCCTCGACGAAGCTTTTGGCTGGCAATCGATCTTTTGGTTCTTTTTTATCGTCGCAGCACTGACCTGGCTGTTGACCTATTTTGACCTGGGCGAAACCGCTCGGGCGAGCGGAAAGACCCTTGTCGCCCAGTTTCGGGAATACCCTGAACTCCTGACGTCGCCGCGGTTCTGGGGATATTCGCTGGCCGCAGGTTTCTGCTCTGGCTCCTTTTTCGCCTATCTCGGCGGTGCGCCTTTTGTCGGGTCCGAGGTCTTTGGCATGGGGCCAGCCGTGTTTGGCGTCTACTTTGGCGCCCCAGCGGTTGGTTACGCTGTCGGGAACTTTCTGACCGGACGGTATGTGCAAAAATTCGGCGTCAACCAAATGGTGCTCTGGGGCTGCATTGCCAATGCGCTCGGCGTCACAGCCTCTTTGGGGGTTTTCTTGATTGGTGCGGGAACGCCGTTCAGTTTCTTTGGCCTTATGACGCTCGTCGGTGTCGGCAATGGCCTCGTTATTCCCAATGCGACAGCCGGCATGCTGTCTGTCCGGCCTCATCTGGCAGGAACGGCCTCTGGCCTTGGGGGCGCCATCATGATTGGTGGCGGAGCCATTTTGGCCGCCCTTGCGGGCGCGTTGCTGACGCCGCAAAGCGGCGCCTTCCCCCTTTTGTGGATCCAAGCAGCCACCGGCGTTTTGGCGCTTTTGGCGATCGCCAGCGTCTATCTGCGCGAACGCAACCTGTCGCGGACACGGCAAGCCTAAGCCCCCAACGCCCTGACGCGCTTGCCGCGATCAATTTGCAAAGCTAAAGATGCCAACTGCAAACTTGCAAAATCCATGCGGGTCTCAGATGGCGAAATCAAAACTCTATGCAGGCGCGAAACTGCGCGAGGTGCGCAGGCGCATTGGCCTGACGCAAAAAGACTTTGCCAGCAAGCTGGGCGTGTCTTTGCCGTATCTGAACCAGATGGAAAACAACAACAGGCCCGTCAGTACAGCTGTGGTTCTGAGCCTCGCGCAGGACTTTGGCCTGGATGTCACAGAACTTAGCGAAGGCGACGGTGAGCGTCTGGTCTCTGACATGAAAGAAGCCCTGGCCGATCCGGTTTTCTCTGACGCCGCACCGCCGCTTGCCGATCTCCACCTGACCGCCTCGAACGCGCCTGCCCTGGCCCGCGCGTTTCTCGAATTGCACAGCGCCTACCGCCAAACGCACGAGCGACTCGCCTCTCTGGACGAGGCCCTGGGGCGCGAGGATGCGCGCGCGCGGCCAAGCCCCTGGGAAGAAGTCCGCGATTTCTTCCATTATTGCGACAATTACATCGACGCCGTCGACCGCGCCGCTGAGCGCTTTGCCCGTACTGCGGAACACCACGGCCCAATCCGGCAGGGCGCGATGGCCATGCTGCCGTCCCTTGGCCTACGACTGGCGTTCGAGGACACCGACACGCTGCGCCATTTTGATGCGCAAAGCCAGCGCCTGACACTCTCGTCCCGTGCGAGCCCTGAGACGCAGACCTTTCAGATCCTGCTACAGGTCGCGTTAACCAGTCAGAACAAGCTCTTGGACGCGACGCTGGATCTTGCCCGCTTTCAAACGCCCGAAGCCCGCGCCATCGCCAAAATCGGCCTCGCTAATTATTTCGCTGGTGCGGCCATGATGCCCTATGGGTCGTTTCTGGACACAGCGCAGGCCTGCCGCCACGACCTTGAAATCCTGGCGACCCGGTTTGGCGCGTCGATCGAACAGGTCGCCCATCGCCTGTCGACGATGCAGCGCCCCGGTGCCAAAGGCGTACCGTTCTTTTTTGTGCGTGTGGATCAGGCCGGAACGATCACCAAGCGGCATTCAGCCACGCGCCTACAATTCGCCCGTTTTGGCGGAGCCTGTCCGCTGTGGAACGTGCACCGCGCCTTCGAACAACCCGGTCACTTCCTCAGACAGCTTGCCGAAACACCGGATGGTGTGCGCTACATTTCGCTGGCGCGGGACGTGTCAAAAACCGCTGGCCGCTTTGGCGCTCCGGTCCGCCGATATGCCATTGCCTTGGGCTGCGAAGTCCAGCACGCAGACCACATCGTCTATGCCGACGGGCTAGACACTAGCCGCGCCTCAGCCTTTGAGCCCATCGGAATTTCCTGCCGCATCTGCGACCGACGAAACTGCCACCAACGCTCTGTCCCACCGCTAGAACGGCGATTGGAGGTGGATCAAGACGTCCGAGAGGTGCTGCCCTACAAAGTAACGTAGATAGCCAGCGCGGTTCCTGGGCAAACCCGTTACTTTGGCAATACCATCGCACCAAGAACCGCATAATCAAACCCATCAGCGCGGCCACCAAGCTCTTTTGCCAGAAACCGTTCAATTGTGCGGTACATCAGGATCCTTTGTTTCCACCCCATGTTGGCAAAAGTGTGCCCCGCGCCTTCGATTACCTCATAGCGGACGTCCTTACCCGCCGCGCGCATGGCTTCGACCATCCGATCCCCTTGGTTTTGGATCACGCGCACATCGTTGCTGCCTTGGATCACCAAAATCGGCCCCGCGATGCTTTCAACATTGTAGAGCGGTGACCGGGCTTTGATGTCGGCAAGTTCGTTGGGTTTGCTCGGGTCGCCAAGGTACTTTCGAAACCACGCAGGCCAGCCCGTCCAATAAGGCGGCACTTCGTCCAGCATCGTCGACAAATCGCTGACACCATTGATGCTCACGCCGGCGGCAAACAACGCAGGGCTCTCGGTCATAGCTGTGAAGGTCTTTAGCCCGCCAAAACTGCCACCCAAGACAGCCACCCGATCAGGGTCTGCGATCCCTTGCTCTACGGCCCAGGCACGCGCATCCACAATATCCTGGTGCATCTTGCGGCTCACCTCGCCCACGGCCGTTTCGCGAAAGGCCCGGCCATAGCCTTCGCTGCCGCGATAGTTCACATCGAGTACCGCATAGCCACGATTGGCCAGCATTTGCGCCATCGCGTGAAAACCCCACCGCACGCGCGCAACCGGTCCACCGTGGATCAAAACGACAGTCGGCGCTGGTCCCGCAACGCCGTTTGGACGCCAGACATAGGCCGGAATGCTCAGACCATCCTGTGCTGGTATGCTGACAGGTTCCATTGCGACCAAGTCTTGGGCGCGCTCTTTGATCGGCGGCTCGCTGATCAAAGAGACATTCCCCGTTGATACATCGACCAGAAACTTGCTCCAGCCCTCGCGATCGTCTTCGACCTCCCAAATGGCTTTTGAGAAGTCCCGTGTTGCAGAGACCAGATGCAAGGAGGCATCGTCGGGCCTATCGATCTGTGCGACCATTTCTTCGATCGCTGGATCCAAAAAGTCGAGCTGTTGGCGCCCGTCATAAGTCACCACTGCGATGGGCGCTTGGGTGACGGGATGGGTCATCAGCCAGCTGACATCGACCGCGTCACGGCCCGAAACCTCTTCTTCGCGGCCTGACACGATCTCTCGGCGCACCAGTTTAGAGGTGTCACGTTTTAGGTTAGAGACTGCGTAGACCCAGCCATCCGCATCGGGCTCGGTGACAATGTAGATGTCGTCCTCCATACCGCCGCGCGCCACGCTTCGCCAACGGCCGTCCATCTTGATTTCAACGCCCCATTGACCATCGATCGATTGCACCGACTTGGTGAATGGTTTGCCGCTCCGATCAAATCCCCAACTTTCCCGTTGGAACGGATCTTGCTGGTGCAACAGCTCTGTCTCGCCCGTGTCCAGGTTCAGAACATAATAGTCAAAAAGGGCAGGCTCACGCGCGTTATGCGCGACAACGATCTCTGCCCCGCCTTCGGGCGGTACAAACTGGATCCAGGATTTTACGTTGCGCCCAAAGTCGTATGTGCGCGGTGTCGCATCAGGTTGCGAAACATCAATGGATACGATTTGGTCGTTTTCCCATCCGTCGCGGTCCGCCTGATACAGCAAATAGCGGCCATCAGCGGACCAGACATACCATCTGACTTCGTCGTCCGTTTGAAAGACGTCTGCCTCTGAGCCATCAATTGGCCGCACAAACAGCGCCGGACGAAAGCCGGAAACAGAAAGCCACGCCATGCGTGTTCCGTCCGGGGACAAGCGATAGCGCCAATTGGACTGGCGCTCTGCAAAGAAGTCGCGCAGTGGAATGAGATCTGGCAGGGCGGCCTTTTGCAAGGTCACATGCGTCGGTTTGATCGCCGGAAAGGCAACAAAGTAAAGACCACCCGCCGCCAAAGCAACCAGCGCACAGACCAAGACCAAAAGACGTCGCATCACCAACCCCCCTTACACACACGCCGCGCGAGTATGAGGCCCAGGCCGGCAAGATCAAGCCAAAGGGCGGATTAGCGCTGTGCGGTTTGCCAATTCGGGTGGATCCAGACGTCTTCGTTTCCGCGCGGCAACGGGTCTTTGCCCAGGATGTGATCAGCCATCTTTTCGCCTGTCATGATCGATGGCGCATTGAGGTTGCCGTTGGTGATGCGCGGGAAAACAGAGCTGTCGACAACGCGCAGACGGTCAACGCCAATGACGCGCCCTTGGGCATCGACCACAGCATCTGGATCGTCCACAGCCCCCATCCGACAGGTGCCACAGGGGTGATAGGCGCTCTCGACATGGTCGCGCACAAAGGCGTCTAAATCCGCATCGCTTTGGACATCCTGACCGGGCTGGATCTCTTTTCCGGCATAAGGTCTGAACGCCTCTTGCCCGAAAATCTCGCGCGTGTAGCGGATGCAGGTGCGAAAGTCCTCCCAGTCGGACGGATCGGACATGTAGTTAAAGAGGATCTTCGGGTCATCCGCCGGATCAGATGAGCGCAGCGAAACGCGCCCACGACTGACCGAGCGCATCGGCCCCACATGCGCCTGAAACCCGTGGCCTTCGGCCGCGACCTGGCCGTCATAGCGCACGGCAATAGGCAGAAAGTGGTACTGAATGTCGGGATAGGCCACGCCCGCGCGGCTGCGGATAAAGGCGGCACTCTCGAACTGGTTCGAGGCACCCGGCCCCGCGCGGCCCAAAAGCCACCTAGCACCGACAAAAGCCTTGCCGAAAAGGTTCCAATATTTGAACAGCGACACCGGCTGCGTTGCGGCCATCTGAATATAGAGCTCCAGGTGATCTTGCAGGTTTCCGCCGACACCAGGCCGATCCGCAACCACGTCAATGCCATGCGCAGCCAGATGCGCGCCGGGGCCGATGCCCGACAACATGAGGATCTTGGGCGAATTGATCGACGACGCCGCCAGAATGACCTCGCGCCGCGCACGCAAGACCTGCCCCCCCGCCAAAGCGATACCGGTTGCGCGTTTGTCTTCGATGATCACACGCTCGACCAACCCGCGCACCAACGTGCAGTTCTGACGTTTGAGCGCCGGGCGAAGATACGCTTTCGCCGCGGAAAAACGCTCCCCCTTGTGGATCGTTGCATCAAACGGACCAAAGCCCTCTTGCTGCACACCGTTATAATCGCCGGTTACCTGGTAGCCCGCTTGGCGCCCCGCCTCGACAAAGGCTTGAACCAACGGATTGTCCCGCTTGCCCCGGCTGACGCGCAACGGCCCAGTTGTTCCCCGCACACTGCGGTCACCGCCGTGGCCGCCGTCATCCCAATGCTCCATCCGGCGGAAATAAGGCGCGACATCCGACCAGCTCCAGCCATGCGCCCCGCTTTCGGCCCAATGGTCGTAATCCATCGCATGGCCCCGCACATAGATCATGCCGTTGATGGAAGACGACCCGCCAATAACCTTACCCCGCGGGCAGGCCAAACGACGCCCGCCCAAATGCGGCTCTGGCTCTGTTTGATAGCCCCAATCATACCGCTCCATATTCATCGGATAGCTCAGCGCGCCCGGCATCTGAATGAACGGCCCCCAATCGGTGCCGCCATGCTCGACCACCAAAACCGAAGCCCCCGTTTCCGCCAGGCGATACGCCACAGCACATCCTGCGCTGCCTGCTCCTACGATGACAAAATCCGCGTCCATTCACACCTCGCCGGTGAGCCTGCGGGGGGTCAAGGATGCGCAGCACCGCGTCAGCGGCTTGTCCTTGAGGCCCCTCAGGGTCGCCCCCACACTCGAGAAGGTGACTTGAGGATCACCAAGATCCCTCAAGCACCTCTCAGCACTCATCCATCCCGATTGACCAAAGCCCCAAAACCCTTCGATGCGCATCCGCTCACCACAGGCGCCAAGGATGATGTCGCGCGCCCGCGGGCGCGCGTCCGCTTTGTACCGGTGCGGACATCAAAACGGCGCCTCAAGGTCGCCCATCCGCACAAAGACGGATTTGACCTGGCTGTAATGCGCGATTGCCGCTTTGGAGTTTTCCCGCCCGACGCCCGACATTTTTGAGCCGCCAAAAGGCGCTTCGACCGGGGCATCGTTGTAAGTGTTGATATAGCATGTGCCCGCTTCAAAGGCGCGCGCCACGCGATGCCCCCGCGCCAAATCACGGGTAAAGACACCTGCGGCCAATCCGAATTCCGTGTCATTGGCCCGTGCGATGGCCTCGGCCTCGTCGTCGAAATCAAGCACGGCCATTACGGGGCCAAAAATCTCTTCGCGCGCAATTGTCATATCGTCGGTGACGTCGGCAAAGACTGTGGGCTGCAGGTAAAAGCCCGGCTGATCCACCCGCACACCACCAGTGACAAGACGCGCCCCTTCCGCCTGACCTTTCGCGATATAGCCCTCCACGATCTGCATCTGGCGCTCGGACACCATCGGCCCAAAGGATGTCGCCGGATCAAGTGGATCGCCGATAACCGCATGGCTCAGACGCTCTGACAAACGCGCAAGAAAGGCATCTTTGATGCCCTTTTGAACAAAGACCCGCGTCCCGTTCGAGCACACCTGCCCCGATGAATAGAAATTGCCCAAAATCGCACCCGAGACGGCGTTTTCCAAATCGGCGTCGTCAAAGATGATCAGCGGTGATTTGCCGCCCAGTTCCATCGTGACATGCTTCATCCCGTCGGCAGCAGAGGCATAGACTTTGCGCCCCGTCGGGACCGAGCCTGTGAGGGACACTTTGGCGACGCGCGCATCTTGCACCAGCGCCGCACCGACATCGCCCAAACCCTGGACGACATTGTAGACACCTGCGGGCAAGCCCGCCTCGTGCAGGATTTCGGCCACCTTCAAAGCACAAAGCGGCGTGGTCTCAGACGGTTTGAACACCATCGCATTCCCGCAGGCCAAGGCCGGGGCGCCTTTCCAACAAGCGATCTGCGTTGGATAGTTCCACGCACCAACACCGACGCACACGCCCAAAGGTTCGCGGATCGTGTAGACCCAATCGTCGCCCAGCGGGATATGCTCGCCAGTGAGGCTGGCGGCAAGACCGCCGAAGTATTCCAATGAGTCTGCGCCCGACGTGGCATCCACCACAGACGTTTCTTGATAGGGCTTTCCGGTGTCATAGGTTTCAAGCACCGATAGATCGTGATTGCGCGCGCGCATGATGTCGGCGGCGCGGCGCAAAATCCGGCCGCGTTCTGTGCCGGTCATGGCCGCCCAAATCTTTTGGCCTGCTTTTGCGGCTTCTAGCGCAGCATCGATCACGGCCGGAGTGGCCGAATGCACACGCGCCACAACCTCGCCTGTGGCCGGATAGACGACGTCAATTGCCGCGCCTGCCGTGTCTTCGACATAAGCGCCGTTGATGAAATGGCTGGCCGTTGGTTGGGTCTGCATCTTTGCTCTCACTTTGAAAAGGCAAGCCCGGCACCGGTCACAGGCGCGGGGCTTGCCGATTGATTACTCTGCCGCGGCTGCCGCCGGGGTGTTCAGGTTCGAAAGACCTGCACGGTTCATCGCGACAAAGGCCAGACACGCGACATAAATGCCGATCACCGCGGTTCCGACCCACTGGATCTGCAACCACTGGCTTTGGAAAAGCAGTGTCAAACCAAAGAGCACAACAGCGTTGCCCAGAACATACTGAACCTTGCCAAAACGCGCGGCGGTCAGGTTCAGGTTGTCGGTATAAAGCCGGATCAGCGAGTCAAACGAGTTGATGACAAAGAGCAGGCCCACAATGGTCATCGACCAGTTGACCAACCCGGTCATGTCGATCGCATTGAGGTGGTAGAAATAGGCCACCGAGAACCAAACGGCAAGTGGGATCGACGGGAAGACCAGCAGCGCGGCAAGCAGCTGCCAGGTCTTGAGCCCACCCACAAACCGCGAGGTGAATTGTCCGATCATGATCGACCAGGCGAACCACCAGAAGAGGTAGAATTCATGGTAATCGGTCAGCGGCAGGATGAACTTGTGAATGTTCGCAAAGTAGCCGCCGATGTTAGAGGCCGTGCTAAAGAAATCACCCAGCCCCATACCTGCGTTGGCCCACATGCCCAAGATCAGAGCAAAGAACACAAAGGTCGACGTGACCGACAGGACCTTTACGTATTTGATATCTGTCGAGGAATAGGCCGCAGCGAGGATGACCAGGAAACAGATCACATAGAAGGCCGGGATGACCGTTTCGCCATCGCCCACTTCGGGGATGTAATAGGGCATGTAGATCAGGAAAAGCGCACCGGTAAAGGCACATGTGGTGATGATCACCAGGTTGTTGATCACGCGCACAAACGGGATCTCAAAGAACTTTACGCGCGGCTCGATGGCGCAAAAGTAAAAGGCCGTGAGAAAGTAGAAGGCCCAGATCAAAAAGCCCCAAAATCCGAATTCTAAGGCCAGCGGATTGGTGAATGCATAGGCGGGTTCCGCCGCAGTGTCAGCGTATAGCGGAAAGTCGAACGCAATCGGGAACATGATCAGCCCCACGTCGAGGCCGGACGTAAACAAAATCGCGATGAAGGTGAAAAGAGGAACCGGCGTTGGCCCGGTAAGGCGCAAGTTCCACCATTTGATTGTGCAGAAAATCACCAGCGCAAAGGCCAGCAACACTCCGAATGAGATGATTGTTGTCATAGTTCCCTCCCTTTTGGCGCTGGCTAACTGCGCCTTCTTTAGGATGCGGCGGACGTTAGCAGCGCACATTCTGTCCGCCAAGAAGAATCTTAAATGGTGATTTAATTTTTCGTATTGGCATTTCAGTTGCGCATCTAGGGCAAATGCGGATGATGGGAGGCATGAGCAGAATGCGCATCAGAGACATCCGCCACGAAGAGCTGATCGATGCGGCCATCGCCGCAACGTTCGAAGAAGGCTATGCCACTGTCACCATGACAGAAATCGCGCGCAAAGCCGGCGCGACGGCAGCCTCGATCAATTATTACTTCGGCAGCAAAGAAAAATTGATGGAGGCGACGATGCGCCGCCTGATGTCAACGCTGCGGTCCGTTCTGATCGCGCGACTTCAATCGGCCGAAACACCGCGAGAACGTCTCTTTGCGATCGTGCTGGCCAATTTTGATGACGCACTCTTTTCGGCGCCGCAATGTTCGTTTTGGATCCAGTTCTGGGCCAATGCGCCCTATTCGCCGCGCCTGACGCGCCTGCACGAAATCAACAGGCGACGGGTGCTCAGCCATGTTCGGCGCGAGCTGCGCCAATTGGTGCCGCTGGATGTGTGCGAACCGCTGCGCGAGTCGATCCAAGCTTACATGGATGGCATTTGGGTGGAAGCGGCCCAAGCAATGCAACCAACGAACCCGGCCACGGCGCGGCGCAACGCTGAACAGGTGGTGCGCGCTCTGCTAGACGGCGCCATCACCGCGCCCGATTGACCCGCTCAAATCGTATCGCGCAGCTCATCATAAGGCAGCATCACAGCCTGTTGATAGGCTGGGCGTGTGGTGAGGTTTTCGTAAAACGCGCGCACAGCCGGGAAATCCTGCCGAGGGATCTCGATATCATAGTAGCGGAATAGCACATGGCCCAAGATCATGTCGCCAATGGTCATGCGATCTCCACAAAGCCAGGCGTGTTCCGTTAGCCGGTCCTCTGCGATGCGCAGCTCTGTTTCAAAACGTTGGATCGCGCCGGCAATTGCGGCGGGGTCTCGGCGCGCGGCAGGCGTCCGCACGACGCGCCAAAAGATTGGCCCGGTGAACCTGTTTGACGGACCTTGCTTGGCCCATTCCGCCCATTGATCCACCGCCGCGCGCTGCGCGGGATCAGCAGGCCAGGCGTTTTGGGGCCCATAGGCACCGGCCAGATACCGCAGGATTGCGCAGCTCTCGAAAAGGGTCAGCGCGCCGTCTTGCAGCACCGGGATTTTGCCGTGTGGATTCATGGCCAGAAACTCTGGGCTATCCAACCCGCCAAAGCCTTCGCCTGCGTCGATCCGGTCAAAGGGAACCCCGAACTCCAAAAGCGCCCAGTGCACCATCTGCACATTCGACGAACTGGCCCGCCCCCAAAGCGTGATCATCACTCGCCCCTCGGAAAGCGCTGGCTGTCTTCCAGCACGTTGAGATCCATGTGATTGCGCATGTACCGCTCTGACGCTTTTTGCAGCGGCTGGAAATCCCAAGGGTAGTACCCGCCCTGGCGCAAAGCGTCATAGACAACCCATCGCCGGGCCTGGCTGGCGCGCACGTCCGCGTCAAATTGTGCGAGGTCCCAACGCGCCTGCGCTTTGACACGAAGCGCGCTCAACGTGCCTGCATGGGCCGGGTCGGGCGCGAGGTTCGTCAATTCGTGCGGGTCCGCCTCCATGTCGAACAATTGTTCGGGGTCCAGGGCGCAGGCGTTGTACTTCCACTTGCCGTACCGCAGAGACACAAGCGGGGCATAAGAGGCCTCGGCCGCATATTCCATTGCAACAGGCGCTGTTCGTTCTTCGCCTTGCGCCAGTGGCACCAGATTTTCGCCAGTTGTCCAGGGCATGACCTCGTCCATCGAGACACCGGCAAGCGCGCAGAGGGTCGGGCATACATCAATCGTGGAAACAGGTGTGTCGATCCGCCCCGCTGCCAGATCAGGCGCCGAGATCATCAATGGAACCCGCGCAGAACCATCGTAAAAGCACATCTTGAACCACAATCCGCGCTCACCCAGCATGTCCCCATGATCCGAGACGAATAAGATGATTGCGTCCTGCCGGCTGGCTTCGAGCGCGGCCATCACCTCGCCGATCTTATCGTCCAGATATGAGATGTTGGCGAAATACGCGCGACGCGAGCAGCGAATGTCGTCTTCGGTGATGTCAAAGTTGCGCCAATCGTTCGCATCAAAAATCCGCTGCGCATGTGGGTCATGGTCGTCATAGGCAAAGGCTGGCACATCGGGCAGAAGGTGCGCGCAATCTTCATAAAGGTCCCAATACTTGCGCCGGGCCACATATGGGTCGTGCGGGTGCGTGAAACTGACCGTCAGACACCAGGGCGCACCATCTTGCGCCCGCGCATAATCATAGACCTTGCGCACCGCGTTGTAGGCGACCTCATCGTCGTATTCCAATTGGTTCGAGATCTCGGCCACGCCCGCCCCCGTGACTGAGCCCATGTTGTGATACCACCAATCAATCCGCTCTCCCGGCTTGCGATAATCCGGCGTCCAGCCAAAATCGGCAGGGTAGATATCGGTGGTCAGACGTTCTTCGAAGCCATGCAGTTGATCGGGTCCGACGAAATGCATCTTGCCCGACAGGCATGTCTTGTAGCCCGCGCGGCGCAAGTGATGCGCATAGGTCGGGATGTCGCTGCGAAACTCTGCGGCATTGTCATAAACGCCCGTCTGGCTTGGCAATTGACCGGACATGAACGCTGCCCGACCGGGCGCGCACAGGGGCGATGCGGTGTAGCTATGCGCAAAACGGGTCGAGCGTTTGGCAAGCGCTTTGAGGTTCGGGGCGTGCAGCCAATCTGCGGGGCCATCGGGAAACAGAGTTCCGTTCAGTTGATCCACCATAAAGATGAGAATATTCGGACGTGCCATCTTTGCCCCCGCTATTTGAATTTGCGGCACGCTAGACCCGCAGGGGCCGCATCAGCAAGCACATCCGCGACACAGGACCTTGCACAATCCCAAAGGCTAGACTTTGGTCGCGGGTGTTGTCGGCGTGACGGTGCGGCCGCGGACGACCGCCTCACGCCAGGTGATGAACGTCACCGAGGCAAGGATCACCGCGCCGCCCAAAACGACAAAGCCATCCACCGGTTCGGCAAAGACCAGCGCACCCAAAAGCACAGCCCAGACAAGTTGCAGGAACGTAACCGGCTGCGTGACCGTGACGGGCGCGGCTGCAAAGGCCAATGTCATCGTATAGTGACCTGCCGTGGCAAAGCAGGCCACTAGAAACAGAACGCCCACATCATGCCAACTTGGCGTCACCCATTGCGCGATGGCAAAAGGGGCCAACGCGATGGTCACGAAAATCGACAGCATCGCGACAATGATCGTTGCGCTGACCTCGCCAGCCAAAATCTTGGTCAACAGGTACGAGCCAGCAAACACCACCGCCGCAAGCAGCATCGCCAAATGACCGGTCTCGACCTCTCGGAAACCCGGACGGAGAATGATCATCGCACCGACCAAAGCGATGACGACCGCCGCGATCCGGCGAAAGGCCATACGCTCTCCCAGAAACAGAGCTGCGCCAATCGTGACGTAAATCGGCGCGAGGTAATTGAGCGCGGTGACATCGGCGATCGGGATCCGCGTCATTGCAAAGAACCACAGCAAGACACCAGCGGCATGAAAGACGCCGCGCAAGGCAAACAGGCGCCAATGGCGCGGTGTCAGCCGCGTGGCGCGCAGGGCAGGCACCATCGGGATCAAAAAGACCAACCCCAGCAAATAGCGTAAAAACGCGGCTTGGGCCGAGGGCACATCCTGGCCCATGTATTTGACCAATGCCGTCACCGCGACAAAACACCCGCCGGTGACGAGCATCCAGCCGATCCCAACAAGCGGTCGCGAAGGAGAAGAGGTCATACCCGCATCAACAGCAAATCCGGGGGAAGATGCAAGCGACCCTTGGTCAATCCGGGCGCGCGCTCTGGCATGACGTTCGGTCAGTCACACATTCGTGGGACCCGCCTTATTGCGCCGCTTGGCTGGTGACGGTTTGCGTCAGCAGCACAGCAGACATGCGAAAATGCAGGGTCTCGTCCTCTTGTAGCGCCAAGTCGGAAATGCCAATTAAGACAACCCGATACGACCCAAGATGCGCAATGACGCGCGTGATCACGGGTCCGTCATTTTGGCGCTCACACGCGGTTTCACACTGATCTGATCAGAGGTCATTGGCGTATACAACGTGAGACACCATATGATGAGCAAGACAATAAGAATGGAGCCGACGACGATGTTGGACGACACAACTACAGTAGACCTGACGCGCCACGATATCGAGATCATCGAACAGGCGCTGCAGACACAGGAAAAAATTCTCTCGGTACAAAGCCGTGCCGGAGGCGATACCGCACGCGTGCGGCTGAATGACCTTAAAGGTCTGATCCGCCGCTTGGACCGGCAGATGCCGGCTGCGAACGCGCAAGGCTGCAACAGCTGGAGCCAAGTCGCGCGCGCGCTTTTCACCTAAGCGCTGACCAGCGCCCCAATACGCCCAACGCCGCCTCGCTTTCGCGATGGCGGCGTTTTCATATCCCGACACTGAAACCTCTCTGAGGTTTGGCCGCCGCCGCGCCCAGAGCCCGAGATCCGTCTAGGCTTCGAGCTGCGCCATAACCTCGTCCGAGGCTTCGAAATTAGAGGTCACACGCTGGACGTCGTCGTCATCTTCCAAGGCGTCGATCAGCCTCATCAGCTTTTCCATGCCTTCGAGATCCAGTTCAGTCGTTGTGGTTGGCTTCCAGACCAGACGCGTTGCGTCGCTTTCGCCCAGGTCGTTTTCCAAGGCGTTCGACACATCGTTCAGATCGGTGTCTGCACACCAGATGATATGGCCGTCCTCGCTTGACTCGACATCTTCGGCACCGGCTTCGATGGCAGCCATCATGACCGTATCCGCATCGCCAACGGATGCCGGATAAACCACCTCGCCTTTGCGCTCGAACATGAAACCGACGCTGCCGGTTTCGCCAAGGTTGCCGCCGTTCTTGGTAAAGGTCGACCGAACCGTCGACGCAGTGCGATTGCGGTTGTCGGTCATCGCTTCGACAATCACCGCAACACCGTTTGGCCCATAGCCTTCGTAGCGGATTTCTTCGTAATCGTCGCCTTCGCCTGCCTGAGACTTTTTGATCGCCCGTTCGATGTTATCCTTGGGCATCGACTGGCCTTTGGCTTCCTTCACAGCCAGACGCAGACGCGGGTTCTTGTCTGGATCAGGATCGCCCATCTTGGCTGCGATCGTGATCTCTTTCGAAAGCTTGGAAAACAACTTGGCGCGCAGTTTGTCCTGGCGCCCTTTGCGGTGCTGAATATTCGCCCATTTGGAATGGCCTGCCATGGGTCTCTCCCCTTCATCCGTCGTTTGACGCTCTATACGGCAGGCCAAGGGCCAGGGGCAATCCCGCAAGCGGCGTTGCGATGCCTTGTGGAGGTCCACGTGGCAATGCAAGCTGCATCGCATGACGACCGATCAAATCATTCTCTTCTCTCTTTTCGGACTGGTCTTTGCGCTGCTGCTTTGGGGGCGGTACCGCTATGACATCGTTGCGTTCGGCGCGCTCATGGCCGGCGTCGTCTTGGGTGTTGTGCCATCGTCCGAGGCGTTCTCCGGCTTTGGACATCCCGCAACTTTGGTTGTGGCGCTTGTTCTGGTCGTCTCGGCCGGGCTGGTGCGATCTGGTGCGGTTTTTCTGATCACGCGGACGCTGGTGGATGCGTCCCGTTCGCTTGGGGCGCATATTGGCTTGATGGGTGTCGTGGGCGGCGTTCTGTCGGCCTTTATGAACAATGTCGCCGCACTCGCCCTGTTGATGCCGGTCGACATTCAGACCGCGCGCAAAGCGGGCCGCGCGCCCGGCTTGTCTTTGATGCCGCTTAGCTTTGCGACCATCTTGGGCGGTATGGTGACGTTGATTGGCACGCCGCCCAACATCATCATCGCCTCTATCCGAGAAGAAAGCCTGGGCGAGCCGTTTCGCATGTTTGACTTTGCGCCCGTGGGCGGGATCGCGGCCATTGCCGGACTGGCATTTGTGGCCTTGATCGGCTGGCGTTTGATTCCGTCACGTGAAGACAGCGCCTCTGATGTGGGCGACGTGTCGCAATACATTGCTGAGCTGACAATTCCATCCGGGTCCAAGTTGATCGGCACCCGACTGGCAGAGCAGGAAGGCCCCGCCGAAACCGCCGATGTGGCGCTGATCGGGATCATTCGCGACGGAAAGCGCCTGTATGGCCGCGCCCGCAACACAATTCTGCGGGACGGAGACGCGCTGGTTCTTGAGGCCACGCCAGATGCGCTTGATGAGTTTCGAACCGCTCTGGCCCTTGCTGTCGCGGATGAACGCCGGGCGGATTTGCTGCGCGCCTCGGGCGAAGGTGTTGAGGTCATCGAGGTTGTCGTCACCGAGACCTCGCGCCTTGTGGGGCGATCCGCCCAAGCGGTTGGTCTGTCCTGGCGCCAGAACACTGTGCTGATGGGTATTGCCCGCGAAGGCAAACGGATCACACAGCAAGTGCGCAAAACACCTTTGCGCGCGGGCGACATCCTTTTGCTGTTGGTGCCAAGCGGCGCAGGCAGTGATGTCAGCGCCTGGCTCGGCACCTTGCCCTTGGCTGAACGCGGGCTTGCAGTCACCGAAAACGAAAAGGTCTGGCTGGCAATCGGGCTTTTTGCTGGGGCCGTCGCTGTGGCGAGTGTGGGGTTGCTCTATTTGCCAATCGCCTTGGGGCTTGTCGTCGTTGCTTATGTGCTGACCCGGATCGTGCCTTTGTCTGAACTCTACACCCATATCGAATGGCCGGTCGTTGTTCTCTTGGGCTCGATGATCCCCTTGGGTGCAGCACTTGAGCAATCAGGCGGTACCGAGCTTATTGCGAACAGTTTGACCACGCTCACCGATGGAATGCCCGCCTGGGCGGTTCTGACGGTTCTGATGGTGGTGACGATGTCGTTGTCCGACGTTTTGAACAACACTGCCACAACCATCGTCGCCGCACCTGTCGGGATCGAAATGGCGCGGCAATTGGGTGTCTCGCCTGATCCGTTTTTGATGGCCGTCGCGATCGCAGCTTCGGCCGCATTCCTTACCCCGATCGGGCACAAGAACAACACGCTTATCCTTGGGGCTGGCGGGTATCGCTTTGGCGATTACTGGCGCATGGGATTGCCGTTGGAGATCATCATAATCGCAGTATCGATCCCCGCCATTCTCGTGTTCTGGCCTTTGTAGCCAGGTGTGATCAGGCGCGATCAGGCGGCCTTTAGCAGATCGTCACTCACCTCCCAAAGGCGTTCCGCATCAGCGTCATCGCAGGCATGCGGCTCGACCCCGAAATAGCGCGCCATTGGGCTTTGCGGATCGGTGGGGGCCGCGATGTCGCAATCCTCGCAATAGACGCCCGCCTTGCCGTCCAAAGCGGCAGATGTCGCCGCCCAGAGGGTTGTCGACGCCCCTTGCTCGGGCGATTTGAAACCCGCTTTTGCCAGTTCCGACGGCTCGCCGTCTTCGCCCAGCCACCCCATCGCAATCATTTCCTCCTTGGGCAAATGGCGTTGCAGCGGTGTGAAAATGCCGCCCGGATGAACCGAAAACGCATGCCCGCCTGTGGGCTTTAGGCGCCGCGCCAAGGCATTGGCAAAAAGCGCATTCGCAGATTTTGCCTGACCATAGGCGCGCCACTTGTCGTAAGCGGTGTTCTCGAATTGAATGTCATCCCAAAGCATCCCGCCCATCTTGTGCGCGGTCGAAGACAGCGCCACCACACGCGCATCAGGCGATGCCTGCAACAAAGGCATCAGCGTTTGCGTCAACGCAAAATGGCCCATGTGATTTACGCCGAACTGAGCCTCCCATCCCGGCCCCACGCGTGTCTCGGGGCAGGCCATGATACCAGCGTTGTTGATCAACATATCGAGCTGCCCGAGCTGATCGCACATCGCCTCACCAAAGCGTCGCACCGATGCGAGATCCGCCAGATCCATAGGTGCTGTGGTAACGTCGCCTGCCAAACCCGCCAGCGTGTCCGCAGCCTTTTCGGGCGAGCGCACCGGCACGATGATGGCGGCCCCTTTCGCGGCGAGCGCACGAACGGTTTCCAAGCCAATGCCGCTATAGCCACCCGTCACAATCGCTGTTTTGCCGCTTAGGTCTATGTCTAGCGTGACCTCTGCGGCGGTGCTTTTTGCGTGAAAGCCAGATGAAACGGGGATTTGATCAGTAAGTGCCATGAATGCCTCCTTTGCGTCTTCGTCCGAAACCTAAGCGGACGCGCATATCCCGAGGAGAAGCGATCCTCCGGCAGATTTGCACGATCCTCTGCAATCCCGGAGAATGCGTCAATTTCTAAGCGACCCCCAGAAAGGCGCGCGGAGGCTGCCCGAACTTGCGGGAAAACTCACGGCTAAACTGTGCCGCGCTCTCATAGCCCACGTCCTGCGCGATCTGCGAAATCGGATGCGCTGCACCGCTGAGCATTTGCCGCGCCTCCATCAGCCGCAGGTCCTTTTGGAACTGCAAGGGCGTGCTCGCCGTGACATCCTTGAAGCATTCATAAAAAACCGATGCGCTCATGCCCGCAAGATCTGCAAGCTCCGACGCTTTGATTGTGCCGCGATACCCGCGGTGAATATGCGCAATCGCCTTGGCCACACGGCTGGCCTTGCTGTCGACAGCCATCAAGTCCCGCAGCGCACCAGCATGGCCAAATTGCAACGTGCGAAAGTATACCTCGCGCAGGGCCGCAGCGCCCAAAGCTTGTTCTTCCAAGGGATCGCGCGACAGACGGAAGAGACGCGATATCGCGTCCACCAAATCGCGCTGAGCTGTGCCAGCCTCCAGCCCTCGGCCACTGGCCGCCATTGGCACCCGCTCGCCCAAATCAGCATAGAGCGAGCGCAAGATCGGCAAATCCACCTGGACGTATACAGCCACAAAAGGCTTGGCGGCAGTCGCCTCCATCATCGTTGACAAGATCGGCATGGTCTGCCCGATGATCACGGCATCCCCGGTGCCGTACGACAGCTTTTGATTGCCAAAAAAGGCTTCCTTGCGGCCCTGCAAGACCAGGCTGATGACCGGGTCATAAACCGAGCATTGGTTCCGACGCGGCGTGGTTGCGTGCAAAACGCCCATGCCGCGCACACCATTGGCAACCACCCCTTCATGCGGGCCGGTCTCTGCAACCCAATCCAGAACATCCGCCAACAATGCTGCCGTGTGCATCATACGCTCTCCTTGGCTCTTGCATCAGACTACGCGCCAAAACGGTAAACGCCAGCAATCCCGAGCAGAACCCGGAGGATTAGGCAAAAATCCAGGACGATCAGACCGAACCAAAGATTCTTGGGGCAATTGCCGTAGAGACGCACTTGCGTGACCGGCCCGGAATGAGCAACGGTGCAACAACTACGGGGGGAGCCAATGGAAATTCTAATCAACGTCATTTTGCCGCTGTCGCTGGCCATCATTATGCTGTCGCTGGGCATTGGCCTGACGGTTGACGACTTTAAGCGCGTCTTTACGCGTCTTCACGCCTTTGCCATCGGCGCGGTCGCTCAGGTTGTTTTGCTGCCTGCGACGGCGTTCGTCATCGCGGTGGCCTTTGGGCTCAGACCGGAATTTGCCGTGGGCTTTATGCTCTTGTCCTTTTGCCCCGGCGGTGTGACGTCAAACATGATCACCAAGCTGGCGAAAGGCGATGTGGCTTTGTCGGTCTCGCTCACGGCGGTGATCAGCCTTGTCTCCATGATCACCGTACCCCTTTTGACGGCTTGGTCGGTTGTGCATTTCCTGGGAGACGCGGCCCCAGAGGTGAACATCACCTCGCTGGCCATCGCCGTTTTTCTGATCACGACCCTGCCCGTTTGTCTTGGGCTCGCCATTCGTCACTTTGCCCCCGGCTTTGCGGCGCGCATAGATCGGCCATTGAATATCGTGGCAACGGTTTTGTTTATCATCATCGTGGTTGCGGCGCTCGCTGGCAACTGGGACACGTTTGTGACCAATGTCGCCATTCTGGGCCCGGCACTCATCACGCTGAACCTGGCTTTGCTCTTGCTCGGTTTGATCCTTGGCGCGGCCACCGGGTTGGTCTGGAACGAGCGTAAGACCGTGTCGATTGAAACGGGCATTCAAAACACCACGCTCGGCATTACCCTCGCGGCTTTGATCACCGGTCAAACGGATGGCTTCTCGGCAATCGCTCTGCCAGCGGCTGTCTATAGTATCACCATGTATCTGTGCGCCGCCCCCTTCGTGGCCTGGTACCGCACGCGTTAAGGAGAACACCAATGGATCAAGCAGACGCCATCGTTGTCGGCAGCGGCCTGGCTGGATTGACAGCCGCCGCCGAATTGGGCGACCGCGGCAAAAAGGTGATCATCGTCGATCAGGAGCCTCGGTCCTTTATGGGAGGCCAGGCGTTTTGGAGCTTGGGCGGATTGTGCATGATCGACACGCCCGAGCAGCGGCGCCTGGGTGTCAAAGACAGCCAAGATCTTGCGCTGCGCGACTGGATGGGCAGCGCCCAGTTCGACCGGCCCGAAGATCACTGGCCACGCAAATGGGCCGAAGCCTATATCGACTTTGCTGCAGGCAGCATGCGCAATTGGCTCTACAATATGGGCCTGCGCTGGTTCCCGATTGTTGGGTGGGCCGAACGCGGCGGCAGCTATGCCGACGGCCACGGCAACTCGGTCCCTCGGTTCCATATCACATGGGGCACAGGCCCCGGCGTGATCGAACACTTTGTCCGTCGCTGCGAAGAGCACGAGAAAAAGGGCCTGATCCAGTTCAACTTCCGTCACCAGGTCGACCGGATCGACATGGAAAATGGCGCGGCCAAGGGCGTCTCTGGCACGCTTCTCGCCGAGGATGCGGCAGAACGCGGACAAAAGACAAACCGCGATGCGATTGGCGAATTTGAGTTGCGTGCACCTTCGGTGATTGTGACCTCTGGCGGCATCGGCGGAAACTTTGAGATGGTGCGCAAGGTCTGGCCAACAGACCGGCTTGGCCCAGCACCAAAAAAGATGGTCGCGGGTGTGCCTGCGCATGTCGATGGGCGCATGATCGGGATTTCAGAGGCTGCGGGCGGTCATGTGATCAATGGTGATCGGATGTGGCATTATACCGAAGGTGTGTCCAACTGGGATCCCATTTGGCCTGCCCACGGCATTCGCATTCTGCCCGGGCCCTCCTCCTTGTGGTTTGACGCCGAAGGCAACCGCTTTGCGCCCCCCGCTCTGCCCGGCTTTGACAGCATGACCACGCTGAAAATGATCCTTGAGACCGGATACGAATACAGCTGGTTCGTTCTGACCCAGAAAGTGATCAAAAAGGAATTCGCCCTGTCCGGGTCCGAGCAGAACCCGGACTTTACGTCGAAATCCTGGATGGAAGTCATCCGCCAACGCATCCTGGCTGGCTCCAAAGCCACTGGCCCGGTAGAGGCGTTCAAGGAAAGAGGCGAAGATTTTGTCGTCTCGCAGGATTTGGCCGGGCTTGTGCGGGGCATGAACCAAGTCGCCGGTGGCAACTTGATCGACGAAGCCAAGATGCGCGCCCAGATCGAGGCACGCGATGCACAAGTCGACAACAAGTTCACCAAAGACGCACAGTTGATGGCCATCCATGCCGCCCGCAACTATGTGGGCGACCGCCTGATCAGGACGGCCAAACCGCACAAGTTCCTCGACCCTGCAAACGGGCCTTTGATTGCGGTCCGCCTAAACGTGCTCACCCGCAAAACGCTGGGTGGATTGCAGACCAATCTCGACAGCCAGATGCTTGGCGCCGATGGCGAAGTTGTTCCCGGTCTCTTTGCCGCGGGCGAAGTCGCAGGCTTTGGCGGCGGCGGGTACCACGGCTACAATGCCCTAGAAGGCACGTTCCTGGGCGGCTGCATATTCTCTGGCCGAAACGCGGGGCGCAGCCAGGCGATCGCTTAAGGAACCCCAAAACTGAAAGGCGGCACATGATGCAAACGGATGCTTATGGAAACACGCTCAGCACCAAAAGTGCCGACGCGGTCCAGCACTACGATGCAGGGGTTGCCGCATTTTTAGGGGGCGAAGCGCATGCGCGGGCCTCCTTTGCCAAGGCGGTTCAAGCTGACCCTTCTTTCGCGCTTGGGCACGTTGGGCTCGCCCGCGCGTCGATGATGTCAGGCGACATGCCCGCGGCCCAGGCGGCCATCGCCGAGGCAGACGCGCTTGCCGCCGCATTAACCGACCGGGAACGCGCCCATATCGGCGCCTTTCAACATATGCTCTCTGGGCGCCCCGGTGACGCGCGCGCGGCAACGCGCAAACACGTCCAGGACCACCCGCGCGACGCATTGGTCGCTCAGATGTGCACCAATGTCTTCGGCCTGATCGGTTTTTCCGGCGAAACCGCGCGCGAGGCCGAGCTTTTGGCCTATACGACATCCCTGATGCCGCATTACGCGGGCGATTGGTGGATGATGTCGATGCAAGCCTTGTCGCTTTGCGAATGTGGCGAGGCGGGGCAATCCTTGGATCTGATGGAAGAAAGCCTTGCGCTAAATCCGCGCAACGCAAACGGTGCACATTTCAAGGCGCATGCGCTTTATGAATTGGGCGACACGTCACGCGGGCGCGCCTATCTGTCGGACTGGATGACAGATTACGATGCAACGGCGGTCTTGCATGGTCATCTCAGCTGGCACAGCGCCCTGTGGGCTCTGCACGACGGAGAAATTGACGCCGTTTGGGCAGAGACCGACGCCGCCATTGGCGTGGGTGGCTCAAAAGGCCTGCCGATCAACACATTGACCGACACCGCAGCCATCTATCACCGCGCGGCCCTGATGGGCTATGATGTTACGCAAGAGCGTTGGAAAACGCTCAGCGCCTTTGCCACCCAATTCTTCCCGAACCCCGGCCAAAGCTTTGCCGATATGCACGCCGCTTTAGCGCATGCGATGGCCGGTGACGGAGACGCCTTGGCCAAACTCAGCGAAAGCCCCAATGGATTCGCAGGCGATCTGGTCGCGCATGTAGCCAAAGCCTGGGGAGCGATTGCGCGTCAGGACTGGCCGTCAGCCTTGACCGAATTGACGCCCGTAATGGCCGATCATGTGCGCATCGGCGGCAGCCGCGCTCAGCGCGACTTGCTCGAGCTGACATATGTGCACGTCTTGATGCGGCTGGGCCTCACCGAAGAGGCCGAGCGCAGCCTGCGCACGCGCCGGCCAGTGTTCGAAAACGCGATGCATGTCGCGGGAATGGTGCACTAGGGTCCTGCCCTTAAACAAAGCCCCTTCCCGCGCCGTGCAAACCACCCGTCAGAGCGGTTTGCGCGCAACGATGAACCGCGCGGCGGGGCCGCGGTTGTGATCCTCGGCCTCAATGATATCGAAACCTGCCTTACGCATCTCCATTTGCAGCGCGTCTCCGGTAAAGAACGCAACCGGTGGCGCTTTGCCGATCAACCGCAAGACCGGGCTCAACAGCCGAATGTGAAAACCCTGCCCGTCCAGGCAAACCGTTTTCGAGATGAAGTGCCCACCGGGCTTAAGCGTCTCGTAAATCCGCTTTAGCACATAGGCCCGGTCTTCGACCAAATGCAGAAGGCTATAGGCCAAAACCACGTCCAGGCTTTGTGCAGGCAGACCCGGCATATCGGCGCCCATCACATCGGCCTCTAACCACCCAGGCCCCTCGACCGCCTTTTCCCGGGCGATCTCGATCATCTTTGGAGACCAATCTGTTGCCCGATAATGTCCGACCAGCGGTGACAGGGTCAAAGCGGTCGTGCCACTGCCGCATCCTAACTCCAGAACCTTGTCATCGGCATGCAGATAGGTTCGTGTGCGGTCCAATGTCTTTGCATAAGCGTCTGTGTCACGAACGGGCGCAGCAGCATATTTGCGGGCGATCTTGTCCCAAAATTGTGCGTTTGCAGTCATATCAAATCTCCTTTTGGCACCGCTATACGCCTATCGGAAAATGTTGAGAATTGACGAAATCCGTCTTGGTCTTATGCATATGTGTATGGATTGGTCTCATGTCACCTTTGATTGGAATCAAGCGCGCGCCTTTCTTGTGACCGCCGAGGAAGGCTCGCTTAGCGCAGCGGCGCGCGCTTTGGGCCAGACGCAACCGACAATGGGCCGCCAGATCGCAGGGCTTGAGGAACAGCTGGGCGTGCAACTCTTTGAACGGGTTGGGCGTGGACTGGAACTCACGCCTACGGGCCAAAACCTGTTGGTCCACATCCGCGCAATGGGCGAGGCAGCCAGCCGCTTTGCCCTAAGCGCCGCTGGGCAAAAGCAGGATATATCGGGCCGCGTGGTTCTTACATCCAGCGATCTGTTTGGCGCCTACCGCCTCACGCCGGTTTTGCAAGAGCTCAAAGAGATCGCACCCGCGTTGCAGGTCGACCTTGCCCCGTCAAACGAGATCCGAGACATCCAAAGGCGCGAAGCTGACATCGCTTTGCGCCATGTTGAACCTACCGCGCCGAACCTGATTGCACGCAAGCTCAAAGGCACCACAGCCCATTTCTACGCCTCAAAGTCCTTTGTTCAAAAGCACGGTTTGGTCCCCGGACCAAAAGACGCGGCGGGATTGCCGTTTATCGGCTACGACCGATCCGACCGCTTTTTGGAATTTCTCAGCGCGATGGGCTTTAGCTTGCGCGACGCGGATTTCCCCTACGCAAGCCAGGATGGTCTGGTGTTGATCGAAATGGTGCGTGCGGGTCTTGGCATCGGGATGATGACCCGTGAAATGGGCGATATGCATGATGACGTTACCCAAGTCTTGCGCGATGTCCCTGCCGTCGACATTCCGCTGTGGCTGATTACGCACCAAGAGCTGCACACCAGCCGCCGCATCCGCCTGGTCTTTGACCTGCTGGCCCGAACCTTTGGCTAGCGCCGGCTCAGAGCGGCCAAATGAACGGAATGACAAATGAGGCGAGCACACCGACACTTAGGTTCAAGGGGATGCCCACGCGCATAAAATCGGTGAACTTGTACCCGCCCGGGCCATAGACCAGCATGTTGGTTTGATACCCGATGGGCGTGGCAAAACTGGCGCTTGCTGCGACCATCACCGCCACGACAAGGGGCCGCGGGTCCAAACCCAAAGCCGCGGCAAGGCCGATCGCAATGGGTGTCACAACGACGGCCACCGCATTGTTCGACACCAGTTCCGTCAGGATCGAGGTCAGCAGATACACCGCCCAGACGATCAAAAAGGGCGGCAACGCTTGCAAGGCCGGCGCAACAGCCTCGACGATCAACGCAACCGCGCCCGTGGCATCCAGCGCCGCTCCGATTGCTAGCATCGAGAAAATCAGCGCCAAAAGGCGCCCGTCGATAAAGGAAAAGGCCTCGTCAGCGTCAATGCAGCCGGTCAACAGCACCACTGCAACCGCAAGCACCGACAGCAGAAAAATGGGGGCGACACCAAAGGCCGCCAACCCGACAAGGGCCAACAACGTGCCCAAAGCAATGGGGGCGTGACTGCGCCGAAAGGCGCGTTGCGACGGTTGCGACACGTCAACAAGGTCCATATCCGCCGCAAGACGCTGAATATCTGCGGGCGCCCCTTCCAACAGGAGCGTGTCACCGACTTTGACAATCAGATCGTCCAACTGACGACCGATATTTTGGTTCCGACGGTGCACCGCCAACGGGTAGACACCATAGCGCCGCCGCAAGCGGATCGAGCCTAACGAGCGGCCCACCATCTTGCAGCCGGGCGTGATCAGAACCTCAACCGTTGTGGTCTCAACAGCGGACACCTGATCAACCCGCCGCAGTTCTTTGTTGCGCTGCAGGCTCAAAAGCTCGGTCATTTGCGTTCTTAGGACAACCCGGTCGCCCACCTGCAGTGCGACACCCTGCAAGTTACGGCGCAAGGACAGATCACCGCGCACGACGTCAATCAACCGAACGCCCTCGCGCTTGAACAATTGCACGCCCAACACCTCGCGCCCAATAAGGTTGCTGTCGGGTGGAATCACCGCCTCGGTAAAGAACTTCATCCGAGAGCGGTCCGAAAGCAGGTTAGCCATGCTGTCCCGATCGGGCAAAAGCCGAGGCGCCACAAACCGCAAATACAGCATGCCCCAGGCAACAAGGATCAACCCCAGAGGAGTCACTTCGAAGATAGAAAAACCGTCAAGGCCCTGCGTCCGCGCAACCCCGTCAACCAAAAGGTTGGTGGACGTTCCGATCAACGTCAGCGTACCGCCCAGGATTGCGGCATAGCTAAGCGGGATAAGCAGTTTTGAGGCCGAAAGGCCCATCGTTTTGGCCAATTGCGTAAAGACCGGGATCATCACGACGACCACGGGCGTGTTCGACACTATGGCCGAGCTAAGAACCACGAACCCCATCAAAACCGCGACGGCCAGGGCCGGATTGTGGCGCGCTTGGCCGTCGGCAAAGCCGGTCAGGGCCTCTAATGCGCCCGTCCGCACCAATGCGCCCATGATGATGAACATGGCCGCAATCGTCCAAGGCGCTGGGTTCGACAAAACCGACAGCGCCGCCTCGTAGGGCAAAAGACCGCCCCCCAACAAAAGGGCTACGCCGGTTATGGCGATGACCTCGGTTGGAAAGCTCTCGCGCACAAACAGCAAGAACATGATGCCCACCACACCCAAGGTGAGCATGGCTTCGGTGGCTTGTGGCAGGTCGAATGCGCTTATCACCGTCGTTGACCCTTACAGCGTCAATCCAAAGTGTCGCCGATCGCCCCGTCCGCATCAACCATGCGTGGCGCTTTGCGTGGTTGGACCAGGAACATTCCGACCAGCAACAACACAAGTGCCACCCAAACACTCGCTGAATAGGTTTCCCGCAGCAAAAGCCATGCCCACAATATGCCCGTGAGCGTTACGAAATAGCTGATCTGGACCGAGAACACCGGCCCCGCACGCGGCACAAGCCAGACATATCCGGCATAGACCAAAACATGCACCGCCGAGGATGCAACCTGTGCCGCATCCGCGACACCATAGGGCGGCAGGGGCGAGATCCACTGCCCCGAGGCGAGCGTAAGCGGCAAAATCACAATCGCGCCGACCAAAGACGCGCCCCAAAGCACCTGCAAAGGGTCCAATCCCCCCGTCCCCCATTTGGCGACGTAATTGCCTTCGAAGGCATAGCACAGACCCGTCATCAGGTAGATGACCGCCCAAAAGACTGGAATGCTGCCCGAGACATCCGCTTCGGGCAAAATCAGGATCAGCACGCCAATCAGCCCGACCAGCAATCCACCCAGTCTTCGCAGCTCGAACCGGTCCAGCGCCAAGAGCAAGGCAATCGGAAAGGCGAACATCGGGATGGTGCTAATCAGGATCGACATCACGCCCGCTGGCAAATGCACCGCCGCCTGATAGCTGATCGTGTTGGGAACCAGAGAGCCGATCATCGCGATGATCAGGTACAAGATCAACGCAGCGCGCGTCATCGGGAGCCGCTTGCCCGTCGCAAGACCCAGCACCGACATCACGACGAACCCAATGGCCATCTGCCAAAAGATCAGCCCAAAGTGCTGGTATCCGGTGGACACGGCAAGCTTGGTCAGTGGCATCGTAAGACCCCACCCCGCGCTGAGCACAAGCAAAATGGCGCCGTAAAAGGCGGCCTCTTTCTTGGTCATAAAGGCCCCGCGGTTTGCAGGCGGCCACCGTTGCGCACCATCTCGATGCGGGTGGCCTGGCCCGTCGTATCATCCGTTTCGATATATACGCCCGACAAAGTCGCCTCGCCCGTTGCCGGAGTGAACCGGTCCTTTGGCATGCCGGTTATGAAACGGCGCAGCGGCTCGTCGCGCTGCATGCCGATCACGGAATGATAATCGCCGCACATACCCGCGTCCGTCAGATAAGCGCAACCTTTGGGCAAGATCATCGCATCGGCGGTTGGCACATGCGTGTGGGTGCCCACGGCCAAGCTTGCGCGACCGTCACACCAGTGTCCCATCGCCATCTTTTCCGACGTGGCCTCTGCGTGCACATCAATGATCGCCGCTTGCACCGCGCCGCCCAACGGATGCGCGCGAAAAACGGCTTCGAGGGCTGAGAACGGATCGTCAAAGGGGCGCTTCATGAACACTTGGCCGAGAACCTGCGCGACCAGCACTTTGCGGCCACCCACGGAAAAGACCCGCGCGCCTTTGCCGGGGGAGGCTTTGGAAAAATTGAGGGGGCGGATGATCCTTGGTTCTTGTTCGATGAACTGCAGCATGTCCTTTTGATCAAAGGCATGATCCCCCAGCGTCAAACAATCCGCGCCAGCCTCCAACAGCTCTTTCGCATGTGCGCCCGACAGCCCCATGCCCGAGGTCGCGTTCTCGCCATTGACCACAACAAAATCGAGCGCCCATTCAGACCGCAAACGGGGCAGGTTTTGGGCCAGCGCCTGACGGCCTGCCCGGCCCATCACGTCACCCAGAAAGAGTATCTTCATGCCCTAAGCCCTAGGGCGGTGGGGTGGCCGGGGCAAGCGCTTTGCGGGCATTTTCGACGGCGGGCGCCTGGAAAAGAAAAGGGCCGGTCAATCGACCGGCCCTTGATATGCAATTTCAGGGGGAGGTTATTCCTGAGACCCCATGAACATCAGCAAGAACTGGAACATGTTCAGGAAGCTGATGTAGAGACCCAGCGCGCCGTCATAGGCCGCTTTGTCCAACCATTCCTGATCGCCATGCGTTGCATGAGCGATGTATTCCGTCTTAACACGCTGCGTTTCAAACGCCGTCAGACCCGCAAAGATCAGGACGCCGATGGCAGAGATTGCAAACATCATCGCAGGCGACTGCAGGAAGATGTTCACGACCATCGCGATGACCAGGCCAATCACACCCATCATTAAGAAGGTGCCCCAACCGCTCAGGTCTTTCTTCGTTGTGTAGCCATAAAGGCTCAGGCCCGCGAACGCGATTGCCGTCACAAGGAAGGTCTGTGCGATGGAATACGGCGTGTAGATCATAAAGACCGTGCCAAGCGACACACCCATCACAGCGGCGAAGGCAAAGAAGCCAAGCTGAACAACCGCCGCAGATGCGCGACGCATCAATGCGCCCCAGCCAAAGAAGATGAACGCCAACGGCGCCAGCATAAAGACCCACTTCAACGGCGACACATAGAGCGTCACACCCAAGCTCGTGAGGTAGCGACCTTCACTGAGTTGTGCGGCTGCCGCCGATGGGTCTGTCGTTGTCGACAAACCGGCGATAGCCCATGCTGCCAAAGCTGTGATCAACATACCTACGGACATTGTGCCGTAGACTTTGTTCATATGGGCGCGCAGCCCCGCATCTATGTGGGCGGCGCGCGTCCCGGCCTGTTGCCGGATCGTATTCACGTCAGCCAAAGTGACCTCCAATGTTTTTGTTCCCTACGCGTGCGAGAGCACCCCGCACGCATTCCCACAAGATATTGGCGGGATAGGACGTCAATTCAAGGCTTTTCGGCTTGGAAACACACCGTTTTGGTCCGGAATTCTGACCAATTCGATATTTTTCAGCGCAGCCAGTTCTGAGGCACGTCCCAAAGGGGTTTTTCTGCCTCGTGACGGGCCTCTGTGATGGACAGGCCAATGTCGTCCAATTGACGAGAATCCAGCCGTTCCAACGCCCGGCGGGACCGCCAAACATCATAGAGACGCGCAAGAAGCGTCAGCGGTGTGCGGCCTGGACGAGCCGCAGCAAAGGGAACGACACGGGTGTTAGCGTGCTGTACGGACATCTTTCAAATCTCCTAGTGTTTCTGTGATGCTTCGGAGTGATGCATCAAGTTGCTTGATACATATGGCAAAGCGTGGCACATTTTGAAAACGAATGTTTGTGACCTCAACCATCAAGGATGTTGATCAATGCGGAATCTGGATATCACCACACTGCGGTCCTTTGTGGCTGTCGCCGATAGCGGCGGCGTGACCCGCGCTGCGGGCTTTCTTCATCTGACGCAATCCGCAGTGTCGATGCAGCTCAAGCGGTTAGAAGAAACCTTGGATCTGGCCCTGTTTGATCGCTCTGGCCGGGCCATTGCCCTCACGGCGGCCGGGGATCAGCTCTTGGGCTATGCCCGCCGCATGATCGCCCTGAACGATGAGGTCATCACGCGCCTCACGGACAAAGCCTATGAGGGTGACATCACGCTGGGCGTGCCACACGATATTCTGTATCCCGCCATCCCGCGCGTTCTCAAAGCCTTCCACAATGCGTTCCCGCGGGTGCGCGTGCAGTTGATCTCTTCTAACACGCAATCACTCAAAGAGGCCTTTGCGAAGGGCGAGTGCGACATGATCCTGACGACCGAGGTAGGCGTCGACGAAGGTGGCGAGGCGTTGTGCGTGAAACCCCTGTGCTGGATCGGCGCGCCTGGCGGGACGGCCTGGCGGCAACGGCCCTTGCGGCTCGCGTTTTGCCGGCAATGCACCTTCCGCCCCCGCGTGATCGAACGGCTTGATCAGGTCGGCATCCCTTGGGAGACGATGGTCGAGACCGAAAGCGACCGGACCATCGAGGCAACCGTCAGTGCCGACCTGAGCGTCCACACGATGATCGAAGGCACCGAGCCTCCGCACCTCGTTCGGATCGATCACGGCGGCCAGCTCCCCGATTTGCCGGATCAGCACATCAATCTCTACACCGGAGCAAGTGTGTCCGAAGAGGCACAATCGGCCCTCGTCGATTTCCTCAGACAGTCGTTCAAGACAAACGAAACCTCTGCTTTGTTGAAAGCAGTGTGACATTTTCTTCACCCTTTTGCGACAGAACAGCTGTGCCAAAAACCGGAGTCGGAGGCGCTGATTTCAATCCTGACGTGTATGCTCGCCAGCCAACACCGCCTTACCCCATAAGTGCAACTTGCCCGCGTTTTTCCCCTAAGGGCAGAAAACACTGATGAAATAATGTATCCTTGCAGTAATACCTAAAGGCGAAAAGCTGCGCAAAACCACGTCAAATGCAACTCTGAATTGATGAGTCACAAATTAGATGTTGAAAACCCTGCGAATGCACATCACGAATGCCTCAGCCCTCGCTCAAGAAATCGGTACGCGAACTGATCAAGCGCGTTGGCAGGCGCTAGTTTGGCGCCTACAATAAGAACGGAGAGGACCGCAGGAATGGCGCATCACGTAGATGTACATGTCGGTAAGCGAATTCGTCAGCGACGTTGGCTAATTGGCATGACACAGCAAAAGCTGGCAGAGCTCGTTGGGATCAAGTTCCAGCAGATCCAGAAATACGAAACTGGCGCAAACCGTGTGAGTGCGTCCCGCCTTTGGGACATCGGACAGGCAATGTCCGTCCCTGTGTCTTTCTTTTTCGAAGGTCTGGTGATGGAGAATGCACCAGATGATATCGCCGCAACGGTGCCAGATGACCTTATCGGCGACAAAGAGGCGATGGAGCTTGTGCGCTCGTATTATGCGATCCCAGAAGCGCAGCGCAGACGCCTGTTCGAATTGGCCCGCGTTCTAAGCGACGTCGCCTAACCAGGCGCCGCGCCACAAGGCCGCGCTTGATCCAACGGACAGCTTCTGTCAGGTCAAGATCATGGCTTATGACATGGACGATTTGGTGCGCGTTGCGCACGAGATGGCAGATGCGGCGCGCAATGCCATCCTCCCGTATTTCCGCAATCGGGATCTGATCACAGATAACAAAGCGGGCGCCGGCGACTTTGACCCAGTGACCGAGGCCGACCGCGCGGGCGAACGGGCCATGCGGTCGGTTCTGGCAGCACTTAGACCGCATGATGCGATCCTGGGCGAAGAATTTGACACAGTTGCCGGGACGTCCGGGCTGACCTGGGTGCTGGACCCAATCGACGGCACGCGTGGCTTTGTCGCTGGTACCCCCACCTGGGGTGTCTTGATCGCTTGCAGCGACGCAAACGGCCCAATCCTGGGCGTGATCGACCAGCCCTATATCGCCGAGCGGTTCATCGGCGCGGCCGGAACGGCCACCTGGTCCGGCCCGCTTGGCACGCGCCAGATCACGACCCAGGCCCCGCGCCCTTTGTCCCAGGCGATTTTGTTCACCACCTTCCCCGAAGTTGGCACGCCGCAGGACAGGAAATGTTTCGAAGCCGTCGCCCAGCATGCCCGTCTGGTCCGCTACGGTATGGACTGCTACGCCTACGCGCTTTTGGCCGCAGGGCAGATCGACCTGGTGATCGAGGCGGGTCTCAACGCCTATGACATTCAGGGGCCGATCGGGGTGGTCGAGGCGGCAGGCGGTCTTGTGACGAATTGGGAAGGCGGACCGGCGCATTCCGGCGGGCGCGCGATTGCTGCCGCAAACGCAGAGATCCACGCCGAGGCGATGCGCTGGATCCAATCTGCGCAATGAACAGCTATGTGATCCGATCCGCTGATGTCGTCCTTACGATGGATGATGCTGGCACCCGGTTGCAGAACGCCGATATCCTCATAGAGGCGGGCGTTATCACAGCGGTCGGCCCTCAGCTTGATGCAGACGGTTTGCCCCAGGTGAATGCCGAGGGCTGTGTCGTCACACCAGGTCTCGTCAACACGCACCACCACCTGTTCCAGACCCTCACCCGAGCTGTTCCAGCTGCGCAGGACGCCTTGCTTTTTGGTTGGTTGCAAACCCTATATCCGATCTGGTCGCATTTGGGGCCCGACCATATGCGTGTCTCTGCGTTGACCGGGCTGGCCGAACTCGCGCTTTCTGGATGCTCGACCACGTCAGATCACCTCTATCTCTTTCCAAACGGCGCCCGGCTTGATGACACAATCGAAGCCGCCGCCGACATTGGCTTGCGCTTTCACCCGACACGCGGCTCGATGAGCATTGGGCGCAGCCGTGGCGGTCTTCCGCCCGATGATTTGGTCGAGGACGAGGACGCGATCCTCAAAGACAGCTTGCGCCTGATCGAGACGTTTCATGACCCCGATCCCGGCGCCATGTGCCGCGTTGGACTGGCCCCCTGTTCGCCCTTCTCTGTCACGCAGGATTTGATGCGCGCGTCGGCCGAGCTGGCGCGCGACAAAGGCGTCCGCTTGCACACGCATCTGGCCGAAAACGAAGAAGACATCGCCTATTCGCTTGAACAATTCGGCTGTCGCCCAGGTCAGTACGCCGCAGATCTAGGCTGGTTGGGCCACGACGTCTGGCATGCCCATTGCGTCAAGCTCGACACCAGCGAGATCGCGCTATTTGCCGAGACCGGGACAGGCGTGGCGCATTGCCCGTGTTCCAATTGCCGCCTGGGCAGTGGCATTGCCCCTGTCCGCGCCATGCGCGACGCTTCTGTCAAAGTCGGGCTTGGCGTTGATGGGTCTGCCTCTAACGACGCAGGCAATTTGGTCGCCGAAGCGCGTCAGGCCATGTTGTTGCAACGCGTGGCCCAAGGCGCCGACGCCATGAGCGCGACCGAAGCACTTTGGATTGCGACACGCGGAGGCGCGGCAGTCTTGGGACGCGATGATATCGGCGCGTTGCAGCCTGGACTGCGGGCTGACATCGCCGTTTGGGATGTCAGTGGCGTGGAAAGCGCCGGATCATGGAATCCTGCGGCGCTGTTGCTTGCTGGCCCCACCAGCGTGCGTGACCTGTTTGTAGAAGGACGGCGTATCGTGTCCGATGGGCATCTGCCGCATGTCGATTTGAACGGCATCCTGTCGCGTCAACGCGCGCTGACACGCGGTTTGATGCAAGCGCTTTAGGCTCAGTGATGGCTGTGCGAGACGCAGGGCGCCCCTAAATCGGGCGCGCCATACGCACGGCCGGAAAACTGATCCCGGGTGCGAGATCGATCAAAACAGGGCTGACCTGCACAAAGCCTTGCGCCTCGTAAAACGGGACCGCCGTGCGCGTCGCGTCACAGGCGATGCGGTTCAGCCCGGCGGATTTTGCATGCCCAATCGCCGCGCGCACAATTGAATGCGCAATGCCTTGCCGTGCAAAGCGATGATCCGTCACCAAATGGCGAATATGGCCCAGGCCGCGGGCGCGTCGGTCTGTGCTCCACCCGCCTGCGCCCACGACCTCTCCGTCACGCTCGGCCAGGAAATACCGGCCAGACCGCAAAAGACCCAGCTTGGCCCGTGCCAGCCGTGGGAATGCCAAAACCTGCACCGACGGTGGATAATCCGCCTTGAGCTGGCGCCCATAGCTGCGGCGGAACAACCGATCAACCGCGTCAAAATCAGCAGCGGTCGTCAGTCGGATATCAAGTGTGGTTTGCATAACGGCGGCGCCGGAACAAAAGAGAGGACGACTCGCAGCCTATCACATTTGCGGTGCCCTAAGGAGAAAACCTGAGATCTGTCTTAACGAATGCGGAATCACGCCGAACCAGCGCAAAAGAAAAACCGCGCTGTTGGGCGCGGTTTTTGGGTCTTCGAAAGAGGGAAAGATCGTTACTTGATCTTGCCTTCTTTGTATTCGACGTGCTTGCGCGCAACCGGGTCATACTTCCGAACAGACATTTTTTCAGTCATTGTGCGTGCGTTTTTCTTGGTCACATAAAAGTGGCCCGTGCCTGCGGTCGAGTTCAGGCGGATCTTGATCGTGGTTGGCTTCGCCATGGTGTCTCTCCTGCGCCGGGGCGCAAAGGCGCCGCCTGGAAAATCCTGAAGCCCGCCTCTTAAAGCCTGAGGTGCGGGTGTCAAGGCTCAATCCTGCGCGTGGAGGGTCTATAAGCCGGATTCTGTCTGCGACGGCCAAAGCCGCCGGAGATGGCCATTCCTCTAAACCCCGGATTACCCCGAGGCCTCTAGCTGCCGACCCGGACCTGCTGGGGCTGAAGCGGCCCCGCCTCCGACCCGAAAGCCGGTGGCGCGCGGTCCCTATTTGGCATTGCTCCCGGTGGGGCTTGCCGTGCCCGTCCTGTTGCCAGTCCGGCGGTGGGCTCTTACCCCACCGTTTCACCCTGGCCCCGCCAAAGCGGGGTGGTCTGATTTCTGTGGCGCTTTCCGTCGGGTTGCCCCGCCCGGGCGTTACCCGGCACCGTTGCTTCAGGGAGTCCGGACTTTCCTCCCCGACAAGTCACCTTGTCGAAGCGGCCATCCGACCCTCCACGCGTCGCGCGACATAGGCGCTGAAAGGGGCATGCGTCAATGGCAGATGCATACAGCATCCCGTTCCGCTGCGCGCGCGGCTCAGCCATCCGCAAAACCGCAGCCAAATTCGGCCCTGGTGTTTACATGTGGCGCGATGTCTGACCTTGATGCGCCCAGCGCGGTTTGCGCCTTGCAAAGGGTTTACCTCTACACGTGTCCGAAGACCTCTTATTGATCAGTTTGGTATTTTTGGTCGCGGGCGTGATCAAAGGCACCATCGGCATCGGCCTTCCAACGGTCTCAGTGGCGCTTCTCACTCAATTCATCTCGCCCCATGACGCAGTCACCCTGGTTGTGTTTCCCCTGCTTGCCTCAAACCTTTGGCAAGTCATTCGCGAGAACGTCGGCATCGAGACGGTCAAACGCTATGGAACGCTGCTTTCGGTGATGGTGGTCTGCCTGTTCTTCTCGACCCTCCTGACGGTCGCAGTCTCGTCTGAAACCCTTTTGGGCGTCATTGGCTTTGCCGTTGTCGTCTTTGCCGTCACCAGCCTTGTTCGCCCACCGCCTGCCTTGCCCGACCGGCTCGACAAGCTTGGCCAGGTGCTTGCCGGTGGTGTGGCGGGTCTGCTGGGTGGTTTGACAAGCATCTGGGCACCGCCCGTTGTCGTTTACCTAATTTCCCGGCGGACCGAGGTTGACGAATTCGTCCGTGCGGTAGGCCTTTTTGTCTTTTTGGGGGGTATTCCGCTTGCCATCGGCTTTTGGCATACGGGTCTTTTGAACGGTGTAACCGCGCCTTTGTCTGCGCTCATGGTTATACCTGCCATCATCGGCTTCACCTTGGGCGAGCTGGTGCGCAAACGGCTGAATGCCTCGATCTTTCGAACTGTGCTCTTGTGGACGTTTCTTGCGATGGGTCTGAACTTGCTGCGGCTGACCTTCTTTGGCTAAAGCACCCGATCAGCATCATCCAACGGCAGGCAAAGCCGCTACATCCGCTTGGCACAAAGGCCCAGTCCCCTCGGGCCGCCACCGCAATCGGACCGCCTCTAGCAATGCTTCGTCATCGATGTCGGCGCAATAGCCGACGGCCTCGGCCCGCGCCCGAAAGGCAGACAGAGGGCCTGCAACAGGCACAGGACGCGCAGCCGCAAGACCGCGCGCAGCCAGTCGCCGCCAGTCAAACAATGGGCCAGGATCGATCTTGCGACCCGGCGCCATGTCGGAATGGCCAATGACATGCTCTGCTGGGATGAACCAGCGCCTCAAGATGCCTTCCAACAGCCCCTCAAGCCGCGCCATCAAAGGCTCGGGAAAGGCAACCGACCCGTCGTTGTCGAGTTCGATCCCGATCGAGCGCGAATTGATGTCACGCAGCCCTTTCCAGCTGCCAGCGCCAGCATGCCACGCGCGGTCTGCTTCGGCGACCATCTGCCAAAGGCTGCCATCCGCCCCAATGAGGTAATGCGCCGAAACCTCTGCCGCCGGATCGCAAAGGCGCTCCAATGCGGCCTGGGCCGATGCCATTGCCGTGTAGTGCACCACGACGAATTGCGGACGCAGCCCATCGCGGCGCGGGCCAAAATTCGGAGACGCGTGCTGGCAGATCACGCCTTAGTTGCTGGCAGCCCGACGAAACGGCGCTGGATCCCAGGAACAAGCATATCCATCACCATCTGGATCAAGGCCTCTGCGGTCTCTGGTTGGTCCGCCGCGTTCGAGAAAGTCAATCTGGGCAAGGTCAGCCGAGGCATAAGAGGCGCAATTGCGCTCAAACTTGGCCTGACGGTTCAGGCCGATGCGGCGATAAAGGCGCGTGCCGCGCGGATGGCTTGTCTGCAGGGCATATTGCACGATGTTGGCTTGCCCCCCGCCGGATCGGCTTGGCAATGCGGTGGGCGAAACCACCTGATATTGCTGGCGGTTGGCCTCGATCCGGGCTGCGTCCGATTCGATGCTTTCACGGGACGCGACCGCGTCAAAGTCTTGCTCGTCCGAGATGCCGGGGTTGTTCAAAAGCGGCGGCGGAGCGTTGGCAGGGCTCGCCTCGACCGGGGCTACACCGGAATTGGCCGCACGCGCCGCCGCCGCAGCGGCTATTTCGGTGTTGGGCGTCGGCGTAACAATCACCTGCTCAGTCGGGGCCGGATCACTCACCGCAGGCGGAAAGACCGGCGCCGGGGCCGCCGTCGAGGTCACCGGTTCTGGTGGCGGCAATGTGGGCGACAGCAACGCCCGGTCGCGCTCTGTTTGCGCAGAAGGCGATTCAAAGCCGATGCCGCGTGCGAGGTCGAGCACGCCTGCGCCACTGTCTGGAACAGCGGGCTGGCATGCGGCCAGGCCCGTGAACACGAGCGGAAGGATCAGGATACGAAGTGACATGTCTGCTCTGCCCTTTCGGAGGGTTATTGAGCGTCAATTACCACCATTTCGCCGGTTTGGCCACAAAACCCGCAGCGTTTTCCACCGCGTAAGCAAGGTTCAGCAAATCCCCTTCCTCCCACGGGCGCCCAATCAATTGCAGACCAAGCGGCAAACCCTGCGCGTCAAGCCCCGCCGGGACAGAAATCCCCGGCAGCCCAGCCATATTGACGGTCACGGTAAAGACGTCATTGAGATACATCTGCACGGGGTCTGCATCCGCCATCTCTCCCAACCCAAAGGCTGCTGAGGGCGTCGCAGGCGTCAAAATCGCGTCGACCCCTTGCGCAAAGACATCTTCAAAGTCCTTTTTGATCAAGGTGCGGACCTTCCGGGCGCGGTTGTAATACGCATCATAAAAACCAGCCGACAAAACATAGGTCCCGATCATGACACGGCGCTTGACCTCGTCGCCGAAACCTTCGGCGCGGGTCTTTTCATACATCTCTGTGATGCCATCGCCCTGGTCCAGCTTTGCCCGGTGCCCGTACCGCACCCCATCATACCGCGCGAGGTTCGAGGACGCCTCGGCCGGTGCAATCACGTAATAAGCGGGCAAGGCATATTTTGTATGCGGCAGCGAGATGTCGACAATCTCCGCCCCTGCATCGCGCAGCATTGCGGTGCCTTCTTGCCAAAGCGCTTCGATCTCTGTCGGCATGCCGTCCATCCGGTACTCCGCCGGAATACCGATCTTCTTGCCTTTTACGTCACCCGTCAGCATGGACTCAAAGTTTGGCACAGCCAGATCGGCAGAGGTGCTGTCCTTGGGGTCATGCCCACACATGGTTTCAAGCATGATGGCCGCATCGCGGACCGATTTCGTCATCGGACCCGCCTGATCAAGAGAGGACGCAAACGCTACGATCCCCCAGCGCGAACACCGCCCGTAGGTTGGCTTGATGCCCGTGATGCCGGTAAACGCGGCGGGCTGACGGATGGAACCGCCCGTATCCGTCCCGGTCGCGGCCAGGCACAGATCCGCGGCAACAGCAGATGCAGACCCACCAGATGAGCCCCCCGGCGTCAGAGGCGCGCTGTCGCCACTGCGCTGCCAAGGGTTGATGACATTGCCATAGGTCGATGTCTCGTTAGACGAGCCCATCGCAAATTCGTCCATGTTCAACTTGCCCAGCATCACGGCGCCCGCATCGAACAACTTGGACGTCACCGTGCTTTCGTATTCTGGTTTAAAGCCATTCAGAATGGCACTTGCGGCCTGACTCGGCACGCCTTTGGTGCAGAACAGATCTTTGATGCCCAGCGGCAAACCACACATCGCAGGCGCATCGCCCGCCTGCAGCCGCGCGTCGGCGGCTTTGGCTTGGTCCAAGGCAATCTCGGGCGTGTGATGCACGAAGGCATTCAACGCGCCAGCGCCTTCGATCGCGCTCAGGCACGCTTCGGTCAAAGCAACGCTGGTCGTGTCGCCTTTGCGCAGTGCGTCGCGCGCCTCTGCCAGGCCAAGTGAGTTCAGCTCTGTCATGTCTTACTCCACAACCTTTGGCACTGCGAAAAAGCCTTCCCGCGCATCCGGTGCATTCGACAGGATTTTGTCCTGCTGATCGCCGTCTGTAACCGTGTCCACACGCCGCTTTAGACGTTGCGGCGTCACAGAGGTCATCGGCTCTACATTATCGACGTCCACTTCGCTCAGTTGTTCGATAAAACCCAGAATGGTGTTGAATTCAGACGCCAAGGCAGGCAGCGCTTCGGGCTCAACTTTGATCCGCGCCAGCTTGGCCACGCGGGCGGCTGTGTTTTCGTCGATGGACATGGCATTCTCCGATGTATCTGGCGCCGTTTATCGCCACGCGTTCTTGGCTTCAAGGGCAGGTGTCGCGCGGCACCAACGAACGTTGTGCTTTTGCTGATTTCGGTGCCAAATTCGGGCAATCTGGTGGTTTTGCGGCCCTGAGCGAACGACATCGCGTGGCCGCCCATTCGAACACCCGGCCTTGCTTTGATCGCAGCTTGTCGCCGTAATGCGGCACAGGATTGACCCCTCATTAACCCCTTCGCACGAAAGCGCCCCAAAACATGAAGCTCACCTTGCATCACATCAACCTGGCCACCGAAAACGTCGCGCGTATGGACGCTTTTTATCAAGACGTGTTGGGGTTGGACCGCGAAACCGATGGCCTTCCGACACTGGAAAAAAAGAAAGGTTACGCGGGCGATGTTGCCTTTGTCACCGACGGCGCCATTCAAACGCATTTGGCCCAAAAAGACCCCCTGGCAGGTTTGCGGGCCGGACAAGGCGTCAATCCCGTAAGCCACGGGCACATCGCCTATCGCACAGACGACCTCGCCGCGTTCAAAGCTCATCTGGAGGCCAAAGGCATCCCTTATGCGGATTGGGGCAATCAGGCCGTCGCCGGGTGGCACCAGATCTTTTTCTACGACCCCGACGGCAACGTGATCGAGGTCCATCAGGTTGAGGCATAGGTCCGTCTGTGACGCAAATAGACCGCGATCATCCACCCCAGCATCAGAGCATTCAAAATGTGCCACATGAAATGCGTGCCAAGCTTAAAACCGTCGCAGACAACTTCGTCGAGACTGCGGAACGTCAATGAAACCAGCAAAATAGCCGCGCCTGTCACAAGCCCGCGCGCCGTCAGCGGCGCCCGGTTGCGCAGCAGAAAGGCGTAAATCAGGATCAGCGCCGGAACGGGCAGATAGGCCGCCGAGATGTTTAGCAGCGGCACAGCTTCCCACAGAGGCATCGTGACATAGGCGAACGGGAAAAAGAGCAGCGTCACCCCAAGTGCCGGCCACGGCCGCAACAACCAAACATGCTGGTTGACCGCCTGGATATAGACCAGGATGAACAAAACGATCGGCACGACGTCAGCGATGGCCGCCCAAACCTGTGCATGGGTGTGAAACAAATAGCTGCCAACACCGATGCAAAACAAAATGATGCACAGCGCTTTGGCATAGGGCTCGGCGCGGCTCAGCCGCCACATGATCACTGCTGAGATGATGAACGCCAGGTTCGTGACCGCGTTGACCGGCTCGGACCAATAGCTCGCGTCGATCCGCTCACAATAGCCGTCAATCTGCGTCAGTAACTGATCCATGTCGCGCCTGTAGCATGCCCACGCTTTCGAACGCCGCGCCAAGTGGCACCGGCACTTTGTTCTCGCCCCATCTCGCAAAATTTCAGTGAGCGCCGCAAGAGCACATCGTCACGGCCCATATCCTTTTTGAACCCCGCAAAAAAGCAGGGCCCAAACGCACTTCGGCTCTTCTGTTTCCCTATCAAAAAGCGCAGGCTGATAAGGAACGGTGTCAAAAGGGAGAGAGACATGGACATTATCTGGTTGGGTCACGGCAGCTTTCGCTTTGAAATCGAAGATCAGGTTATCTTGTTAGATCCTTGGATCAACGGCAATCCAATGCTGGGCGAAGACCAGGTTGAGGCGGCCATCGCCGGGGCCACACATATTTTGGTCACGCATGGCCATTTCGATCACACCACCGATCTTGTAGAAATTTCGCAACGCACCGGCGCGCCGGTCTCTGGCCCCTATGAATTGGCTGGTCATTTGCACGGGCTCGGCGCCACAGAAGGTCACGCCTTTGGGCTGGGCGGCACGATCGACATCGGCGGCGTGACCGCCACCTTGGTGCCTGCCTCGCATTCTTCGTCCATGCAAGTGGGCGGCGCGACACGCTATATGGGCGCCGAATGTGGTTTCATGATCAAATCGGGGGGCAAGTGCCTCTATGTATCCGGTGACACCGACATCATGGCCGACATGGACTGGATGGGTGATTACCACAAACCAGACGTCGGCATTCTATCGGCTGGCGGGTATTTCACGATGGACATGGCCGCCGCAGCCTATGCCGCAAAGCGCTATTTTAACTTTTCCACCGTGATCCCATGCCATTACCGCACATTCCCCCTGCTGGAGCAGAGCGCTCAGGCGCTGACTGACGGCTTGCCGGGCGTGAATGTTGTTGAGCCAGAGGTCATGACGCCCATTTCCGTCTAACGATCCGGCCCATGACGCTGCGGGACGCCATAGAATGTGTCGATGATGACGCCGAGGTCTATGCCGATTATGCCGCCCGCTTTGCTGGCTACAACGCCGACCAAGCGGGCTGGGTCGTCGACACGTTCAGCATGATCCTCCGCCAAGACGGCCGCATCGTCGCAGGCGGGCGCGGCCACGTCTATCTTGGCGCGCTAGAGGTCCGTGGGCTTTGGGTCGATGACGCATTGCGGTGCACTGGACTTGGCTCGGATCTGTTAAACGCCATCGAAACCGAGGCGCAAAGGCGCGGGGCCAAGGGTGCGATGCTGTACACCTACTCTTGGCAGGCGGAAGGGTTTTACCGCAAGCACGGATATGTTGAATACGCACGCTACGCCTTTCCCGACGGTCACGCCCGGATCGACATGAAGAAAGACTTTCCCCGGTCCAACCCGGCGGCACCGACTGGCTAGGATCCTAACCCTAGCGACGCACTGCGAAAAAATCCTTTAGCAACCGGCGCGCAGCATCTGCGGAAATCCCGTCATAAACCTCTGGCACATGATGGGCCTGCGAATGGGTAAAAACGCGCGCGCCATGCAGAACGCCGCCGGATTTCGGATCAGCTGCGCCAAAGTACAACCGCGCGATCCGGGCTGATGCGATGGCGGCGGCGCACATTGCACAGGGCTCAAGCGTCACATAGAGGTCATAACCCGGCAAACGATCCGAACCCGCAGCTGCACAGCCCGCGCGCAGCGCCAGGATCTCGGCATGGGCCGTTGGGTCAGACAATTCGCGCGTTCGGTTCCCCGCGCGCGCCGCCACAGATCCATCCGGCGCGATCAAGATGGCGCCGACCGGAACTTCGGCCCGCTCGCCCGCGGCGCGCGCTTCTGCCAGCGCCTCTTCCATGAAGGATCGAAATTGCATGGCTCAGCGATGCCACGCGCCAAAGGCTTTCGCAACTCGATCGGATGGTCTAAGCGCGTTTCATGACATCAAACGCACCCAAAGGCGACCGTATCGCCAAAGTCCTTGCCCGCGCAGGCGTCGCAAGCCGCCGTGGCGCCGAGGCGATGATCCTTGAGGGCCGGGTTAGCGTGAATGGCACCGCAATCGACAGCCCCGCACTCAATGTGACGGACAAAGACAAAATCACGGTCGATGGCGCCCCCTTGGCCGCGCCCGAGCCGACGCGGCTCTGGCTGTACCACAAACCAACTGGGCTGGTGACAACGGCAAAGGATGAACAGGGGCGTCCAACCATTTTTGACGACCTCCCCGAGGACATGCCCCGGGTGATGTCCGTTGGTCGGTTGGACCTGAATTCTGAAGGCCTGTTGCTCTTGACCAATGATGGCGAGATCAAGCGACGTCTCGAACTGCCCTCGACCGGATGGTTGCGCCGCTACCGCGTCCGCGTAAAGGGCAAACCAACCGAAGACGATCTCGCCCCGCTGACCAAAGGCGTGACGGTCGAAGGTGTGCGCTATCAACCGATGAGCGTGACACTCGACCGCCAGCAAGGCGCGAATGCCTGGCTGACAGTTGGCCTGCGCGAGGGCAAGAACCGCGAAATTCGCCGCGCGATGGAATCGCTTGGCCTTTCGGTCAACCGCTTGATCCGGATCAGCTACGGCCCCTTCCAGCTTGGTGATTTGGCCGCAGGCGCTGTTGAAGAGGTCCGCCGCAAGTTGGTGCGCGATCAGCTTGGGCTTGATAAGGACAAAGGCCCGAGCCAAGGCAACGGTGGCAAAGCCACATCCGCAAAGACGCGCATAGCCAACCGGCGCCGCAAACGCTAAGCGCGCTTTGCGCAATTTGTTACATTCAGGGCCTATTTCTGCCGCGAATGGCGGATGCGTCGACACCGGCGGGTTTGTGCCGCGCCTGCACAATGCCTATACTCTCTGGTGTGATGTAAACGAGGGCCGAATGCAAAACGGTAGTTTTCAGCGGATCGCCTATGCGGCGTTGATCGTTCTGATGTTCGGTGTGACAACCGGCTGGCTGGGCGGGTTGTAACGATATGGCCCAACGCTACGGTGGAAAATACAGCCCCTCGGGCCAAACGCCTTCGGCAAATGACAACGCCCCCAAGCCGCGCCAACGCCGTATGCGTGTCGATCCGGCAGGCGCGCGGGCGAATGTCATGTTCATTCCCGCGATTCCGATGGTCTTTATGTCGCTCAATGATGGCGCCATTGGCCTGACGCTTGCCCTTGTTTCGGCTGGCATCCTGACCCTTGCGGCCGTTCTACTGCGCGAAGGCCTCAAGGCCGAAGCCGCCTTTGACGAACGCAAAGTCGCCCGCCGCCCCGCCTTTCCCCGCAAGATGTTGTCAAGCGCACTGACCGGCGCGGGGATCGCGATTGCAGCCTACAAAAATGACCCCGGTCTGATTGCGCCCTTGCTTTTTGGCGCCGCGACACTTGGCCTGCATGTCGCAGCCTTTGGCATCGACCCCCTGCGGTCCAAAGGAATGGAAGGCGTCGACACGATGCAACAAGACCGCGTGGCCCGCGTGGTCGACGAGGCCGAGCAATATCTGCGCGACATGACCGACGCCATCAAACGCGCCGAGGACCGGGATATCGAAATCCGGCTTGAACGCTTCCAGGAAACGGCGCGCGACATGATCCGAACAGTCGAGGAAGATCCACGGGATCTGACAGCAGCCCGCAAATATCTGGGCGTCTATCTGATGGGCGCGCGTGACGCGACGGTAAAGTTCGCCGACATCTTCAGCCGCTCGCGCGATGCCCAGGCCTGGCGCGACTACGCCGCCTTGCTGACCGATCTGGACGACAACTTTTCCGCCCGAACCAAAAAACTGATGATCGAAGACAAAAGCGATCTCAACATCGAAATTGATGTGCTGCGCGAACGCTTGCAGCGCGAAGGCGTGCGCCTTGGCACGCTCGACAATGGCCATTCATAAGTTAGGGGAGCCCCATGTCTGAAACAGTGCGCCGAAAGGCCGAACAATCCGTCGCGTTGGTCGAAGAAGTCACGGCCGTCACCTTGCCAGAGCCCATGCCAGCCGGCGAGGTCATCACGCTCGAAGCGGCGGACCCGCAAATGACAAATGAAATCCAGCGGCGCATGGACGAAATCGACATGGGCGACACGAATTCCATCGTGTCCTTTGGCTCGGCTGCCCAGGCGGAATTGCAAGAGATCAGCCAAGCCATGCTGGCAGATGTGCGCAACAAAGATGTCGGTCCGGCGGGCGACAGCCTGCGCACTATCGTCACAACAATCCGCGGCTTTTCGGTCTCAGAACTGGACGTGCGCCGGGAACGTTCGTGGTGGGAAAAGTTGATCGGTCGCGCGGCACCTTTTGCCAAGTTTTCCGCTCAGTTCGAGAAAGTCCAAGGTCAGATCGACCGGATCACAGACGATCTGCTTCAGCACGAGCACACGTTGCTCAAGGATATCAAATCGCTTGATCTTTTGTACGACAAAACCCTGCAATTCTACGACGAGCTCGCACTTTACATAGCTGCGGGCGAGGCCAAGCTGGCGACGTTAGATGGCACGAACATTCCTGCGGCCGAAGCTGCGGTCAATGCCGCCCCTGAGGGTGATCAAGTCATGAAGGCGCAAGAGCTCCGGGATCTGCGCGCCGCGCGCGATGACCTGGAACGCCGTGTGCACGACCTGAAACTCACCCGTCAGGTGACAATGCAGTCGCTGCCCTCCATCCGCCTGGTTCAGGAAAACGACAAATCGCTGGTCACAAAGATCAACTCGACCCTCGTTAACACTGTGCCCCTCTGGGAGACTCAATTGGCCCAGGCGGTCACGATCCAGCGGTCAGCCGAGGCCGCCGCCGCCGTGCGCGACGCCAATGACCTGACGAACGAGCTTTTGACCGCTAACGCCAAAAACCTGCGTGAAAGCAACAAGATGATCCGTCAAGAGATGGAGCGTGGCGTTTTTGACATCGAAGCTGTCCGCCAAGCCAACGCCGATCTGATCGGAACGATTGAAGAGAGTTTGCAGATCGCCGACGAAGGCAAAGCCAAACGCGCCGCCGCCGAGGAAGACCTCAAGCGGATGGAAAAAGACCTGCGCGACACGCTCGCCGCTGCCAAATCACGCCGCGACGGCATTGGAGATACCGCTAGCGCTTCGGTGCCGGCCAACTGATCGGTCGCCACCGATCCGGGACAGGGCGCCATGAAAAGCTGGGGCAGAGCATTGGCAACGTTGGTCGGCTTGCTGGCATTGGCTGGCTGCGACCTTCTGTTGCCGATCGAACCCGTGCTCACCCCGCAAAAGCGCCCTGCTGCCCTCGAAGAACTGGCCGCAGCGCCGCGCGCCACCTCGGAGCAGAGCGCGAAACTGCGCCAATACCTGCGAGAGGTGCAATCCTCGCAACTGACCCAAGGGCTCTTGCGTAAGGATGGCGGCGCCAGCGACACGACGTTTACCCCGGACATTCTGGCCCGCAATTTCGAACAAATTGCGTTTTTTAACGAATACGGATCCACAACCGTTCAGGCCGGCGTATCCGGCAATTTACGCCGTTGGGCCAAACCGATCCGCGTCCGCGTCATCTTTGGCCCATCGGTCCCGCCCAGCCAGGCGGAACAAGACCGCGCCGACGTTGCGCAATACGTTGCTCGGCTCTCTCGCATCACTGGACATCCAGTGTCTTTGGTCGATGGGGGCGCGAATTTTATTGTCTTTTTCGTATCCGAAGACGATCGCGCCGAGACGATCGACCGGTTCGCCCCGCGATTGCCCGGCGTGACGCGCACCAACCTCACGCCGATCCGCAATCTTCAGGATGACGTCTACTGCGCCGTGGCTGCGTATGCGTCGGGGTTGAACGCATCGACCTATACCGCAGCCGTGGCTGTGATCCGCTCGGAAAATCCTGACCTTTTGCGCCTGTCGTGCATTCACGAAGAGCTCGCGCAGGGCATGGGATTGGCCAACGACAGCCCCAACGCACGCCCGTCGATCTTTAACGATGACGACGAATTCGCGCTACTGACCACCCATGACGAATACTTGCTGAACATGCTTTACGACGAACGCCTGCGACCCGGCTTGACCCTGCCGCAGGCCCAGCCCATCGTGCGCATTCTCGCCCGCGAGTTGTTGCAAGGTCCGCTTTAAGCCAACCAAAAGGAGGCCGCCCAAATGGGAATTTTCGATTTCCTCTCCGGTGAATTCATCGATGTCATTCATTGGACGGATGACACCCGCGACACGATGGTGTCCCGCTTTGAACGCGAAGGCCACGCTATCAAATATGGCGCCAAGCTGACCGTACGCGAAGGCCAGGCGGCTGTCTTTGTCCACGAAGGACAACTGGCAGACGTCTTTACACCCGGCCTCTATATGTTGGAAACCAACAATATGCCGATCCTGACGACGTTGAACCATTGGGATCACGGTTTCAAATCGCCCTTCAAATCGGAAATTTACTTCGTCAACACGACCCGGTTTTCCGACCTCAAATGGGGCACGAAAAATCCGATCATCTGTCGCGATCCAGAGTTCGGGCCAGTGCGCCTGCGCGCCTTTGGCACCTATACCGTTCGCGTGACGGATCCGGCACGCTTTCTTGTCGAGATCGTGGGCACCGATGGTGAGTTCACGATGGACGAGATCAGCTATCAAATCCGCAACATCATCGTCCAGGAATTCTCGCGCACACTGGCGCGTGCGGGCATTCCGGTTCTGGATATGGCCGCCAACACCCGCGAGCTTGGTCAGCTGGTTGCGCGCGAAATCGAACCAGTCATCTCGGCCTATGGCCTGTCCCTGCCCGAGCTTTACGTCGAAAACATATCGCTCCCCCCTGCGGTAGAAGAGGTTATGGACAAACGCTCGTCGATGGGCGTGATCGGAAACCTTAACGAATATATGCAATTCCAGGCCGCCGAGGCCCTGGGTCGTGACGGTGGCGGGGCTGCCGCCATCCAGGCAGGCATGGGCGCCGGTTTGGGCATGCAAATTGGCCAAACGGTCGCCGCGGCCGCCGGCCCTTGGGGCGCGCGCCCAGCGCAGGTTGAGGCCCCCGTTCAACCCACCGCCATCGCGCCGCCGCCACCTCCGGTCGAACATGTCTGGCATATCGCTAAAAATGGCGAGACATCCGGCCCGTTTTCCAAAGCCCGCCTGGGACGCATGGTCACCGACGGCGACGTGACCCGAGACACCTATGTCTGGACGGCTGGACAAGACGGCTGGAAAAAAGCCGAAGACGTCATGGAACTGGCGCAGCTTTTTACCGTCTTGCCACCACCGCCCCCACCGGGCGTGTGATCGCATGACGGCGCGCAAAAGCGCCCTTTGGCGAAAGACGGGTCGCGCGCATCAGCGTGCGGCTCTGATCCGCTTGCCAACTTGGCATTTCGTATGACACGACGCGCGACACTCAAGTGGCTGCATTGGCTCAGCTTCGGCCTGATCCTCTACTTCTTTTTTGTAGAGCCCGAGGACGTCGACCGCCTCGGTGCTGCTGCGCTGGCGACGCATGCCGGGATGGGTACGATCCTGGCCGTGATCGCGACGGCCTGGTTCACCATCTATGCCCGTCACGGATTGGCATCCAAACCGGGACCAAAGCTGCCCACATGGGGCAAAGCTTTGCATCCCGTGAACCACCGATTGTTGTCGTGGGGATTGCCTGCCGTCGTGCTGACCGGCGCACTCGCCGGGTTCGCAGCCCCCTATGCCATTCGCCTCTTTGGCGTCGTCCCGTTCTTTCCGGGCATCGGCGCCAAAGCTTTGCACGACTTTTTCGAAGAGGTGCACGAAATCGCGTTTAACCTGCTGGTCCTTCTTTTGCTTGTGCACATTGCCTTTCACCTCTGGCGGCACCTCTGGCTTGGGGACAACGCTCTGCGCATCATGACGCCAAAAGCGCTGCATAAAATCTTGTGAGGGTCGGTTTGTGATAAGACGTCGACTGACACTCACGCTTCATTGGGCGACGCTCTTGCTGTTGGTTTGTCTGATGGCGGGTGGGCCTTTGCCTTGGCTCGCCTGGTCCTTTGGCCTTGTCGGCCTGAGCATGACGGGGATTGCCTGTGTGGCTGGCCTGATGTCGGGACCGGGGCCAAAGCTCCTGGGGGCTCTGCGTGTTTTTCACCCTTGGGCGCACCGCGCGCTATATGCCTTTCTGGCCTATGTGTCCGGTGCCACTTTGGCCCAGCAGCTTGGCTATTTGCCAAACGCCGACTTGCCCGTCCTCTATTTCTATTTGTTCTCCGCCAGCACGCTTCACGCGATTTTTCATCTCTGGCGTCATACCAGCCTTAACGACGGCGCCTTGCGTCGGATGACCCCCCGCATTCTTCATGACATGATCTAATCCATGACCGATACCGCCCCTCCACCCGCGCCTGAACGCGCTGACCATCGCTTTCCGTGTGACAATTGCGGCGCTGACTTCCGCTTTGAGCCGTCCACAGGCACGCTGACCTGCGATTTCTGCGGCAACACCTCGTCCGTCGAAGGCACCGGCAGGCAGGTATCTCCGATCGATGAGCTCGATTTTCGCGCAGCGATCGAGGCCAAGCTCCCCGAAGCCGAAATGGAAGAGACCCGCGTCTCGAACTGTCCCAATTGCGGCGCGCAGGTCGAATTTGACGCCGACGTCCACGCAAAGGAATGCCCGTTTTGCGCCACGCCCGTCGTCACCGACACCGGCGTCCACCGCCATATCAAGCCGGCTGGCCTGCTGCCATTTGCGTTGGCCGAAAAAGAGGCCCGCGCCGCCATGACCGAATGGCTTGGCTCTTTGTGGTTCGCACCAAACGGTTTGCAAGAATACGCGCGCAAATCCCGTCCGATGCAGGGCATCTACGTGCCGTACTGGACCTTTGATGCCGACACCAAAAGCGCCTACAGCGGCGAACGCGGCACGGTCTATTATCAGACGATGACCGTCGTGCACGATGGCAAATCCAAACGGGTGAAGGTGCCAAAAGTCCGCTGGCGCCGTGTCAAAGGCCGTGTGTCTAGGTTTTTTGATGACGTCCTCGTCCTGGCCTCAAAATCACTGCCCAAAACATATACCGACGGCCTCGAGCCGTGGGATCTCTCTGCGCTCGAACCGTATCACCCGGAATTCCTGGCGGGTTTCCGGGCCGAGGGGTATCAGGTCGAGCTTTTGGACGGCTATGACGAGGCCCGCGCCTTGATGGATCATATCATCGAGCGGGACATCAAATTCGACATCGGAGGCGACCGTCAGCGGATCCATCACGTAGATACCAAGGTCAGCGACGTGACCTTCAAACACGTTTTGCTGCCGGTGTGGCTCGCCGCTTACAAATTCCGCGGCGAGACCTATCGCTTTGTCGTTAACGGCCGCACCGGCCGGGTCCAGGGCGAACGGCCCTGGTCGCGGTGGAAAATCGCCTTTGCCGTCGTTTTGGGCCTGATCTTCGCGGCGGCCGTTGGCTTTGTCATGGCCCAGTCGCAGTAACCCCAGCGACCCGAGCAACAGGCCTAGGGCCCTGACCCTAGGCCAAAGCCGCGCCCAACCGGGCACAGCCGGTGCGGATGTCGTCTGGCCCCGGCAGCGAATAGCTTAGTCGCATCGTGTTGCGCCCAGCGCCATCGG
>CAZYQC010000004.1:46584-50499 GCA_964649815.1 uncultured Rhodobacterales bacterium | reverse complement strand
TCTGGCCCCGGCAGCGAATAGCTTAGTCGCATCGTGTTGCGCCCAGCGCCATCGGCAAAGAACGCAGCCCCCGGCACATAGGCCACACCATGCGTGTGCGAGGCTTTGGGCAACAAAGCTGCGGTGTCATAACCCTCGGGCAGTTCGACCCAAATGAACATACCCCCATCGGGCTTGGTCCACTGGCTGCCCTCAGGCAAATACGCGGGAAGGCTCTCTAGCATTGCATCCCGCCGCGCCCGGTAATGCGCGCATGCCTTTTCGACCTGCGCTGCATATTGCGTCCGCGCCAACGACAAGACAACGCGCTGGTTGATGGCCGAGGCATTCAGATCGCTGCTCTGCTTGATCAAAACCAGCTTCGAAATCACGTCCTGTCGCGCGCAAATCCATCCCACCCGAAGGCCGGGCATAAAGACCTTGGAAAAGGAACCACAATGGATCACCCGCGAATTGTCGATGCTGCCACAGCGCTCAATGTCCAAAGACTGAATACTGGGCTGGCGCAGCCCGTCAAAGCGCAGCATCTCGTAGGGGCTGTCCTCAACGATCATCGTCTCGCGTGCCGTGGCAATGTCCAACACGCCCAGCCGCCCTTGCTCGCCAATCGTCTCACCTGACGGATTGGCGAAATCTGGCACCACATACATAAATCCTGTCCGCCCTGTACCGCCGGTTGCCTCGGGCGGCGTAACCTCGACAGTTCCGTTGGGATTGGCCTTGAACGTGGCATAGCGCGGCTCGTTCTGAGCAAAAGCCTGGAGCGCACCCAAATACGTCGGCGCCGCAACCAAAACCTCGTCTCCTGGCGAGATGAAGAGCTTTCCCAGAAACTCCAGACCTTGCTGCGCGCCGTTGGTGATCAGGATGTTATCCGCCGTGCAGTCGACCCCGAGCGTTTTCATATGCGCCGCGATCCACTCCCGCAGCTCTGCGTCACCTTCGCTGATCGAATATTGCAACCCCGATTGCAGTGCGCTGTCAGAGGCAAGCACCTCGGAATAAGCCGCGCGCACCTGATCCAAAGGAAAAAGCGCCGGATCCGGGATCCCACCCGCAAAAGAAATGATGCCGGGGTTGTTCACGATCTTCAAAAGCTCGCGAATTTCCGAAGCCTGCATACCCGAAACACGGTCCGCATATCGCGGCGTCATCGTTGGCTGCAACATGTCACGTCCCTCCACTCAACAGACTCACTGCCAGAAGGTCAGTAACGCTTACTCATTTTTAGGTCAATAATTATTACCCAAAAGCGAAAGAAATCTTTTCATTCCTTTCGTCAGGACGTGCTCTTGCGAAATTTTCCGATGCACGCGACCACCAAAAACGCCTATTCTGCAAAAAAGGCCGCAATCAAGATGGTCCTTGTCCAGATCCGCCAAAACCGAAGAGACATAGCAGGCCCCGCGCCAGCGGCTTAATGCGATCAAGACAAACATCGGTCTCTTGCACTTGGCGGCTGGGCGTTGCTCTATCGGGCACAGCACGCCCCCAAGACCCAGGCCGGATTTTGACATGACACCTGACTTTGAAACGATCTCCGCGATCTTGCACGCCCGCTATTCCTGCCGTGGATACAAACCGGACCCGGTTCCGCGTGAAACGATCGAGGCTATTGTGGCAAGTGCGCAGCAAGTGCCCAGTTGGTGCAATGCGCAACCTTGGCAGCTGATCATCACCGATGGCCAAGAGACTGTCCGGTTTCGAGAGGCGCTTTATGCGCACGCGGCCAGCACTCCGCCCGCACCGGACATGGAATGGCCGAAAGGGTATCCGGGCGTTTACGGCGATAGACGGCGCACCTGTGGATTCCAGCTTTATGATGCGGTGGGCATCGAAAAGGGGGACCGCGCCGCGTCGGGCAAGCAAATGCTTGAGAACTTCCGCCTCTTTGGCGCGCCGCATGTCGCGATCATCACCACCCCGCAAGAGCTCGGCGCTTATGGCGGTGTCGATTGCGGTGGCTTTATCACTGCCTTTGCCCTCGCCGCTCAGGCGCAAGACATCGCGAGCATCCCACAAGCCGCCATCGCCTCGCAGGCGCCTTTTGTGCGGGACTGGTTCGACATCCCCGACGACCGCCTGATCCTATGCGCAATTTCTTTTGGATACGAAGACCCCGATCACCCGGCAAATGCCTTCCGCACAGAACGCGCCAGCCCCGGCGACGTCATTGACTGGCGCAGCTAAGCGTTGCATTTGCCCTCTAAAGCTGTGGAGACGGAATGAGAGCACTGATCCAACGGGTTACAGAGGCCGCGGTGCATGTTGATGCGGCCTTGGTTGGCCAAACCGGACCTGGGTTGCTGATCCTGGTCTGCGCCATGCCCGGCGATACGCCAGAGGTTGCAGACAAGTTGGCTGGCAAAATCAGCAAACTGCGCATTTTCAAAGATGCCGATGGCAAAATGAACACCTCGCTCTTGGACGCCGGAGGCAGCGCGCTGGTTGTCAGCCAGTTTACCCTGGCCGCAGACCTGTCACGTGGCAATCGCCCCGGCTTTTCTGGCGCGGCGAAACCGGACGACGCCAAAACGCTCTATCTGCACTTTGCGCAAGCGCTCGCCGATCTGGGCGTGGCGGTCGAAACCGGCGAATTCGGTGCCGACATGGCTGTGAGCCTTGTGAACGATGGGCCGGTGACGCTGTGGATCGACACCAATGACTAGCCAAGACCTGACCGACCTGTGGTGGCACGGCGTGCGGGCTGTTCAGGGCGACACGGCTGTGGCCGCGGCATTCCAGCACTTGCCTGCACCGCCCACGCATATCCTGTCCGTTGGCAAAGCGGCTGTGGCGATGGCGCGGCCCGCGGCGGCGGCTTTCCCGGATGCGCCTTGTCTGGTGATCACCAAACATCACCACGCCGAAGGCGCGCCTGCCCATGCCCGCGTAATCCAAGCCGCGCATCCTGTCCCTGATGCGCAATCGTTGGTGGCGGGCACCGCTGCGATCGAGGCGGTACGCGCCTGTGGCCCTGCGGCGCATCTCTTGTTGCTGGTCTCTGGCGGCGCATCTGCCCTTGTCGAAGCCTTGCCCGACGGTTGGGATCTTGAACGCCTCGGCGCAGAGACCCAACGGCTGTTGGCCTCTGGTGCGGACATCCACGCGATGAACGCCCGGCGCAAAGAGATCAGCCTGATCAAGGGTGGCAAGCTGGCGCAGCACTTTACCGGAGCCCGCATCACCACCCTGGCGATCTCGGATGTCGAAGGAGATGCGCTGTCGGTCATCGGTTCCGGCATCGGAGACGCCCCTGCCGACCGCGCCTTTGACTTTGAGGCGCATATCGTTGCCTCCAACGCCATCGCACGCACGGCCGTTGCGCGCGCTGCAAACGTCGCCGTCACCGCCAATGAAGAAGCGCTGTATGAGGATGTCGAAACCCTTGCCCCACAATTGGCCGAGCGGATTCGCGCTATGCCGTCGGGCCTCATGATTTTGGGCGGAGAGCCGACGGTACGCCTGCCGCAAAATCCTGGCAAAGGCGGGCGGAACATGGCGCTTGCCGCCGGTCTTGCCCGCGCGCTTGCCGGTGTGCCGGACATTCAGATCTTGGTCGCCGGGACGGATGGCACCGACGGGCCTACCGATGCCGCAGGCGCGATGATCAACGGTGAAACCTGGGAAGCATCCGGCGCAGACGCCTTGCACCGCGCAGACATCTACCCCTGGCTAAAGTCCCGCAAGGCCTTGTTCACAACCGGCCCAACAGGGACCAACGTGATGGACCTTCTTTTGGCCTTCAAAGACTGAAACCCATAGCCGTTAACTTTTCAGTCACTCTTTTTGCCAATAGATTCAACGGTGTCCCCGCGGGGACAGAAAACACGGCATCCGGGCCTGCGTTTGGCGCCTTGTTTTCAGTCACTCTTTTTGCCAATAGATTCAACGGTGTCCCCGCGGGGACAGAAA
>CAZYQC010000004.1:44132-46484 GCA_964649815.1 uncultured Rhodobacterales bacterium | reverse complement strand
TTTTCAGTCACTCTTTTTGCCAATAGATTCAACGGTGTCCCCGCGGGGACAGAAAACACGGCATCCGGGCCTGCGTTTGGCGCCTTGACAGATCAACGCCGCGATGCGCCCCTTGCGGTCATGACCAAGACCAATACTTTGCGCGACATCACCGAAACGCCCGACCTGGGGATCACGCTGTCGGATGGCACCCGCCTCTCGACCCGCGCGTGGATTCCGACCGACGCCGCAGATGATCCGGTGCCTGTCATTCTCGAATATCTTCCCTATCGCAAACGCGACGGAACCTGCGCCCGAGACGCGCTGACCCATCCATATTTTGCCAAGCGCGGCTATGCGTGTTTGCGGGTCGACATGCGCGGCAATGGCGACAGCGATGGGCTGATGGAGGATGAATACACCGAACAGGAACTTGCCGACGCCGAAGAGGTGATCGCCTGGGCGGCAGCGCAACCTTGGTGCAATGGCGCCGCCGGTATGATGGGTATTTCCTGGGGCGGATTTAACTCTCTGCAGGTCGCGGCGCGACAGCCCGAGGCGCTCAAGGCGATTATCACGCTGTGCTCGACCGTTGATCGATTTGCCGATGACATTCACTTCAAAGGCGGCTGTTTGCTGAATGAAAACTTGGGATGGGGGGCGACGATGTGGTCGTATTCTTCCCGCCCACCGGACCCTGCCCTGCGCAGCGATTGGCGCGAGTTGTGGTTGGAGCGGCTCGAGGCCGAGCCGTTCTTGCCTGCGACATGGCTGGGGCATCAGACACGGGATGCCTATTGGAAACACGGATCGGTTTGCGAAGACTTTTCCGCCATCACCGCCAAGGTGCTGGCCGTCGGCGGTTGGGGTGACGCTTACAAAAACGCCGTTCCCCAGATTGTTGACGCGATCCCCGGTGCAAAGGGCATTGTTGGCCCTTGGGTTCACAAATACCCGCATTTTGCCGTTCCCGAGCCCCGCATCGGGTTTCTGCAAGAGGCGTTGCGCTGGTGGGACCGCTGGCTAAAGGGGCACGACACCGGCGTCGAGGCGGACCCGGATTATCGCGCCTACGTGATGGACGGCGTGCGTCCGGCAACCTGGTACTCTGAGCGCAGCGGCCGTTGGATTAGCCAGGACGCTGGCACCTGCCACGTTGACCCCGCGGGGACAGCACAGGCCACCGCATTCAAACTGAGTGACGGAGGGACACTTGGGGATGCGGACGCGCAGACCGACACGCTGATCGCATCACCTGCTGATACCGGAATGGACGCGGGCGAATATTGCGCGATTTGGTTGGGGCCAGAGATGCCCGGTGATCAACGGGCTGATGATGCCAAAAGCGCTTGCTGGACGTCGGCGCCACTGGACGCCGATCTGGACATTCTGGGGCGCCCGACCCTGCGGCTGTGGCTGTCGTCCAGCCATCCCCAGGCGCAGATTGCGGTGCGTTTGAATCACGTGCACGCAGACGGTGCGTCCACGCGGATCACCTATGGCGTTTTGAACCTGTCGCATCGCACGGGCGCAGAAACGCCGACAGCTTTGTCGCCGGACACGCCAACAGAGATCGAGATTTCTCTGGATCATATCGGGTACAAAGTCCCCGCCGGTGATCGGCTGCGTGTTGCAATTTCAACGGCATATTGGCCCTTGATCTGGCCCTCGCCGCAGGCCACCCAGCTGCGGTTACACCGCGGCGACATCGCTCTGCCTGCGCCTCAAGAGACCGGCGCCGCTATCCAGTTTTTGCCGCCAGAGGCCGAAGAGCCCTGGGCCACAGAAGAGGTTCGTGCTGATTCCCACGTCCGCCGAACCGAGGTCGATCACGTCACAGGCGCGGTTCATTTGATCATCGAAGACGATTTCGGCGCTGTGCGTGATCTCGATCATGGGTTGATCAATGGCTCAATTGCCCGAGAACGTTGGTCCATCCACCCCGACGATCCGCTGTGTGCAAGCGGTCATTGCCATTGGACAGACGAGACAATTCGCGGTGACATCACGATGCGGACCGAAGCGACCTGTGATATGCACTCAGATGCGACAAATTTCTACCTGTCTGCGACATTGTCGGCTTTTGAAAACGAAGTTTGCGTTTTCCAAAAAGAGGTAAAGGAAAAGATCCCCCGCGATCGCCTTTGACACGTTCCCGTCATTTTCGCCGTATTTATCCTTGCCCCGTACCGGCAAATGCGCAAACCTTCCCGTGTCTTAGGGAACTGCGCGCAAGACGCAGGCGAAACACCAATGGGAGACAAATATGTCAAAACAACTTGAGTACCTGTCACGAAAGGTCGTGGCGGGCATCATGTCACGTCGTGAATTTGTGGGCCGTGCATCCGCACTCGGCCTGACAGCTGTGGCTGC
>CAZYQC010000004.1:0-44032 GCA_964649815.1 uncultured Rhodobacterales bacterium | reverse complement strand
CACGTCGTGAATTTGTGGGCCGTGCATCCGCACTCGGCCTGACAGCTGTGGCTGCCAATTCGATGCTGACCTCTGCCGTGCACGCGGCAGGTCCACAGATTGGCGGCACGCTGCGCATCGGCGCTCAGGGTGGCTCGACCACCGACAGCCTTGATCCGGCCCTGGCTGCGAACTTTGTTGCCACGCAGGTGAACCTGCTGTGGGGTGAACCGCTGGTCTCGCTGACCGATGATGGCGGCTTGGCCGGTCGCGTGGCCGAAAGCTTTGAAGGCTCGGCGGATGCGAAGACATGGCGCTTTAAGCTGCGCCAGGGCATCACGTTCTCGAACGGCCAAAGCGTGACAGCGCAAGACGTTGTCGACACAATCGACCGACATGCGGGCGAAGACACAAAGTCTGGCGCGCTTGGCCTATTGCGCGACATCGACAACGTTTCCGCAGATGGCGACACGGTTGTTATCTCGCTGAAGAACCCGAATGCTGACCTGCCTTACTACATGCAGGATTATCACATCGTTGTGCAGCCAGGCGGCGGCAAGGACGACCCAACCGCAGCCATCGGCACAGGCCCCTACATCCTGAAGAGCCACGAGATGGGCGTGCGGTTCGTGTTCGAAAAGAACCCGAACTATTGGGGTGACTACGGCTATGCGTCGACCGTCGAGCTGATCGTGATCAACGACAACACGGCGCGCGTTGCGGCCCTGCAGTCTGGTCAGGTTGACATCATCGACCGCGTTCCACCACGCACAGCAAGCTTGGTTGGCCGCGCGCCAAACATCACTGTGCATTCGACACCTGGCCCCGGCCATTATGTGTTCATCATGCATTGCAACACGGCGCCGTTTGACAACAACGACCTGCGCCTTGCGCTGAAATACGCGATGAACCGTCAAGAGATGGTCGACAAGATCTTGTTTGGCTATGGCTCGGTCGGGAACGACACGCCGATCAACTCGGCTTATCCGTTGTTCACCGAATTCGAACAGCGCGAATATGACGCCGACAAAGCCGCATTCCATTTCAAAAAGTCCGGCCACGACGGCGCGGTTCTGCTGCGCACATCCGACAACTCGTTCCCAGGCGCGCCTGACGCTGCGGCGCTCTTCCAACAGAGTGCGGCTGCTGCTGGTATCAACATCGAAATCAAGCGCGAGCCAAACGACGGTTACTGGTCAGAGGTTTGGAACAAGCAGCCGTTCTGCACGAGCTATTGGGGCGGACGTCCTGTTCAGGACCAGATGTTCTCGACCGCATATCTGTCGACCGCTGACTGGAACGACACACGTTTCTTCAACGATCAGTTCGACCAGTTGCTGATCGCAGCCCGTGCCGAGCTGGATAGTGCCAAGCGGATGCAGATGTACGCAGATATGGGTACGATTTTGCGTGACGAAGGCGGTCTGATCCTGCCGATGTTCAACGACTTTATCGATGCTCAGTCTGATCGCCTTGCCGGCTGGACAGAGAACGTCACTGGCTTTGGCTTTATGAACAACTCTGCGCCTATGCGGATGTGGGTCACCTCTTAATATGGGACCCATGACAAGATTGTTGGTCCAGCGAATTTCGCTGGGCCTACTCCTCCTTTTTCTCGTCTCCATCGTGATTTTCGTAGGCACAATGGTCCTACCGGGAGACGTCGCTCAACAGATTCTTGGCCAATCGGCGACACCCGAAGCGCTGGCCAATTTGCGCGCCGAGCTTGGTGTGAATGACCCGCCTGTCACCCGCTATTTCGATTGGCTGGGTGGACTTTTGACCGGAGACCTCGGGACCGCGCTGACATCGGGACAATCTATCAACGAAGCTGTGGGTCGCCGGTTTGCGAACACGCTTTTCCTGGCCGTATCGGCCGCTGTGATCGCCGTGCCATTGGCGATTTTCCTGGGCCTTTTGGCAGTTCGCTATCAGGAACGCTGGCCCGACAAGCTGATTTCCGCGACCACATTGACGACCATTTCGATGCCGGAATTCGTGATTGGCTATATCGTGATGTTCATTCTGGGCGTACAGCTGCGCTGGTTCCCTCCGACTGCGGTGGGCTATCGCCCCGAGGCTGACTTTTTCACGCGGTTGGAATCGATCGCCATTCCAGTTTTGGTTCTGACGCTGGTTGTTCTGGCGCATATGATGCGTATGACACGGGCCGCGATCCTAAACGTTATGCAATCTGCCTATATCGAAACGGCAGAGCTGAAGGGGCTGTCCAGCTTTACGGTTATCCGCAAACACGCTTTCCCGAACGCCATCGCGCCTGTCGTGAACGTGGTTATGCTGAACCTCGCGTACCTCGTTGTGGGTGTTGTCGTGGTTGAGGTGGTGTTTGTGTATCCCGGCATGGGACAATATCTCGTCGATCACGTGACCAAGCGCGACATTCCCGTTGTGCAGGCCTGCGGCATGATCTTTGCGGCGATTTACATCGGTCTGAACCTGATCGCTGACGTCGTTTCGATCCTGACCAATCCGCGGCTGCGGCATCCGAAATGAGACGCGCCATGCCTGACACCGCAGCTATTGCATCTGCATTTGCGCGACCTGGCCCATGCCCTGCGCGCGCATTCAATGGCGCGTTGCCGCCATTGGCACCTATTACGGAGATCATCTGATGTTCATCCGCATTCCCTTGGCCGCTATGCTTGGCCTGTTTTTCACCGCGCTCTTTTTCCTGGTGGCAATTTTTGCGCCGCTGATTGCGCCTTACGGCTATGACCAGGTTGTCTCGCAAGGCTTCTGGGACCCGCCGAATGGTGAGTTTCTGCTGGGCACTGACGGCATTGGGCGCGACTTGCTTAGCCGTATGATCTATGGCCTGCGCACAACGATCTGGATCGCGACCCTCGCGACCATCCTGAGCTTTACCACAGGCGCCGTGCTGGGCTTTTTGGCGGCGGTGGTTGGCGGCTGGGTCGACCAGGCGCTGTCGCGGTTTGTTGACCTGCTGATGTCCATTCCGTCGCTGATCTTTGCCCTTGTGATCTTGTCGATCACACCAATCACCATCGGTGTTCTTATCGTCGTCATGGGTTTTCTAGACAGCACGCGCGTCTATCGACTGGCCCGCGCCGTTGCGGTCGACATCAACGTCATGGACTATGTCGAAGCCGCAAAGCTGCGTGGCGAAGGCCGCGGCTGGATTATCTTTCGTGAAATCTTGCCCAACGCACTGTCACCGCTGGTCGCAGAGATGGGCCTGCGGTTCATCTTTATGGTGCTCTTTATCTCGACCTTGTCATTCCTGGGCCTGGGCATTCAACCGCCCCAGGCGGACCTGGGTGGGATCGTGAAGGAAAACACCGAAGGTCTGACCTATGGCATCGGCGCGGCGCTTTATCCCGCGGTCACGATTGCGATCCTGGCGATCTCGGTGAACCTCGTGGCGGATTGGGTTCTGAGCCGCACCACATCGTTGAAAGGAGGCCGGGGATGAGCGATCCACTTGTCAAAGTACGGGGCCTCAAAATCGGTGCCACAGTCTATCCGCCTGGGGAAAAGCCGCATGATATCGAGATCGTGCACGGTGTGGATTTCGACCTGGAACCTGGCAAGGTCCTTGGTCTGATCGGCGAATCCGGCGCGGGCAAATCCACCATTGGCCTTGCCACGATGGCCTATGGCCGGGGCGGTGTTGAGCTGACCGGAGGAGAGGTTTGGGTCAACGGGCGCGACATCCTGAAAACCGGGGTGTCGGACGTGCGCAAGCTGCGTGGCGGCGAGGTGACTTATGTGAGCCAATCGGCGGCCGCATCGTTCAACCCGGCCAAGCAAATCATGGAGCAGGTGACCGAAGCGGCCATTCTTCAGGGCAAATTCGCCAAGAAGGAAGCCGAGCTGCGGGCCATTGATTTGTTCCGGCAACTGGGATTGCCTGACCCTGAGAACATCGGAAGCCGCTATCCGCACCAGGTATCGGGTGGCCAGCTTCAGCGGTGCATGACCGCGTTGGCTCTGTGCCCACAGCCGGATCTTGTGGTGTTCGATGAACCAACAACCGCCTTGGATGTAACCACTCAGATCGACGTTTTGGCGGCGATCAAGAATGCCATTCGTCTGACAGGCGTTGCGGCTCTTTATATCACGCATGACCTGGCCGTGGTCGCGCAGGTGAGCGATCACATCATGGTTCTGCGGCATGGCAACACGGTTGAATACGGCACGACGGATCAGATCATCAACGCGCCACAGGAAGAATACACACAGGCTTTGGTCTCTGTGCGTTCGATTGCGCATGAAGAAAAGCAGCCAACAGCAGAGCCGGTGTTAAAGGCCGAAAACATCACCGCGCGCTACAAAGGCACAAGCTTTGATGTTTTGCACAATGTCTCGATGGATTTGTCACCGGGACAGACTTTGGCTGTGGTGGGCGAATCCGGTTCGGGAAAGTCGACGATGGCGCGGGTCATGACCGGCCTGTTGCCACCGCGCGAGGGCAAGATCACCTTTGCCGGACGCACGCTGACGCCAGATCAGCCAAGCCGGTCGCTTGAAGATCTGCGAGAGTTGCAGATGATCTATCAAATGGCGGATGTCGCGATGAACCCGCGCCAGACCGTCGGGACGATCATCGGGCGGCCTTTGGAGTTCTACTTTGGCCTCAAAGGCGCAGAAAAGCGCCAGCGCACCATTGATCTGTTGGACGAGATCGAGCTGGGGGTCGAATTCATCGACCGGTATCCGGCCGAGCTTTCTGGGGGTCAAAAGCAGCGTGTGTGCATTGCGCGCGCATTGGCGGCAAAGCCCAAGTTGATCATCTGTGACGAGGTTACATCGGCTTTGGACCCTTTGGTTGCGGACGGTATCCTAAAGCTCTTGCTGCGTCTGCAAGCGGCGGAAGATGTGGCCTATGTCTTTATCACGCATGACCTGGCGACGGTGAAAGCCATCGCGGACAGTATTGCGGTCATGTATCAAGGCCGCGTCGTGCGCTATGGACCCAAATCCGAGGTCCTGTCGCCGCCCTTTGACGATTACACCGATCTTTTGCTCAGCTCGGTCCCGGAAATGCGTCTGGGCTGGTTGGAGGACGTGTTGGCCAACCGCAAAATGGAAAGCGCCGGCAACTGAGACTGCGCTCTGTCCCAAGGCTATTTGCCCTGCCCACCAGCGAGACCGGTGGGCAGGGTTTTTTGTGCCTCGCGGCGACGCCGGGCGCCGGGGCGCCCTAGCAATAGCGTTCGGGACCTTCCCATTGTTGCGCCGAGTAGCGGTCGCCGTGGGCCCAGCCAATCGGCAGGATGCTGTTGATCCGGTCCAGATCGCTTTGTGTGAGCGATAGGGCCGCACCCTCGGCCAATTCTTCGAGATGCGCCAGCGCGCGGGTCCCGGGGATTGGAATGATGTGATCGCCTTGATGCAATACCCACGCGATCGCCAATGCAGCGGTGGAGGTTCCCATCTCGGCCGCCAATGCGCGCAGCGGGTCGGTCAAGGCGACATTGGTGCTGAGGTTCGGCTCGCAAAAGCGTGGATTGTTTTTCAGAAATGGCATGGTCGCTGCGGCGTCGCGCGTATGCGGGCGATCCGTCAAAAGACCCCGCCCGACGGGCGAAAAGGCCACCAGCGCGGCCCCAAGCTCGGCGCAGGTTTGCACCAAGCCCATTTCCGGGGATCGGGTGGAGAGCGAATATTCGGATTGAACAGCCGCAACCGGGTGCACCGCATGCGCGCGGCGCAACGTTGAGGGTGCGATTTCGGAATAGCCGATGGCCTTGACCTTGCCCGCTTTGACAAAGCCCGCCAAAGTCTCGGCGACGTCTTCAATCTCGAATGCGGCCTCGCGGCGGTGCAGGTAGTAGAGGTCAATCGCCTCGACCCCCAGACGGTGCAGACTGGCGTCCAGCATCTCGGTCAAATAGGCGGGATCATTGTTGAAGCGGCGTGCGGGGTCACGGCTGATCCCGCCTTTGGTGGCGATGGTGAACGGGTTTTCCCCGCCGCGCGCCTTGAGCCATTGTCCGATAACCGTCTCGGAACGGCCATCGCCATAGACGTTCGACGTGTCCAGATGCGTGATGCCAAGGGCAAGGCAGCGGTCCAGGATCTGCAGCGACCCTTCGTCTGTCGCGGGTCCGTAGAAGTTGGAAAAGGACATGGCGCCATAGCCCACCGCGCTGACCGCGGGACCGTTTTGACCTAGGAGGCGTGTGTGCATGGCAGAGACCTTTGGTTGTGTTGCTTGGCGACCAAGTATGGGAGATGCCTGCCAGAGGAGCAAGCGCTTGGGCGGGCGTGATTTTTGGGGGCGCTGCCCCCGGCGCCTGCGGCACCTCCCCCGGGATATTTTGGGCCAAAAGAAAGATAGGGGAGATCGGGATCCTGTCGTGCCGCGCCGGCGTTTTGGCAAAGAGAGCGAACGGGCGCATGGTTCGTCGCAGGCCAAGGGATGTTGGGCATAGTGCGGGCTGCGTGGCCTGGTTGCTTTGTGCGGGTGGCAGCTATTGGAAGTCAGGCAAGGTGCCGTCGCGCAGGGTGATCAAAGATTGGATCATGCGGGCAAAACTGGCTTTGGCTTTGGACGACATATGGCGGGCGCGCAGATAGGCGTGCACCAGGCCTGCCTCTTCGCGCCAGAGCGCTTGGCCACCGGCGGCGGTGAGGCGTTGGGCGTAGACGTCACCGTCGCTGGAAAGCGGGTCGCATTGGGCGGTCAGGATGACGGTTGGGGGAAGGTTGGAGAAGTCGGAGTCTTGCAGCGGGGCGTAATGTGGATCGCTGGTGATCTCTTGCCCGGCGGAGCGGACAAGGCGGTAGAATGCCATGTCTTTGGTGGTGAGGCCCGGCGCCTCTGGGTGGTCGACATAGGATTGTTCGGTCCAATCGGCACCCAGGCCTGGGTAGATCAGGAGTGTGCCGGTGACGCGGTCGGGGTGGTGGGCGCGGGCCTTGTGGGCAACCGAGGCCACAAGGCAGCCGCCCGCACTGTCACCACACAGCACGATAGGGCCAGAAAATGCCGCACAGGTGGCCGCGAAGGCCGCCCAGGCGTCGTTGAAGTCTGCAGGATAGGGATGTTCGGGCGAGAGGCGGTAATCAACGGCCAGGACGCGCATCCCAGTGGCGGCACAGAATTCGGCGCAGATACTGTCGTGACTGTCGAGACCACCGACAACAAAGCCTCCGCCGTGGCAAAAGAAGACAGTGCCGTTGGGAGCGGTCGCGGGCGTATAGAGGCGGCAGGGGATATCGCCCATGCGGCGATCTGAGGTGCTTACGCCATCGGGGTGACCAACGTCGAAAGCGGCGCACATCTCATCATACACGCGGCGTTGATCAGCGATGCTGAGATCAACTGCGTCGGGGGGATAAAACTCTTCGGTCCGGGCCAGAAAGGCCCAGACCTCTGCGTCGATTAATGTGCCGTAATCAGCGGTCACTTATTCAGCGGCAACCGCGGCGGGGGCGCCTGCAGGTTCCCATGTGTTGATGAAATCACCGATGGCGCCCTGGATGTCGGCATCTGATGCGCCATTGGCTTCGACCTGAGCGACGAGCCCGCGTTTCTTGTCGTCGATCACAGCGACCACGCGGGCAGGCAGGCCTTTGCCTTCGAGCGTTTCATTGAAGACGCGCGTGATCGCACTTTTGCGCAGATCCGGTTTAAAGACTTTGCCGACCGCGGTTTTTGGCAGTTCAGTCAAAATCTCGAGATGTTTTGGATGGGCTGCGCGTTCGTGGACTTTTTCTTTGCAGAAGGCCATCAATTCCGCCTCGGTCACGTTGGCACCTTCGACCAATTCGACAAAGACGCAGGGAATTTCGCCCGCGTGAATGTCGGGTTGTCCGATGGCGCCGGCGAAGGCCACGGCTTCGTGGCCCAGCAGGGCCTCTTCGATTTCGGCCGGGTCGATGTTGTGTCCGCCACGAATGATCAGATCCTTGGCGCGTCCGGTGATCCAGATATAGCCGTCTGCATCGATGCGGCCGAGATCGCCGGTGCGCAAGTATTTGTCAAAGTGGAAGAGGTCATTGTTCTTTTCGGCCTCGGTATAGGTTTTGCCTGCGTAGACGCCTGGGTTTGAGACACAGATTTCACCCACCTCGTCTACGGCGCATTCTTCGGGCCCGTCGGCGGTGCCTTTGTAGATTTTGACGTCTGTGTAGGGGAACGGGATCCCGACTGAGCCGATGCGCTTTTCACCGTCAACCGGATTGCCGGAGACGACGCATGTGGCCTCGGTCATGCCGTAGCCTTCGACAATCTTAACACCGATTGCCTTTTCAAACCGCTTGAAGAGCTCTTGCGGGAGCGGGGCGGAGCCGGAGAAGGCATATTGAAGCGTCGAGACATCCGCATCCACTGGCCGCTGCATTTTCGCGCTGATCGCGGTTGGCACGGTCACGATAAAGGTGATCTTCCAGCGTTCGACCAGTTTCCAGATGTTGTCGAATACGCCGTCGCCCCGATAGCCTTGTGGCGTTGGGTAAACAGTGTGCGCCCCGGCGGCGATGGCAGGCATCAGGAGCGCCTGACAGGCCATCACGTGGAAGAGTGGCAGCGGGACCAGAAGGTTCGAATTTTCATTGAGCAGGATCGTGGAGCCGACCCAACCGTTGTACATCATGCCGGAATAGAGATGCTGAGCGACCTTTGGCATGCCGGTCGTTCCACCGGTGTGGAAGTAACAGGCGACGCGGTCTTCTTGCACATCTTCGAATTCGAGCGTTGTCGGGCATTTCGCGATTTCTTTGTTGAAATCGAGATACTGGGCCTTGGATGCCTTTTGCGCCTTTGGTCGGATGAGCGGGACAATCAGCGATTTGATGCCGCCCAGATGGCGATTGAGATCAACCTCGAGCACGGTTTTGACGTTGGGCGCCAGATCAACCGCTTTGGCCACTTTGTCCGCCACATCGGTTTTCGGGAAGGCGCGCAGGGTGACAACGACCTTGGCTCCGGTTTCGCGCAGGATCGAGCCGATCTGCTCGGGCTCGAGCAGCGGGTTGATCGGGTTGACGATGCCAGCGGTCGCGCCGCCAAGGAAGGTCAGGATCGTTTCGGTCGCATTCGGCATGACATAGGCCACGACATCGGTTGGGCCGATACCCATACGGCGCAGCATGTTTGCGGTTTGCGCGACTTTGCCTTGCATCTGTTTCCAGGTCAGCGTTTCGGCCTTGTCGGTCGGGCCTGACGTGATCTGGAAGCTGATGGCGTTGTTGTTTGGCACACGGTCCGCGGTCCGGGAAATCATGCCAAAGATCGTTTTGGGAACGTCCCGATCCTCCCACGGCATTTCGGTTTCTAGACGTACGCGATCTTCGTTCCCGGCATAGGGCATCTGAGCTTCCTCCCTTGGAGCGCCTGTTGGCGCTTTTTCTCCACTTAATTGCTATAATTGCGTGTGAAGGGGCTGTTTCGCAAGATCATGAGTCAGATTCACTGCGCGCGACCATGCGTAAACTTGCAACAAATGCGCGCTTTACCTGCCAGAGACGCGAAAATGGGTGACGCAGGCCGAGATTAGGTCAGCCTATGCCGACCTGATGGCGGCGTCACTCGGCCGCGATACCATCGGTAAATTGGAGGCGGGCCAGGCGCGCATAGAGCCCGCCTTGCGCGACAAGCTCATCATGGGCGCCTTGGGCGACGATCTGACCTTGGTCAAGCACGACGATCCGATCTGCCTTTTTCACCGTGGACAGACGATGGGCAACGATCAGCGTGGTGCGGTCTTCGGCCAGCGCATCCACGGCATTTTGCACAGCGCGTTCGCTTTCGCTGTCGAGCGCGCTTGTCGCCTCATCCAGCATCAAAATCGGCGCGTCGCGCAAGATCGCGCGAGCGATGGCGATACGCTGTTTTTGCCCGCCCGAAAGCATGACACCGCGTTCGCCCAATTGGCTGTCGTAGCCATCGTTGAGCTGTTCGATAAAGTCATGCGCAGCGGCCGCTTTGGCGGCTGAGACGATTTCCGCATCCGTCGCGTCTGGCCGCCCAAAGCGGATGTTCTCTCGGGCCGAGGTGGCAAAGATCATCGCGTCTTGCTGCACCAAGGCCAAAGACTGACGAAAGTCCTCCCGGCGCAATTGGGCGATGTCAGCGCCATCGATCAGGATGCGGCCGGATTGCGGATTGTAAAAGCGCAGCAGCATCTGGAAGATCGTCGTCTTGCCCGCGCCGGACGGCCCGACAAAAGCGACCGTTTCGCCCGGCGCGATTTCAAGGGAGATACCTTGCAAAGCCGGTTTATCCTGGCGCGTTGGATAGGCAAAATGCACATCGTCAAAGGTGATAGCACCTGCGACGGGATGCTCAAGCCGGTCAGCATCCGGCAGATCTTGCACCGTGTCTTGCGCGTGCAACAGCTCGACCAGGCGTTCGGTGGCACCTGCAGCCCGCTGCAGCTCGCCCAGAATTTCGCTCAGTGCTGCGACGGCGCCTGCCACCATGATCGCGTAGATCAGGAACTGAACCAGCGTCCCGATGGTCATTTCGCCGTTTTGGACGTCGTTGGCACCGATCCACAGAACGCCAACGATGCCAACGAAGACGAGGAAAATGACGATGACGGTCATGGCCGCCCGCGTCATGATCCGCTCTTTCGCGGAGCCATAGCTTGCTTCGGTGACGTCAGAGAAAAGCCGGCGGCTGAGCGTTTCATGCGTGAAGGCCTGCACGGTCTGAACAGCGCTCAATTGCTCGGAGGCGCTGCCGGATGACGATGCGATCCAGTCCTGATTTTCGCGACTAAGCCGGCGGAGGCGACGGCCCAGCGTAAGGATCGGCACGATCACGACCGGCACGATCAATAGCACCAGAACGCTCATTTTGGGGGAAGTCAGCATCATCAGAATGAGCCCGCCCACAAAGACCAGCACATTGCGCAGCGCCACCGAGACGGACGAGCCGACAACGCTGAGGATCAGGGTCGTGTCGGTCGTGATCCGGCTAAGCACTTCGCCGGTCATGATTTTCTCATAGAAGGCCGGTGACATGCCGATGACGCGATCAAAGACTGCCTTTCTGATGTCAGCGACCACACGTTCGCCCAATTGGGTGACAAGTGCGTAGCGCAGGCCCGTCCCCAGCGCCAGCAAACCGGCAATGGCCACCGCTGCCATAAAGTAGCGGTCCAAAAGCGCGCCGTCATCGACCTGGAAATTGTCGACAACGCGGCGCACGGCCAGCGGCAAAATCAAGGAGATCGCGGCCGTGACCGTCAAAGCGCCAAGTGCAGCATAAATCATGGCCCGGTACGGGAAGAGAAACGGCCACAAGGCGCGCAGAGCACCAATTTTCTTAGAGGCCTCCCGCTCGTCCGAACTTGGAGGGGGCGCTGGGGGCTTGTCCTGAGCCATGCCATTCCTTTTCGCGCCGGAGAGTATCACCGGCTCTTGCACTGTTGCGGTCTCAAGTGTGACACAATCGCGAAAAACACAAGGCCCCGGGCGCGAGCCGCGCCAATGCGGCGCATTCAACGGCTGCGCCACCGGGCGATGCCCTCGTGCCCGCGTGATAATAGGATGGCCGTTCTGATGCGCCAGATTTGCCGCGGGTGTTTCGATGGCCGCTGGCGGCACTGCAAGCTGCGAAGCCGTTTGGTTCCAAATGGTTATCGCACCGACCACGGGCGCCGGGAGTGTCAATTGCGATTTGGGAGGAGTTGGAGCGGGTAGCGGGAATCGAACCCGCACCTTAAGCTTGGAAGGCTCTTATGATACCATTTCACCATACCCGCTCGGGCTTTGGCGGTTTAGTTCGGGCGTTTGGGATCGTCAAGCGACAATACATTCATGCCACCTTGGAAACCTTGTGCTACTTACGTTTGCCCCTGTCGGCAACCAACGGTGGGCGACGATGTGACTAGACCGCCTGGTCCAATAGCGATATACTAGACCAATCAGTCCAAATCACTTGAGCTGAACGAGACCACAGGTCGATCTGCGAGTGTGCTATGTTTCAAACAAAAGATCTTGAGCTGGTTGCGGCGGATGGGGCTGTTCTGTCGGGCAGGCTTGTGGCGCATGAGGCGCCTTCGGTTTGCGTTTTGATCTCTTCGGGAACGGGGTTCAAAAAAGAGTTTTATCAAAAGACGGCAGAGTATTTCGCGGCGCGTGGCGCAGCGGTTCTGCTGTATGATTATCGAGGGATTGGGGCGTCGCGGACGCGGGCGCATCTTTTGCAGGCGAATTTGCCGGATTGGGGATCGTTCGATATGCGGGCGGGCATCGACTTTCTATCGGCAACCTATCCCGGTTTGCAGATATCGCATCTTGGCCACAGCGCGGGCGGGCATTTGGTGGGCTTTGCAGAGAACCAACATCGCATTGCAAAACACGCCTTTGTCGCCTGTGGCAGCGGGACCTGGTACCGGCATGATCTGAACCGCTGGGCGGTTGAGCTTTATTTTTGGTGGGGCTTGGGCACCTACGCGCTGCGCCGTTGGGGGTATCTGAAACCGGTGGGCGGTTGGAGCGGCGACCCCCTGCCCGGTCCGGTGTTTCGAACGTGGCGGCGGTGGTCGAGCAAACGCAGATATTACGCGGATGAACTGCGCACGGGCAAACAGCCGCATGTTTTTGGCGACGTCACCGCGCCAATCACGTCTTGGGTGTTCTCGGACGACGGGATTGCGACCGAACGCGCGGCCAAAGACATTCTGGACGTCTATACGAACGCGCCCTGCACGCTCAAATTGGTGCGCCCGCGAGACCTGCAAAAACGCGCGATCGGTCATCAGGGGTGTTTTCGGTCTGGCTTTGAGGCGCTTTGGCAGGAATGGTGGGACTGGCTGAAAGCGTAGTTTTGTCCCACAAGGTTTCATGTTCAAAAACCGAGCCATCATTTTCATTCTCATCACATTGATGATTGACGCCATCGGGATCGGGATCGTCTTTCCGATCATGCCCGATCTGATGGCCCGTGTCGGAGCAAGCGGCGCCGGGCAAGGTGCCTTTTGGGGCGGCATCCTTATGGCTGCGTATTCGGGGGCATTGTTCTTGTGCGGTCCAATTGTCGGCAGCATTTCGGATGCGGTGGGTCGCAGGCCGGTGTTGATTGCGGCCTTGGCGATGCTGAGCCTGGACTATGTGATCATGGCGATGGCCGATAGTTTTTGGTTGCTGCTGATTGGGCGGACGTTGGCAGGGCTGGCGGGGGCGACCTACATCACGGCGACGGCCTATATCGCGGACATTTCCAAACCCGAGGAAAGAGCCGCGAACTTTGGCCTGATCGGCGCCGCGTTTGGGATCGGGTTCGTTTTGGGGCCTGCTTTGGGTGGGCTTGCCGCCGAGATCAGCCTGTCTGCACCGTTCTGGATCGCAGCCGCGCTGTCTGCGGCGAACGCGCTTTTTGGCTTTTTCATCCTGCCCGAAAGCCTTGCAAAAGAGAAACGGCGACCTTTTGGCAAACGGGACCTCAACCCGTTCAAATCCATCTTTGACGCATTCCGGCTGCCTGGGCTTGCGATCCCCTTGGTTTGCATCTTTGTCTTTGAATTCGCCAATATGGTCTATCCGACCCTTTGGGCGTTTTGGACACGCGAGGTCTTTGATTGGCCGACGCTCTACATCGGGTTGTCGCTTGCGGCCTACGGCGTTTTGCTGGCCATTGTGCAGGGTGGGTTGATGCGGGTCCTGATCCGCTGGATTGGCGATTTTCGGACGCTGATGATTGGTATGATCGCGGGCTTGATCGGCATGATTGGGTTTGGGTTTACGGCGACGGTGCAGGCCCTTGTGGTCTTTTTGCTGATGGCGGTGCTGTCTGATCTGGTGCCCGCGTTGATGACGGCGATGGCGGCAAATCAGGCGGACGAAGATCGTCAGGGCGTGGTGCAGGGCGTGATTGCCTCATTGTCATCGGTGGCCGCCATTCTGTCCCCATTGGTCATGACATCGCTGTTCCAAGCCTCGGTCGATGCCGACGGGCTCTATTTGCCCGGAGCAGCGTTCCTTTTCTCCGCTGTTCTGGTCTGTGCGATGTTGCCATTGGTCTTTCGATTGCGTGGGCATGCGACATCTTAATTGGGCAGCGGTTTCGTCGCGGCGGGCGGTTCTTGGGAGAATGACTGGAGTCAAAATCAACCTTAAGAATATCTTAATATCGGTCTACTCCTCTTAAAGTTTAGTAAACTCGGAAAAATTTGCGGTGCGGAAACCTGAAGCTGGACAACAACATATAGTTGTTCATACTTCCTTTCGTATTTAGTTCACCGATGGAACATACGCGATGACCAGCTCAATTCACTCAAGAATGCATAGGCTACTGGCGGTTTTTCTGTCTGTCGCTTTCATCTTCGGTGCTGTTTCCGTGGCCGAAGCCACCGATCCGCCGCCCCCGCCGCCCCCGGATGACAAGAAGGATTATCCGCACAAACCTCCGGTGCCGTTTGAAGGCGAATTCGAAGGCGAGGAAGAGCCGCCAGAGCACCCACGGCAGGTGGAAAAGCCTAAGAAACCCTATACGCACACCCTGCCGCCAAAACCGATTTATCCTGTGCACACCAAGGCAAACTTTTGTCCGCATGGACTCCAGCCGGTGACGGTGTCCGGGGCCATCAGCTGCGGCACCCCAACGACCGCGACCAGCTATCGACACATGATGATGCATCCAACGACACATCGCAAACGCCGGTCTGCCGTTCCTTACGGAGATTGCCCGCCCGAGGTAAAGGGCTGCGTCCAGCGCTGATCCTGCGCGCGGCAGCGATCAAAGAGAAAACGAAAACGCCGTTTCTGACGGCGTTTTTTTGTGCCTTGGTTGTGTGAACCGAGCGACAGGCCCCGCGCGACGCCCCGCCTTTGGGCCGGCACGGCAGAGATCTGCGGCGGGAGTTTCCTGGTCATTCAGGTTTTGTGGTTTTCATGGCGCGCGCAAGGCACAAATCATGCCTGAGTTGCAAAGTTCTTGCGTGCATCAACCATAACTCCCTCAACCATAAGAAAAGCAAGGGCAAATTGGCGCGTATTCTTGCGCTGGAATGACTACTTTAGCTTGTTTTTCTTGAAATCTGTGCGCTCTACTCAAGCGGTGCGGGGTGGCAATCGTCTAAAATCATAAATTTTTCGCCCCGCGGTATTCTGTAGCCAGAATAAAGATCCAAAGGGAGGAACACATGAAACCACCACTTACGGATCTGCCGATTTCTACGGCGGATAAGGGGTTCTACAGTGGCTTTAGTGTAAGCGTCACTGTGATTTCAAAAATCATTATCAGCGTACTTGTTGTTTGGTGCATTTTTTGGCCCGTGCAAGCGGGCGCGACATTAGGCGCTTGGAACTCTGTCATTCTGAACAACTTTGCAGCTTGGTACATCTGGGTGGTTGCGTTGTTCGTCATTGTTTGCCTGGGGCTTGCGGCCTGGCCGACAGGGGGCAAGATGCTTTTGGGCCAGCCGGGGGACAAGCCTGAGTTTTCCAACTTTTCGTGGTTTTCCATGATGTTTGGCGCAGGCATCGGCGTGGGTATGTTGACCTGGGCGGTGGCAGAGCCCGTTTCGCACCTTCAGAACAACCCAAGCGTCATCCAGGGCCTGACCACCGCCGGGGGTGAAGACAACATTCGCCAGGCCTATGTGTGGTCTTTCCTGCACTGGGGCGTCGGGGCCTGGGCCTGTTATGCCATCGTCGGCATGGCTTTGGCCTATTTCACATATCGCCGTGGGCTTCCTCTGACGATCCGGTCGGCTTTGACGCCGTTATTTGGCAAGGCGATGTCGGGCACGATCGGTCACTTGGTCGACATTGTTGCGGTCGTTGCGACCATCCTTGGCGTTGCGCAGACGCTTGGCTTTGGCGTTGACCAGTTCGTCGCGGGCCTGACACGCATCGGGGTCGGCGGTTTGGTGCATCCTGAGGGCGCAGTCAGCGCGGACGGAAGCAGCATTGCAGGTACGGTCAACTCGATGGGTATTCTGGTGGCGCTGTTGTTCATCATGGGAGCCTCGACCTTGTCGGCCCTTTCGGGCGTGGGCAAAGGCATCAAGTGGCTGTCGAACATCAACATGGTCTTGTCGATCTTCCTGCTGAGCTTCCTGATCATTTTCGGCGCGACATGGTTTGGTGCAACCGCGCTTGTGGTCGGGCTTTGGGATTATGTCCTCGCGCTGCCGTATCTGAGCTTTAATGTCTATCGCTCTGACGGGGTCGACGGGTCTGAGGCGTTCCTGCTGGCGCAATGGCAAGGCTGGTGGCCGGTGTTCTACTGGGCGTGGTGGATCGCATTTGCCCCCTTTGTTGGCCTCTTTTTGGCGCGTATCTCCAAAGGGCGCACGGTGCGAGAGTTCATTCTGGGCGCGATGCTGGTCCCGGGCCTGATGTGCTGCATCTGGTTCTCGTGGGCCGGAGGCACTGCGATCTGGCTTGAGCTTTATGGCGGCGCTGATGGAGAGATCTTCAGTGCCAGCAACGGCGACAAGATCTTTGCGATGACCGCGTTCATGCTGGCGCCGATCGCGCAGGTTTTGGCCTGGGGCATGGCCGTCGTGATCGTTGTTCTGCTGATGACCTTCCTTGTGACCTCTGCGGACTCGGCCGTTTTGATCGTGAACACGATCAACGCCGCCGGCGACGAGGGCCCCAAGGCGCGGCCGCATATCCTGTTCTGGGGTGCTGCGCTTGCATTGGTGGTGGGCGGATTGCTTGTCTCTGGCGGGACGGGCGCCATCCAAACCGCGATGGTCATCGGCGCCTTGCCCTTTTCGGTCGTGATGGTGTTGATGTGCTTTGCTTTGATCAAAGCCGTCTATAACGACACCCGACGCGAAGCCAAAGGTGTGCCTACCACACACAGTGGCGTGACCGAAGCCGCAGGTGCATCCGCCTAAGGCCCTGCACTCCACATCCGAAACATGCAGCAGGCACCGGCCATTTGGTCGGTGCCGGTTTCTTTTGGGCGGTCGCATTCGTCACTCGGCAGTGCGCGCCGGTTCAACAGGGGGCGGGGTCATGCGTTTTTGCGCCCTTGCGCGGGTGTTCTTTGCGCCTTACCTCCCCTAGTGTCGAAGGATGCGCAGCAGCAGGCTTATCCATACCGTCAGTGCTCATGCCGCGGGAGAAGTGGGCGATGTGATCATCGGTGGCGTGGTACCTCCGCCCGGTGATACGATATGGGCGCAGCGCAACTGGATCGCGCAGGATGACACGCTGCGGCAATTCATGTTGAACGAGCCACGGGGCGGTGTCTTCCGCCACTTGAACCTTTTGGTGCCGCCCAAGCATCCCGAGGCGGACGCAGCTTTCATCATCATGGAGCCCGAAGACACGCCGCCGATGTCTGGGTCAAACGCAATGTGCGTGACGACGGTCTTGTTGGAAACAGGGATCCTGCCAATGCAGGAACCAGAGACCACGTTGATTTTGGAAGCGCCGGGGGGATTGGTCAAAGTCCGTGCAGATTGTACTGCGGGCGAGGTCACGCGGGTCGCCATCACCAACCTGCCGTCTTTTGTGGATCGACTGGACGCACCTTTGAACGTGCCGGGTTTGGGTACGCTTTGCGTCGACACGGCCTTTGGCGGAGACAGCTTTGTTCTTGTGGATGCTGCGGCGCTTGGGATTGCACCAGAGGCCAGCAACGCCCGGCGACTGGCGCAGTTGGGTGCGCAGATCACCGATGCAGCAAACGATCAGCTCGGGTTTACGCATCCTGACCTGCCGGAATGGTCGCACATTTCCTTTTGCGAATTCACTTGGCCCGTTGAGCATGGGCCTGTTGAGCATGGCCCACCTGAGGCTGGCCCGGTGGGGCGCAACGCGGTTGCGATCAAACCTGCCAAGCTCGACCGGTCGCCCTGCGGGACAGGGACCTGCGCGCGGATGGCCGTTTTGCATGAACGCGGTGCGTTAGAGGTCGGCGCGCCCTTCAGATCGCAATCCCTTTTGGGGTCCGAGTTTCAGGGGAGAATTCTGGCCGCGACACAGGTCGGAGGTCGCCCCGCCATTCTACCTGAAATCGCGGGGCAAGCCTGGATCACCGGAACACATCAATGGATGCTAGACCCGAGCGACCCTTGGCCAACCGGATACCGGCTCAGCGATACTTGGCCTGGATTGGCGGATTAGCCCCTGACGTCAGGGCGAAATGCAAAAGGGCGCAGTCCAGCCGCGCCCTTTGAGATGTCTAAAGGCTCGAAGGTTACTTCCAGCCAACTTCGTTGAAAATCGCTTGTGCGGCAGGCACGTTTTCAGCGACCGAGGACAAATCCACATCATCCGGGCGGAACATGCCAAGTGCGGCGACCGACGGCGACAGACCGACGCCAGGTACGGCTGGGTATTCGTCATTGCCGGCCGAGAAGTACTGCTGCGCCTGATCGGAGGCGAGGTATTCCAGAAATTTGATCGCGTTTTCCTTGTTCGGTGCGTTGGCCGCAACGCCGCCGCCAGACAGGTTCATATGCGCGCCTTCAGCGTTTTGTGCAGGAAAGACCCAACCGATGTCTGCGCGCGCCTCTTCAGGCAGGCCTTTCACATCACGGCGGATGGCGCGGGCAAAGTAATAGGTGTTGGAAATCGAGATATCGCATTCACCAGAGACCAGACCACGCAATTGATCCGTGTCGCCGCCTTGGGGATCGCGCGCGAAGTTTGCGACAACGCCAGCGGCCCAGTCTTTGGCCGCGGCTTCTCCGTAGTTTTCGATGACTGCGGACAGCAGCGTTTGGGAATAGACGTTCGAGGACGAGCGGTGGCAGACTTGGCCTTTGAACTTTGGGTCAGCCAGTTCGACATATGTGGCCGGAGGCTCGGTCACGTCGGTTTTGTCGTAAAAGATGATCCGCGCGCGCTGCGAAAAGCCGAACCATTGATTGTCAGCGTCCTGCAAGTTGGCGGGGATACGCGTTTCAAGCACGTCACTGTCGATCGCCTGCAAAACGCCCGCGTTTTTGGCACGCTCCAGGCGGGATGTGTCGACCGTCAACAAAATGTCTGCAGGAGAGTTCGCGCCTTCGGCCTGCATCCGGGCGATCAGCTCGTCTGCTTTACCTTCGATACGGTTGATCTTGATGCCTGTGGCATCGGTGAAATCGGAATACAGACGTTCGTCCGTGTCGTAGTGGCGAGAGGAATAGAGGTTCAGCTCGTCTGCGATGGATTGCGTGGCAATCAGTGTCGCGGCAACGGCCAGAACGGGAATACGCGGGGTCATGGGGGTGTCTCCAGTGAAAACCTTACTGAAATTGTCAGTTGCACGAGTCGCGGGCGAAGGCAAGTGTTTCCGATTAAAATAGTCAGAAAATGCGCACGCACCTTTCCCGGCCCGAAAGTTGCGCATTTTTCGCGCGGGCCACGGGGCAGCGCCGGGTCTGACACTTGGGCAAATCCGGCTGGTTTTACGGAACGGATACATGGTGGCGATTCTGGCCTTGTTTTTCGGCACTGATCCTCATATCGAAGCGGTATGAGTGACTTTCGATGGCGAAACTGAACTTTCCTTGAACGCGGCAGATTCTGCCCGCGGGCCCGTTTCCCGTTCCGTATTCCAGCTCCACTCAGGACCTCAGACACATGAAGTATGAAACACGCGGTGGCATTGTCGTCACCAAGACCAGCGCGGCTGCGCCATTTGAGACGGCCAACAGCGATTTGGTTGCCAAGCTAAACCATCGAAAAGGCGTCTATCTGGCGTCAAATTACGAATATCCGGGCCGCTACAACCGCTGGGAGTTCGGCTTTTTCGACCCGCCCGTCATGATCGAAGCCCGAGGACGGGCGATGAAGGTGACGGCGCTAAACAAACGCGGCGAGATCCTGCTTGGCTTCATCGAAGGGGCGCTGGACGCCTGCGCGGATATTGCGGCCAAGCAGAGCAATGGCACGGCAATCGATCTTACCGTCAAAACGCCCGATCGCGTCTTCAACGAAGAAGAGCGATCCCGCGCGCCGTCGGTATTTTCGGTGCTGCGGGTCATTTCGGACGTCTTCCATTCGGACGCGGACGAAAGCTTGGGGCTATATGGTGCGATGGGGTATGACCTGGCGTTTCAGTTCGAGCCGATCACGTTCCACCTGGAACGGCCAGATGATCAGCGCGACCTTGTGATGTTTATCCCTGATCGCGTTCTGATCGTCGACAATTACGGTCAGGAAGCGATCGAAGTTCATTACGAATTCGCCAAGGGCGCGGCGACAACCGAAGGGGTGGAGACCGGCGGCACGGATGAGCCGTTTCAGTTTGGGCCACAAGACGTGCCGATGGGCGACCATGTGCCGGGCGAATACGCCAAGATGGTTGTCAAAGCGAAAGAAAGCTTTAAGCGCGGCGACCTTTTCGAAGTTGTGCCAGGTCAGGTATTTTATGAGGCTTGCCACGACACGCCTGCGGACATCTTTCAGCGCCTCACGACCATCAATCCGGCGCCGTTTGGCTTTATCATGAACCTTGGGGACCAAGAATATTTGGTGGGCGCCTCGCCCGAGATGTTCGTGCGCGTCACGGGTTGCAGGGTCGAGACCTGCCCGATCTCCGGCACGATTGCGCGGGGCAAGGACGCCATCGAAGACAGCAAACAAGTCCTGACCTTGCTGCAGTCCGAAAAGGACGAGAGCGAGTTGACGATGTGCACGGACGTGGACCGCAACGACAAAAGCCGGGTCTGCGTGCCCGGGTCTGTTCGGGTCATCGGACGCCGCCAGATCGAAATGTATTCGCGGCTGATCCACACGGTCGACCACATCGAAGGGCAGCTCCGCCCCGAAATGGATGCGATGGATGCGTTCCTGAGCCACGCCTGGGCCGTCACCGTCACCGGCGCGCCAAAACTGTGGGCGATGCGGTTCATCGAGGAACACGAAAAATCCACGCGCGCTTGGTACGGGGGCGCGGTCGGCGCGATGTTGTTCAATGGCGACATGAACACTGGGCTGACCCTGCGCACCATTCGGATCAAGGACGGTGTCGCTCAGGTGCGGGCAGGCGCGACCTTACTGTACGACAGCGACCCAGAAGCCGAAGAAGCCGAGACAGAGCTGAAAGCGTCAGCGATGCGTGCCGCGATCCGGGGCGATATGCGATCAAACTCGACCGTCGACAGCACAGTTCCCCGGCTGGGCGAAGGGCGCCGGATCCTGCTGGTCGATCACGAAGACAGCTTTGTTCACACGCTGGCGAATTACGTGCGCCAAACGGGTGCAGAGGTTTTGACAACGCGCACCCCGCTCGAAAGCAGCGTTTTGGACACGTTCAGGCCGGATCTGGTTTTGATGTCGCCAGGGCCAGGATCGCCCGAGGATTTCGATTGCTCGGCCACCATTCAGATGGCCCTGGATCGAGAGTTGCCTATCTTTGGTGTATGTCTGGGCATGCAGGCGATTGCCTGCCATTTTGGCGGCGCTTTAAGCCAGTTGGAAACGCCCATGCACGGGAAACCCTCGCGTATTCAGATCACGCAACCCGGCATCGTGTTTGACGGTCTTCCGAATGACGTGGCGATCGGGCGGTACCATTCGCTTTATGCACAGGTTGATGCGTTACCGGACGAGTTGGAAGTCACGGCTGTGACCGAAGACGGGATTCCAATGGCGCTGGAACACCGGAGCTTGCCCATTGCAGCCGTTCAGTTCCACCCGGAATCTGTGATGTCTTTGGGCCAGAACGCGGGTCTGCAGATGATCTTGAACGTGGTTTCGCAACTCGGCGCGCAAAAGGACTAAAGACCACTGCGCGCCGACCTGCTCGCGAACGTTTGTTAGGGTGCCTTGGTCGATCATGGGTTGTTTGCCTGAGCGGCAGATCAGAGCGAGGCCGTGATGCCGCCGTCGACAAACAGCGTATGGCCGTTGACAAAGCTGGAGGCCGCCGAGGACAGAAAAACACACGCGCCGACCAATTCTTCGACCTTGCCCCAGCGCCCGGCGGGTGTGCGTTTTTCCAGCCAGGCTGAGAACTCTGGGTCTGCGACCAGTGCTGCATTCAAAGGTGTGTCAAAATAGCCGGGCGCAATCGCATTGCATTGCAAACCGTACTGTGCCCAATCAGTCGCCATGCCCTTTGTCAAATTGGCCACAGCCCCTTTGGTCGCCGTGTAAGGCGCGATACCGGGTCGGGCGAGTGCGGTCTGAACACTGGCGATGTTGATGATTTTGCCCGCACCCCGTTTGATCATATGGCGCGCGCAAGCCTGGCCGACGTGAAACACGCTGGCGACATTGGTTTGCAAAAGCGCATCAAACCGCTCGGCCGGGAAATCTTGGAGTGGGGTGCGATGCTGCATGCCGGCGTTGTTGACCAGAATATCGATGGCGCCATGCGTGGCTTCGAAATCATCAACCGCTGTGCGTACCACATCGTGATCGGTTGCATCAAAGGCCAAAGTCTCGGTTACGCCCAGCGCCTTGGCCGCATCGGATAGTTTTGCTCGGTCTCTCCCGTTCAGAACAACCTGCGCGCCCGCGCTTTGCAAACCTTGAGCCAGCGCAAAGCCTATGCCCTGGGAAGATCCTGTCACAAGAGCGCGCTTGCCCGTGAGAGAAAAGAGATCGGAAGTCGTCGTCATGGCAATCCTATCGGGCAGATGTGCTTGTGGCATCGGGCTAGCCGAAATAGACTGTTATCGGTAACACTCAAAGTCAATTCGATTTCTGACATGCCACACCCAAGAGAGACGATATGAAAGCCATTGTCGCGCATGCCGCGAAAGACTTGCGTGTTGAAACGCGCGACGTGCCGTCGCCTGGCGTGGGCGAGGTACTGATCACGTTGGAAACTGGCGGGATCTGTGGATCGGATTTGCATTACTACAACCACGGCGGCTTTGGCCCTATCCAGTTGAAAGAGCCGATGATCTTGGGTCATGAGGTCTCTGGCCGGGTCGCCGTATTGGGCGCGGATGTTGACGGGCTTGAGGTTGGTCAGCTTGTGGCGCTGTCACCGTCGCGGCCGTGTTACACCTGCGCATATTGCCAAGCAGGCGAACACCAGCATTGCCTGAACATGCGTTTTTACGGCTCGGCCATGCCATTTCCGCATATCCAAGGGGCGTTCCGCGAGATGATTGTTGCGGACCATCGCCAATGTGTCGTTGCGGACGGTTTAACAGCAGGCGAGGCCGCAACAGCCGAGCCCTTGGCCGTGGTCTTGCATGCTGCCCGGCGGGCGGGCGACCTGATGGGCAAACGTGTTTTGGTCACAGGATGCGGGCCGATTGGCATGCTTGCGATTTGCGTGGCCCGCGCGGCGGGTGCGGTCGAGGTCGTGGCGACCGACGTCACAGATTTTACATTGGCCAAAGCGTCAGAGATCGGTGCGGACGCCACCTTCAACGTCGCGGAGAACGCGACAGCGCTTGACGCATTCGGTGCGGACAAAGGTCATTTCGATGTATTGTTCGAATGCTCTGGCGTCGCGGCAGCCTTGGGCGCTGCGATCACGGCGCTGCGGCCAGGGGCTGTTGTGATGCAGCTGGGCTTGGGTGGTGATATGACATTGCCGATGCAAGCGATGACCGCCAAAGAGATTGAGTTGCGCGGCTCTTTCCGATTTCATAGTGAGTTTGCGACGGCTGTGGCACTGATGCAAGGTGGTCAGATCGACGTCAAACCACTGATCACGCATACTTTTTCGATGCAAGACGCCGTCGCGGCGTTCGAGATGGCCTCGGACCGGACCCAAGCCGTCAAAGCGCAAATTTCGCTCAATCCGCACTGACAATTTGGCAGTTTGCGCCGATGGCAGCGCGCTTTGTAGCTGTGACCGCGCGGGGTTAATCAGGGATCGCCTGCGGCCTGGGCCACGTCCCGCATGGCCACCGCTTGTCGTGGCTTGCCCCCTGATGACGCGGGCGCCCCCCCGAGTTACCGGCAACCAATTGACGGTCTCCCTAAGCCGCAAACAGCCTAACGCGGCGCGCGACGGTTCTAAGGCGCATCCTCGCGCCGAGTTGAACCGAAGAGGAAGCTGAGCAGAATGCCGATCCGAAAAGGTAGATCGTCTTTGCGGTCGGCCACTTGGCGAACGGTCAGACGACGTTTGCGCACCACCGCGCGGGCGACGCGGTAATCAAAGCGCCGTTTTCGAGCGATCCACGAAGCAGGCAAAAGGCGCTGCAAAAAGCGCCAGAACCACCGCAGATGCAAAAAGGCGACGATTTTGAAGATGTACTTTTCAACGCTGCGCAACATGACCCGCACCAGCGTCAGGATCGCGGAGACAACCCATATCGGCAGGCCCACCGAAAAAAGGATGAGCCACAGCCCAACAGACGTCACCGAAAGGGCCAGTGTCGTGCTGACCAAAGCGAGCGTCAGCACGACCTTTTCGATGCCCGAGCGCTGAGCATACCAAGCCATCAAACGAGCGCGCCGTTCAGCGATCGGTTTGGTGATGCGTTGCACAAGGCGTCCGATCCGGCGAAAGAACGCTTTTCCCATGACCAAGGGCAACAGAACGCTGGACACCCATTTGTAGGGGACGTCTTTTTTGAGAAAAACCAAGCCATGCGTTTTGAACCACGCCAAGAGCAGCGCGGGCTTGAGGGTGATCAGCTTTTGCCCCAGGATTTTCAGCTGAACCAAGATCAGGCCGAGCGCAAATAGCACGTCCTGGCCAAACGCATATGTTGCCCAAGCGGAAGCTCCTAGAGCCAGCAACAGCAATGCAACGGCGCGGATCATGCCCCAAAGGTAAGCAAGAACGGCGCCAGATAAAACCTCAGAGCATGCCAAGGCCTGAAGGGCGGCTTGCGGGCGTGACTGTGCGCTTGCCATTTCCCGCGATTGCGCGACAAGGTTCCGCAAGACTGACAAAGGACGTGCCATGACCCTGACAGCGAATTGGAATTACCCAAACCCGATCCGATTTGGCGCGGGGCGTATCAGCGAGCTGGCCGAGGCATGTGCCGCTTTGGGGATCTCAAAGCCCCTGTTGGTGACCGACAAGGGCTTGGCCGGGCTGCCGATAACCGCGCGGGCTTTGGATATCCTTGAAGCAGACGGACATGACCGCGCGCTGTTTGCAGACGTCGATCCGAACCCAACAGACATCAATGCCGAGGCCGGCGTTGCGGTTTATCGCGACGGGGGCTTTGACGGCGTGATCGCTTTTGGCGGCGGCTCCGCACTCGACTTGGGCAAGGTGATCGCCTTTATGGCAGGTCAAACGCGGCCCATTTGGGATTTTGAAGACATCGGAGATTGGTGGACGCGGGCGGATGCACAGGCAATCGCTCCGGTTGTCGCTGTACCAACGACGGCTGGCACGGGTTCGGAAGTTGGCCGGGCCAGCATCATCACCAAATCCGACAGCCAAGAAAAAAAGATCATTTTCCACCCAAAAATGCTGCCTGGTGTGGTCATCGCTGACCCCGAGCTGACTGTTGGGATGCCCAAGTTCATCACGGCAGGGACAGGCTTGGATGCGTTTGCGCATTGCGTCGAGGCCTATTCCTCGCCGCATTACCACCCGATGAGCCAGGGGATCGCCCTGGAAGGCATGCGGCTGGTAAAGACCTATTTGCCGCGCGCCTATGCGGACGGAGACGATCTGGAGGCGCGCGCGCATATGATGAGCGCCGCCGCAATGGGGGCAACCGCCTTTCAAAAAGGTCTGGGTGCGATCCACGCGCTGAGCCATCCCATCGGCGCGGTGCATCACACCCATCACGGCACGACCAATGCGGTGTGCATGCCCGCCGTTTTGAAGTTCAACGCAGAGGCCATTCGACCGCAGTTTGACCAAGCGGCGGCCTATTTGGGGATCGATGGTGGCTTTGATGGCTTCTGCGCCTTTGTCGATGCGTTTAATGCGTCGTTTTCAATCCCCACAACGCTGGGCGCTTTGGGCGTCGAGGACCCCGACATCGACGGTCTGGTCGCGGCGGCTTTGCGCGACCCGAGCACGGGCGGAAATCCGGTCGAGATGACGGAAAAGAACACACGCGCTTTGTTGCTGTCTCTGCTCTAGCGACGATTGATGCCGGTGCGACGCAGGTGTAGCTTTTCTTTCGATTACGCCCACCAAGGGCCGCGACCGAAAGCAAACCTTACGAAACGCATGCGACGTCCATGAGTATAAAACACCTGCGCACGTTGGTTGCGATTGCCGACAACAAGACCTTTGGCGCTGCGGCTGACGTGGTCCATGTGACGCATGCGGCGGTAAGCCAACAGATGCAAAGCCTTGAGGCTGATCTGGGCGTCACGCTGTTTGACAGACGCACGCGCACGCCCGAGCTGACCCCCATCGCGCAAGAGATTGTGGCGAAGGCGCGCAAAATGATCGCTGAATACGACAACCTGGTTCCGTCAGTTCTAGAAGACGATGGTTTGCGCGGTGTGCTTCGGATCGGGGCTTTGCGGACAACGCTAACCGGGCTGACACCGCAGGCGATGGCTGTTCTCAAGGCTGCGCATCCACACATCGGATTGCACATCCGCCCCGGTCTGACGAACGACATGCTGGCGGATATTGAACGCGGCAACCTCGATGCCGCCATCGTGACACAGCCACATTTGCTGCCCCGAGATCTTCAGTTTCGGCCATTGGCGACCGAGGAAATGGAACTGATCGCGGCGCCGCAGGAAGAGGAACGCGATCCCATCCGATTGCTGACCTCACGCCCCTATATCCGCTTTAACCGGAATGCGGTTCTGGGCACGTTGATCGACAATTGGATCATATCGAACCGGATCAGGGTGGCGGAAACGATGGAGCTCGACAGTCCAGAGGCCATCACCAGCATGGTGCATGCCAATTTGGGTGTCTCAATCGTCCCACGGCTGGCCGTCGCGCCTTATGACAATGTGTCGGTCAAGCACATCAGCCTTGGGCCAAACGCGCCCAAACGGGTTTTGGGGTTGGCGCACCGGCGCGATCAGCTCAAGGCGCAGGCCATCGAGGCGCTTTTGGAGGCGTTGTCGTCGATCATCGACCGGGGTGCTGCGAGGTGAGTGTGGAAACCATCCTCTACCTGGTGTTGGGCGCCGCTGCGGGCGGGTTCATCAACGGCCTGTCTGGGTCCGGCACGGCGCTGTTTGCGTTGGGCTTTTACCTGGTGGTTCTGGACCCGCTGCGGGCGGTTGCGATTGTGGCGTTGATGTCTGTGCTGGCTGGCCTTCAAGGCTTGTGGATCGTGCGCAAAGACATCATCGCGCATCCCAAACGGCTGATGCGTTTTTTGATCCCGGGGCTTTTGGGCGTTCCGCTGGGCCAGACGTTGCTCAGTATGATCGACGCAAGTGCGTTGCGCATCGGGATCGCATCGATGCTCATCCTTTACGGCGGTTACTTTGGCTTTCGCTCTGCCCTCCCCGCCTTTTCGCGTCGGACCCCCGTTCTGGACGTGGGCATTGGTCTGGTGGGCGGAATCCTTGGCGGGGCCGCCTCCGTTTCTGGCGCTGTGTTGGTCATATGGCTGTCGATGCGGCCTTGGACCAAGTCGGAAACCAGGGCGGTTTTGCAGCCATTCAACGTGCTGATCCTAAGCACGACGGTCACGATGCTCTTTTTCCGCGGCGCTTATGATCAACAGGCACTGACTGCGCTTCTGATCACTGTGCCCACCGGCCTTGTCGCGGCTCAGGTCGGGATTGCAGTCTTCCGCGCCCTCAGCGACACCGCGTTTCGGCGTTTGCTGATCCTGCTGACGCTCTTGGTTGGGGCCGGCGTCTTGCTCAGCGAGCTGACCTAAGCGGGGCCAACACGCCTCGATCACGCCTATTCGCCAAAGCCCGCGTCTGAGCGTAAGGCACATCGGTTGCCATCGGGATCGAGGAATTCGGCCGTCGTGCCCCAACTATGCTCAAGCACGCGCACCGAAAGACCTCTGCGGCGCAGTTCGGCACAGGCGGCGCCGACATCTGGCACATTGAACCGAAGCTTTGTCGGGTTCTGCGCAACCGGTTTCTCTGTTGTCGACGCGACCCCGCCGGTTTCGATCATCAAATAGGTGTCGCCCAGCGCGAATGTCGTCAGCTGTTCGCCGGGCCGGTCAATCCGGTGTAGCGCTTTCAACCCCAAGGTCGTTCCGTAGAAGGCCACGCATTCGTCGTAGCGCTCGGTCAAGAGGATGATGCCTGCCTTGCTGAATTCCATGTCTCGCTACCACTGGTCGCCCCGGCGGAGGGAAGCTTACGCGCTCAAGTTAGGTTGAGATCAAGCGATTTCCTGCAGGCAAAGACAGACCAGCCTAAATCACTTCGTCTGTCCGGTCATCGCTTTCGCCATAGCGCTTCAAAACAGCAGGTTTGGTCCCTTCGTAGACGCGGGCAACATTCTCGGCGATCTTGGCATTTTCCCGCTCGAAAAGGCATGCCCCAGTGAGGTCGGACGCCACAATGAAAGGCCCCATGCGATTGCACCGGATCACCCACATCGCCTGAGCCAAGCCAAGCTCTTCGTTCCAATGCACCGCTTCGACAGCCTCGACGCCCCGGCCAAGCAAGGCGCCCGTGCCGTATCCCACGGTCGAGAGATACACCGCACCATTGGGAACGAAGTAATCTTTGTAGTCCTGAGAGCTCATGCCGCCTTTGCCGACGATCAATTTGGCACCGGTTTTGGACATCCATTCGGGCAGCCATTTTGCAAACCGAAAGGAAGCCGTCGCCGTGACCGCGCCCATATCGAACGAACCGTCCGGGTTGATGCGCGCCGCAGGAGAGCAATGAAAATTCGCCGCCGATTGCGAGGGCAACTCCATCGGGATGTTGGCCTTGTCTTCCAAGGCGCGCATGTAGACGCCTTCGCGCGCCGTATACATCAAACCATTAAGGTAAACGACATCGCCCAGCCGGAGCTCGGCGATTGCTGCGTCTGTGGGCGTGGTCGAGAGCTCGATTTCGCGAGGTTTGCTCATTCTGCGGCCTCCTGCAATGGTGGCCAATCCACGGTTTCGCGCCTTTGGTATGGCGTGAACCAATCGGGGTCTGTGCGATGCTCGACCCGGCCATCGGCGTGGATCCGCGCCACTGCGCGCCGCGAAGACAGGCAAAACGCATGTACAGACATGGGCATGCCCCCCGTGTGGCAATAGCCGACTTCGATATTGCAATCGATCACCATGTTTTTGCCGACAAAGCCCATCGCGCCCATGCCGGTCGAATTGCCCAGTTCTTTGAACTCGTCCTCCATCTCAGCGATGCGAGGGTCGTCATTGCGGCTGCCGACGATACGCAGGGTCGATGCGCGTTTGCCCAAGGTCATGCAAATGTCTTTCGATCCACCCAGCCCGATGCCGATGATGGCAGGTTGGCAGGCCAGGCCGCGCTTGCCAAAGGCCATCAGACTGTCCAGGTAAAAGCGTTTGATCCCCTGAATACCGTCCGAGGGGAAGAGCATCCGGTAATCAGTGCCAAAGAGACCGCCTTTGTGCACCGTGATCAAATCGATCCATGCCCCCTCAGGTTCGAACCCATATTCGATTTCCGGCGCGCCGATGCCGACGTTATTGTCGTGATCCGTGCGCCACAACGGATGAACGCGATTGGGCCGCAGCGGCACGCCATTGGTTGCATTGGCCGTGGCACGACGAAGCGCGGTTTCCAGCGCAACCATGCCGCCTTGGACAACGGCCTCGTTGCCGAGCTTTATGTACCAACGCGGAACGCCGGTGTCTCCGCACATGGCGCGCCGGTCTTCTTTTGCGGCCTCATAGTTTTCAAGCATCGCTTGCAGCACAAAAGACGACAGATCCCCGTCTTCGGTTGCCGCGGCCTGTTGCAAACCCTGCAAATAGTCTTGCGGGATCTCGATTGCGGCCTTGTCCATCAGGGTTTCAGCCGTGGATTGGATAAGGTCGATAGGGATCATGGTGCATCCTTTGAAAACTGTTGAACCCACCCCGGACCCAATGCACCCCACCCCGGACCTGATCCGGCACTCCCCGGACTTGATCCGGGGCTCCCCGGACATGATCCGGGGGCTTGGACCCTGGCGGCGAGGCCCCGGATCGGGTCCGGGGTGGGTGATATGTTGGACGACGCGCTCATTGCGCTGCCACCAGGGTTTCTGGCTCGCCTTCTGGCAGGATGGTTTCGCCTGGGCCGACGATGGTGAAGATGAGAACGCCGGGGATCATGGTGCATCCTTTACCAACTGTCGAACACGCCCCGGACCTGATCCGGGGCCTTGGACCTTAGCGGCGAGGCCCCGGATCGGGTCCGGGGTGGGTGATATGTTGGGCGACGCGCTCATTGCGCTGCGACCAGGGTTTCTGGCTCGCCTTCTGGCAGGATGGTTTCACCTGGGCGGACGATGGTGAAGGCGACGGGCTCGCGCGTGACCTGCACATCCGCGCCAGCCAGGTTCGCGACTGTGAAATCGCTGTCCTCCATCGCGCCCGGATCGGGGAAATCCTCGCGGTAATGCGCCCCACGCGAATTCTCGCGAGACAGCGCCGCGCGGGTGATGACCTCGGAGATATCGCAGAGCGAACGCATGTTCAGCCAGTCATGCCATGTCAGATTAAAGGCCAGCGTTGATTTGTCGACGCCGGTTTGCAACAACGCCTCTGACACTTCGGAAATCCCTTGCAACCCGCTCGTGAGACCCGTTTGAGTGCGCATAACGCCGACGTGGTCCCACATGCAGTTTTGCAGCGTTTGGCGTAAGGGATGTATCCGGTCGACCTTTTGTGCAAACGGGTGCGTGGCGCGTTGAATTTCCGCGGTGATCACGTCTTCGTCGGGTGTTCGAAGGTGCATGCCGCGAATGTCGGCCCCCATGACATCGCCTGCAATCCCACCATAGACGGTCGAATTTGCCACGCCGTTGCCACCCAGTCGGTTAGACCCGTGCGCGCCGCCTGCGTCTTCTCCGGCGACATACAGACCTTCCATCGCAGTCCGCGTGTCGACATCCACGACGACACCACCCATAAAGTAATGCGCCGTTGGCACGACCTCGACCTGACCCGCAGCCAAATCAAAACCACTGTCGGCACACCGTTTGACCATGCCTTTGAACTTTTGGCGCACGTTTTCCGGCCCGAGATGCGACATGGAGATGAAGACACCTTCTTGATCCGGGTTGTTGTTCTTTCGCATTTCCGCATAGATGCCGCGGCTGACCACATCTCGGGTCGCGCGTTCGCCCTTGGCATCGTAGTCAAACATGAACCGCGTTCCGGCGTGGTTCAAAAGCTGTCCACCTGCGCCGCGCAGCCCCTCTTCCAGGACAGTCCCGGTCATTCGGGTGTGGTCGCCTGCCAAGAGCCCCGTTGGATGGAATTGCACCATTTCCATGTCGCGCAACGGCAGGCCTGCGCGCAGGGCCATCGCAAGGCCATCCATCGTCTTGTCGCCTGAGGGCGTGTGGTACTTGTACATCGTCGGGCCGCCACCGGTGGCCATAAGGACGGCTTTGGCCCGCACAAAACGGAACACACCTGATCGCATGTCGATCATCAAAACACCGGCAAGTGCTGTGCCGTCTTTGGTTGGGATCAAGCCGATTGCGCGGTGCTCTTGCAGCTTTTCCACGCCGCTGGCGAGCACCTTTTCCATCAGGCGGTTGATGATCTCGATGCCCGTCAAATCGCCCTTGTGAACGGTTCGATCTGCGGTTTGCCCGGCGAAAGCCTTTTGATGCAAGCTGCCGTCTGGGTTACGATCAAAAAAGCAGCCAACCTCGTTCTCTAACTCACGGATGCGCACGACGGCCTGTTCGCACAGCCGCCACGCCATGTCCTGATTGGGCAGCCATTTGCCGCCCTGGATCGTGTCCATAAAGTGCCGCTCGACCGTGTCACCGCCGCCAAGTGCGACGTTGAAGCCCCCCTGCACCATGCGTGTGCAGCCGCATTTGCCAATGAGCCCTTTAACGGCGACGGTGATCTTTGTGCCTTCGGGCGCGGATTGCTGGGCGTGCAACGCCGCAAAAAGGCCTGCCCCGCCCGTGCCCAGGATCAAGATATCGGTGTCGTGACGTTCAATGGCGGGCATGTGCATTTCAGATGGCCTTTAACAAAAAGAGGCCAGCGATCAGAAATGCGCCTGATAGAGCCATTGCGGCCAATGTCTTTTGCGGTCCGTTCCAGGGCAGCCATTCTAGCGCCATGAGCCGCAGCCCACCAAACATGTGAACGGCAAGCAAAAAGACGAGCCCGCCCTCGGCAAGCTTTACGACCCCGGTTTCGGTCAGCTGAAGCAGCCCGTTCAAGCGGTCGGGATCGGTCAACGCCAAAGACAAGACCCAAAAGTGCAGAGGCAAAAAGAGCGCAAGCACAAGTCCCGACACACGGTGGAGAATATGAGCAAGCCACAACGGATGCGCCCGCGCGCGAATATGTGTGGTCGCACTCATCCGAAGGTCACGGCCCAAATGGCGCGCATGCCCAAAGCAAACAATGCCACGCCCGAGCCCCACATCAACGCCATCAGCCCGAACCCGCGCAGCCCCGCCCATTCATGCGCAATGCTGCGCAAACCAATGGCGCCATGAACAGAGACCGCGCAGACAAACAAACCGTAAAAGGCGAACCACGCGACGGAGCCTTGCGTGCGCCCCAAAATTTCAGCCGCGCTGAGCCCGCCTTGGACGGCGTAGATGATCACTGCCAGATGGCCCAGCACGAGCGGTGCCATGACCAAGGCGCTGAGACGTTGCAGCATGTAAAGACGAAGGCTCAGCATCAGCTTTTCCTGCGGAAAAAGGACTTGGCCGTTTCGCGTTTCAGGCCAGCGATTGCAGACATTGGGTCCAGCTCATTTGGGCAATGCAACGTGCAAGCGCCGATCGAATGACAGTTGTGGCATCCGCCGGTGCCGGACACTGCCTCTAGGATCATCTCTCTGCCTCCGTCCTTTTCGTCCTGAAGCAACGTCCAGGCGCGTTGGAGGGCCGCCGGCCCCAGATAGTCGGCATTGCCCGCAACCGTGTCACAGGCGGCATAGCAGACAGCACAATTGATGCATTCGATGCCCGCATTCGCGCTGACCCTTTGGGGCGATGTTTCGTCGACCTGTGCGATTGGGTCATGCCGGTCGATTTGGCCGTGATGAACGGCCTCGGCTGCAACCCATTTGTCGAAAAACGGATCCATATCAACGGCGAGATCCTTAACGACCGGAAAGTTGCGCAAGGGCCCGATGGTCACATGACCGCCAGCGCTGACCTTTGCGATATGAGTCCGGCACGTCCAGCGCGGCACACCGTTCACCGTCATCGCACAGCTGCCGCACATCCCGACGCGGCAGGCAAAACGATAACTGAGCGTCGGATCGACCTGCTGCTGAATCCAAGAAACCACGTCCAAAACGGTCTGATTGTCGTAAGCGGGCACCTCAAAATCCCGCTGCGCAGAACCGCTACGTTCTATCGTGACTTGGAGGGTCTTAGAGGTCATCTTGATATCAAAGCGCGTTTGCAGAAAGCCTTTCACCCACAGTATATTCGACATTTTTGCTTTATAAACGCGAGAATTTTTTGAACTTTCCGTTAAGAAATCTACACAAAGGAGCGTCTTTTGGCTGATGACATCACTGAACGCATGCAGGCGGATTTGGATGCACGTTACGCAGATGCCCCAAGCGTCGGCGACGATATGCATGCCTTGGCAGGTTTCTTTGGGCGCGGCTCGTGCCGTCATTTTCGCGCGCAAGACGTGCCTAAGGAAACGGTGGACGTGCTTTGCGCAGCTGCCCTCGCGGCTCCAACAAAAAGCGATCTTCAGGGGCGCGACATTGTGGTTCTTTGGTCCCCCGAAAAGCGTGTCGCTTTGGCCGAGATGGTGGGCGAACAAGATTGGGTCAAGCGCGCGCCGTTGATCCTGATCTTTTGCGGAAACAACCGTCGACAGCGGCTTATCCACGGGTGGCACGACATCGCATTTGCGAACGATCACTTGGATGCGTTCTTTAACGCCGCCGCCGACGCCGCCATAGCTTTGGGCGCGTTCGTCGCGGCGGCTGAGGCGATTGGATTGGGTTGTTGCCCGATCAGTGCCGTCAGAAACGAGGCCCAGGCCGTGTCGGACCTCATCGGATTGCCCCAGCATGTGTTCCCATTTGCAGGTCTTGCACTGGGCTATCCGACCTACACGCCGCGTATCTCACCACGGTTGCCCTTGGGCGTGACCTGCCATGTCGACACCTATCAAGAACGCGATTTGCGCACCGCTGTTGAGAGCTATGACCGCGAACGCGCCGCGGTTCGCCCATACGCACAGCAACGGTTTCAAGAAACATTCGGCCCGTCGCAGAATTACGGCTGGTCAGAAGACAAAGCCCGACAATACAGCGCGCCAGAACGTGCTGATTTTGGTTCATATGTGCGGGCTCGTGGGTTTTCCCTGGACTAAGATCCAAGGCGGTTAGGCCTGCAGATCGGTGATAACAGCAGTCCCCGGCGGTGTCGGCCCGTGCATTGCGCGCAGCTCGCCGCTGGCCTCAGATAGGCCAACCTCGCGCGCGACCATCGGACGAATGTCGACCGCCCCGCGTTCGATCATGTTCAGCAAGCTGGGATACTTCCACGCTGGCATGCCGCGCGTCCCAAAAAACGAAAGCTGTTTGGTGTAGATCGCGCGCATGTTGACCTCCATCAGCCCGTCGCCTGCGGGCATGCCCACATGCACATGACGGCCAAGAATGGCCAAGCATTCGATCGAGGCGTTGGTTGTGGCGCCGATACCCAACGCTTCGATCGATACATCCGCGCCACCACCGGTTATGTCGTGGATGGCTGCGGCTGCGTCCACTTTGCTGGCGTTCACCGCGGCATCCGCGCCCAGGCTTTGCGCATGTTCGAGCTTTTCGTCGACGACATCCACCACAACGACCTGCGCCCCAAGCATCTTTGCAAGCAGCAACGTCGCCAGACCAATGCCACCGGTCCCATGCACCGCGACCCATTCGCCCGCACGCACATTCGCGCGGTCTGTCAGCGCGTGCCACGCCGTTGTCACACGACACCCCAAACCGGCGGCCAGAGCCGGGGACATCGTCTCTGGCAAGTGGACTAGGTTGTGGTCAAATGGCACGGCGACGTATTCCGCATAGGCTCCGGCGGTGCCAAAACCGGGGACAATCTGGTTCGCACAGGTGTTGGATACGCCCGTGTGACAGGCCGAACACTCGCCGCAGGCCAGAATGAATGGCGCGATCAATTTATCCCCGATGGCGTACTTGGCCCTTGGCCCTGCGGCGACAACGGTGCCGCAGTATTCGTGACCAAGGATCGAGCCATTGGCCACTTTGGGATGGTGGCCCGTCCACCCGTGATAGTCCGAGCGGCAAACGCCGCAGGCGGCGACTTCGAGCACAACGCCATTGTCGGGGCATTCGGGATCAGGCACGGTTTCGATAGAGAGGTCTTCCCCAAAGTCCCTCACGACAGCTGCGCGCATTTTACATACCCTCCCGAATGGTGATGTGTGGTTCGCGCCGATGCTGCGTCAGGAAGCGGGCAATAGCAAAGGCGAATTTTGAGGTGCTGCAACGCCTCACGGATAGAGCACAACCTTTGGCGCCGCGACGCGCCCAGCGCGCAAATCCTTAAACGCACCAAACCCGTCGGACAAATCGCGGTGCTCGCACCAGTCTAGAGGCCCAAGCTTGCCCTCAAAGATCGCTGCGGCAGTGTCGCGAAAATCTTGCATGGAATAGGTATAGGTCCCGATAAAAGTGATCTCGCTTAGCGTCATGCGCCGAACGTCCAGCCCGCCTGTGTCTTCGCCCAATCCGACATGCGCGATCACCCCCCCGGCTTCGGCCAAGGCAGAGGCGGTTTCTCGTGTGGCCGCATAGCCGACAGCGTCAATCACGATTGGGTAAGACCCGGATGGTACAGCAACAGCGTTTTCCTGGCACCGATCTTGCAAATAGGCACGCCGAGCAGAATTGGGCTCGGCGATTGTGACATCTTCGATGCCCATCGCACGGCATGCCAAAGCTGCCGCCAACCCGATTGCACCACCGCCCAGAACGAGGGCGCGTCGATCCATGCCAGGATGCAGAGCATTCAACGCCAGACGAACCGCGTGCCAGCTCACGGCCAAAGGCTCGGCCAAGGCCGCTTTGTGGAGAGGGACGTCGTCCGGCACATCGACCAAGTTCCGTTCGGGCATCGCAACAAGCTGAGCAAACGCGCCTTCGCGGGGTGGCATCGAAATGATCTGCCGGTTGGGGCACAGGTTCTCCCGGCCTTGGCGACACGCTGGACAATCAAGGCAGGTCACAAGTGGATTGATCGTCACCCGGTCGCCTGCGCGCGGGCCGTCTACGATAACACCGGCTGCCTCATGCCCAAGGATGAGAGGTGCAGGCCTGCGCGCGTCGTGCCCAAGATAGGCATGCATGTCAGAGCCGCAGATGCCCACAGCCTCGATCCGAATAAGATGCTCGTCCTGTTGCGGCACAGCATCTGGCACGTCTTTGAAGCTTAGCGTTTCAACGCCTTCGTAAACCAACGCCTTCATTTCGCGGTAAATCCTCCATCGACCATCAGAACCTGCCCGGTGACATAGGCCGAGGCGTCAGAACACAGAAAGAGCATAGGGCCGTCAATGTCGGACATGAGGCCGTTGCGGTTCATGCAGGTCTGCGCTGCGTTTCGGGCCGCACGCTCGGCGTCGTCAAAGACGGCTTGCGTCAGCTCGGTTGGGAAAAAACCAGGGCCAATGGCATTGGCGGTGATCCCAAAGGGCGACCAAGCCTCGGCCATTGCGCGGGTCAATTGCGCGACACCGCCTTTGGTTGCGCCATAGGCAATTCCGCCGGGAAAGGCTCGGCTTGATTGCAATGATGCAAAGTTGACGATCCGCCCCCAGCCCTTTTCCTTCATCGCCGGGACAAGGGCTTGGCTGAGGAAAAACGGGGCAGAGAGGTTGATGGCCAGGGTTTGGTCCCACCCATTCGCCGTCACATCGTCGGCTGCTTCGCGGGTGTTGAGGCCGGCGGCATGCACCAGAATATCAGGCGCTCCGAACGGGTCGCTGATGCGTTTGGCGATGGACGCCAATTGGGATCGGTCCGCCACATCTGCAACAACCGCAGCACCCTGCCCCTCTATCTCGTCAATGGCCGCGCCAAGCGCCTCGGCCCGTCGCGCCACGACAACGACCTTGGCGCCAGCGCGCGCCAAAGCATGTGCTGCGCGGCGCCCTAGGCCAGAGCTTGCGCCAGTGACGCAAGCTGTTCGCCCGCTCAGATCGAATAGATCGCGTGGATCATCCATCTGCTGACAGATCGAAGTTCTCGCCCGGGAAGTACTTGGCCAGTCTCACGTCAGCGGCACGCGCATGGCCCTCCATGCCTTCCAAACGCGAAATCCGGGCCGTCGCCTCGGCGACAGGTTTCGATCCTTCGCGCGTGGCCCGCTGCCACGTGACGATCTTCATATACTTGTGAACAGAAAGACCCCCGGTGTAGTTCGCCGCGCCTGACGTCGGCAGCACGTGGTTTGTGCCAGAGGCTTTGTCGCCATAGGACACAGTTGTCTCTTCCCCCAAGAAGAGCGAGCCATAGCAGGTCAAACGTTCGAGCCACCAATCCAGATCTTCAGCCTGAACAGTCAGATGTTCCGGCGCGTAATCATCAGAGGTCGCGGCCATTTCCTCGCGGTCGGCACAGAGGATCACTTCGGCATAGTCCCGCCACGCAGCGGTCGCGTTGTCGCGGTTCACTTCGGGCAGATCGTCGATCAGATCCGGCACCAGGGCCATCACCTCTTCGGCCAGATCGCGCGAGTCCGTCACCAACCAAACGGGAGAGTTGTATCCATGCTCGGCTTGGCTGACCAAGTCGGTGGCGACGATCATAGGATCCGCTTTGCCGTCTGCCAGCACCAGGCTGTCGGTCGGACCTGCGATCATGTCGATGCCTACCCGGCCAAAGAGAATACGTTTCGCCTCGGCGACGAATTGGTTGCCGGGGCCAACAAGGATGTTCGCCTTTGGCAGGCCAAAGAGACCAAAGGTCATTGCCGCAACGCCCTGCACACCACCCATCGCCAGGATCTTGTCCGCACCGCAGATATGCGCCGCATAAATGATTGCAGGCGCCACCCCGACGCCGGGGCGCGGTGGAGAGCATGCCGTGATGTGCTTACACCCGGCCACTTTCGCAGTCGTGACCGTCATGATGGCCGAGGCAATGTGGCTGTAGCGACCGCCCGGTACGTAACATCCAGCCGCATCAACAGGGATGGCCTTTTGCCCCGCAATCAAACCCGGCACGACCTCATACTGCACATCCGACACGGTTGACTTTTGCATCTGGGCAAAGCGTTTGACGTTGTCATGGGCAAACTGGATGTCTGCCTTCAGCTTGTCGGGCACCAAGGCGCTGGCGGCTTCGATCTCTGCTTCGGTCAGCAGGATATCGCCTTCGTATTTGTCGAATTTGGCTGCGTATTCCATCGCCGCCGCGTCGCCGCCCGTTTCGATGTCGTTCAAAATTTGAACCACGGTATCGTGTACTTCTGACGCGTCCGACTTGGACGTGAGTGTTGCTTTTTTCAGGTATTCTCGGGCCATGATTGCTTTTCGTTACTTATAGATATCAGGAAGAAGGGCCGTGGACAGAGCCGGAACATAGGCGATCAAGATCACGACGACAAACATGCACAGCACAAACGGCACTGCGCGTGCTGCGATCTTGAGGATCGACTCGCCCGTGATGCCAGACACCACAAAGAGGTTCAGACCCAAAGGCGGCGTGATAAAGCCCACGCCCAAGGCGGTGATCATCATGATGCAGAACTGAATTTCGTTCATGCCAATGTTGTCGGCAAGTGGCTTCAGAATGGGTGCGAGGATCACGATGTTTGGCGTGGTTTCCATCACACAGCCTGCTGCGATCAGAATGCCGATCATGAGCAAAATCAAAAGCCAGGGTTCATCTGTCAGTCCGGTGACTGCTGTCACAAAGCCTTGGGGAACCCCCATGATCGCCAACGCCTCGGCCAATGGTGCGGAAAAAGCAATGATCGGCAGGATGACGCCGTTCACCTTGGCCGAGCTGATCAGCATGGCGGGGAAATCCGCAAAGCTCAGCGTGCGCAAGATAAAGCCCATGATGATTGTGACCACCACGGCTGTGGCGCCCGCCTCGGTCGGGGTGAGCCGACCCGAGAAAATGCCGTAAAAGATGATCCCCGGCACGATGAAAGCGTACCAGCCGGATTTGAGCGCGCGTACCAAATTGCTGGACCAATCCGCCATCGTCATCTGGCCGCCGCCTTCGTAAGAATAGATGCGGTTGACGATCAAATTGGTCACGAGGATGGAAATCAATATGGCCAAACCTGGGATCAGCGCCGCCAAAAAGAGTGTGGAGGCAGAAATACCCAAGACAAGGCCGATGATGATGTAGGCAATCGAAGGTGGGATCAGGATACCGGTACAGGCACCGGCCGCCACCAATGCGCAGGCATAGGGGCGCGGATATCCGCTTTCCACCAGGCGCGCGATTGTCATCCGGCCAACCGCCGCAGCACCCGCCGCATCGGAACCCGAGATCGCCGCGAACATGCCGCAGACCAAAACGGTGGCAGAGCCAAAGCCGCCCTTTGCAAAGCAGGTCAACGCCTCTGCAACGTCCAGAAACTTGCGGGACAACCCCGTTCGGACCAGCACGTCGCCCGTGAGGATAAAGAGAGGCACCGCCGTCAAGGCAAAGGCGTCGATGCCGGTAAAGAGTTTCTCACCAACCAGGCTGAGCGGCAGATCGCCGGACATCACCAGCATAAGGATCGCAGCCGAGCCAATGGCGGCCCAGACCGGCACCGCGAGCGCGATAAGAGCGACGAACATAATGACCGGAACGTAAAAGTCCCAACCCAGTTCGACCGTTTGATTCAGTGTGTTCCAAAGCATCCGCTAGCCCTCAATCAAACAGCGTATCGCCTTGGTAAACGGGCTGGCCCGTTCGCAGCGATATCAGGTCTCGGCGCAGCGATTGCAGCAAGCGCCAAATCATAAGGGCAAACCCAAGGGGGACCGCCATGAGGAACCAAACTTTGGAAATGCGTAGCCCGTCGGTGACAGAGCCGAACTTGGCCGAGATGTGGACCGCCTCGTAAGACCAATAGACAGCGATAACCGCGACGAAAAGCATGACCAAATCGCCAAAGATATAAAGCAACGCTTTTGGTCGTTGTGGCAGGTAATGCATGATCACGTCGATGCGGATATGGGCGCGTTCACGCACGGCAGCTGCCGCTCCGATCCAGGCGAGATAGATGAAGGAATAGCGAACGATCTCTTCGCCCCAGATGGAGGAATAAGAGAACGCCTCGCGCCGGATGACTTCTACCGCCATCGTGATAACCAGCATCACGTAAAACGTAAGAAGCAGCCAACGCTCTGCATTGCGGTCAATGTGGCGCAGGAAATCCATAGCGGACCCTCGGAAGATGCAGCCCACCCCGCGCGAGACGGCTGGGCGGTGCTGCGTAGAAAAGGAAAGGGCGAGCACCCGTCAAAAGCAGGTGCTCGCGCGGTGTATTAGGCGTCGTGGACGAAGTATTTGCCCTGTGTGCCTGCCGCTTCTTCCATTTTGGCGAAGTTATCCATCGAGCCAGCCAGATCGACTTTGAACTCGTCCCATTCGGACCGCTGGTAGCCACCGGCAGCTTGCCATTCGGCCAGCTGATCGTCGCTGAGACTGTGGAATTCGACGCCCGCCTTGGCCAGCTCGGACATCGCATAAGACCGTGCGGATGGCACTTTCGCCAGGTTCTGATGCGCGGTCATTTCAGACCCCCACATAATACCGTCCTGAACGTCCGCTGGCATGGAGTTGAACCATTCCAAGTTACAGGAATAAACTTGGCTGTCTGGCACCGCCTGCGTGAATGTCACGTGGCTGAGGATGTCTTTGAAGCCAAAGACAAAGAGAGCGCCGACAGATGGGTCAAGCGCGTCTGCGACGCCTTGCTTGATCGCGGAAGGCGTTTCGCCCCAAGCAACCGGCGTCGGGTTCGCGCCCACCATACGATAGTATTGCTGCAGCATCTTTGAGCCTGGAACACGGAACTTAACACCGCCCAGATCGGATGGGGACAGAACCGCGCCTGCGCCACCTTTGCGCACCGCGACGACACGCGGGTCGATGTTGACGTAGAACAGCGCTTTAAAGCCGTTGGCTTCGACTTTTGGATGCACTTCGGCGTTCCAGAAGTCTGAATTCACCAGATTGGTGAAGCGCTGGTTCGAGCCGCAGAGATACGGCATGTTGATCAGGTCAACCGTCGAGGCAAAAGGCGCAAAGTTCGACAGCGAGTGCTGGGCCGCCTGGATTGTGCCACCCTGAACCGCCTGAACAAGGGCGCCGCCGGCTCCAAGCTGACCACCTGGTGCGAGCTTGACGTAGACTTTGCCGTTTGTCGCGTTCTGGATATTTTCCTTGAGGTCGAGCTGCATGATCGGATAGCTGCGCGACGCCCCCAGGACATATGCGGTTGCGACGATCATGATGTGATCCGCGGCTTTCTCGCGCTCGCGCTCTTCGTTGGCGGTTTGCGCGGCAGCTTCGCTTGACCACAACATCCCGCCTGCGCCTGCCACCAAAGCAGCGGTAAAGCTGCCTGCAGACGCCAGTTTGAGAAAGTTGCGACGCTCGGCGGATGCCAGATATGTCTCTTCTTCTTTCATGTGTTCCTCCCTAGAAAACCCTTAGCTGCCGTCTTTGTCCTTTCGGGCAGCTTCTTTTTGTAAGATCGCGATGACGAACAGGATCGTCGCCGCGAAAAGAACCAGCATTTCGCCGATATCACCCAGGAACGCGCTTCCTGAAAAAGCGCCCAATGCAACGTTTGTGAAATAGACGACGAACACGATTACAGACGCGTAAAGTGTCAAAATAGCCTCCCAAGCCACTGGCTCATGCGGGACTGTAAGCGTTTACATTCGATTCGTGCAAGCGCTTACATCCACAGCACAAGTCGGACCCGAATGTTTTCAGTGCGCAACCGATCAATTCGAACTAAACTGGATGAGCCGGGAAACACCCTCTGGGAGACCAATGTCAGACGACCTCAACCTGCCCACGCTGGACGACGTAGCCAAACGCGCGGGCGTGTCCACGGCGACCGTGTCGCGGGCTTTGAACAGGTCGGGCAAAGTGTCGGATGAGACGCGCGAACGGGTCATGCAGGCGGTCGACCTTTTGGGATACACGCCGCATTTTGGCGCCCGCGCAATGGCTGCGAAACGCACCACGACGATCGGCGCCATTATTCCAACGATGGAGAACGCGATCTTTGCGCGTGGCATTCAGGCCTTTCAGGAAAAGCTGCACGCGCTTGGCTATACTCTTTTGGTCGCAAGCAACGCTTATCAGCCGGAATTAGAGGCCGAGCAAATCCGCGCGTTGGTTGCGCGCGGTGCAGATGGACTGTTGCTGATCGGATACGAACGTGACGAGGCTATCTATGAGTACCTCGACAAACGCGGGGTGCCGACGCTTATCGCCTGGTCTTTCTCCAAACAAATTCAACGCCCCGCCATCGGGTTCGACAATCGCGCATCCATGCGCGCGCTGGCAGACAAGGTCCTGTCGATGGGGCATCGCCACGTTGGCATCATCTCGGGCATTGTCCAAGGGAACGACCGCGCCGCCGGGCGCCTTGGCGGCATTCAGGATGCCTTGCGTGCGCATGGGTTGGATCCGTCTGCCGCGCCGATGGTCGAGACGCCTTACGAAATTGAAAACGGCGCACGCGCCTTTGAGACTTTGATGCAAAACAACCCGCGACCAACCGTCGTGATGTGCGCCAACGATGTTTTGGCTGTGGGCGCCCTGCAGCAGGCGCGCGCGATGAATATCGATGTTCCGGGCGACGTATCAGTGACCGGGTTTGACGATATTGAACTGGCCCGCATCACGACGCCTTCCATCACGACCGTTCATGTCCCACATCGCCGGATGGGCGATCGCGCGGCGACCGAGCTGATCGAGATGGTCGAACGAAAAAGCGCAGGTGCTTCTATCGAGCTAGAAAGCAACCTGATTATGCGAGGCTCTTTGCGCGCCCTTTGACGCCATCCAAGCGACCCCGCCAGCCAGCGTTGCTATTCCGCAGCCAGATCGAGCCCCGCCTCGGCCCGGATCATGTCTGCGGCTTTCTCTGCAATCATGATTGTGGGTGCGTTCGTGTTCCCGCCGATCAGCGTTGGCATGATCGACGCATCCACCACGCGCAACCCGTCCAGACCATGAACCTTTAACTGCGGGTCTACGACGGCCATGTCGTCCGTCCCCATTTTGCAGGTTCCAACCGGGTGATAGATGGTGTCAGAGCGCGCGCGAATATGCGCCTCCCAATCCGCGTCTGTCTGGGCCGTTTCCGTGCCAAAGAGTTCTCTGTGACGATACTTGGCCATCGGTTCTTGCATAATGATCTCGCGGGTCATGCGCGCGCCTTTGATCAACGTTTGCAGGTCGCGTTCGTCGGCCAAAAATTGCGGATCGATGCCCGGATCGGCCATCGGATCAGCCGATTGCAAGAACACTTCGCCACGCGAATAGGGGCGCAACGCGCAAACATGGCAGGAAAAACCATAGCCAAGATGCAGCTTGCGGGCGTGATCACCGACGATGGAAATCACAAAATGCAGCTGAATGTCAGCGCGATCGAGCGATGGGTCCGTTTTGAGGAACCCCGCGCCTTCGGCAAAAGGCGTGGCCACCATGCCCGAGCCGTCTTTGCGCCATGCGAAGATGTGTTTGGTCAAATTAACGGTGCCCGTCGCTCCGATCCCAAAGTTGTCTGTGTCTTTCGATTTCCATGCCAGCGTGAAATCCAGGTGATCCTGCAGGTTTTGACCCACGCCAGGAAGATCATGCACCACAGGTATGCCCTGCGCCTGCAAATCATCGGCTCGACCAACACCAGACAGTTGCAACATTTGCGGCGAGCCAAACGCGCCACCGCAGAGGATCACCTCTTTCTTTGCGCGCACCTGCTTGGACATGCGCCCGTCGCGGTAAGCAACCCCAACAGCCCGCTTGCCCTCAAAAAGGACCCTTTCGCCGCGCACCTTGGTCAAGACAGTCAGGTTCGCCCGTTGATCCATGACCGGATGCAGATAAGCAGCCGCCGCAGAAAAACGTTCGCCAACCTTGGCCGGGTCGTGGAATTGCGTGACCTGGTAAAGGCCCACGCCTTCGTTATCGCCGGTGTTGAAATCCTCGACCCGGCGGTGCT
>CAZYQC010000003.1:0-108837 GCA_964649815.1 uncultured Rhodobacterales bacterium | reverse complement strand
AATTCCACGATCTCTTCAAGCTCTTCCTTGGCTTCGTCGATGCCTGCAACGTCATCAAACGTCACACGGCCATGCTTTTCGGTCAGCATCTTGGCCTTGGATTTGCCAAAGCCCATCGCTCCGCCACCGCGACCGCCTTGCATGCGGTTCATGAAATAGATCCAGACCCCGATCAGCAACAAGAACGGCAGCAAGGACACGATGAACGTCTGCAAACCCGATTGCTGCTGCTGTTCAGCGCGCACAGGGATGTCGTTTTCGATCAACAGATCGGTGACTTCGGCGTCTTCCGGCTTGATTGTCACAAAATCCTGGCTGCCTTGACGGAACCGGACTTGTTCACCGTCCAAGGTGACATTGCTAACAGACCCATCTTCGACCGCTTGCACAAAGTCCGAATAGCTCATTTCGCGGCTTTGCAGGGTATTCCCGCCGCCGGAGAAGAGATTGAACAAAGCAAGGATCAGAAGGAACAGAACGACCCAAAAGGCGATACTGCGTGCGTTTCCCAAGGAAATTCTCCTAAACATTCACGCGGCGTCAGGCCGACACCGCGATTTCCCAACTAAAATAGACATGCATGCGCAAGGTTCAATGCGTAACTGCTCGTTGATAGAGGCTCTCTTTACGGTTCTTTGCGGCCATCTCCCAATCGGGCGTAGCCGCCAATAAAGGCGCTGCGATGAAATCATTGGCACAAAAGATGGCCGGTGTGGCCAGGATTGCGGCCCGCGGCGCCACCCCGCGCCAATGCGCGGCCAGGGCGGAGGCGCCCTCTTGCCCAAGGGGGCGCATCGTGACCTCGGCCTGATCCGCCGGGCATTTTCGCAAGCGCCAACGCCCATCCCAAAGCGTATCTGCTTTGCTTTCAACGTGTTGCACCACGCGCCATTCTTTGAAAATCCAGGACCGCCCTTTGTGATCACAAACCTGGCACCCTTCCAGCGTCGCAGGCGTGCCTCCCAGGACAGCCTCGACAAATGTCTCCAGCTTGGACTGACGCGGCGCGTAATCGGCCTGGCGAAACCACTTCAGACAACGCAGCACCACGCGCCGCTGCGTCTCGGACGGCCAGGCGCGCAATTTGTCGCGGTCCAAAACCAATGCATCAAATTGACACGAAAGCGCCTCTTGCGCGGCGGCATCGGCCTGTGCTTCCAGCGCATCTGCTGCCATTGCCATATTCTCGGCCACCTGCCCCAAGGCCTGCGGTGTGATGCCAACGGCGCTCAACGTCTCTTGCAGGTGCCGCATCTGGATGCGCGAGAATGCAGGATCGTCATTGCTGGGATCTTCGGCCCACTTTAGCGACCGGGCGCGCAGATGGTCGCGCAAATCTGACCGCCCAAACCCCAGCAACGGCCGGTGCCACGTCACACCAAAGAGGTTCCGGCGGGGGCGCATCGCAGCCAAACCATCCACGCCCGCGCCACGACCCAAGCGCATCAAAAGCGTCTCGGCCTGATCGTCGCGCGTATGCGCCAAAAGGATGTCTGCAATGCCTGCGCGGTGTGCCCAATCCGCCATCAACCGATAGCGCGCGCGGCGCGCTTGATCCATCAGGTTGCCTTGATGATCCCAATCAGACCAGTCCAACACCTGAAAACCCAACCCCAGCGCGCCACATCGCGCCGCGACCAAAGCGATCTCGTCCGCGGCTTCGGCGCGCAACTTGTGATCAACCGTCAAAACCCACAGCGCGGTCTGTGTCTCTTTGGCCCAAGTTGCCGCCAGATCCAAAAGCGCCATACTGTCGCCGCCACCCGAGACCGCAACAGCCATCGATGCGGGCGGCGTTTGACCAAAATGCCTTGATAGCGCGGTGTTCAGCTCTGCCGTCACCGGCCTAGCTGCATCCAAGGGCGGTCATCTCGGATTGCGCCTGTCCCACGAACGGCGACCCGGGAAAGCGCACGCCCACTTCGCCAAGCGTCACACAGGCTTCGGTCGGGGATCCAAGCGCACCAAGCGCTGCGCCCAACCTGAACAAGGCCTCTGGCGCGTTTTCGCCTGTTTGATCCGCCGAAAAAGCCGCAAGATAGGCCCGCGCCCCTTCGCGGGTGTCGCCAATCGCGCTCAGCGCCTGACCACGTTGCAAATCGGCCCGCACCGCCATCGGGCCGCCGGGATAAGCGGCGTTGAACGCCGCGAACAGATCAACCGCCGCGTGGTAATCGCCCGTGTCAAAGGCATCCTGCGCACGTTCGAAATCCGCCAGCTCTTGCGCGGCCAACTGCGCCTGCGCGCCACCGGTCGATGACGCCGGTTGCGTTGAAACCGCAGGCGTTGCTGCGTCTCCGCCCAGCGTCGTCGTCTCGCCCAGCTGGCTGATGTCGCCGCCTTCCAGCTCGACCAGGCGAAACTCCAAATCGCCGATCCGGTTTGTCCCGTCCTCGACAATGCGACCAATGCGAAACTCAAGCTCTTCGGTTTTGCCGGTGAGCTGCTGCAACGCGCGCTCAATCGCATCCACCCGGTCCAGCATCGACCCGCCAGCGGCGCCCTGCGGCGCACCTGTGGTCGACAGCTCTCGGCGCAGGCGCTGGATATCGACATAGAGCATGTTCAATTCCTGCCGAATGTCCGCCAACGTTTGCGCCCGGTCTTGCGCCCAGACGGGCACCACCAGCAGAACCGCCAGAGAGATCCCCCAAAATGCGCGCATGTCGTTGCCCCTCGGTTACGCTTTAGCTTGTCAACCCGCCGGCCAAGACGGTTACGGCGCGACGGTTCTTGGAATAACAGGCCTCGTCACTGCACACTTCGACCGGACGCTCTTTGCCAAAGCTGACCGTTTGCAACCGCGTTGCAGGCACCCCTTGGCTGACCAGATAGGCCCGCGCCGCATCTGCGCGCCGTGCACCCAGAGCGAGGTTATATTCGCGCGTGCCCTGCTCGTCGGCATGGCCTTCGATTACGGCCGTATAATCCGGGTTCGACAGCAACCACGTCGCCTGCCCGTTCAGCGTGAGCCGCCCTTCGTCTGTCAACGTGGCCTGATCCACCACGAAAAACACCCGGTCGCCAACACTCTGCTGGAAATAGGCGGCGGATGTAGGATCCTCCGGGCTACCTGGAATGGCGGCGCCGGTTGCACCGCTCCCGGCTGCGAACCCATCGTCCTGACCCAGCAGACCGGGGTTCGTACAGGCCGCAAGCGCGAGCCCGGCCAACGCCATGCTGCATTTTGTAATAAGTTTCATTGCTGCCTCGCTTTTTGCTTTTCGCTGCTCTTTTGCAGCATCTTTAGCACGTTTCCAGTGCCATTGGAATTTCGTCAGTTCTGAAGCGGCCCCCAAGACGGGTCCGATGCCCCGTCAGGCGTCCGCACCGGTCGCAGGTTGCGCCCCGTTATGTCGACAGAATAAAGCGTCGAGCGGCCGCTGGCGCCTTGTGTTTCCCGGTTGAACATCACAACCCGACCGTTGGGCGACCATGTGGGGCTTTCGTCAAGAAAGGAGGCTGTGAGCAGGCGCTCTCCACTGCCATCGACCCGCATCACCCCGATATGGAACCGACCCTTGGATTGTTTGGTAAAGGCAATCAGGTCTCCGCGCGGGGACCAAACGGGCGTGCCATAGCGTCCATCGCCAAAGGAGATGCGCCGCGCCTCTCCGCCATTTGCGGGCATGATGTACAATTGCTGGCTGCCCGAGCGGTCGCTCTCGAAGACGATCTGCGCCCCGTCGGGCGAATAGCTGGGTGCGGTTTCGATGGATGGCGCCGAGGTCAATTGGCGCGCACGCCCTGTGCCCACGTCCACTTGCCAAATGTCCGTGTTGGACCCCTGGCTGAGCGAGTAGACAACTGTGCGCCCGTCCGGCGCAAAGCGTGGCGCAAAGCTCATCGTGCCGGTTTCACTTTCCAAAACCCGCCGCTGCACGCTGCCGACATCCAGCACATAGATGCGCGGAAAGCCTGTTTCATAGCTGGTGTAGAGAACCCGGTCGCCGGTTGGCGAAAATCGTGGCGCCAGAACGATGGCCTCGGACCCGGTCAGGTACTGCACATTGGCCCCGTCGTAATCCATGATCGCCAACCGCTTGCGCCGATCGTCTTTTGGCCCGCTTTCCGAGACAAAGACCACACGGCTGTCGAAATAGGCGCCTTCGCCTGTGATGCGGCTGTAGACAGCATCTGCCACCTTATGCGCGATCCGACGCCATCCCGCCTCGGTGCCAACGAATTGCAGGCCCGAACCCAGCTCGGCACCTGAAAAGACATCGTATAGACGGAACTTTACTGTGATCCGTCCACCCTGTTTGGCGACGGCCCCGGTGATCAAGGCCTGCGCGTTGATGGCCTTCCAATCGGGATATTGGATCGGTGTCGAAAAGCTTGTGACCTGGCTGATAAAGGCTGTGGCCGGTATTTCGCGAAAAAGGCCCGTCCCCGTGAGATCGGCGGCCACAACCCGCGCCATCTGCTGCGCCAGCGTGCCAGCATCGGACGTCTCTGCCACGAAATCAGGAACCGCAAACGGCAGAGGCTCAATCACCCCTTCCGTGATTTCAATCCGCAACGGCCCCTGGTTTTGCGCCGCCAAAGGCACCGCACAAGCCAGCAGGATCATCGCAAGACAGGCACGAAGAAAATGCAACGTCATCGGTTCCGCATCCTTTCAGGATTGAACGTAATCTCTATTTCTTTCCATTGTTCGTATTTTTCGTCCGGCAGACCGTATCCGCGGGCGCCACAGCGGATTATCGCCCGTCGCGCGGCCTCGAACGCTTGTCGTGCCGCGGCATCGGAACCGCCGGTGAAGGTCTCCAAACGGATCGAGCCCACAACCGGCGTGGCGTCCCGGTTCATCGACATGGCCACGACAACGGTGGTGTTCAGCGCCTCGGACGACAGCGAACCCACGTTCCAGCATTGTGCAACAGCCACGCGCAACGCATCCGTCTCGCCCGCCGTCAAAGGCGGCCCGCTTGGAACGGACGGCGTGGCGGCAGGCGCGGCCTCCTCTAACGCATCGGCCAGCGCATCGCTGACCGCATCCGATACCGCATCGGCAATCGCGTCCGAGGGGGCCTCTTCGCTTGGGGCCTGTTGCGCCAGCGCGGCGGGGCGGCGCGCGGGTGGGCGGACCGAGGCAAGCGGCGCGTTGGTCTGCTCATCGGCTTCGGTGACAATCTCGGGCGCGGCCTCTTCGGGCGCTGTGGCCTCTTGCGGCGCCTCTTCAACCGGTGCCTCAGACACCTCTGCCGAGACCTCGGGGGCCACATCTATATCTGGCGTGGTTTCCGGGTTGGGCTGCGCAACCGGCTGCGGCGCAATCCGGTCCGCCGGACGCGCCTTGGGCCGCACCAAAGCCGTTTGCAGATCCACATTCGGGCTCGGCTCAAGCTGCGGCAAAGGCACGACCTCGGTCGTCTCGGGTTGAGGCGGCAAAGGCGCGGGCGTTTGCGGCAATGTCTCTGCAACCGGCGGCTCAGACGCCTGCGGTTGTACCGTTTCGGGCGGGGCGTCTGTCTGCGGTGTGTCCGCAGGCGCGACGGGCGTTTCCGGCTCGACCGGCAAAGCCACGTCCGTCACTGGTTCCGGCGCCTGATCAGAGGCCAGCAAGGCTTCGAAATCAGAGGAAGAGATGACCGACACCTCTGTTACCTCAAACGGCAAAGGGTCGGATTGGAATGCACCGCCAAACAGCACCCAACCGATGAGGCCCACATGCCCCACACCCGATATGATCTGCCCGGCGTTCACCGATCACTCGCCCGATCCATCCAATCGTGGCCCGCCGATATCCGTGACCAACCCGATATTTGCAAATCCACCCGCATTCAGCGCGCCCATGACCTCCATCACCGAGACATAAGGCACCGCACCATCGGCTCTCAGGAACACACGGTCGCTCGCCCGTTCTGCCGCAATTGCCCGCAGACGCGGGACCAGTTCATCGCGCGCGATGTCTGTGGTCTGGATCTGGACGGTGCCAGAGGCCGTGATGGTCACGGTCAGCGGCTCTTCTGCCTCGCTCGGCAAGGCGGTTGCCGCGGTCTTGGGCAGTTCGACCGGAACGCCAACCGTCAAAAGCGGCGCTGCCACCATGAAGATGATCAGCAACACCAACATCACGTCCACAAATGGCGTGACGTTGATTTCGGCCATCGGCTGTGACCGGCGACGCCGACGGCGCCCTCGGTTGCTGCCGGATGCTTGGCTTTGAACGACGCCCGCGCCCATCAGCTGTCCAATTGACGGCTGAGGATGGTCGCGAACTCATCGGCGAAAGCTTCATAGCCGCCCACGATGCGATCACTGTCCGCGCTGAGCTTGTTGTAAAAGATCACCGCCGGGATCGCAGCCAAGAGCCCCAGACCCGTTGCCAAAAGCGCCTCGGCGATGCCGGGTGCGACAACGGCCAAATTGGTGTTTTGCTGTTCGGCAATCTCGATAAAGGCATTCATGATGCCCCAGACCGTTCCAAAAAGCCCGATGAACGGCGCGGTCGAGCCGACCGTCGCCAGAATGGGCAGGCCCTTTTGCAGCCGCTCTGCCTCTTTGGCGATAGCGACATCCATGCTGCGATCAATCCGCGCGGTTGCCCCCGGTATCAGGCCGCCATCATCCCGATGCGACCTGCGCCACTCCATCATGCCCGCGGCAAAGACCTTTTCCGACGCGCCCGAAGGCTCTGCCCCGATCTGGTCAAACAGCCCGTCCAAAGGCTCTCCCGACCAAAAGGCGCGGTCAAACCGCGCGGCCTCGGATCGGGCGCGCCGATAATTGATCAGCTTTTGAATAATGATGGACCAAGCCCAAAAAGACGCAACGATCAACATGATCATCACGATCTTCACCGTCAGCGTGGCCCGCGCGAAAAGGCCCCACATAGAGAAATCGATCTCCTGGGCGAGCGCCAGCGTTTCTGCTTCCATAGATCTGCTCTTTGCCTGAGTGGGCGTTTATCGCCCTTGATTTGAGAAAAGCTTAACGAATCCGCAACAAAAACGCCAACACTTCCCCGTGTTTCAGGCCTGTTTTGGCACCGATGCGCGGATTTTTGCGGGCAGCCGGATCGGTTTGCCTTCGGTCGTCATCGTCGCAGCGGTCACTTTCGCCCGAAATATGACGTCCTCGCCCTTGATCACCTCTTGGTCAAACACCCAGCGTACCGGCCCCGCGGCATAATGCTGCGACCGGACGATCAACCGATCGCCCAAGCGCGCATTGCCCAAATAGTCGGCCTCAACGCGCGTCACGACAAAGACAATCCCCTCGGCCCTCATAGCAACCTGATCCACGCCCAGCTCTTCGACAACGGTCGACCGCGCGCGTTCGATATAGCGCAGGTAATTGGCGTAATAGACAATCCCCGCCATGTCGGTGTCTTCGTAATAAACGATGATGGGAAACTCGTGGGTCATGCTCTGCCCTTCGGCCAAAAACTGCTGCCGCCTATACCACCGGAAACGATCCGAATTGCAAGGTTAGGTCGCCCCCAACCTATTGCGCGCGCCCCAGACGCGCGGCCAGCCTCAGCGCGTGGCTCTTGTCGTGGGCCACTGGCGGCAGGATCGGATCATAGGCCACGCGCAGCAAATCGGCGATGTCTGGCCGCAGCAACAGCTTGTCTCCCGCCGTTGCCAGGATGGCTTGCGCGCGAAACGCCAGATCTGACCACAGCACCATCGATTGCGCAGCCTGCCCCAGGGCCAGCCCTTCGGCGGGCATCTCGCTCAGCGCGGCATCCATCCGCAAAAAGACAAAACACGCGCGAATGGCACCCGCCTCATCAAAACGGAAGATACGATACTGATTGGCGTCCGCAGCGCTCAGCCGGGTCAAAAGGGGCTCTAGGTCCGGGATCAAGCGATCCAAATTCGGCACCCCGCGCAGGTCGTCCCAGCTGCGCACGAAAAACCACATAAAGTTGCTGCCCAGCTCTGGATCGGTCTCGACCGTCGTGTGGCCCGTCAGCTGGCACAGCGCCTCGATCGCACCTTTGATCACGACCAGGGTTTCCTCCTCGACCCCGAAGACCACGGGCGCCAATGGCCGCCCCCACCGCGCAAAGACATAATCGCCACTTTCGCGGGTAAAGAACGCCTCCACGGTCTCTGGGGTCATTGTCGCGCCCTCCTTGGTGCCATCCGCATGCTCATACGCCGCCCTGCGCGAGGCGCAAGCCAAGAGCGGCACAAACCCGGCTGTGGGCGGGCGATTATCCGAACAAGTCGCTCTGCCCTTTTGGCGGTGCGATGCCAAGATGGCGCCACGCGCCCTGGGCCAGCAACCGGCCACGCGGTGTTCTCTGGATCAGACCTTGTTGCAGCAAATAAGGCTCGATCACCTCTTCCAGCGCATCCCGGCTTTCGCTTAACGCCGCCGACAGCGTTTCGATGCCGACCGGCCCACCGCCGTAATGCTCGGCCATCAGCCGCAAATAGCGCCGGTCGGCGCCGTCCAAACCCAAATGATCCACCCCCAACCGGGTCAAAGCCCGGTCTGCAAGCGCCTGCGTGACCCGCCCGTCGCCTTCGACCACAGCGAAATCCACAACCCGCCGCAACAGGCGCCCCGCAATTCGCGGCGTGCCGCGCGCTCGTTTGGCAATCTCGCGCGCGCCGCCTTCATCGGCGGGCGCCCCCAATTTGCGCGCATTGCGCGTCACGATCTCAAAAAGCTCATCAACGGTGTAGAATTGCAGCCGCGTGGGAATGCCAAAGCGATCTCGCAACGGCGTCGTCAAAAGCCCCATCCGCGTGGTTGCCCCCACCAGCGTGAAGGGCTGAAGCTCGATCCGCACGGTCCGCGCCGCTGGCCCCTCGCCGATCACGAGGTCCAGCTCAAAATCCTCCATCGCGGGATAAAGAACCTCTTCCACCGCCGGGTTCAGCCGATGGATCTCATCAATAAACAGAACATCCCGGGCTTCGAGGTTTGTCAAAATCGCCGCCAAATCCCCCGCCTTGGCCAAAACCGGCCCCGAGGTCATGCGAAAATTGACGCCCAGCTCGCGCGCCATGATCTGCGCCAAAGTTGTCTTTCCCAGCCCCGGCGGACCATGAAAGAGCGTGTGATCCATCGCCTCGGCGCGCTGGCGGGCGGATTGAATAAAGACACGCAGATTGGCCCGCGCCTCGGATTGCCCGATGAAATCCTCCAGGGCTTGCGGGCGCAAGGCGCGGTCGTTGTCCTCGGGCAAGGGATCGGCGCGCAATGTTGGATCGCTCTCCATGCCTTACCCCTTTGGCGCCAAGAGCTTGAGCGCCAGTCGGATCACCTCGGGCGCTGCGGCTTCTGGCGCATCGCTCATTGCTTGCGCAACCGCGGCGGCCGCCTCGGACGGCGCATATCCCAGGTTGCTCAGCGCACTCAGCGCGTCAGCCTGCGCATTGCCGGCACCAGGCGACACGTCGACAGGCTCAAGAACCTGCGCCGGTGCGTCGCCCAACGCCTCGGCCACAGTTCCGCCCATCGCCATGACCGCCGGCGCCTTGTCCTTCAGCTCGGCCACAACGCGCTGCGCGATTTTCGGCCCGATCCCCTTTGCCGTCTTGATCGCCCCGGCATCCCCGAGCGCGATCGCCCGGCTTACGCCATCCGGCCCCAACGCGCCCAAAATCGCCAAAGAGGCCTTGGCCCCCACGCCTTGCACGCTCATCAACAGGCGATGCCATTCCTTTTCAACAAGCGTCGGAAAGCCGAAGAGCTGCAGAATATCCTCGCGCACCAAAAGATCCGTATAAAGCGCCACAGCCTCACCCGCGCCCGGCAGGCCAGCAAGCGTTCTGTCCGAGCAATACACGACATAGCCAACGCCACCGACATCCAGCAAAACGTGATCCGCCGCGCGATAATCCACCCGTCCTGTCAGTTTGCCAATCATGCCCGCGCCAATGCCTGCCGAAGCCCCTGTCCCGCACCATGATGCGCATGACAAATCGCAATCGCCAATGCATCCGCTGCGTCAGGGCCCGCAATCTCTGCGCCCGGCAATTGTAACCTCACCATGTGATCGACTTGCTTTTTGTCCGCATGCCCCACACCAACGACCGTCTTTTTGACCGTGTTGGGCGCGTATTCTCCGACCTCCAAACCGGCCTGCGCCGGAACCAGCATCGCAATCCCACGCGCCTGCCCCAGCTTGAGCGTCCCCGCCCCGTCGCGATTGACAAATGTTTGCTCGACCGCCGCAGCATCTGGTGCAAATTCCGCCACCACATGCGACAATGCAACGTGCAAGGCCAACAGCCGTTCGGCCAAGCTGGCCCCGGTTCCGTGGCAAAGCCCGTTGCCCACGTGGCGCAATCGCGGGCCATCCACGTCGATGATGCCCCACCCCAGCGTTCGCAAGCCCGGATCAATCCCGATTATTCGCATGCAGCCCCTGCTCTGTGCCGTCCGAACCCCGCGGTTCGTGACTTTTTTGCAGCATTAGCACGAAACGCGAACATCCCCAAGTGTGAAAGAAACATATCGCATTTCCGACAAAGCTGTGACGCAAACGCCCTGCGGCGCTCTGCAGGTGTCGTTTTCGTCATCGCGCAGTCAAAAAGCGACGCCGCGAGTCACGGAATTTTTCATTAAATTTCAGTTAAATGCGGCGAAATTTCGCTATGCAAAAACTGCATATCAAACATGCAAATCCTGCGCTTGTGCACGCAAATTAAGCACCCTAAATGCGCCTCACGACGCCACGATATGTGGCCTACTCGAAACTTAAATAAAAGGACTGCTGCAATGGCTGCTTTCGACACCACCCGCACTACATACGGCTCTGCTTCTGTTGCAGGCCTCATCGCCCGCACGTTCACAGCTCTGACATCTTCCGTCATCGCCTGGAACGACGCGCGTGTGACCCGCAACACACTGTCCTCCCTGACTGACCGTGAGCTTGAAGATATCGGTTTGGTCCGCGGAGACATCGACGAAATCGCAAACCGCGACTAATCAAACCGCTGCAGAACGCGGCGACAGACCGGCATCACTTGGCCACGCAAAACGCCCGGCGATGCCAAACCCCCTCACACAAGTTCCTGAACTGTGGCGTGAGGGGCAACAGACAGTTTAAGCTCTGCCATCTCCCCGGCGGGCTGCACGAAAAGAGCCGGATGGTCCGTCCAGACCATCCGGCTCTTTTTATCCTTGGAGGGATTTATTGGGTCGCTGAGATGACCTGTTGCACGACATAGCGTGTCGCGGGGTCAATCTGCATCAACCAAGCGCCCGCCTGTTCAACCTGAGAACCTTCTAACAACGAATCCACGCGTGCTTGATATGTCGTTTCTCCTAACGAAAAGAGAACAAGACACTTAAAAGCGAACGCGCCGATCAAAAATACAATCAGGTTTTTCCAGAGCGACCCGCGCCGTGGGGTGTATGCGCGCTGAGGTTTAACAACAATCAACCCATCCGCGCGCAGATGCGTTGTGTACCCTTGAGCCATGGCATTATGCTTGGTGCGCATAGTGCCCAAACGCTTGTAAAAATCTCGATGACCGTCAGTCATGGCAACCACTTATAACACAGGCCCCCACCTGCGATGAACGGAAGATGGTCAGAGATTGTGGCAATTTCTGGGCATTCGCCCTTAATTTTGTCCGAATGAGACTGAAATCAGTTCTTTTTCTGAAATGTCAGGCTGACCCATTCACCAATCACTTGCTTGCGCACCAGATTGTTTCCAAACCCTTCATAATGCGCAACAATTTCGTCAGATTGCTCGACCAGAATCCCCGAGAGAATCGCGTAACCACCGGCCAAAAGCCGCTCAGACAGCTCGGGCGCGAGCGCCATAAGCGGACCTTTCAGGATGTTGGCAAAAATAAGATCGAAAGGTCCCGTCAGATCGGGGTGCGCAAAACCGGCCGCCTCGACCACGGCGACCCGGCCGGTCAGGTCATTGGCTTTGACATTTGCCTCGGCCACGTCGACGGCCTGTGCATCGATGTCGCTGGCTTTGACCGTACCCGGCCAAATCCGCGCCGCCGCCATCGCCAGCACGGCGGTGCCGCAGCCGATGTCAACCACCGCACGTCCGACAAAGCCGTCCTTGGCCAAGGTATCCAGCGCCTGCAGGCACCCCAGGGTCGTTCCGTGGTGGCCGGTGCCAAACGCCATCGCCGCCTCGATCAACAACGCCTCTTTGCCGTCGGGCACTTTGTCCGCGTCGTGGCTGCCGTAGACAAAGAATTGCCCCGCCTCAACCGGGCTCAACTCGCGCCGGACTTCGGCGACCCAATCCGTTTCCGGCAGTTCGGACACGACAAAAGCCTTTGCCCTCACCATCGCCGTCAGCAAGGCCAATCCGGCCTCATCGGGGGCTTCGGTAAAGTAACCACCCACTTCCCACGTGCCAGAGCCGTCCTCGACCTCAAAGACGCCGACGCCCACAGGCTCGGGCGTCAGACGTTCCATCGCCGCACCCAGGGCTTCGGCGTCGGATTTGTTGTTCAACGTGGTTAAGGCGGTCCAGGTGGTCATCAAGTCTACCGAATGCGGTGGCGATCCGGGTTCGGATAAGGCCGCGGTGCGCGCGGGTCAATCTCTGTCTGCGGGCCAAGACGCACGACATAGCGCCAGCCCCAAAGCACCGCGACAGACCCGGCAATCACACCAGCCGCGGCCTGGCCATAGATCACGCCCGCGGCGCCAAAGCTGCCCGCGGCCAGTGCCGCCGCAGGCCAGCTCAGCACGCCGTCCTTCACCCAATTGACCAAGGTTGACCACCCGGGCCGGCCCAAATTGTTAAAAGCCGCGTTCGAGACAAAGAGCGCACCAAGGAACAAAAACCCGCCAACGCCAATCGTCGTAAAGGCGCGCAAGACCTCTTCCCCCTGGCCCGTCAGGCCAAATGCCTGGACCACCAAGGGCGTAGCCGCCGCCAAAACGGCCCACATGAACAACACGTAGAGCAGGCAAAAGATCAAGGCATCGCGATAGGTGCTGCGCAACCTGTCGTATTGCCCCGCGCCATAGTTCTGGCCGAAAATTCCGCCAATCGCACCAGACAGGGCAAAGATCCCGCCAAAGGCCAAAACGGTCAATCGACCCACAACCGCCCAGGCCGCGACCGCATCATCCCCGAATTGTGCCATGACGATCGTTAAGAAATAATTGCCTGCGGGCGTGGCCAATTGCGTCGCAATGGCCGGGATCGCGATCACCATAAAAGGCCGGAGCATCGTTCGCATCTGCTTGAGGTTCGGGCGCCCCACCAGGTTTTCCTGATAGGCCGCAAAATAGAGCCCCAAACCCATCAAGCAAAAGCGGAAGAGGACCAAGCCAAGCGCCGCGCCATCAAGCCCCAGGCCAAGCCCCAGGATAAGGATCGGATCGATCACCATCAGGACCATGCCAGAGATCAATGTCACATACATCGCCTTGGCGCCAAAACCGTCGGCGCGCAGCGTGCCAGTACACACCAGCGCCACCGCCATCGGCACAAGCGACGGCACGGTCATCGCCAGATAGCGCGCCGCAAGCCGCGCCGTTTCGCCCTCAGCCCCCGCCAAGGCGACCAGATCGTGCCGCAACAGCACCACGCTGCAGGCGACAAGCGATTGGATCGCAGCCGCAATGATGACCGAGGCGCCCGCCTGTTGCCGCGCCACGTCGCGCGTGCCTTGACCGATCGAGCGCGAGATCATCGCAGTTGCAGAGATCATCAAGCCGATGCCAAAGGCGACCGAGAAAAACTGGATCGCGTAGGCAAATCCGATCGCAGCAACAAGCTGCGGTTCGCCCAGTTGAGAAATCCACAGCAGATTTGCAGCATCCACCAAAAAGACAAAGGTGATGCCAAAGGCGCCCGTCGCCGTCATCCGCGCGACATGGCCCATCGTTGAGCCCGTTAGAAACCGCCCCTCTTGCGCCACGTCATTCCGCCGGCGCGGGGGCTGCGCCCGTCAAGATCGTCTCGCGCCCCGGTTCGGGGTGGCGTGGGATCAACAGCGACAGGCCCAGCGACGTGGCCGCCATCCCGGCTGCAAGGAAAAAGACCGCCCCCGGAGAGACAAGCCACAAAAGACCCAAAGGCGCAGGCAATGCGACAGCGGCGATGTGGTTGATCGTAAAGGCGACCGCCGCGGTGGGCGCGATATCGGCCGGATCGGCGATCTTTTGGAAATAGGTTTTCAACGCGAGTGCGAGCCCAAAGAAGATATGATCCAGCACATAAAGCGCTGCCGCAATCATCAACCCCCACCCCATGAAATAAACGCCGCCATAGGCCAGGAAAATCAGGACAAGCCCGACGTATTCAACACAAAGCGCCGTTCGCTCTCCGAAATGTTGAACGATGCGGCCCAGCACGGGTGCCACCAGGATATTGACGACAAGGTTGATCAGATAAAGTGCCGTCAATTCATGCACTTGAAAGCCGAACTTCTCAACCATCATGAACGCGGCAAAAACCATAAAGATCTGCCGCCGCGCGCCCGACATGAACTGCAAGGCGTAATACAGCCAATAGCGCCTGCGCAGGATCATCTTTTTGATCTGCGGTGTGGGCGCTTCGAATTGGGGGTAGGCAAGCAAAGCAAAAAGCGCGATCACTGCGGTGATCCCACCGCCGACCATATAGACGATGTTGTAGGTCAGGCCCAAAGGCTCCCACAAAACCAGAATGACGAGATAGACCGCGAATGTGGCAGCCGAACCCGCGGCCAGCAGCCAGCCCAAGATTTGCGGTGCGCGGTCTTTTGGCAACCATTGCAGCTGTAGCGATTGGTTCACCGTTTCATAATAATGAAACCCAATCGAGCTCAGCAGCGTGAGGATCATGATCCCTTGGATCTGCGGGAATTGGGCCGTGACCGCCGTTGCAACGCCAAGCAGGATCAAGGACACCAGCCCCAGGACCTGTTCGCGCACAAAGATGATGATGAAAATCACGCCGACGGCCAAAAACCCGGGGATTTCGCGGATCGTGTGCAACAAGCCAATGTCGGCGCCATCAAAGTCGGCAACTTCGACCACGAAGTTGTTCAAAAGCGCGTACCACGTGTTGAAGGCGATGGGCATCGCGACAGCCATCAAAAACAGCAGCACCAGCGGCCTGCGCCAAATCGGAAAGCGCCGTGCTTCGCCAAGGGGAACGGGATTGAACATGCAACGACCCTTACGCCCTTTTTCCCAGCTTAGCGAGGTTCACGTGTGCAGAGCGCGGTCTGCTTTTTTGCGCAAAGGCCCAGGCGGTCTGTCCTTGGGCGATGGCTAGAGAATGACGCCGGGGAATTGGAGAACGATATGTGCCCCCTGCCCTTGGCGGGGCGGCAGGGCGGCGATGCCTCCGCCGCGCGCGTCAAGCAATCGTTTCAAGCCGCGCAGCCCGTAACCGCCGGTGCGCCTCTCGCCGGGGCGCCAGTCAAAAGCGGTGGCCGGGTCTGAAAACCCGGTGCCATCATCTGTGACCGTAATCTGCAACATGCCGGGGCCCAGCTGGCGCGGGTCAATATCCACTGACACATGCGCCCGACCTGCATAGCGCAACGCATTGTCGATCAAGTTGCGCAAGACAATCCCCAAGCTGATCCGGTCCGCCTTTAGTCGCATCTGCGGATAGCTCAGCGACAAGCGGTTCTGCCGATCCAGCATCCGCCTTTGCGTCTCACAAAGCGGACCCAGCTCAAAAACTTCGGGCGGCATCGCATCTTGGGCGGTCTGCGCGTAATCAAGCACGTCCGTGAGAACCTGGAACGAGGTTTCGACCACATCGGCAAGATGGCCCAAAACCTCGATCTTGCCATCGCCCATATCGACAAAATCCTGCCGCAACAGCGTAACCAAGCTTTGCATTTGGCCAATGGGCGCGCGCAGATCATGCGCGGCAAAGGCGACAAAGTTCTCAAACTCTCTGATCTGTGCCTGCGTGGCCTGATCCCTGCCCAGGTCTTGCGGTTTGAAAGTGTGAACCGATCCCACGGTACGTTCCCTCACGTGATTGGTCAGGTCAGAGCTAAGACCGGAACCTTGATCGCGCGTTAAGGATCAAATTGAGTTCAATAAAAGCTTTGAGGATCGATATCGACGCTCAGCCGCAGATCACCTTTCACCTGAACTTGCCCGATCCAGGCGGCAATGGCTTTTTGCAAGGCCACGCCTTTTGCCGCCTTGACCAGCAAGCGCACGCGATGTCTGCCGCGCACCCGGGCAATGGGCGCAGGCGCCGGGCCAAAGACCTCGGCGTTGACGCTTTGCAAAGGCCGCGTGGCCCGGGCGAGGCGATTTGCCAGATCAAACACCTGCGCCACGTCAGTGCCGCTTAGGATGATGCCAGCCATTCGGCCATAAGGCGGCACGCCTGCGGCCTCGCGTTCCCGCGCTTCGGCCCGCCAAAAACCTTCTTCGTCGCCGCCAAGAATGCCCCGAATGACCGCATGGTCCGGCTGATAGGTCTGCAACAGCGCCAGGCCCGGTTTCTCGGCCCGCCCAGCGCGGCCGGACACCTGCCGCATAAGCTGAAAGGTCCGCTCGGCTGCGCGCAGGTCCGATCCTTGCAGGCCCAGATCCGCATCAATCACCCCAACCAGCGTGAGGTTGGGAAAGTTGTGCCCCTTGGCCACCATCTGCGTGCCGATCACGATATCCGCGCCACCTTCGGCGATGCTTTCGATCTCGGCCTTCAGCGCGCGGGTGCTGCCGAACAGGTCCGAGCTCAGCACCGCCACACGGGCCTCGGGGAAGACCGCCGCGGCCTCTTCGGCCAAACGCTCTACGCCGGGTCCAATGGGCGACAAACGCCCCTCGGCCCCGCAAGACGGGCAAACCGTCGGCATCGGAGCCGTCTCGCCGCATTGGTGGCACATCAATCGTTTCAGAAACCGATGTTCGACCATGCGCGCATCGCATTGATGGCACCCGATTTGATGTCCGCACGCCCGACACAACGTCGTGGGCGCATAGCCGCGCCGGTTCAAAAAGAGCAACGCCTGCTCGCCCGCCGCGATCCGCTGGGTGACCGCGCCCGCCAGCGTCGGCGATATCCAGCGCCCCGCCTCTAAGGTTTCGGCGCGCATGTCGATGGCCTTCATCTCGGGCAGAACGGCCGTGCCAAAACGCGCGGTCAGATCCAGGCGCGTGTACTTTCCGCTTTCTGCATTGGCCCAGCTTTCCAAAGAGGGCGTCGCCGACGCCAGGACGACCTGAGCATCACACAAGGCAGCGCGCAAGACGGCCATATCGCGCGCATTATACAGCACTCCGTCCTCTTGCTTGTAGGATGTGTCATGCTCTTCATCGACGACGATCAGACCCAGGTTCTGATACGGCAGAAACAGCGCCGAGCGTGCACCGATCACCAATTGCGCCTGCCCGGTGCCCACCATCCGCCAAACGCGCCGACGCTCGGTCATCGTGGCGCCGGAATGCCATTCGGCGGGCCGCGCGCCAAAACGCGCCTCCACCCGTTTGAGAAACTCGGCCGTCAGCGCGATCTCGGGCAGCAAGACCAAAGCTTGTTGCCCTTGTCGCAAAGCTGCTGCGACCGCCTCAAGGTAAACCTCGGTCTTGCCAGACCCCGTCACCCCGCGCAGCAGCGTCGTTCCATAGCGCCCCGTTTGAATGGCTGACGTCAGATGGCCAACGGCCTGGGTCTGATCCTCGGTCAGATCTTTGCCCGGTCGATCCGGGTTCAACCGTGCAAAGGGCATATCGCGGGGGCTGTCTTCTTCGCGCACTGCCCCTTGCTTGACCAAGCCTTTGACCACCGAAGATGTCACCCCCGCCATCTCGGACAATTCCCGCAGCGTGAAGGACAGATCGCCATAGTCGCGCAACGTCTCCAACACGCGCCGGCGCGCATCGGTCATGCGGTCGGGCGCGTCATCGCCGCGCCGGTAAATGCGCCGCATCGAGGGCGGATCACCCAAACCCGGCGCGCGCGTGGCCAGCCGCAACATGGCCGGCATCGGCGTCAACGTATAGGCCGCCGCACGCTCTAGGAATTGCCGCATCTCCAGACGCATGGGCGCCGCGTCCAGCACGCGATAGGCCGCGCGGATTTTGGCCCGGTCGAAATCCCCCCGTCCCGGCCCCCATACCACGCCCAACACCTTGCGCGGGCCCAGCGGCACTTCGACAAAGGCGCCAAGATGGCATCCGCCTTCGGGCGCTTTGTAATCCAGCGTCCGGTCCAGCGGCTGCGTGGTGAGCACGGCAATCAGCGTGCCTTCATCGTAGAATTCGGCAAGATCCAAGGGACAGCGACGATCCAGAGGTTTCAGTTGCCCCAAGCATGGGGTAAAGCGAAGCCAAGTTGAACCCCAGGCATCAGGAGCGCCTTATGAAATTCTTCGTCGACACCGCCGAAATCGACGCGATCGCAGAACTCAATGACTTGGGCATGGTGGATGGCGTCACAACCAACCCCTCATTGATCAAAAAATCCGGTCGCGACATTCTCGAAGTCACCAAGGAGATCTGTGATCTCGTTGCAGGCCCAGTGAGCGCAGAGGTCGTCGCGACAGAATCCGACGCCATGATCGCCGAAGGCCGCAAATTGGCTGAAATCGCAGAGAACATCACCGTCAAGCTTCCACTGACATGGGATGGCCTCAAAGCCTGCAAAGTGCTGACTGGCGAAGGCACGATGGTCAACGTCACCCTGTGCTTTTCCGCCAACCAGGCGCTTTTGGCCGCCAAGGCCGGAGCCACGTTCATCTCGCCCTTCATCGGGCGTCTGGACGACATCAATCTCGACGGTATGGACCTGATCGAAGACATCCGCACGATCTATGACAACTACGGGTACGAGACACAGATCCTTGCGGCCTCGATCCGCACGGTCAATCACGTTCTGGAAAGTGCGCGCATCGGTGCAGACGTGATGACAGCGCCGCCCGACGTGATCAAAAAGCTTGCTGCGCACCCGCTCACCGACAAGGGGCTGGCCACCTTTTTGAAGGATGCGGCCGACGCCGGGATCAAGATCGTCTGATCCTGACACCGCCCGAATACGGGGGGCTGCGTACGCAGCGTTCAGACCTTGCTAAGATGCGGGGCCTAAAACCCGGCCTCGGTACCACGCGGGGCGCCACACGCGCCTCGCATCTTCAGGAAGATGGCCTATGGGGCGGATGTGTCCGCTTTACGTCCATCGCGCGATGACGGGTTCGGATTTCGGTCCGAATGACATCAGCTGTCGCTTGCGGCGCCGCAGACCTGACATTTACAGCTATAGATCACGAAAGAGCAGCTCGCCGATGGACCATCGGGCGGGCCGTTTCCGCTGACCTGTCCTAGCTGCGGCCCAGGCTCGTGAAGTCGGGCGCAGAGTTGACCAGACTTGGCCGATCTTTGACCGCATTCCACCAGGCCCAGAGTGCGGAATGCCGCTCTAATTCTGCGCGCCCTTCGGCGGCCTGAACAAAATACGCAATCATGGGCGCCAGATAGCATGTCGCGAGCGTCGGCGCTGCGTTGGCAAGCACCGGCGTTTCTGCAAACAACCGCTCCAACGCGCCAAGCACGCGGGCGGCCTCGGTCAATCCGGCCTCGATCTCTGCTGCGTCAGGGGACGCACCCAAAAGCGGTTGCATCACCGATTGCGTAAAGACCTGCCGGACAAGCGGCCAATATGCGTAATTGTCCGTGATCGCGATCACCTGATCCACGCGCGCGGCCTCTTGCGGTGCGGTTGGCACCAAGGACGGACCGGCAAAGGCGCGGTCAATATAGCGCACAATCGCACCCGTCTCGTGCAACGGAAAACTGCCATGCTCTAACACGGGCACCCGCCCAAACGGATGCAGATCCGTATAGCCGTCGGGAAGCGGAGCGAACGGGTTCACCGCTTGCAAAGAATAGGCGACGCCCTTTTCCGCCAAGGTCATCCGCGCGATGCGCACATAAACGCTCAGGCTGAAACCGTGCAGAAGAACGTCGGCGTCATCTGGCTTGGCTGCGCTCATCCTCGCAAAATTCCCTGCTCGGTCACGATCATATCCAAAGTCTGATCCGTGGGCTCTAACGGCAAATCATCGGCTTCTTGCGCGGCATAGGCAAACCCGATGGCCAGCGTCGCCCGCCGCGCGCGCAAGCGTTCCAGCGTTCGGTCATAAAAGCCGCCACCATACCCCAACCGCCCCCCGTCGCGCGAAAACGCGACAAGCGGGACGATCAGGATTTCGGGCTCAAAGAAATCGTCGACCTCGGGCACTTGCGCACCAAAGGGGCCTTCGCGCAAAGCGCCATCCGGCGTCCAGCGCGAAAAGTCGAGCGGCAGGCCAGCTGCCGCAATCACTGGCACGCCCACAGGCCCATGCGCAGCCGCTTCGGCCATCGCGGGCAATGGGTCGATCTCGGTTCGGATGGGCATGTATCCCGCAAGGGGCACGCCCCTGTATCCGGCCAAAACTTCGGACAGATGCGCCGCCCCTGCCGCGACATCCGCGGCATGGGCCGCCTTGCGCCGCGCAAAGGCGGATTTGCGCGCCAGCGCCTTGATCTCTGAAAGGTCGGTCATAGCAACACCATTGCGGCCAAGCCCAAAAAGGCAAAGAACCCGACGACATCTGTCACCGTCGTGACAAAAGCGCCAGAGGCCAAAGCCGGATCGATCCCGATGCGATCCAGCACAACCGGGATCACCGTTCCCGCAAAGCCCGCGACGATCATGTTCACAACCATCGCCGCCGCGATCACATAGCCCAGCGCGGGCGAGCCAAACCACAAAAGCCCGACAATTCCCATGACGACGGCGAAAATGGCCCCGTTGATCAAGCCAACGGCAACCTCGCGCCAAATGACGCGCCACACGTTTGACCCGGTCAAATCCTTTGTCGCAATGGCCCGCACCGCAACGGTCAGCGATTGCGTGCCCGCATTGCCCCCCATCGAGGCGACGATGGGCATCAACACCGCCAACGCCACGATCTGCGCGATGGCGGCGTCGAATTGCGCAATGACCAGCGACGCCAGGATCGAGGTCACGAGATTGACCGCCAACCACGGCACACGCTGTCGCGTGGTCGTCAGAATGTTGTCACTCAACGAGCTTTCTTCGCCAACTCCAGCAAGGCGCAGGATATCCTCTTCGTGCTCTTCATCCAGCACGGCCATCGCGTCGTCGATGGTGATCTGACCGATCAGCCGTCCTTCGTCATCGACGACCGGCGCGGAAATCAGGTGGTATTGGTTGAACGCATAAGCCACATCGCCTTCGTCCTGACTGGCTGGGATGGTCTGAAACGTCTCTTCGACCAAATCCTGCAACGGCACATCTCTGCGCGATCGCATCAGCTTGCCCAAGGTGACATTGCCGACGGGATGCAATCGCGGATCAACCAACGTCAGGTGATAGAATTGCGTCGGCAGGTCTTTTTCTTCGGTGCTGCGCAGATGATCAATCGCGTCACCGACATTCCAATGCTCGGGCGCCATGACGACCTCGCGCTGCATCAAGCGGCCTGCGGAATATTCCGGGTAGCTCAGCGCCTGCTCGACCGCCGCGCGATCTGCGTCTTCGAGAACGTCCAGAATGGCCTCGACCTGCGGCGCCTCGAGGTCTTCGACCAGGTCCACGACATCATCACTGTCCAGGTCGCGCACCGCCTCGGCCAGAACCTGCGGCCTGAGGACTTCGATCACCTCTTCGCGCAGGCTCTCGTCCAGCTCTGACAGGATATCACCGTCGAATTCCTTGTCATAAAGCCGGATCAGGCGCGAGCGGTCGAACGCGTTGATCTGCTCTAGCAAGTCGGCAATGTCCGCCGGGTGCAGCGGATCCATAAGCGACAACAGCTGTGCGCGATCTTCGATGTCGACCGCATAGAGGATGGCCGCTACGTCCTTGCGCTCAAGCGCATAGGCGTTGTCCTCTGCCAGTTCTGCGTCTGGGGCGGTTGTTGTGCCTGCTTCTTCCGACATTGCCCCCCCTTGTCCTGCCTGCGTCTCTCTTTGTCATACGCCGCAGACCGCGCAAGGTAAACGCCCGCAATCACTGGTATCCAGCGCCAAGCACGGCCATAAGACGATATGGGCGATATTCTGTTAACCGGACCGACATTACGCTTTGCAGGCGATCCTTTCACGACCCCCTGGTCGGAGGCCGTTTGGATCGAAGAAAGCGGCGTTCTGATCCGTGATGGCCGGATCGCGGCCGTGGGGCCAGCCGCGCGTGTCGCGACACCCGGTGCCACGCACCACGCCTATCCAAACGGGCTGATCTGTCCGGGCTTTGTGGATGCGCATGTGCATTACCCGCAAACGGGCATCATCGCCAGCTGGGGCAAACGTCTGATCGATTGGTTGAACAGCTACACCTTTCCCGAAGAGGCGCGCTTTGGCGATGCCGATTACGCCCAGGCGACGGCGGCGCGATACCTCGATCTGGTCATCGCGCATGGCACCACCAGCGTGGCAAGCTATTGCACCATCCATCCGCAAAGCGTCGATGCGATCTTTGAGGCCGCAGAGGCGCGCGACATGGCTGTCGTTGCAGGCAAGACCTGCATGGACCGCGACACCGCGCCCGCCGATCTCCGCGACACGGCGCAATCGGCCTATGACGACAGCAAAGCCTTGCTGGATCGCTGGCATGGCCGCGGGCGCGCGCGCTATGCCATCACGCCACGTTTTTCGCCCACATCCAGCGAAGCGCAATTGCGCGCCCTGGGCGCGCTATGGGCCGAGCGGCCCGACGCCCTGATGCAAACCCATATCAGCGAACAGCTTGACGAAATCGAATGGGTGAAAACCCTTTATCCGCAAGCGCGCGATTACCTCGACACCTACGAAGCCTTTGGCCTTTTGGGGCAACGGGGGGTCTATGGCCATGCCATCCACCTCGCCCCCCGCGAAATCGACCGGCTGAGCGAGGTTGGCGCCGCCGTGGTCCATTGCCCGACGTCCAACACCTTTATCGGATCTGGCCTTTTTGACATGGCCGGACTGACAAAGCGCATGCGTGTGGGCCTCGCAACCGACACCGGCGGCGGGTCTTCTTTTTCGATGCTGCGCACGATGGCCGCGGCCTATGAGGTCGCGCAATTGCGGGGAAATGCGCTGCATCCGTCACAGCTTTTGTGGTTGGCCACCGAAGGATCAGCCCGCGCCTCGCACCAAGGCGCAGAGCTTGGGCGGATCGAGGCAGGATATGCCGCCGATCTGACGGTGCTCGACCTCGCCTCGACACCCGCCATCGCACAACGCGCCGCGCGCGCCGAAGACATCTGGGAACGTGTCTTTCCCACAGTGATGATGGGCGACGACCGGGCCGTGGCGGCGGTGTGGATCGCGGGCCAAGAGCGCAAGACCGCACGGGCCACATGACCAGCTGGGCCGCCTTGGATCAAGAGCTGGACCTCTGGCATGACGCAGGGCAACCGCCAACGTTCTGGTGGCGCGATGATGATTGCACGGCGCCAAGCCCCGCACTCGACCGTTTGCTGGCGCTGTCAGAGACCCATGCGGTTCCGCTCCACCTTGCCGTGATCCCTGCCCGCCTCTCCCCAGATTTGGCGAGCCGGCTTGCTGCGGCCCCGCTGGCCCGCACGCTGCAACACGGGCTTGCGCATGTGAACCACGAACCCAATGGCTATGGCGCGTCTGAGATGGGCGCGCATCGCCCCGTGGCGGACATCCAAAGAGACCTGATCGCAGGGCGCGAGATGATCGCGCGCGCGGGCCTGTCAAAAAGCCTCGCCGCCTTTGCAGCGCCCTGGAACCGGATCGGCCCGGCCACGCTGCCGGTTTTGGCCGCACTTGGCTACCGGCTCGTTTCGCGCAGTGGCCCACGCGCCACCCGTCACCCCGCACCCGGTTTGACCGAGCTTAACATCCACGTCGATCCGATCCGTTGGAAAGACGGCGCACAGTTTCGCGGCGAAGCAAAAACGCTGCACAATCTGATCGAACATCTCCAGCAAAAGCGCCTGGGCGAAGTTGATCCGACCGAGGCCACCGGCCTCAACACGCACCATTTGCAAACCGACGCACCGACCTGGACATTTCTGGAGCGGCTGATGCAGGTGCTTGCCCCTCCGCGCGGTCAATGGCTGTGCCTGGATGATGTTTTGGCGGCGGATCATGGTTGAGGTGCGCTTTGCCCCACCGGCCATGCGCGGCCAGGTCGCCGCCTTTATGGCCAAAGCCTTTCCCCGCGCCAAATGGACCGCGGACGGCTGGCGCGCCTTGTTGGCAGGACGTTGGGCCGGGCCGGAAGATCCGTTTGCCATCATCGCCACGGATGACGACCAGCTTGTCGGCGTTTTGGGCGTCGTCACAGCCCACCGCCCAACGCCTGCGGGACGCCGCACCAGCGTCAACATGAGCTCGTGGTACGTTCTGAAAGACTATCGCGGCCAGCGCATCGGCCCCCGCATGATCACCCTGCTTGCCAGCCTGCCAGACGTGACCATCACGAATTTCACCAGCGCCCCCGGCGCGATAACGGCGGTAGAGCGTGCAGGGCTTGCTGTTTTGGACACCCACCGCCTGACATGGCGCCCAGGGGCTGCGGGCGCGCGGTGGCGCGTGCATCGCGACCCGCAGGCGATGCAGCCGCATCTGTCAGAGCTGAGCGCGCAAATACAGGCCGATCATGACGGCCTGAACCTGTCGCCTTGTGTCGTGGAAACACCCGATGGCCCGTGCTTTTTCATGCTGGCCGAGCGCCAGAAACACGATGACTACGTCACGCACGAAGTCTACCACGTCAGCAACCGCACCCTGTTCGGCGCACATGCCCAATCGATTGCCGAAAGCGTTTTGCCGCCTGCGGCTGTCTTGTCGGCCGACGCCCGGTTCGTTCCCGACGACACCACCTGTGATGCGCGAACCGCGCTTGCCACGCCTCGGTTCTTTTCTGGCACAGGCATGGCCCGCAGCGACGTGGACCACCTCTATTCCGAGGTTGTCCTGCTGCCCCTCAAACTGGGCTAAGCGGCAGAGCCAAGGCACCCGCATCGCGCCAAAAACCGGCCTTGAAAACTTTTTTCAAAAAAGTTTGCGCTGCGTAATCCCGTTCACAGTCAGCCATGTCGCGCTGGGGTAGTGTCAGTCTCAGATCAGCAAACATATCTCTTCGGAGTAACACCATGACCGCCTCTCAGACCCGCACCGCACCGCAACCCCCTGCCAGTTTTGCCCGCCGCGTTTTCAAAGCGTTTACAGCCACCTTGAACAACGCCACCGAAATGCAAAACCGGATCGATCATTATTCCTGATTTCCCTCGAAGGTGAGTGACCTCTCCTCGGTTAACTGGCTGGTGCTGCGGCACCAGCCTTTTTTTTGTGGCAGACTTGCCAAATAACAGCGTATTTACGCCGCTCTAACCAAATGAGGGGCAGATTTTGTGTTCAGAGCATGATAGAACCCCTGAAAAAGCAAATCGTGAGCGGCATGAGCAGCAGCCCAAAGATTGATGACGCCCTGCGCGAAGCCATTATCGCGCAGCCCGATGTGATCCTGGATGACAAGGATCTGATGCACGCGCTGATCGCTGCAAATGAGCGGTCTATGGGCGGCAACATCGTGGATTTGCGCGGCCTGGCGATGGAACGGCTTGAGGCGCGTCTGGACCGGTTGGAGGATACGCACCGCTCGGTCATCGCTGCGGCCTATGAAAACCTCGCCGGGACCAACCAGGTGCATCGCGCGATTTTGCGCATGCTTGACCCGACCGAGTTTGAACAATTTCTCAAGGATCTGGGCGGCGAAGTTGCGACGATCCTGCGTGTCGATGCGATCAAACTGGTCTTGGAATCGGCGCAAAATGACAGTGACCCGGTTGTGGAACGCCTGGGCGATGTGCTGAGCGTCGCCCCTGAGGGCTTTATTGACGACTATCTGACACATGGCCGCGGCGGCCAGGTCCGGCAGGTCACATTGCGCCAGGTCCAAGACAGTTTGCCCGCGATTTACGGCGAGGGGCGCGAATGGATCCGCTCTGAGGCCTGTCTCAAGCTGGACTTTGGCGAAGGTCGTTTGCCCGGTATGCTCGTTATGGGTGCCGAAGATCCGCATATGTTCGGGCCGCAACAAGGCACGGATCTTTTGTCCTTTTTCGCCGGCGTTTTTGAGCGCGCAATGCGCCGCTGGCTGGGATGAGCCTGATCTCACCCGCCGCGCGCGATGCGCTCTCGTCTTTTCTGGATCACGAGCGTGCGATTAAGGACGCATCGGAAAACACAATCACCGCCTATCGCGGAGATGTGGTCGAGTTTCTGGCCTTTATGACCGCCCACAAAGGTCAATCGAACGGGCTTGCCGCGCTGGCGCGCATCGACACGCGCGACATGCGCGCCTGGATGGCCGAGGCCCGCAAGGGCGGCATGGGGCCGCGATCTTTGGCGCGCAAGCTGTCTGCGGTCAAATCGTTCTACAAATGGCTGGCCGAACGCGAAGGCTTTGAGCCGACGGCGGTCCTGTCGGCACGCGCCCCGAAATTCACACGCAAATTGCCCCGCCCCTTGACCGAAGATGCCGCCCGCGCTGTCATCGATCTGGCACCGCTGCAATCCCGCCAGGATTGGGTCGGCGCCCGTGACATCGCGATTTTGACCCTGCTTTGGGCCTGCGGTCTGCGTATTTCCGAGGCGCTGTCGCTGCGTGCCTCGGACCACCCGTTGCAGGACACGCTGCGCATCATTGGCAAAGGCAACAAGGAACGGATCGTGCCGGTTCTGCCGGCCGCGAAAGACGCGGTCGCCGCATATGTGGCCGCCTGCCCGCATGACCTGAGCGGACACACGCCGTTGTTTCGCGGTGTGCGTGGCGGCGCGGTTGGGCCGGGTGCGGTGCAAAAGACGATGGCGCGCGCGCGCATGCAATTGGGCTTGCCCGCATCGGCAACGCCCCATGCGATGCGCCACAGCTTTGCCACCCATCTGTTGAACGCAGGGGGTGACTTGCGCGCCATTCAGGAACTATTGGGCCATTCGTCCCTGTCGACCACGCAGGCCTACACCTCTGTCGACGAGGCGCGTCTGATGGATGTCTATGCCAAGGCGCATCCCCGCGCCTGACGCGCCCGCCCACAGCGTCTTTGGCAATGCTGCAATTGCGCCATCACGCAAACGTGCAAGATCTTTGATCACGGCATTGTGGAAAAACATGCAACCTTTCGCATGCGGCAGCCTGCCGCAGTCAAAAAAGCAAGTTCAACAGGAAACCAGCCATGAAGACCTTTGTGAGCGCCGCCGCGCTTTGCCTTTTCGCCGGAGCCGCAAGCGCCCAAGATTGCGCCGCCGTTACCGTCGAAGACAGTTTCGACCTGGATGAAGCCGCCATCGGCGTTCTCTATACGTGTTTGAAAGACAAGATGGCCGAAGGCTATGCCAAGGGCGGGCACGAGGTTGGCTCTGCCTTTCGCGACTGGACCGTCACCTCGACCCGCCCAGCGGTTGCCGGACCGCATGGCAACCGTCTGTTGCAGACCTTCGTGAATGATGTCGCCGCCGAGCAATATCTGAAGTTCGAAGAAGAAGGTGTCGAGATGCCCGTCGGCTCGGTTCTGGCGAAAGAAAGCATCACGGTCTCGATCAAGAAAAAGAAGGCCCGCGTGGGACCGCTGTTCATCATGGAGAAAGTCGGCCTTGATGCAGCACCAGACACGATGGGTTGGCTTTATGATGCAGTGCAGCCAAACGGCAAGCCGATGAAAATCAAACAAAGCTTCTGTCACGATTGTCACGTCGCTTTTGAAGACCAGGACGCGATGGGCTATCCGCTCGAAGAGGTGCGCGTGTCGAACTAAGCGTCGCAAGCGCTTTACTCTGCGCGCGCAGTGGGCCATGACAGTTCTATGTCACTCAAGCTGCGCGCGCTTTCCGTTCACCTGTTAACAGCCACCGGCGCGGTCTTTGCCATGTTGGCAATGCTCGCCGCGGTAGAGGCCAAATGGGATGTCATGTTCCTGTGGTTGGTCGTGGCCTTTGCCGTGGACGGCATCGATGGCCCATTGGCGCGCAAATATGATGTGCGCACGAACGCGCCCGAATTTGACGGCGTTCTGCTTGATCTCATCATCGACTATTTGACTTACGTCTTTATCCCGGCCTTTGCGCTCTTTTCGTCGGGGTTGATGGACGGGTGGACCGGCTGGTTCGCGATTGTCATCATCACCTTTGCCAGCGCGATGTATTTTGCGGATACACGCATGAAAACAAAGGATTATTCCTTTTCCGGCTTTCCTGGCTGTTGGAACATGGTTGTTCTGGTGATCTTTGCGATCCAACCCAACTTTTGGGTCTCGCTGGCGTTGGTGAGCATCCTGGCCGTGGCCATGTTCTTGCCGCTCAAGTTCATTCATCCGGTGCGCACAAAACGGTGGCGCGCGCTTAGCCTGCCTATTGCCTTTGCCTGGACCGCCTTTGCAGGTTGGGCCGCTTGGGTTGATTTCCACCCAGAGAGCTGGGCGCATTGGGGGCTTGTGGCGAGCTCGCTCTATCTGGTGCTGGCGGGCATGGTGCAGCAGATCATCTACGGGCCTGACGGCTAAAGCGTCGCCCCCTCCTATTCCAACCGCTCTGGCAAGCCGCGCCCGTTGTTCCACCAGCGGTTTGGATTGTCGCTTTGCGGATCGTAAGATGCCCGGCTGACGTGATCTTCGCGCACAAAGATGACCGGCTCTTCGTAATGATGGGCGTAGATGATCGCATCCATCACCCGCGCCAGCACGTCCAGATCCCGCGCGACTGTGATCTTGAGCTCGACCATTGGATAGGTCTCCGTTGTCCCGGCAGCAAAGCCTTTGACATGCGTGGAGGTGGTTGAACCCGCTTCTGGCTGAGCCGTTTCGCGCCCGACGGCCGAGATACTGGCGTTGCGCTGATAACGACCGTAGCTAAGCGGATAGACCTTCATCACCGCATCCAGAATACGGTCCGTATCCTCTGGCAGCGTTTGCACTTCGAGCGTCCAGACCGGAACAAGCTGGCCCGAGGCCGCCTGATAACGCGATAAATCGTGTGACATGCGTGTCCTCCCTCATGCTGACCAGGCTAATGCACAGGCCAGCCTAAACCTGTCAGCAGTCTTTCACGCCTTGCTGCGCCTGACCTTATGCTTGAACGACCCCTGCGACGCGGGCGGTTAAACGCCCCCCTGGGATCAGGTCCAATTCCGGGCGCTTTAGTCAGCGGCCAGCGTTTGCGCGAATTGGTCCGCAGCGCCGAATTGTTCGTTAAAGAGAGCGCGGAACTTGCCGTCCTTTTTCGCCAACAGCTCTTGCACGCTGCCTTGCTCCACGACTTCGCCAGCCTCAAGATAACAGATGCAATCGGCATTCATGACGGTCGACAGGCGATGCGCGATAACCACCGTCGTGACCCCCTCGGTGATCGCTTCGAGCGCATCACGCACCAGCGCCTCTGAGTGGCTGTCCAAAGCCGAGGTCGCCTCGTCCAACAGCAAGATAGGCGCGCGGCGCAAGACGGCGCGCGCAATGGCGATGCGCTGTCGCTGACCGCCCGAGAGGAACGTGCCGTTCTCGCCGACAGGGGTTTCATAGCCCTCGGGCAGGTTTTCGATGAATTCATGCGCATGGGCGATCTTGGCGGCTTGGATCACATCCTCTTCGCTGGCATCCGGGCGGGCCAACAGAATGTTTTCCATGATCGATGTCGCAAACAGGAACGTGTCCTGCCCAACAAAGGCAATTTTCTCGCGCAGCGAAGAGAACGTGACGTCTCGGATATCTTCGCCATCGATCAAAACCTCGCCCTTTTCAGGGTCGTAGAGGCGCAGGATCAAGTTCAACAGCGTCGACTTGCCACCGCCTGATGGCCCCACAAGGGCGGTTGTCTTGCCCGCCGCACAATCAAGGGTCAAGCCTTTGATGACAGTGTTGTTTTCGCCGTAGCCAAAGTCGATGTTGTTCAACCGAACCCGGCCCGGCCCCTTGGACAGAGCCGTCGCGGTTTCTTTTTCGTTCATCGTGACCGGTTGGTCGAGCACCTCGTACATCATACGCACACCGACCATGCCAGCCTCGATCGAGACGCGCATCCGCGACAGGCGTTTGGCAGGCTCGTAGGCCATCAAAAAGGCCGTCACAAAGGACATCAACTGGCCAGCGGATCCCGCCTCGCGCCCAAAGAGGTTGACCGCGCTCAGGATCACAATCGACGCGATCGCGAGGCCGGTGATCGTGTCCATCATCGGCGTTGTGGACGCCTCAAGACGCACGATCTTGTTGGCCCGTTTTTCGACCTTGCGCACCGCGTTTTCCATCTGAACGGTCATGCGCGGCTCGAGCCCGAACGCCTTGACAACGCGCGCGCCCGTTGACGCCTCTTGGACCACGCGGATGATGTCGGCAAGGCCTGCCATCTCTTGCTGCATGATCTCGCGCACCGTGCGCAAAATGCGCCGGACCGCATAGAGCGCCACGGGCCCGATCACGAGACAGACCAGCGACAGAACCGGTTGCTGATAGAACATCACCGCAACCAATCCGATCAGCGAAAGTGTGTCGCGCACAAAGCCGGTTACGATGATATCAATCACCTGGCGCGCCATCTGGGCGCTTTGCGTCACGCGCACCAACAGATCCGAAGATTCGGTGACGTTGAAAAAGCCGATGGTTTGTTTGAGCAATTGGCGAAAGAGGTCGGATTGCTTTTGGGCCACGATCCGGTTGCCCGCGCGGGCCATCAAGACCAGCTGCGCAAAGCTTGCCACCCCTTTGACGAAAAAGAGACCAAAGACCCCGGCTGCCACCCAATAGACCCGCGACCGGTTTTCGGAATCGTTCATGGAATCAATGATTTCGCCCATGATCCACGCCGTGCCTGCGGTTGCTGCGGCAACGATGATCATCGCGAAGGTGGCGATCAGATAGGTGACCCGATGCTCGCGCAGGCTCTCGCCCAAGAGACGCATGAGCAAGCTCTCACCAGACAGGCGCTGAAAATACGAAGAGATAAATTCAGGGGTTTTGAGCATGCCAGGCGTTGCGCTTTGTCGTTGTTCTGCGGGGTCTGACGTGTCTGAGACCGAAAGACCAGCACTTTATGAGCCTTTAAAAACGGTGGCCAGCGGTGAACCGCAGGCCGCGTCTTGGGCGTTCATATGATGGCTTTTTCAGGTTACGCAAACCCGTCTTTACCATTTTTCGGCAAGTTTGTGCCATTGACGCCGCGTTCAGAGAGCGGCACCAACAGCAGCATCCAAGACGTTTTGGGAGGACGATCATGGGCGCACCCTGCATCATTTGCGTGGCGATTACGGGGTCGGTTCCGACAAAGGCCGACAACCCGGCCGTTCCGACCGAGGTCGCTGAACAGATCGAAAGCACGCATGCCGCCTTTGAGGCAGGGGCCAGCATCCTGCATGCGCATGTGCGCAATGCCGACGAAACGCCGTCGTCTGACCCCGACAAATTTGCCCGGCTGAAAGAAGGCGTGGAAAAGCACTGCCCCGGCATGATCATCCAGTTTTCGACCGGTGGCCGTTCGGGGGCAGGAAAGACCCGGGGCGGGATGCTGCCGCTGCGGCCCGACATGGCGTCTTTGTCGGTTGGATCGAACAACTTTCCGACCCGTGTGTATGAAAACCCGCCCGATCTGGTTGCCTGGCTGGCCGAAGAGATGCGCCGCTATGAGATCAAACCCGAGGTCGAGGCCTTTGATCTGTCGCACATCCTGCAGGCCGTTGCCATGCACAGGCGCGGCGAGATCACCGACACGCCCTATATCCAGTTCGTCATGGGCGTCAAAAACGCCATGCCTGCGGATCGGCATGTCTTCGACTTTTACGTGGAAACGGTCACGCGGCTTTTGCCCGGTGCGCCTTGGTGTGCCGCTGGGATCGGTGCCAATCAGAGCGTTTTGAACACATGGTCCATTGCCGCCGGAGGGCATGCCCGCACCGGGCTGGAAGACAACATCCGCCTAGATCGCCAGACGCTCGCGCCCTCGAACGCCGCTTTGGTGGCGCGCACCGCCGAGATCTGTGCTGCCCACGACCGCCCGGTCGCCACGCCAGAGGTCGCGCGCGCCATCCTGGGGTTGCGGCCTGTGTAACCCCCGTATGATCGCGGCATGTTCGCCGTATGATCCTGGCGGGATCAAAGCCCTGGCCTGGCAATTTCGGGAAATGCCCCCGCGTCATTTTCGCGGGCTGTGGACACCCCCGTGCTTTCGCGCCACGCTGCGCCGGAAAGAGGAGGATTCCGCATGGACATGAACTTTGGGATGCGTCCCGAGAACCGCGAACTTCTGGACCGTGTCGCCACCATGATCCGCGACGACATCGCACCGATGTACGAAGAATACGAGCATGAGGTGAACACCGGCGACCGCTGGCAATTCACCGAGCGACAGACAGAGATACTGGAGACGTTGAAGGCCAAGGCCAAAGCGGCGGGGCTTTGGAATTTCTTCCTGACAGATTCCGAAAAGGGCTTTGGCCTGTCGACGGTTGAATATGCGCATTTTGCCGAAGAAATGGGGCGCACGCCGCTGGGTGCGGAAGTCTTCAACTGCTCGGCGCCGGATACGGGCAATATGGAAGTCTTTGAGCGCTATGGCTCGGCCAAGATGAAAGAGGATTGGCTGAAGCCCCTGCTGAACGGCGAAATCCGCTCCGCCTATTTGATGACAGAGCCGGATGTGGCGTCTTCGGATGCGACCAACATCTCGATGTCATGCGTGCGCGATGGGGATGACTATGTGCTGAACGGGGAAAAATACTGGGCCTCTGGCGCAGGTGATCCGCGTTGCAAAGTGTATATCGTCATGGTGCGCACCGGCGGCGAAGACGCGCCACGCCATGCGCGCCATTCCATGATCGTGGTGCCTGCGGGCACCGAGGGCATCGAGATTTTGCGCCCGATGCAAGTCTTTGGCCGGGACGACGCGCCGCACGGGCATATGCACATTCGGTTTACCAATGTGCGCGTGCCAGCGGAAAACATGCTGCTGGGCGAAGGCCGCGGCTTTGAGATTTCGCAAGGGCGCCTTGGGCCCGGACGGATCCACCACTGCATGCGCTCGATCGGGCAGGCGGAAGCCGCCCTTGAGTTGATGTGCAAACGGTCGTTGGCGAAAGAGGCCTTTGGCAAGCCATTGGCCAAGCTGGGCGCGAATTACGACATCATCGCGGAATGCCGGATGGATATCGAAATGGCGCGGCTGTTGTGCCTCAAAGCGGCCTGGTACATGGACCAAGGCGACGCGCGCGCGGCGGCGCCGTGGATTTCCCAGATCAAGGTGATCGCACCGCGTGTAGCGCTGAAGGTGATTGACGAAGCCGTGCAGATGCACGGTGGCCAGGGCGTGAGCCAGGACACGCCTTTGGCCCATGCCTGGACCGGGCAGCGTACCCTGCGTCTGGCGGACGGCCCGGATGCGGTCCATCGTCGCCAGGTGGCACGGGCGGAATTGCGGAAATACACGCAAGAGCCGGTATAAGGGCGCAATCTGCGATGGTCGGATCGCTGGCGCGATCCGGTCCGCGCGGCTTTGCCGCTGACGCGCCAAAGCCGCGGCCCCGACCCGTTTTGATCCGGTGATGCGGTGGGAAGAGGGGCGGTTTCTTTTGAGTATTTGGATCCAAAAGAAGAAAAAGTCGCGGGGGCGCGACGTTTTTGGATGTGACAGAGCGCTTAGAACCTGACAGCGTGTCAGGCATGCGCGCGCCAGTGATCGACAACCTACAATATTGCAATTGGTCTCGAGCCATCTTTGAAGAGATGCGTCGGGGGGGTGTGGATGCGGTGCATGCCACCGTGGCCTATCACGAGGATTTTGGCGAGCTGGTCGCCAATTTGGAGGCTTGGAATGCGCGGTTTGAGGCCCATGCCGATCTGATCCTGCGGGGGATCTCTGGGGAGGATGTGCGCCGCGCGCAGGCGCTTGGTCGGACGGCGGTGTTTTTCGGGATGCAGACGCCTGGGCCTGTTGGAGACAATTTGCGGCGGATCGAGATCCTGCATCAGCTGGGTTTGCGGTTCATGCAGCTGAGCTACAACACACAATCGCTGATGGCGACGGGGCATTACGAGGCGGATCAGGATCGGGGGTTGACGGCCTTTGGGCGCGAGGCGGTGGCCGAGATGAACCGGGTTGGGCTGGTGATTGACATGAGCCATGCCGCCGAGCGGTCGACGCTGGAGGCGATTGCGCAATCGACGCGGCCTGTGGCGATCACGCATGCCAATCCTGCGCGCTGGCACGCCGCGTCGCGCAATGTCTCGGATGAGGTTTTGGCGGCCTTGACCGCGCGCGGCGGGATGTTGGGGTTTTCGCTCTATCCGCATCATTTGAAAGGCGGGTCGGACTGTCGCCTGGAGGCGTTTTGCGCGATGGTTGCAGAAACGGCAGAGCGATTTGGGGCGGCGCATTTGGGCATCGGCTCGGACCTTTGTCAGGGGCAGCCGGACCGGGTGGTGCAATGGATGCGGGCCGGCCGCTGGACCAAGGCCTGGGACAGCGATGTGGCCTTTCCTGCGCAGCCCGGCTGGTTTCGGTCCAACCTGGATTTCGGCAATCTGCGCGCGGGTTTGCGGGCCAAGGGGTTTGACACGCAAGAGGTGGAGGGCATCCTGGGTGGGAATTGGCTGCGGTTTTATGACAGGAGCTTTGCGCCGCTATGAAGGACATCGCCCTGCCACCGCAAACCGAATTGCGCCCGCCCGAGGTGGTGATGCGCCTGAAACGGATGGGTCAGTTCTTCCCTACACGTCTGTCGTTTCTGCGCGTTTTGATGCGGGATTTGGCGGACAGTCAGGCTGTGGTCACGCGGCCCGTGTGGGAGATGAGCGCCGAGGGCTTTGGGCATGCGGTCTATCAGGTCACGCTGAGGGGTCATGTTTATTCGCTGGTCATGGTCACGCAGGATTTGCCGCCAGAGGCGCGCAGTGATCGGGTGATTGCGACCGCGTGGGACGCGGCTTTTGTGCTGTTTGACGGCGTACCACAGACCGAGGATATCGCCCGGATCTGTGCCGAAGCGCCCAAGCAAGAGGCCGGACGGTTCACTGAAAAAGACCTGGTGCTGAGCCGCGCCAACAAGTCGGTGCGCCTGTGGGAGCATGTCGTCGGCGCGCTGCGCGCGGGCCACCAGCCAGATGCGGCACGGCTGGCCGAGATCGGGTATCTGATGCGCACCACGGCGGTTTACGGAAACGGCAAGTTTGGCATCGCGGATCGGCATATCGTGGCGGATCGCCCGGGCGTGTCGGGGCCTTTTGCGGTTGAGATGTTGACCGTGTGGCTCATACGGCATGCAACGATTGATCTGGTGTCATACCTGGGCGGTCAGAGGCTGGACGATCGATTGGCGCGCGGTCTTGGCATTGGCAACGCGACGGGCCTTGGGATGGCGCCCTTTTTGGTGAGCCATCCTGTTTTGCTGAACAATTGGATGATGGCGCGCGAGACGGCCCTGGCGCGGGCGCGCGCGCTTGGGATGGATGTGGCACGGGCCGCGCGTCTGAGCGATCTGGCAGAGCGCGCCGGTCGCCATCTGGAGGGCTGGCGCGTGCCGGACCCGGACCACGACAGGGTGCTGCGGGACCTTGCGGTGGAATGGGCAGCCTTTGCGCCGACGGTGACGGATCACGAGAGCCTGGATGCCATTTATGAGGCCAGTTTGAGCGGGTCGCTGGCGTTGCAGGAGCTGGTCTGTGCGCTTTTGATCGAAGTGGCGGGCGACGTGGTGGACGGCCTAAGCGACTGTATGGGCGATCCTTTTGGCGCGACGCCGCATGCGTTTGAAGGCACCGCCGCCGTCAAAGCGGCCATCGAGCAGCACTTTGGCTGGGCAACCGACATCGCCTATGACGAGGCCGAAAACAGCCGCCGGTTTTGGTATGTCAGCGCCGCCAAGTTAGAGCCCCGCATCGGCGACCGCTATGCCGAGGCCGGCGCGGATCTGGAAAGCCCGTTGCATGTCAGCCGCTGCATTACTGCGCTTTACGGAGACCTGCCGGATCAAAATTGCGTTATTTCGGCGTTTCTCGCCTCCTTTCCGCAGCATGCTTGGGCAATATCGCGGGTAGCCCTTGCAGAGCGGTACCCCTACGCCGACATCAGGGATAACCTTATTGCCGCAGATTGCCTGCCGATCGACATGCTTCGTTGTAAACTCTCCTTTTTTGGCGCCACGCGGTTTGATCCCAAGTCGGACCTCTGGACACGTGTGACGCTTGCTCAGGGGGCGCCGTTGGCGCATCAGCTGGATAAACGTGCCGATGATTGGTGGCTGCCGGAGCCGTTGGCATGAATCGGTCCTGGACAGAAACGCAAGCCTTGGCCGAACGCGCCGCGCGCGGGGCTGGCGTGCCATTTGCCCAAGCCGCGCGGTTTGCGGCGGGCGTGGCGCGGCATCTGGCCGAAGGGCGCGATGCCGCAGACATTGCACAGGCGTTGGAGGATCACGAGATGATCCTGGACATCTCGCTGGATGCGGAGCGGGTGATTGAGGCCGCGTCGATCAAAGGCCAGCCTTGGTCAGGCAAAAGCGATGCGCCGCAGCTGTTGAAATCTGTGATCGAGGCCTTGCCCTGTGCCAGCGTCGTGACCTTTGAAGGCCAGCAGGTGCAGGCGAAATTGATGACGGCCGAGCCGTCAAAACTGGCGCGGCCTGATCGGCTTTTGGTGCCGGGGTCTTTGCTGCAGCAGATGGATGACCTGGCCAAGCTGACCTATGTGCCTGACAGCGCAGCCTCGCGCGAGAGTGGGGCTGGCGCGGGGTTGATGGACCTCGACTAAGCGCCCAGAGCCCCAGTTGCGGTCATCGCAAACGGATCGGTGGGATAGCCCACACCTGCGAGATACAGACCACCGGGCGGACACACCGGGCCACAGGCGGCGCGATCTTTGGCCTCAAGTGCGGCTTTGACATCGCCGGGTTGCCACGCCCCGGCGCCCACACGCTCTAACGTGCCCACAAAGCTGCGCACCTGGTTGTGCAGAAAAGACCGGGCGCGCACGTCAAAGCGGATCTCTGGCCCGTGTTCGGTTTCAACGCGCGCGACATGCAGGCGATCCAGCGTTTTGACCGGGCTGTCGGCTTGGCAGATCGAAGAGCGGAACGTCGTAAAATCATGGCGGCCCAGCAGGTGATCGGCCCCCTTTTGCATCGCCTCCGCGTCAAGGTCATGGTTCACGCGCCAAACGAGACCGGCCAAATGGGTGGCGGGCGCGCGGCGCATCAGCAGCCGAAACACATAGCGCCGTTCGAGCGCCGAAAACCGGGCATGCCAATCGGCGTCCACCAAGGCGCAGGCCCGAATGGCGACGGGATTTGGCTTGAGATGGTGGTTGAGCGCCTCGGACAGGCGAAATGGATCCCAGTCTTTTTCCATATCGCAATGCGCCACTTGCCCAAGGCCGTGAACGCCTGCATCGGTGCGCCCGGCGGCGGCAATCGTGTGGTCGCGCGGCTCAAGCTTGGCCAGAGCCGCTTCGATGGCGCCCTGAACAGACGGCTGATCGGCCTGACGCTGCCAGCCGGCAAACGGGCCACCATGATATTCCACCAAAAGCGCATAACGGTTCATCCCGCCCGCCTAGCCGAGCGTGGGGCCTGCGGCAATCCCCTCTGGCAACGCCGATGGGGCGAACTTATGTTACCTCTCATACGACGATGAAGGAACATAAGCCCGGTGGTACTTTCGACACTTGCGGACGGCGCGCGGAACGTTGTCGACGGGCTCTATGCCACGGGCGAGGACCTTTTCAGCCAACCAACGCTGCGCTTGGGCGTGACCGGGTTGGCGCGGGCGGGCAAGACAGTGTTCATCACATCTTTGGTCGCCAATCTGCTGGATCGCGGACGTATGCCGCATTTGCTGGCGCAATCCGAAGGGCGGATCGAGGCCGCGTTTTTGCAACCGCAGCCCGATGACACGATCCCGCGATTTGATTATGAGGCCCATCTTGCGGCCATCACTGGCAGGCCGCCTGCCTGGCCTGATAGCACACGCTCGATCAGTGAATTGCGCCTGTCGCTGCGCGTGCGGCCCTCGGGCCTTTTGGCCGGGTTTCAGGGGCCGCGGACAGTGCATCTGGATATTGTGGATTACCCCGGCGAATGGCTGATGGACCTTGGGCTTTTGTCTTTGGACTTTGAGACATGGTCGCAAGAGACGCTCGCCCGGATCGAAAAACGGCCCGAGGCTGCGGCCTTTTTTGCGCAATTGGCGGCGACGGATGCCCAAGCCGCCTTGGACGAAGTTGCCGCCAAATCCTTGGCCCAGGCCTTTACAGGCTATCTGACGGCTGCGCGGGCGGCGGGGTATTCCGATTGCACACCCGGTCGGTTCTTGTTGCCCGGTGAAATGGAGGGCTCGCCCGTATTGACCTTTGCGCCGCTGCCTGCGGGGTCTTTTCCGCGCCGGTCGCTGGGGCGCGAAATGCAGCGGCGGTTCGAGGCGTATAAATCGCAGGTCATTCGTCCGTTCTTTCGGGACCATTTTGCGCGTATCGACCGGCAGGTCGTGTTGGTGGACGCGCTGGGCGCGATCAATGCCGGACCGCCTGCTGTCGAAGATTTACGCCGCGCGATGAAGGACGTTTTGGGGGCCTTTCGGCCCGGCTCAAATGCGTTCTTGTCGCAATTGTTCATGGGCCGCCGGGTGGAGCGTATCCTGTTTGCAGCCACAAAGGCCGATCATCTGCATCACGAACAGCACCGACAGCTGACCGATATCATGGCCGCACTTGTGCGCGATGCCCGCGACAAGGCCGATTTTGCAGGCGCCGAGACCGAGGCGATGGCCATCGCCGCGATGCGCGCCACAACCGAAGAGATGATCCAGCACGACGGCCATGCGCTTGGCGCGGTGCGTGGTACATTGCTCGACACTGGCAAGCCCGCTGCGTTTTACCCCGGCGATTTGCCGGACGATCCGTCAAAGCTGTTGGGTGCGGCGCGTGCGGGGGCTGAGGGCTGGTTGGACGGGGATTATAAAGTCATGCGCTTTGCCCCCGCGGAAATGAGCCTGCGCCCCGGCGATGGGCCGCCGCATATCCGCCTGGATCGCGCCGCAGAATTCTTGATCGGAGACAAGCTATGAGTGGCCCGACGCTGCGCTCTGCGCGGCCCACGGACGCGGGGCGGGTCGGCGCCATTCTCTCGGCTTTCATCGATGAAACGCCCTGGATGCCGCGCATTCACAGCCGCGCCGAGGATCTGAGTTTCGCCGGGCACATGATTGAACGCGGCTGGGTCACGGTGGCCGAAACCGACAGCGGCATCGCGGGCTTTGTTGCGCGCGAGGGGGCCAGCGTGCATGCGCTTTATGTCTTGGGCGATCAGCGCGATCAGGGGATTGGCGCGGCCCTCATCCGGCGGATGCAGCACGATCACTCTGAGCTGTCGCTGTGGACCTTTCAGAAGAACGCCGGGGCGCAACGTTTTTATCTGCGGCATGGGTTTACCGAAGCAGAACGCACAGAGGGCGCGGGCAATGACGAACAGCTGCCCGATATTCGCTATGTCTGGCAAGAAGAGGACATCTGATGGCCAAAGGTCCTGTGTTGATCGAGTTGGACGACAAAACAGCAGCGCCAAGCGTGGCCGAAGCCCCGCCGGTGCCGGATCAGACCCCGGTCGCTGCGCCGGACGGACGCGCGATGCAAGCCGCCGCACATTGGGCGGCGCGGCGTCCTTCGCAGCTTGCTCGGTGGTTCTGGGGGTTGTTGGCGGCGGTCTTTACCGCGGCATTGTCGGCTGCGGCCTGGGATTTTGTCCTCAGCTGGGTCACGCGCCAGCCCATCCTGGGCTTTGCTTTTGCGGTGCTTTTGGGGGCGTTTGTGCTGGTTGCGCTGATCATCGCCCTGCGCGAGGTTTTGGCGTTGCGCCGGCTTGCGCGCATCGACACCTACCGCCACGCCGCCGCACAGGCGCTTGAGACAAACGCCCTCGCCCCTGCGCGCGATCTGTGCGCAAAGCTGGATGGCCTTTATGCCGGACGCGAGGACATGCGCTGGGCCAGAGAGCGCTTTGGCGAGCTGAAGGGTGATCAGTTGGATGCCAGCGGGCTGCTTCAACTGGCCGAGCGCGAGCTTATGGCGCCGCTTGATGCAGCGGCATCCCGCGAGGTCGAGGCCGCCGCAAGGCAGGTCGCGACGGTCACGGCACTTGTCCCCATTGCCTTGGCAGATGTGGTTGCCGCGCTCAGTGCCAATCTGCGCATGATCCGGCGCATTGCAGAGATCTATGGCGGGCGGTCGGGGACTTTGGGCGGTTGGCGTCTGACCCGCGCCGTGCTGGGGCATTTGGTGGCCACAGGGGCCGTTGCGGCAGGCGACGACCTGCTTGAGCCCCTGTTGGGCGGCAGCGTTCTGGCCAAGCTGTCGCGGCGATTTGGCGAAGGTCTGGTCAATGGCGCCCTGACTGCGCGGGTTGGCGTCGCGGCGATGGAGGTGTGCCGTCCCCTGCCCTTTGTTGCGCAGGATCGCCCCCGTGCGCGGCAGTTGATCAAACGCGCTTTGACCGGCGTCTTTGGCGCCGGATCGGACTGAAGCGCGCAAGCGTCACGCCGGGGCTTGTGAGCCTGTGCGCGGCTGCCTATAAGGCCGCCATTATGACCCCTTTTGTCGTCATTATTCGAATTATATCCCCGGCGCTCTGAGCTGACAGAGACGCCGGGCAAAGGTGTCTGGGCCATCCGCACCGACCCAAGAGATCATCAAACGACACCCGAAGAATGTAAGGACGCCTGAAATGTGCGCCGACACACCCGACTACAAAGACACGCTTAGCCTGCCGAAAACCGACTTTCCCATGCGCGCGGGCCTTCCCAAAAGAGAACCCGCCTGGCTTGACCGCTGGGAAAAGATCGGCGTTTACGACACATTGCGCGCCGCCCAAGGCCGCCCGGTCTTTTGCCTGCATGACGGCCCGCCCTATGCCAACGGCAATCTCCACATCGGCCACGCATTGAACAAAACGATCAAGGACATGATCGTTCGCTCGCATCAAATGATGGGGTTCGACAGCCGCTACATCCCCGGCTGGGATTGCCACGGCCTGCCGATCGAGTGGAAAATCGAAGAAGAATACCGCAAGAAGGGCAAGAACAAAGACGACGTGCCCATCAACGACTTTCGCGCCGAATGCCGCCGCTTTGCCGATCATTGGGTCGGCGTTCAGCGCGAAGAGTTCAAACGCCTGGGCATCACCGGATCGTGGGACCAGCCATACCTGACGATGGATTTCCACGCCGAGCGCGTGATCGCAGAAGAATTCATGAAGTTTCTCATGAACGGCACGCTCTATCAGGGCTCCAAGCCGGTCATGTGGTCGCCCATCGAACAAACCGCCCTGGCCGAGGCCGAGGTGGAATACCACGACAAAGAAAGCTTTACGATCTGGGTAAAGTTCAAAGTCCACCTAGAAGACACCCCGGCGCCCTCCCCGGCCCCCGAGCCTGCACTCTCCCCGGCCCCCGAGCCGGGGCCGCAAACCGCCTCGGCCCCGGATCAAGTCCGGGGTGGCATGTTGCGCGACGCCTATGTCGTGATCTGGACCACAACACCCTGGACCATGCCCTCGAACAAGGCTGTGGTGTATGGCGAAAACGTTTCTTACGGGCTCTACGAGATCACCGGGCGGCCCGAGGAATGCTGGGCCCGGATTGGCGAGCGCTATATCCTCGCTGACAAAATGGCCGCTGACGTCTTGGGCAAGGCGCGCCTGGACGAGACCATGTACCGCCGCCTCAGCGATGTCACCGCAGACGATCTGGCCCAGGTCAAGCTCACCCACCCACTGCGCGGTGCCGAAGGGGCAAACGGCGAATGGGATGACATCCGCGACTTCCGTGCCGCCGATTTCGTGAGCGACGAAGAAGGCACCGGCTTTGTCCATTGCGCCCCCTCGCACGGGATGGAGGAATACGAGCTCTATCGCGATCTGGGCATGCTGCAACAGGTCATCACCTATAACGTCATGGACGACGGTCGGTTCCGCGATGATTTGCCCTTCTTCGGCGGCAATTACATCCTCAGCCGCAAAGGCGGCGAAGGCACCGCCAACAAAGTCGTCATCGACAAGCTGGCCGAGGTGGGCGGTTTGCTCGCGCGCGGCAAGATCAAACATTCCTACCCGCATTCCTGGCGCTCCAAAGCGCCGGTGATCTACCGCAACACGCCGCAATGGTTTGCTGCCATCGACAAAGAGATGACGATTGGCGCCGATACATTCACCATTCGCGCCCGTGCCTTGCACGAAATCGACCAAGTCAAATGGACCCCGCAATCCGGCCGCAACCGCCTTTATTCCATGATGGAAACGCGCCCTGACTGGGTCTTGTCGCGCCAGCGCGCCTGGGGTGTGCCGTTGACCTGCTTCACCAAGAAAGGCGCCTTGCCAACCGATGATGACTTTCTGTTGCGCAACGAGGCCGTCAACAGCCGCATCGTCGAGGCCTTTGAAACCGAAGGTGCCGACGCCTGGTACGAAGACGGTGCCAAAGAGCGTTTCCTCAGCGGGATCGTCGACCCGGATGCCTATGACCAGGTCTTTGACATCCTAGACGTCTGGTTCGATTCCGGCTCGACCCACAGCTTTGTCTTGCGCGACAGGCCCGACGGGACAGACGACGGCGTCGCAGATGTCTACATGGAAGGCACCGACCAACACCGCGGCTGGTTCCATTCCTCGCTTTTGCAATCCGTCGGCACCAACGGACGCGCGCCCTATCGCAACGTGGTGACACATGGCATGACCCTTGATGAAAAAGGGTTCAAGATGTCGAAATCGATCGGCAACATCATCGCCCCACAGGAAATCATCAACCAATACGGCGCTGATATCCTCCGCCTCTGGGTGGCACAGGCCGATTACACAGCCGACCAGCGCATCGGCCCAGAGATCCTAAAGAATACCGCCGACAGCTACCGCCGCCTGCGCAACACGATGCGCTTCATGCTGGGCTCACTCAGCGATTTCACCGAAGCCGATCGCGTCGACGCCGCAGACATGCTTGAACTGGAACGTTGGGTGCTGCATCGCCTGTCCGAACTGGACGAAACCGTGCGCACAGGCTATGCCGCCTTCGATTTCCAGGGCGTCTTCTCGGCCATCTTCAACTTCGCCACCGTCGACCTCTCGGCCTATTACTTCGACATCCGCAAAGACGCGCTTTACTGCGACGGAAACACCCTGCGCCGCCGCGCGGCCCGCACGGTGTTGGACCTGCTCTTTGAACGTCTGACAACCTGGCTGGCCCCGATCCTGGTCTTCACAATGGAAGAGGTCTGGCTCGAACGTCACCCCGGCGATCAAAGCTCGGTCCACCTGGTCGATATGCCCGACACGCCCGACACATGGCGCGACCCAAAGCTCGCCGAGAAATGGGCCCGCATCCGACAAGTCCGCCGCACAGTGACCGGCGCCCTCGAGGTACAACGGATCGAAAAAGTCATCGGCGCCTCCCTCGAAGCCGCGCCGATTGTCTATGTCGATCAGGCCACCGCCGAACTGCTGAGCACAATTGCCTTTGATGACATCTGCATCACCTCGGGCATCACCGTCTCAACAGACCAACCACCCGGCGATGCCTTCTCCATGCCCGAGGTCGATGGCGTCAGCGTGACCTTCGAAAAAGCCAAAGGCAGCAAATGCATGCGCTGCTGGAAAGTCCTGCCAGATGTGGGCCTCCATGCCCATCCCGGCGTCTGCGCACGCTGCAACACGGCCCTGTCCTAGGGTCCTGACCCAAAGACCCAACCACGCGGACCCCGGGGCATGTCCCGCCCCCGGGGCTTCTTTTGGACTCAAATACTCTCGGGGAGCGCGAGGGGTGAAACCCCTCGCATCGGTCGCATCCCGCCTGCGGGATGCGACAGGCTCGGCCTCACAACAGACCGCGGTCTGTAACGCCACGCAAGGGCTGGCCCTTTCGGGCCCAGTCGCGCTACACGGGCTTTATGCCTTTTGACCCATATGTCTTCCGCCATACGCCCGCTTTGATCGGTCAAATCACGCCTCCTGATGTCTCCGAGATGCGGTTTGAGCAATCGCGCTATGATGAGCTGGATGTTCAGGCCGCCGAGGAAGGCTGGCCGCCGGGTTGGCGCATGGACCATGACGCGCGCGAGGCCAATCGGCAATCCGTGCTGGGCGGACGATGGGATCAGGATCTTTGGGTTTTCGCCTATGGCTCGCTCATCTGGGATCCGGCGGTTCAGCTTGATGAATATCGCTACGGCACCCTGTCCGGCTGGCAACGGCGCTTTTGCATGCGTCTGCAGAACGGCCGCGGCAGCTATGATCAACCCGGTCTCATGGCAGCCCTTGACCAAGGCGGGCAATGCGATGGTGTCGTCTTTCGGATACCGGCCCCGCTTGTCGAGCCCGAGACGCGCTATATGTGGCGCCGCGAGATGTTTGCCGGGTCTTATCGGCCCCGTTTCATGACCGTCGACACGCCGCAAGGCGCGGTCGAGGCTTTGGTCTTTGTGATCGACCAAAGCAATCACCGCTATATCCCCGAGCTCTCAGAAGACACCGCTGCACAGATGATCGCCGTCGCCGAGGGCAGCCTTGGCACAAATTTCGCCTATCTCGATTCGCTGATCCAGAATTTACGGGTCTTGGGGCTTGAGGATGCGGCGATGGAGCGTTTGCACGCCCGCACGCTGAGCTACCGGACCCCTTCGGCATAAGCCGCATCCCGCGTCCCGTCTGCCACATCCATTTGCGGCGTCCAGACCGGCGGCGTCTCGAACTGGTCCCGCCATGCGACAAGGCACAGCACCGGCTCTTCCTGGGTCGCCATCGCATGGGGTTGATTGCTTTTGTGGAACGACGTCTGACCCGGCAACAAAACCTCGTCTGCGCACATCCCCTTTTTGAACAGGGCCGATCCAGAGACAACGAGATAGATCTCTTCTGCCGGATGGTGGTGCCAGGGATAATAGAAATGCGCAGGCATATAGACCATGTAGAGGCGGATGTCTGATGACAGATAAGGCCCGCCTTCGCCGATGATGCAATAACATCCAAAGCGGGTCAGGAAATCTGCGCCGATATCGGTGTCCTTATAGGTCTCGCGCCAATGGGCGACAGGTGCGGCCCCCACGATGGCCTGTTGCAAATCGGGATACGGCACGCTTTTGAGTGCGTCGTCATTTTGAAACAGCGTGCTGCAGGGATGGGCCTGTGGCACAATGGGCTGTCTGCGCACATCTTTGGGAAAGGGCACAAAGTCCGTCAGCTCTGCATGACCCTCATAAACATGGCGCGCGGCCTCGAGCAGGGTGTGGTATCTCAGTTCAGCATCCATTCCCCCAGAATGGCCTAAATTTTAGGCGATTCTGACGAAATCGCGACATGGATGTCGGTTTTCTCTTGCGTCGCCGCAGTTTGCAGGCGCCGCGCGATTGATCCGTTTTCGGATTGCGCAGGCGTCGGTGCGATGCACAATTGGGCCTATGTTCACGCGCACAGCACAAACACCTTTTGGCACGCTTTGCCTTTTTGCAGATGATCAGGCGATCACGCGGATCACTTGGGCCAAGGCGGCACGCGAAGATGCCAGCCCGGTTTTGGATCAGGCGGTGGACGAGCTTGCGCTCTATTGCGCGGGCGGTCTGAGCGATTTTGCCGTGCCGGTGCGCGTCGATGCGTCGGCCTTTCAAAAGGACGTCTGCGCCGCGATGCAGGCGATTCCCTTCGGAGAAACGCGCACATACGGCGACATCGCCAAAGCGCTTGGCGTAACGGCACAGGCCGTTGGACAAGCCTGCGGAGCAAATCCGATCCCGGTTGTCATTCCGTGCCACCGGGTCATGGGTGCCAATGGCAAGCTGGTGGGCTTTTCCGGGGCTGGCGGCGTCGAGACCAAAGTCGCGCTGTTGCGCCACGAAAAGGCCGGCGGCTTTTTGATTTAGGGTCCTGACCCTAGGCTGTGGGCGCAGCGCTGAGCGCGCCCAGATCATCCAGAATGGGACAATCGGGGCGATCATCGCCCGCGCAGCAGGCGACCAGATGCCCAAGCGTTGCCTTCATCCCTTGGAGCTCGGCGATTTTTTGGTCGATCAGATCCAGATGCCCTTTGGCAATCTCTTTGACATCCGCGCTCGCGCGGGATTGGTCTTCGTATAGCGCAAGCAAGCTGCGGCAATCCTCGATGCTGAACCCCAACGCCCGCGCGCGGGCGAGAAAGTTCAGCTTGTGCAGATCATTCTGAGAAAAGTCGCGATAGCCGTTGCTGCCGCGATCGGGCGTGATGAGGCCAATTTCTTCGTAATACCGAATGGTTTTTGACGGCAGACCAGATTGGCGGGCGACATCACCGATATTCATGGATCATTCATCCTTTCACTCGGCCGCACGCAAGCGGCGCAACCGCAGCGCATTGGCGACCACAAAAACCGAAGAGGCCGCCATCGCAGCCGCGGCGAACACCGGCGAGAGCAAGATGCCAAAGGCTGGATAAAGCACGCCCGCCGCAACCGGGATCAGCGCCGTGTTATAGCCAAAGGCCCAAAAGAGGTTCTGACGGATATTGCCCATCGCCGCCCGCGACACCCGCAGAGCATCAACCACCGCTTTGGGATCACCCGACATGAGCACCACGTCGCCGGCCTCCATCGCGATATGCGTGCCGGTGCCAATCGCAATACCAACATGCGCGGACGCAAGCGCGGGGGCGTCGTTGATGCCGTCACCCACAAAGGCCACGCGCGTGCCATCTGTTTGCAGGGCCTCAAGGGCCGCGACTTTGCCATCTGGGCGCACACCGGCTGTCACTGTGGCGATGCCAAGGTCCTGTGCGATGGCCTTGGCCGTTGCAGGCGCGTCGCCCGAAATCATCGCCAATTCGCAGCCCAAATCGCGCAAAGCCCGCAGGGCGTCCGCGCTGGTTGCTTTGATCGGATCCGTCACGGCAAGCGTTCCGGCGTGCGTGCCGTCGATCGCGACGTAGATCACGGTCTCGCCTGCCTCGGACGCAGCACCTGTCCAGTCCGGTGCCAGAACAGCGACCGAGCGATCCTCTAACAGATCAGCGGTGCCCACGATGACGCTGTGGCCGTCGACCTGGGCCAAGACCCCCTGGCCCGTGCGCGTCTGGAACTCCGTTGCAGGCAACAGAGGGCCGGGCTGGGCTGCGACCAAAGCGCGGGCAATCGGATGCTCTGACCCGGCCTCCACAGCCGCGGCCAGGGCCAGCATCTGCGCCGCATCATATCCGTTTGCCGGATCGATCCGCGTCAAAGATGGGTGGCCTTGGGTCAAGGTGCCGGTTTTGTCAAAGGCGATCACGTCGACCTCGGCCAAACGCTGCAAAGCGTCTCCTTTGCGGAACAGGACGCCCATCTCGGCGGCCCGGCCGGTGGCCACCATGATCGACGTGGGTGTCGCCAGCCCCATTGCACAGGGGCAGGCAATAATAAGAACCGAAACCCCCGCAACCAAGGCATAGGTCAACGAGCCCGAGACCAGCCACAACACAATCGTCAGCGCGGCGATCGTGAGGACGGCAGGCACAAACCAAAGCGTTACCCGGTCGATCAGCGCCTGGATCGGCAGTTTCGCCCCTTGGGCATCCGCCACCATGCGCATAATTTGGCTGAGGGTGCTTTCCGCGCTCGCACGAGTAACTTTGACGTGCAACCGTCCTTCGCCATTGATCGTGCCGCCGGTGACCTCGTCGCCGATGGCTTTTTCAACGGGCAACGGCTCGCCCGTGAGCATGCTTTCATCGACAAAGCTGGTGCCTTCGGTGACACGTCCGTCGGCGGGCATGGCGGCCCCTGGGCGCACCTGAAGGATGTCGCCGGTGCGAATTTGGCCCAGCGCGATGGTCTCGCTGCCCTCTGGCGTCAGGCGCTCGGCTGTCTGCGGACGCAACTTGGCCAGCGCGCGCAAGGCCGCGCCGGTTCGGCCCTTGGCGCGGGCTTCGAACCAGCGGCCCAGCAGGATCAGAACAACGATGACCGCAGCCGCTTCGAAATAGACGGCACGGGCAGAGGTCGGCAGCATGGCGGGCAAAAAGGTCGCCACGCAAGAATAGAGATAGGCCGCCCCCGTCCCCAGTGCGACGAGGCTGTTCATATCCGGCGCGCGACGCCACAGCGCGGGCCAGCCTTTGCGCATGAAGACCCGCCCCGGGCCCAACAGAATTAGCGTTGTGAGCATCCACTGAACCAGCCAACTGCCCTGCATGCCGATGCTGGATGCAATCATGTGATGCCAGGCCGGAAACACGTGGCTGCCCATTTCCAGAACAAAGACGGGCAAGGCCAAGGCACCAGCGATGGCGGTGTTCAGCCCGGTCACGGCGATTTCCTCGGAATGATCGGAAAAACCGGGATCGGTGTCTTGCTGCGTGGGCGTGGCTTTGTAGCCTGCTTTGGCGACAGCATCGATCAGATCGACGGGCCGAGCGGCCCCCGCGACGACATCAACCTGAGCCATTTGCGCCGCCAAATTGACCGAAGCGGATTGCACAGCCGGAAGCGCGGTAAGCGCCGCTTCTACGCGGGCAACGCAAGATGCACAGCTGAGCCCGTCGAGCTGCAGCGTGATCGTGTCATGTTTGGCGGGATACCCCGCCTGATCAAGCGCGCTGAGCGCCTGGTGCAGATCATCGTGGCTGGCCAATGTGACGGTCGCCCGTTCGGTGGCCAGATTGACCTGTGCCGCCGCAACGCCTGCGGCGTCATTCAACGCGGAACTGGCCCGCGCAGCGCAGGCGCCGCAGGACAAACCAGTGAGAGAGAGCGTAACAGTCGCAGTCATCAGGAGGGCTTTTCGTCAGATTGACCTCTGACATAAGCCCTCCAGTCACTGGAAGGTCAAGCCTCTGCAGCCTCAACTTCTGCCAAAACTTTTTTGGCCACGCGGAAACACTCCAACGCCTGCGGCACGCCGCAGTAGATCCCGACGACGTGGATGATGGCCCGGATTTCTTCTTTGCTGACACCATTGGTGATCGCGCCGCGGCAGTGAATTTCCCATTCATGCATTTTGCCCAAGGCGCCGATCATCGAGAGGTTCATCATGCTGCGGGTTTTTGCGTCGATCACCTCGTCGCCCCAACCAAAGCCCCAGCACCACGCGGTCATCGCCTCTTGAAACGGGCGGGTGAAATCGTCCGCTGCGGCCAGATTTTTCTCTACATAGGCGGCACCAAGCGTGCCTTTGCGTTGGGCCAAACCCAATTCAAACAAATCTTCGTCGAACGTGCTCATGACTGTCTCCTTGCGTGTCGCCTGCGAACTTAGGAGAGCCGTCCAAGCGCAGCAATGCGGAACTGCGCAGATGGTCGCAGAAGCTTCAATTGCGCGCGCCCGCCCCTTTCCCGCGCACGCCATCCTGCTAGCATTGCCAGATGGCCAGCGATGCAATTTTGACCGCGCGCGATGTGCGCAAGAGCTTTGCGACAGCAGAAGGCGACTTGCCAGTTTTGAATGGCGTTTCGCTGGATCTGCATGCTGGTGAGAGCATTGCATTGACCGGCGAAAGCGGCTCGGGCAAGAGCACGCTGTTGCATTGCATCGGCTGTCTTGAGACCGTTGATGCAGGCGCGATCAGCGTCGATGGGCAAGAGATCACACAGCTTGACGAAAACGCGCGCGCAGCGCTTCGGCGCGAAAAGGTGGCCATTGTCTTTCAGCAGTTGAACTTGATCCCATCGCTGACCGTCCAGCAAAACCTGGATTTCCAAGCCCGTCTGACGGGCCGCCTGGACCAAGCCTGGTCTGAGACGGTGATCGATCGATTGGGGATCGGCCGCTTGCTGACCCGCTATCCAGAAGAGCTCTCTGGTGGGCAGCAACAGAGGGTCGCCATTGGGCGCGCTGTGGCGCATCGCCCGCCGCTGGTTTTGGCCGACGAGCCGACGGGAAACCTGGATGAAAGCACAGCGCAAGATGTGCTGGATTTGATGCTGGCCTTGGTCGCCGAGACGGGTGCGGGACTTTTGCTGGTGACCCATTCCGAAACGGTGGCCGCGCGTTTGTCGCGCCGGGTGCACCTGCGCCAGGGCGCATTGTCGTGACAGGCGCCACGTGGATGGCGCTTGTGGCGCATTGGCGGCGTCATCCGATCCAGGCTGTGACACTGGCCTTGGGCCTTGCCCTCGCCACCGCGCTTTGGTCGGGCGTTCAGGCGGTGAATTCCGAGGCGCGCAAAAGCTATGCCGCCGCAGCGGACGCGCTTGGGCAGACATCCTATGACCGGCTGATTGGCCCCGATATCACCTTGGCCGATTTCGCAGCCCTGCGACGGGCGGGGTGGCTTGTCTCTCCGGTTTTGGAAGGGGTTGTGCCCAATGGGTTGCAGATTGTGGGGATCGACCCGCTCAGCAGCCCGCCACGCCCCGGGCTGAGCGGGCTGGCCGAGAGCGACCTGGATCTTGCTGCATTCGTCAGCGGCGCGGGCATTCTGCTGGCCTCGCCCGAAGACCTTGCCGCCGCTCAGAGCCTGGATGTCGGCTCGGTCGTCACGGTTGCGGATGTGCCGCGTGGCACGGTTCTGACCGACGTGACCGTCGCGCAGCGCCTCTTGGACCAGACGCGGCTGTCGCACCTCCTTGTGTTGCCCGACCAGCCACGTGGCTTGCCTGCGCTGAGCGATGTGACCCAGCTTGATCTGGTGCGCCCAGAGGACGGCACGGATATTGCGCAGCTGACCGCGAGCTTTCACCTCAACCTCACGGCCTTTGGGCTTTTGTCTTTTGCGGTTGGTCTTTTCATCGTCCAATCGGCCATCGGGCTTGCCTTTGAACAACGGCGCGGCACCTTTCGCACGCTGCGCGCGCTTGGCGTGCCTTTGGGGCATTTGCTGCGCCTGTTGGCGGCAGAGCTTTTGGTCTTTGCCCTTTTGGCCGGTGTGGTTGGGCTGGTCTTGGGCTATGCCATTGCCGCAGCACTTTTGCCGGGCGTGGCCGGGACGTTGCGCGGGCTTTACGGTGCCTCTATCGACGGCACGCTGAGCTTTGATCCCGCTTGGGCGCTGTCGGCCTTGGCGATCACGCTTTTGGGCACAGCCGCGGCGGGGGCGCAAGCCTTGTGGCGCGTATCGCAGTTGCCGCTTTTGGCACCGGCCAGACCCCGGGCCTGGGCGCTGGTCTCGGGGCGGCAGATCAGATGGCAATTGGCGGCATCGGGCGTGATGCTGGTGTGTTCTGCCGGGTTTGGCATTTGGGGCGGGTCGCTGATCTCTGGGTTTGCGTGTTTGGCGCTTTTGCTGATCGGGGCAGCCCTTGCGTTGCCTGCTGCTTTGCTTGGCCTCTTGAGCGCCGCACGACCCTTGGCGCGCGGGGCGCTGTCGGAATGGATGCTGGCGGATGCGCGCCAACAGGTGCCTGCCCTGTCGCTGGCGCTGATGGCTTTGCTGTTGGCATTGTCGGCCAACATTGGCGTTGGCACGATGGTTGGCGCCTTTCGCACCACGTTCATCGGCTGGCTGGATCAACGGCTGGTCTCAGAGCTGTATGTCACGGCCCGGACACAAGACGAAGCAAAACAAATGCTGGCCATTGTGGACCCGCAGGCCGAGGCCATTCTGCCGATCTGGTCAGAAGAGCGCCGCGTCCAGGGGCAACCTGCAGACGTCTTTGGCATCATTGATCACCCAACCTACAGCGACCACTGGCCGCTTTTGGCCGCAAGCGACACGCCCTGGGCAAGTTTGCACGCCCAAAAAGGCGCATTGATCAACGAACAATTGGCCCGCCGGCTGGACCTCTGGCCGGGCGCGACCATCGATTTGGGGGATGATTGGGTGCTGCCTGTGGTCGGGGTCTATTCGGATTACGGCAACACCCAAGCCCAGGTCATCGTGGCAAAGCCTGCCCTGGACGCGCGTGTCAAAGATCCGATCATCTTGCGATACGGCATTCGGATCGCCCCGGAAAAGGTCGCCGCTCTGCGCCAAGAGCTGCAAGAGAAGCTGGGCCTGGCGCGTGGCAACGTGATCAATCAGGCCGAGGTCAAGCAATTCTCGCTGGATGTCTTTGACCAGACCTTTGTAGTGACTGCGGCGCTGAACGTGCTGACCCTTGCCATTGCGGGGGTGGCGATGCTCACCAGTCTTTTGACCTTGGCGCAGATGCGCCTGCCCCAATTGGCGCCGGTTTGGGCAACAGGGCAAAGCCCAGGGCGGCTGGCCTTTTTTGAGCTGATCCGCACCGGCCTGCTGGCCGCTTTGACCTGGGCTTTGGCGATCCCTTTGGGGTTGATCCTGGCCTGGGTGCTTTTGGCCATCATCAACGTGCAGGCCTTTGGATGGCGCATCCCGATGTCCGTATTCCCGACCGATTGGCTGTGGCTGGGGCTTTGGGCGCTTGTGGCGGCACTGGCGGCAAGCCTTTGGCCCGTCTATCGCCTCACACGCTTGCCCAGCGCAGCCTTGTTGCGGAGTTTCGCCAGTGATCGCTAGAGCTTTGGTTCTTTTGCTTGCCGCTTTGGTCGCGACCGGGGCGCAGGCGCAGGGGTTTGCCGGGCTTGGCACGCAGGCCGATGGCTATGCCATTCCGCAACGCGGCACGACCTTTGATTTTCCGCGCGATCATCTGGCGCATCCCGCCTACCGGATCGAGTGGTGGTATCTGACCGCAACGCTTCGCGGCGAGGATGGCGCGGATTATGGCGTGCAATGGACGCTCTTTCGGTCAGCCATGACGCCGCCTGCCCCGGATGGCGCGCCGGGGGTTCAGCTGTGGATGGGTCATGCGGGGCTGACGACGCGCGAGGCGCATTACTATGCCGAGCGGCTGGGCCGCGATAGTATCGGCGTGGCAGGCGTCTCCGCAGACCCGTTCGAGGCGTTTATCGACGATTGGCGCATGGCGTCGGTTGCGGCCCCCGGTGCGGACCGCCTGTCGCATCTGGCGCTGACGGCCCGCGGCAGCGATTTCTCTTATGACCTAAGCCTCATCGCGCGCGGCCCGTTGGTGCCACAGGGCGAGACCGGATATTCGGTCAAATCTCCGGCCGGTCAGGCCAGCTATTATTATTCGCAACCGTTCTACGAGGTCAGCGGAACCCTCACCACCCCCAACGGAGAGGTCACGGTCACGGGGCAAGGATGGCTTGACCGGGAATGGTCGTCACAACCGCTGGCCGAGGATCAAACCGGATGGGACTGGTTTTCGCTGTCCTTTGAGGATGGCGCACGGATGATGGGGTTTGGCCTGCGCGCCAGCGATGGCGGGCATATCACCTCGGCCACATGGATCGACCCAGACGGGACACCGACCCCGTTCGGGGATGGCGCGTTGCGTCTGACCCCTCTTGCGACAGAGCGCGTGAATGGCCGGGAGGTTCCCGTCCGGTGGCGGCTGAGCCTGCCTGCGCGCGGTCTGGAGATCGAGACGCGCCCTTTGAACCCACAAAGCTGGATGGGAACCTCCTTTCCTTATTGGGAAGGCCCCATCACATTCGAAGGCAGCCACCAAGGGCGGGGCTATTTGGAGATGACGGGATATGAATGACCCTAAAGACCTGGCCGATATGCGCGCGCTTGGCGAGGCGGTGCTGGCGGCGGCGCTGGCCGATCGGAGGCATCCGGCCCGTTATGTTACCTTTTGCACCATGACAGAGGCCGGACCGGCGGGGCGCACGGTGATGTTGCGCGGCTGGGACGGTCGGAAGCTGAGTGTCCAGACCGATGGTGCCTCGGCCAAGGTAGCCGAAATCGCCGCCGATCCGCGCGTGGCCTTGGTGATGTGGGACGCCTCCACCGACGTTCAGCTGCGATTTTCCGCCCGCGCGCAGATCGATGTGGGGGCGGCGGAGGATTGGGCCAGAATGCCACCGCCTGCACGTCTGAACTATGGCGGGGCGCCCGCCCCCGGCACGCCGATGGGGGCAGCCGAAGACTATGTGCCAGGCACTGACCCAAGCCGGTTTGTCATCGTCTCTTGCGCCGCGCAATCGTGGGAGGTTTTACACCTGGGCCGGCATATGCATCGCAGGGCGCTGTTTGAGTGGCAGGGGTCTGATTGGGCTGGCACCTGGATTGCGCCCTAGGGTCTTGACCCTAAGGTCAGTTCGATTGCGGCATCCGGCGGGCGATATACCCGGCCGCCATCGCCATCAACAAAATGCGAAACAAGTGGTGGATCGCCACAAGCAGCGGGCTGACCCCGAGGCTCAGGGCGATCAGGCCCATCTCTGTCACGCCGCCCGGTGCAAAGCTGATAAATAGCACATCCAGCGGCAATGGCAGGATTTGGCTCAGGCCCAGCGCAAAGATCATCGACAGCACGAGGACAGCCGCCACCACGATCAGCCCAAAGCCAAAGGCGCGGGCCAAAAGGGCGAGGGTCGCGCCGCCAAACATCGTGCCGAGCCCGGTCCCGACACCCCATTGCGCGCCATTGAGCAGCCAGTTCGGGCTGGCGACGTTCAGCAGCCCAGCGCCGTGCAACAGCGCACTTAACAAAAGAGGTCCTGTCAAATGGGCCGCTGGCAACCGCAAACGTGGACCCAACCACAGGCCCGCGCAGGCGACAATGGCGATCAGGGCCACATCCCGGACCGTGGGCGGCGCGGTCGACAGGACCTGCCCCGCGGCGCTGCCGACGGCCTCGCCCTGCCACAGCCAAAAAAGGAACGGCACAACCGTCACAACAATCACAATCCGCGCGAAATGCTGAACGCTGAGGACACGGGCATCGGCACCGGCCTCTGTCCCGATGGCGACCGCTTCGATCAGGCCGCCCGGCATGGCGGCAAAGGTCGCCGTCACGCGGTCATAAGAGCCCAGGCGCGTATAAATGAAAAAGCTGAGCGTGTGGGCCAGGACCACGAACAGAACCATCGCCAAAAGCGACACCCAGAGCTGAGACAGCAAGCTGACCTGTTCGGGCGCAAACGTGGCCCCCATCATCGTGCCAATCAGGCTGACAAACAAAAACCGCAACGGCTTTGGAAAGGCGAGCTCGACCCCTCGGGCGGTCAGCGCAATGGTGCATGTCGCAACCGCCGCCAAAGCGCCGATCAAATAGGGCATCGGTATCCCAAGTTGCGCAGCGCCAAGCCCTCCGACAGCACCGGGCAAGAGCAACAAAAGCCCCCTTTGATGCGGTTTGGTCAGCGGCTCGAACATGGGCCGAGCTTTGCGGGCAAGCCTGCGATAGGTCAAGATGCCTGTCGTAAAGCGCGCTTAAGGAATGGGCAGAACATCGGCCTTTTTCTGCACAAACTGCACAAGAAACTGGCGCGAGCGCCTGTTGCGTGGTCATAATCGCATAAGCTGCTGAAAGGACACGCCATTACGCACGTGCAAACGCCCGTGACCGGCCTGCCGGTTCAACCGCGTGCCATTGGGCATGCGCGCGTTGCTGTGCGCAGCTCTGAGCGCGGCACCGTCTTGCAGCGCCTGTATCAAAAAGGCGCTCTTAAGGTCGTCTTTCCGCGCACAGCCAATCACATGCAGGCGGTTTTGGTGAACACAGCCGGGGGCATCACCGGCGGTGATGCGATGGACGTGGGCATCGATGTGACCGACGGCGCCGCGCTGACCGTGACCACGCAAGCTTCGGAACGGGCCTATAAGGCGCAACCGGGCGAAACCGGACGGGTCCGCACCCGGCTGAGCGTTGGCGCTGGCGGGCTGCTGCAATGGGTGCCGCAAGAGCTGATCCTTTTTGACGGCTGCGCCATCGACCGCGATCTGGAGGTGTCATTGGACGAAGGCGCCTCTGCTTTGATTGTGGAGCCGATGATTTTCGGGCGCTCGGCGATGGGCGAGAACGTCGTCAACGGGCGTGTGAGCGAGCGCATTCGCATCACCCGCGCAGGCGCGCCACTGGTGACAGATGCATGGGCGCTGGAGGGCGATCTGACCGCCGAAATGGACCGCCCTGGCGTTGGTGCAGGCGCCCGCGCGATGGCCAGCCTGACCTTTGTCGCACCAGACGCCGAGGCGCATCTGGGTGCAGTGCGCGGGCATCTGCCCGAGGGCTGCGGCGCCTCGTTGCTGGCACAAGACGTGCTGGTTGTGCGCATGCTCACGTCCAGCGGCTTTATGCTGCGCCAGACACTATTGCCGGTGCTCGACCAGCTGACCGGCCAGACTTTACCTACGTGTTGGAGACTTTGACCACATGCAACTCACCCCCCGAGAAAAAGACAAACTATTGGTCGCTATGGCGGCAGAGGTTGCGCGCAAACGCCTGGCCCGTGGTGTCAAGCTGAACCACCCCGAGGCGATTGCGCTGATCACCGATGCGGTTGTCGAAGGCGCCAGAGACGGGCGCAGCGTGGCCGATATGATGGAAGCCGGCGCGCAGGTCATCACGCGGGATCAATGCATGGAAGGCGTGCCAGAGATGATCCACGACGTGCAAGTCGAAGCAACATTTCCCGATGGCACCAAGCTTGTCACCGTACACAACCCCATTCGCTAGAGGCCCGCTATGATACCAGGAGAACTGTTCCCCGCCGATGGCGTCCTGACGCTGAACGCCGACCGAAACGCGATCACGCTGCGTGTCGCCAACACCGGAGACCGTCCCGTTCAGGTCGGCAGCCACTATCATTTTGGCGAGGCCAACAGCGCACTGGCCTTTGACCGAGACGCCGCGCGCGGCATGCGGCTGGACATCGCCGCAGGCACAGCCGTTCGGTTTGAGCCGGGTCAAGAGCGCGACGTTCAGCTGATCCCGATGGGAGGGGACCGCCGGGTTTACGGATTTAACCAGAAGATCATGGGCGACCTCTAGTCGACCTGTGGCGCATTCCCAAAAAGGAGGAAAACGAAGATGTGTGATATTTGCGTGATGAACGCGGTGAAGGACAAAATGCTGTCGCGCCGAAATTTCTTCAAAGCAAGTGCCGCGACGACAGCCGCCGCCGCAATGGGCGCCACCGCCAGCGGCACAGCCGCGATGGCAGGTGGGCATGGCGCAGTCGTGGACATGAGCCACAATCTTGACGAAGATTTTCCGACCTACTTTGGCAATCCCGGCCTGTCACGGGAACAGACCTTGAACTGGGACGAGCACAAGGTGAACTTGTTCCAGCTCTCGGTGATGGAGCACACTTCGACTCATATCGACGCGCCGCTGCATTTCTCGGCCGATGGGCGTTCGGTCGACGAATTGACGGTCTCGGACCTTGTGGCACCGCTCTGCGTCGTCGACATCGCCGCGCGGGCGGCTGAAAATCCTGACGCGCAGGTGACGCCAGATGATCTAAAGGCCTGGATGTCCGATCATGGTGATCTGCCGGAAAACGCGGTGGTCGCGATGCATTCAGGCTGGGGCGGAAAGACGGCGACCGACGGATTTCGCAACGCCGATGGCGAAGGTGTGATGCATTTCCCCGGCTTCCACATTGAGGCCACGCAAATGCTGTTGGAGACAAACGCCGGCGCAATCGCGGTTGATACGCTCTCGCTTGATCATGGGCCGTCGGCTGATTTCGCCACGCATTACGCTTGGCTGCCCACGGGACGCTTTGGCATCGAATGCCTTGCCAACCTGGACAAGATGCCCGCCAGCGGAGCGACGATTGTGATCGGCGCTATGAAAACCACCGGTGGCACCGGCGGACCTGCGCGCATCTTTGGCATGGTCTGACGCATGGCGACGGTCACGCTTTTGAGTGATGAAGAGGTCAGCGCAGACGCGCTGGCCGTCTTTGACGACATCCGGCAAACGCGCGGAACGGATTTCATCAACAATTTCTGGCGTGCCTTGGCCCATGACCCCGATCTGCTGCGGGCCACATGGGAGCGGTTGAAAGTGGTGATGGGCCCCGGCGCCTTGGACCCGCTGGTCAAAGAGATGCTCTATATTGCGGTGTCTGCCACCAACGCCTGTGACTATTGCGCCCATTCCCACACCGCTTCGGCGCGGGCCAAGGGCATGACGCCCAACATGTACGCAGAGCTTTTGGCTGTGGTTGGCATGGCCAACCAGACAAACGCCCTGGCCAATGCACTGCGCGTGCCCGTGGACGAGGCATTCGAAGCCTGATGGGCGCGCGGGCGGCTGTCATATTGGCTTTGGCCCCTGCCGCGCTGGGGGCGCAGACGCTTGATTGCCAAGCGCCGCAAACGCAGATCGAGATGACGGGCTGCGCCGCCCAGGCACATGCCAAAGCGGATGCCGCTTTGAATGCGGCCTTCCGCCTGGCCGTGGCCCAAGCCCGGCGCATGGACGCAGGCCAGCCCGGACTGACCCCAAGCAACGAAGACATGCTGCGCGACGCTCAACGCGCGTGGATCCCCTACCGCGACAAAGCCTGCGCATCCGAAAGCACGCTCGCACGGGGCGGCTCGATGCAAAACCAACTGTTTTACCTATGTCTGGAGCGCCTCACACAGGACCGGACACGTGATCTGACCCTTTTCGGAGAGGTCCGATGACCAAGCCGATCCACCTCCTAGAAGGCCGCTCGGCGGTTCAGGTGTTTCAGCCTGCCGAGTTCCAACGGTGTGGCGTGTGGCAAAACAAAGCTGCCTGCGCCGCCTACCAAACCGCGATGGGGCCGTTTTCCGGCCTGCTCGATCAACACAATTACAAGGCAATGGCCATTTTGAATGGCCTGATACCTGCGACGCTCGCGATCTTGTTTGCGAGACTTCACTAATCCACCCGAAAGAAACCGACGAAAGACACGCCCATGCCATCCTCAATTTCTCGCCGCGACTACGCCGCTATGTTTGGCCCCACCACAGGGGACCGTGTGCGTTTGGCCGACACGGACCTGATCATCGAGGTCGAGCGTGACCTGATCGCCGAACGCGCGGGCGCGGCCACCAGCGCGGGCTCGGGCGCCAATGCAACGCTTTATGGCGAAGAGGTGAAGTTCGGCGGGGGCAAGGTGATCCGTGACGGCATGGGGCAATCGCAGGCCACCCGCGCCGAGGGCGCTGTGGATACGGTCATCACCAATGCTTTGATCGTGGATTACACCGGCATCTACAAAGCGGACGTGGGCCTAAAGGACGGGCGCATCGCGGGGATCGGCAAGGCCGGAAACCCGGATACACAGCCCGGTGTCGACATCATCGTTGGCCCTGGCACAGAGGCCATCGCAGGCGAGGGCAAAATCCTGACCGCAGGTGGCTTTGACAGCCACATTCACTTTATCTGTCCGCAACAGATCGAAGATGCGCTGCATTCGGGGCTCACCACGATGCTGGGCGGTGGCACGGGGCCTGCGCATGGCACTTTGGCCACAACGGTCACGCCGGGGCCCTGGCATATTGGGCGCATGCTACAGGCCGCAGACGCCTTTCCGATGAACCTCGCCTTTGCGGGCAAAGGCAACGCCTCTTTGCCTGCAGGCCTCGAAGAGCAAATCAAAGGCGGCGCCTGTGCGCTCAAGCTGCACGAGGATTGGGGCACCACGCCGGGTGCCATCGATTGCTGTCTATCTGTGGCCGATGCGATGGACGTCCAGGTGATGATCCACACCGACACGTTGAACGAATCCGGTTTCGTCGAGAACACGGTGGCCGCGATGAAAGGCCGGACGATCCACGCCTTTCACACCGAAGGCGCAGGCGGCGGGCATGCGCCCGACATCATCAAGATCTGCGGCGAAGAGCATGTGCTGCCCTCTTCCACCAACCCGACACGGCCGTTCACGGTCAACACGCTGGAAGAACATCTGGACATGCTGATGGTCTGTCACCATCTCGACAAATCGATCCCCGAAGACGTGGCCTTTGCCGAAAGCCGCATTCGGCGCGAAACCATCGCCGCCGAAGACATTCTGCACGACATGGGCGCCTTTTCGATCATTGCATCAGACAGTCAAGCGATGGGCCGCGTCGGCGAAGTGATCATTCGCACCTGGCAAACCGCTGACAAAATGAAAAAACAGCGCGGCAGCCTGGCCGAAGAGACCGGCGAGAACGACAATTTCCGCGTCCGCCGCTATATCGCCAAATACACGATCAATCCCGCCATCGCGCATGGCCTAAGCCACGAGATCGGCTCTATCGAGATTGGCAAACGGGCTGATTTGTGCCTGTGGAACACGGCCTTTTTCGGCGTAAAGCCCGAGATGGTCCTGTTGGGCGGATCGATTGCCTGCGCGCAAATGGGCGATCCGAACGCATCCATTCCGACCCCCCAGCCGGTTTACACGCGGCCCATGTTTGGCGCTTATGGTCGGGCGGTCGAACGCTCAGCGATCACCTTTGTCTCGGCTGCGGCCCAAGCCGAAGGGATCGGTGCAGCCTTGGGATTGGCCAAAGACACGGTGGCGGTGCAAAACACGCGCCAGATCGGCAAAAAAGACCTGCATCTCAACACCGCCACGCCCGAGATGGAAGTCCACCCCGAAACCTACGAGGTGCGCGCCGACGGAGAGCTGCTGACCTGCCAACCCGCCGAGGTTCTGCCGATGGCACAGCGCTATTTCCTGTTCTGAGGGGGGTTGGCCCCACGCGGGCCGCGCGTCCCCTTTGTTTGGCACCCCCTTGTTGATGAAAAGGCATCCCTGACACATGCACCCGACGCAATCCGGCTTTGCTTGCACAGACCTACCGCGCCCCCCACTGCCAGGCTATCTTCTCTGCAGGGAGGATAATCGAACGCAGAAAGGTTACGATCCCGATGGCAGATCTCAGCACAAACCCTGGCTTTTCCCTCATTTCACCGGTCACAGGGCTTTTGTCTCGTATCGGCAATTTCCTCGTCGATCTGGCGGAAGGCTCTGCCAAAGCGCAGCAAATGAACGCCTTGATGGCGCTCAGCGACGCAGACCTGGCCGAGCGCGGCCTCAAGCGGACGGACATCGCGCGCTACGTCTTTCGCGACACGCCCTGGGCATAAGCTCTGACCGTGCCTCTGGGGGGCGGCCATGACCGCCCCTTTGCAAACCGCACGCGCCTATCACGGCCACGCGCATGGCACGCCCGCAGACCATGTCGCCCTGACCTACGAAGACCGGTTTTTGCGGCGCAAAGTCCTGACACTGGCCTCGGGTCAGCAGGTTCTTGTGGATCTGCCGCAGACGACCTCGCTCGATCACGGCGGGGTTCTGATTGCCTCTGACGGCTCGGAAATCCTTATCCAGGCCGCGCCCGAGGACCTCTTGGAAGTGACCGGCGAAAGCCTGCACCGCATTGCATGGCATATCGGAAACCGTCACACGCCCTGCCAGATCGAGGCGGATCGGCTGCTGATCCAGGTCAATCACGTCATGGCCGACATGCTCGCCAAAATCGGCGCCACAACGCGACAGGTGACCGAACCCTTCACGCCCGAAGGCGGCGCCTACGGGCATGGCCGCACCCACGGTCACGACCATTCGCACAGCCATGACTGATCCGCTGATCACCCTGGCGCAATGGATGTCGCCCAGCTTTCCCGTCGGCGCATTCGCCTATTCGCACGGGCTGGAACAAGCCATCGCCGATGGCTCTGTTGCCACCGCGCGGGACCTGCAGCTCTGGTTGGCCGATGTGATCCAAGTGGGCGCTGGGCGCAGCGACATCTCCTTTCTCGCCGCCGCTTATCACGGCCAAGACCTACCGGCGATCGACCGCGCGGCCCGCGCCTTTGCAGCCAGCGCAGAACGCCTGCAGGAAACCGACCTCCAGGGGGCTGCCTTTTGCGATACCGTGAACCCTGTCTGGGGCCTCTCTTTGCCGCGCCTGACCTACCCCGTTGCGGTTGGTGCCGCGGCCGCGGCCTGCGCTCTGCCGCTTGAGGCGACCGCCCGGCTGTACCTGCACGCGATGATCGCCAATCTGACCTCCGCCGCCATCCGCCTTGTCCCTCTGGGGCAGACAGAAGGGCAACACGTCCTCACCGCGCTGGCCCCCCTGATCGAAAAGACCACAACCACAGCCCAAAGCGTGCCTCTGCCCGAGATCACAGCCTGCGCCTTTGCAACTGACGTGGCTGCCATGCGCCACGAGGTCCTCCAGCCCAGGATCTTTCGCACATGACACCGCGCCTTGACCACAGGCACGCTCAACCGCACCGCATTCACAGGAGAACTGACAGATGAACGGCCCACTTCGCATCGGCATCGGCGGCCCCGTTGGCGCCGGTAAAACCACCTTGACCGGCGCTCTGGCTGCGGCGTTGAAAGACGACCATTCCATTGGCGTCATCACCAATGACATCTACACCCAAGAAGACGCAGAAGAGCTGATGCGCCGCCAAATCCTGCCCCAGGACCGCATCATCGGCGTGGAAACCGGCGGCTGCCCCCACACCGCCATCCGCGAAGACGCCTCGATCAACCTCGCTGCCGTGGCCGAAATGCAATCCCGCCACCCCGAGATCGAGGCAATCCTGATCGAATCCGGCGGCGACAATCTCTCCGCAACCTTCTCGCCCGAACTGGCTGACATCACACTTTACGTCATCGACGTGGCCGCTGGCGAAGAAATCCCCCGCAAAGGCGGCCCCGCCATCACCAAATCCGACCTGCTGATCATCAACAAAACCGACCTCGCCCCCCATGTCGGCGCCTCCCTCGACGTCATGGAACGCGACGCCACGCGCATGCGCCAGGAGCGCCCCTTCGTCTTTACCGCCCTGCGCCACGGCACCGGCGTCAGCGATGTCATCGCCCATATCCGCGCCCTCTCTGGCCTGGGCCTCGCCACCGTGTAACCTTCTTTTGGATCTCAAATACTCTGGGGGAAACCGCGCAACCGCGCGGTTGGGGGCAAAGCCCCCCTCCCCCAATCACACATCAAAGCGCCAAGCCGCCCAGTGACGCGCGGTCAGGTTAGGTCAAGTCCCTCTTTGTGCTAGGCTGCCCCCAACAACCGGGGGGACATGGCTCATGATTGGAAAACTCTTTCGCGCAAGTCTGGTCGCTCTTGTCGTCCTCATTGGCGTCATCGCCTTCAACACATGGCGCTACGCCCCCAGTGACCAACCCATTCTCGATGCCGCACTCCCTTCGGTCGATGCCGATGCCCTGGCCCAAAGCCTCAGCCAGGCCGTCACCTTCGAAACCATAAGCTACCTTCCACCCCGCCCCTCGCCCGCCTTTGGTGCCTTTCTCACCTGGCTCGAGGCCGAATTCCCCGTGGCCCACGCCGCCATGACCCAAGAGCGTATCAACACGCTCACCCCCCTCTACCGCTGGGCCGGCGCTGACCCCAGCTTGCGGCCCGTGCTGCTCGCCGCCCATTACGACGTCGTCCCCATCGCACCCGGCAGCGACGACAAATGGGATCACCCCCCGTTTTCCGGCACAATTGCCGATGGCTTTATCTACGGGCGCGGCACCCTCGACGACAAAGGCGCAATCGTCGCCATGCTGGGCGCCGTCGAAGCCCTGCTCGCCGACGGCTTCACCCCGCCCCGCGACATCTATTTCAGCTTTGGCCACGACGAAGAAATCGGCGGCGTCAAAGGCGCCTATGGCGTGGTCAAACACCTGCGCGAAAAAGGCATCCGCATGGAATGGAGCCTCGACGAAGGCTCAATGGTCCTGCGCGACATCATCAGCGGCCTCGACAAAGACGTGGCCAGCATCAATGTCTCGGAAAAAGGCTATGCCACGCTCGATATCACCGCCCGTGCCGAAGGCGGCCATTCCTCCCTCCCACCTGCACAAACCGCCGTGGGCGCACTCGCAAAAGCTGTCGCAAACGTCCAGGACACGCCCATGCCCGGCGGCCTGACCGACGCCTCCAAGGATTTCTTCGACAGGCTCGGACCCCACTTCGCCCTCACCGAACGGATCCTTTTCGCCAACCAATGGCTCTTCCGTCCGGTGCTGGAATACGTCCTCTCGGGCTCGGCCGCCACCAACGCGATGCTGCGCACCACAACCGCCCCCACCATGCTCACCGGCTCCAACAAGGAAAACGTCCTGCCCCAAGAGGCGACAGCCACCGTCAACTTCCGCCTCCACCCCCGCGACACGATCCAGGACGTCGTGGATCACGTCACACAAGCCGTCAACAACCCCGAGATCGACATCACCGTGCGCCCCGGCGCGGGCGAAGCATCCCCGGTCTCTCGCGCCGACAACACCGCCTTCGCCCTGCTCGACAAAACCTTCCGCCAGGTTTTCGGCGAACTCATCGTCGTGCCCGGCCTCACCGTCGCAGGCACCGATTCAAAACACTACAGCCTGATTGCCGATGATGCTTACCGCATCAATCCCTTCATCTTCACCGCCCAGGACTTGCCCCGCTTCCACGGCAACAACGAACGCGTCTCGGTCGAGGCGATGGGCCAGGCTGCACAATTCTACATGATGCTGCTGCGCAACCTCTGACGCTCAAAACGGCCCGCACCCCTTTCTTTTGGCGCAAAATATCCCGGGGGCGCGGGGGCAGAGCCCCCGCAAACCAGCGCAGCCAAAGCAAAAAAAATGCGGCGCCAAGGCGCCGCACCGGTCGGATCGCGTCAGCGATCCGAAAGCTTTAGAATTCGACAACCGCGCGAATGGATTTGCCTTCGTGCATCAGGTCAAAGCCGTGGTTGATCTCGTCCAGGCTCAGCTTGTGCGTGATCATCGGGTCGATCTCGATCTTGCCGTCCATGTACCAATCCACGATCTTCGGCACATCCGTGCGCCCTTTGGCCCCGCCAAACGCCGTGCCGCGCCAGACGCGGCCAGTCACCAATTGGAACGGTCGGGTCGAGATTTCGGCCCCTGCGGGCGCCACGCCGATGATGATGGATTCGCCCCACCCCTTATGCGCGCATTCCAGCGCGGTGCGCATCACATCGACATTCCCGGTCGCGTCAAAGGTGTAATCCGCACCGCCGCCAGTCAGCTCGACCAGATGGGCCACCATGTCGCCATCAACTTTGGACGGGTTCACAAAATCGGTCATGCCGAAATGCGTGGCCATTTCGGCTTTGGAATCGTTAAGATCAACGCCCACGATTTGATCCGCCCCGGCCATCCGCAGGCCTTGGATCACGTTGAGGCCAATCCCGCCCAGGCCAAAGACAACGGCTGTGCTGCCGATCTCAACCTTGGCCGTGTTGATCACCGCACCGATGCCCGTCGTCACACCGCAGCCGATGTAGCAAACTTTGTCAAAAGGCGCGTCTTTGCGCACCTTGGCCAGAGCGATTTCGGGGACAACCGTGTGATTGGCAAAGGTCGAGCAGCCCATGTAGTGATGGATCGGCGTGCCATCGAGCATGGAGAACCGGGTGGAGCCATCGGGCAAGAGACCTTGCCCTTGGGTCGCACGCACCTTTTGGCACAGGTTTGTCTTGGGATTGAGGCAATATTCGCATTCACGGCATTCAGGCGTGTAAAGCGGGATCACGTGGTCGCCTACTTCCAGCGTCGTCACGCCTTCACCCACCTCGATCACAACCCCGGCCCCTTCGTGGCCAAGGATTGCAGGAAAGATGCCTTCGGGGTCGGCGCCGGATCTGGTGAATTCGTCCGTGTGGCAAAGACCGGTGGCCTTGATTTCCACCAAAACCTCTCCGGCGCGCGGGCCGTCGAGATTTACTTCCATAATTTCCAGCGGTTTACCGGCTTCTACAGCGACGGCTGCACGTGTGCGCATCATGGTCTTGTTCTCCCTTATGTTGCGCACATTGACCCGCTGGCACAGCGCCCTGTCAAGCGGGCGCTGTCCTGAGAGGGCGAAAAAGTCAGCCGCGGGCGTAGATATCTTCGTAGCGGATGATGTCATCCTCGCCCAGATAGGTGCCGGTCTGCACTTCGATCAGAACCATCGGCACCTTGCCCGGGTTCTCCATACGGTGCACGGCCCCCAGCGGGATGTAGACCGATTGGTTTTCCGTCACCAATTGCTCTTTGTCGTCCACTGTCACCTTGGCCGTGCCTTCCACGACGATCCAATGCTCCGAGCGGTGGTGATGGCTTTGCAGCGACAGCGAGGCGCCAGGATGAACAACGATGCGTTTCACTTGAAACCGCTGCCCCATCGCGAGGCTTTCGAACCAGCCCCAGGGGCGGTGATCGCGTGGCAGCGTTGTGGCTTGTTTGACATCCTTTGTCTTTAGCGTGGCCACGGCCTTGCGCACATCCGGGGACCGGCTGGCATCTGCCACCAGAACCGCATCCGGCATTGCGATTGCCACGATGTTCTCAAGACCGATGCCAACAATGGTCTGGCCCTCGTCTTCGGAGCGCAAAAGCACGTCCTTGCAATCGATCGCCGTGGCCGAGCCGTTGGTGACGACGCCGTTTTCATCGGCCTCGCCGGTGCGGCGCACCGCATCCCAGCTGCCCAGGTCGGACCATTCGCCGCCATAGGGCACCACCGACAGATTGGCCGCGCGTTCCATGACCGCATAGTCGATGGAATTGTCTTCGGCTTTGGCCCAATGCGCGGCGTCAAAGCGCAAGAACCCAAGGTCGGGCTGGCCATTGTCGACCGCCGCTTTCACAGGGTCCAGGTAATGCGCCGCGTGGGCGGCAAAAGCGTCCAGCATCGTGCGGGCAGAAAAGAGAAAGATGCCCGCGTTCCACAGAAACGTTCCCGTGGCCAGCATGTCCTTTGCGCGATCCTCATCAGGCTTTTCCACAAACCGGTTGAGCGCGATGGGCCGGGGCGAGAAATCGCCCGGGTCTTCGCCCAGTTCCAGATAGCCATAGCCGGTTTCAGGGTAGGTCGGGCGAATGCCAAATGTAACCAGTTGGCCGTCACGCGCGGCCTCGGCGCCCGCCAGAACGGCCGCGCGGAAGGCTTCGGCATCCGGCACCACGTGATCTGACGAGGCGACAAGCATCAGCGCATCGGGGTCTTCTTTGGCAACCACATAGGCCGCTGCAAGAATGGCCGGCGCAGTGTTGCGGCCTTCGGGCTCGATCAAGATGGCGCCGGGGTCGATACCGACCTCCATCAGTTGCTCGGTCACGATAAAGCGAAAATCGGATCCGGTGAGGATATAGGGCGCGGCAAAATCGGGACCGCTGAGGCGCGTGGCCGTTTGTTGGAACAAAGAGGTTTCGCCCACCAGCGGGACGAATTGTTTCGGATAGCTTTTGCGCGAAAGCGGCCACAGACGTGTACCAGAGCCGCCGCAAAGCAGGATGGGAGTGATCATTGGGAGGGCCTTTTAACCTTAATACTTGCTTACGTGTTACTACACTAACGCGAGAACGCCAGCATCGTTGACGACTTTGGCATAGAATTGCACGCCTTTTGGCAACCGCCTATCCTTTTGGATATCGGCACTTAACCCTTTGTTTACGCAGCGCATGATTAACAGAGCGTAACCGGAGTGGGGCGGGTCAGATCAGGAGCATCGCACGATGACCATGACCGAGGACCGTTTGCAAACCCCGCAAAAGCGCCACGCTTCTCGCCCTTCCCGATTTTATCTGCGCATCGGCAAACGGGCGTTGGACCTGGCCCTTGCCACAGCGCTGTTGCCTGTTGTGGCCCCGGTGATTGCCCTGCTCTGGGTTTTGGTGCGGCTAGACGGTGGCGCGGGCTTTTTCGCCCATATTCGGATCGGCCAAAGCGGCGTGCCCTTCAAATGCTGGAAATTGCGCAGCATGCGCGAAAACGGCCAGGCCCTTTTGGAAGACGCCTTGGCGCGCGATCCCGACGCGCTGGCCGCTTGGGTGGAGACGCGCAAACTGCGCCACGATCCGCGCATCACGCCCATCGGCGGGGTCTTGCGGCGCCTCAGCTTGGACGAGCTGCCGCAATTGTGGAATGTGCTCTTGGGGCAGATGTCCTTGGTTGGGCCACGCCCCGTGCCCCTGGAAGAGCTGCGCTATTACGGGCCCCACGTCGAGGCGTATCTTGCCCAGCGTCCTGGCATCACCGGCCCCTGGCAAGTTAATGGCAGGCGCGATGGATGTTACCGCGAGCGTGTGGCCCTGGATGTCGCCTATGGACGGGCCGTCAGCTTTTGGGCCGATCTTAAATTGCTGCGCCAGACGGGCGTTGGGCTCTTTTCCCCGTCAGGCGTCTAGGGTCAGGCCGCGCGACCCTGCGCGCGCGGCTGCACCTGTGTCACGATCTCGTTCAATTGCGCTGCGCTCTCGGCCCAGGAAAAGGCCGCTGCGCGCAGTTTGCCTTGGGCAATCCGTTTGATGCGCTGGCGTTCGGGCAAGTGCCATAGCGTGCTGAGCGCACGGGCCATGTCGCCTGCGTCCCGCGGGTCGCACCAGATGGGCGCGTCGCCCAGAACCCAAGGCATCGCACCCGCTTTGGCGGCCACCACCGGCGTGCCAAGCGCTGCCGCTTCGAGAGGCGGAATGCCAAAGCCTTCGTCAAGCGATGGAAAGACAAACCCAATCGCATCTTGGTAAAGACCCACCAGTTCCGCATCCGTCACACGGCCCAGAAACCGCAGGCGTTCTGAACTGGCGGTCTGTGCGCTGCGCAAGCCATGCGGCGTTGCGCCAACGACGACAAGCGGCGGCGCCTCGGCTGGCAGCACGCTGTGGGCGGCGATCAAACGATGCAGGTTTTTCAAAGGGCTCGCATTGCCCACACAGAGAAAATAGCTGCGGGGCAACACCCCAAAGGACAAACAGGCCCCCGGTTTAGGCCGCACCCGAAGGATATGGCCAGCGGCATTGGGAACGATGTCAAAGCGCGCGGCAGGCACCCCCACATGCGTCGACAAACGCCCGGCGGCATGCGGGCTGACCGTCAAGAGACGCGCAGCACGCTGTGCCAGACGCGGGCGCAAGGCGCTGTGCCAGAACCGGTATCCGGCCGAGAACGTCTGGGGGTGGTCGAAAATATGAGCATCGTGCAACGCCAAAATCTGTGACGGATGCGCCAAAGGGCCGGAATTGCACAGCGACACCAGCGCCCCGCCCCGGCTTGCCCGGGCAAGCGCGCGTTGTTCCCAAAAATGACCGGTTCCTCCGGCCAGTGGACGCAATTGGATATGAGACCACGCGGGGCGGGTGTGCAGATCCGCGTCCTGTGGGAAAAACGCTGTTGCCTTTGGCCCGCCTTGGGTCGCCCAGAGCGTATCGAGCGCCGAGAGCAGTTCGCGCGCATACCGCTGCACGCCGGATTGCGGCTGGGTCAGACAGCGGGCGTTGATAAAGACGCTCATGCCGCCGCCTCCATCCGTTTTGCGCGCAGATAGATTGCGGTGGTGTCGGCCCCCATGTGGCGGTGATCCCAAGCGCTCAGATCGGTGGCCTGCGCCCCCCGGCGCAGGCGCGCAAGTTCGTTCGGGGCGTTCAGCAGATGCGTCAGGGCGGCGCATATGTCGTCGGCGCGGCGGCGCGCGACGATCCGGCCATTTTGCCTGTCTTGAACCACTTCGCGCACGCCGGGGTAATCAGGCAGGATCACCGGCGTGCCAGCGGCCAGTGATTGCAGCGCAGCACGTGGCAGACCTTCGCGCGCGGAATTCAGGATCGTGACATCGGCGAGCGTAAGGATCTCGGCCGCGTCCGGGCGAAACCCGCACAGGCGCACCGATTTGGACAGGCCAAGGTCCTGGATCGCGCGGCGGATCTGAGGCTGCAGGGGGCCTTCTCCGCACAAGAGCAGACGGATGGACGAGAATTGCCCAAACCATCTCGCAAAGGCTTCAAGAAAGGTCAAATGGCCTTTGCGCGGCTCAAGTGCGGCGAGCATCGCCACACACAACGGGCGGCCCGATCTGGGCATCGGCTTGAGCAAATCCGCCGCATCCGCAGGCAGGCGCGCCGTCTGAAAGGCGTTGAGGTCAAAGCCCGAGCGCACACAGGCGACATCGCGTTCGCGGGCGATGCCGTTAGTGACATAGGCCTGACACACCGCCTCTGAGACGCCGATGAATGCGTCGGTCACTTGCGCGACCTGCCGTTCAGCGGCGAGATAGATCGCCCGTTTGGCAAAAGGCACGTTGTCGAAATTCACGATATGAATGCCGTGGACAACTGTTGGGACGCGCGTGCGTCCGGCGGCGCGGCGCCCCAGGATACCCGCTTTGGATTGATGCGTGTGCACCACATCCGGCGCCAAAGCGTGAAACATCTCGACCAATTGCCGCTGGGCCACCCAATCGAGCCGCGGAGAAATTGGCGCCACCAAATTGGGAAGCGACACACGCTCGACCCCTTTGGGCCAGGCATCCCGCCAGCGCGGTTTGGCGATGCCGCCGTGAATGACCGTGACGGAATGGCCCGCAGCGGCCTGCTGCTGGGCGGTGGTGATGGTGTTTTCCTCTGCCCCGCCGTTGTCCAAACGGGTGAGCACATGAACGATATGCAAATCAGCCAGCCTTTCATTGATCCCACCCGGCTTAAGCAGTCGTTAACCCTGCGCCCCTTAACAAAACGGAAACAGGGCGAAAGGTTTTTGGATGCGCAAGATCGTCTACATCCACGTTCCCAAATGCGGAGGATCGAGTTTCGCAGCGGCGCTGCGGCTGCGGTTTTTGATGAGCCAGCGGCAAATCCCTCTGGATCACGAGATCGACCCAGACCTGCGGGGCGAGGATTTGATCCAAGCGCGCTATGCGGCGCGCCAACAAGACCTGCATGCGTTCATCAACGACGGCGTGCGCTGCATCACCGGCCATGTTCAGCCCTCACCTTGGGCATTTGCGCAGGCTGGCTATGCGTGGGTCACGATGCTGCGCCCACCCGAGGAACGTTTTCTGTCGCATTACGCTTATCTGCAGCGGCGCCACCCCGACCCTGGGCGCGCAGAAACGCTTGAGCGCTTTCTGGACACCGCAGATGCGCGCCGGCTTGCCTCGCAATATCTGTTTTACTTTGGCGGGCGCAGCCAGGACCGATGCATCGAAATATCTGCGATGATCGAACGGTCTATCGGGTGCCTGTCTCAGTTTGATCTGGTCGGCGATCTCGCGGCGCCGGATGCGTTTCACGGCGCGCTCAGCCGGCTGGCGGGCGGTGGCATCTTGCGGTTGCACCGCAACGCCGCCCCGGCACGCACGCGCATCCCAAGACCGTTGCGAGCGCAGATCGAGGCGCTGTGCGGCGCGGACCGGGCCATTTACGAAGCGGCGACACAAAACCGGATGGCGGCATGACCCGAGCGGTGTCGCCCGTGACGATTCTGTTGGTCTTCACCGCCTTAACGCTGGCCCTTGCGACCTGGACCTTGCAATCACCCGGCGCGGCACCGCATCTGGCCGAGTTGCTCTGGCGCGAACAGATTGACCTGTCGGCCTTCACCGCAACCGGGGCGGTCTGGCTGGCCATAGCTTGCAGTGCCTATTGCTTGGCCGATTACACGGCGGCCTCACATTTGCGCGGACACGCATTGCCGGTGGCCACGGTGCCTGGCCAGACGCTCTGCGCGGCCGTGATCTTGGTCAACACCCTCTTTTTGCTTACTATTTTGGCATGGCTGCTTGTCGCATCGCACGCGGCGGGCGGGTTGGCGAGGTTGGTGCAGACCATTGGTACACAGCCCATCGCTGCGCGCGATGTTTTGCTGGAAGCCAAGCTTTTTCCAGGCATGCGCCTGTTCTATGCGGGGCTCTCGGGCACGTCCGCCTTGATCTACGCTTTGGTCGTTGGCGGCAACGAAACGATCAGCGCCCGACAAAAGCGTCTTTCGCTGCTTTTGCTCTGCGCGAACGGCGTGGTGCTGGTGCTCTTGCCGCTGGTGATGAGCCAGCGGCTCTTGCTTTTGCATGCGATGTGCGCGCTGGTGATCACAGACGTGTTGATCCGCAAACGCGCGAGCGGCTTTTTCGCGCTGGTGATCGGTGCGGTGGTCTTTCTTGGGGTTTGGCTGGGTCGCGAAGCCCTGACCAATGCGACACTCTCGGGCGGAGCCGTGAGCGTCGGGCTGCAAAAGCTCTTGTTTTACAGTGTGAACGACCTCTGGAACGGATTCGCGCCGCTGGCCGAGCCTATTCCGCACACCTATGGTGCTTTGACCCTGCGCGCGCCGGCGGTGTTGCTCAGCCTCGATGGCGCGTTGGCGCATCTGGCCGCGCCGCAATTGGAAGCTTTGGAGCATGTGCGCGGCGGCGGTGAGTTTCCGCTCTTGACGATGGCCTATGTGGATTTCGGGCCAATCGGCGGCGTCATTGCCCTTGGCCTCTTGGCGTCGGCGCTCAGATGGGTGTTTTGGCGCGCGCATAACAGCCACCTTTTTGCCGCCATCTACGCCCAGCTTGGTGCGGCCTTGGTCCTGGCGCCGCATGCCTCTTATGTGCTGCATCAAAACGTTCTCTTCTCGATCTTGACGCTGGTTGTTCTGCACCGGCTCAGCCGCGGCAAGCTGCGGCGTTTCGGGCCAGAGTGGCGGGACGCGCATGGATAAGATCTGGAACCTGCAAGCGCTGCGCGCGGTCGCGGCGGGCGCTGTTTTGATGGGGCACGTCTTGGCCGAGGCGCAGCATCATTTTGCGGTGCCAATACCGCTGACCGATCTGCCCTGGAGCCGGGGTGTCGATCTCTTTTTCGTCATATCCGGCCTGATTATCGGGTTGATGCTGATACGGCCCACCCAAAGCCCCGGCGCCTTTTTGCTGCGGCGGCTCTGGCGTGTCGTACCGCTTTACTACGTCTTCACGACCTTGATGGTGGGCGTCGTTCTCCTCTCGCCCAGCGCTTTGAAGGACACGGGCTTTGATCCGGGGCAGATTGTCAGCAGCTATCTCTTTGTGCCCTATGCCCGCGATGACGGGCGCATCGCCCCTGTGCTGTCGCTGGGCTGGACCCTGAATTACGAGGTCTTTTTCTACGCTCTCGCCAGCGCCGCCCTTTGGCTAAGGCGTCCGTTCGTGACGCTGTCTTTGGTTCTGATCGGGTTGGTTTTGTGCCACAGGTTTGTGCCGCACGTGGTCTGGGCACACAGTTGGACTGATCCGATCATCCTCGAATTTTTGGCAGGGCTTTGGTTGGCGCGCGCGTATCAGACGGGGTGGTGGATGAAGGTGCGCACCGGGACCTTCCTCGCCGTGCTTGGGGTTGGCCTGCTTTGCGCGCTGCATCACAGCGGGTTGCCGCGGTGGATCGCGGCGGGTTTGCCAGCGACGCTGATCACCGGAGCCTTTGCCCTCTCAAGTCCATTCCGCTGGCCGCAATGGATGCTCTTGCTGGGTGAGGCGAGCTATGCGCTTTACCTGTCACATCGATTTGTCTTGCGGCCACTGACGTTGGTGTTGGTCCCGATGCTCGCGCCTGCGCCCTGGGCGATCACGCTCTTTGTCTGCATCGCCGTCAGCGCGGCCTGCCTGGTGGCGGTGATGGTCCATCTGTGGTTTGAGCGGCCTCTTTTGCAATGGCGCCCCTGCACCGCGCCCAAACGGGTGACGTCTTGACTGGGCTGGGGTGGTCAACGTTGCTGCAATGGACGCGCCTTGCGGGCGGCGCCTTGGTGTTTCTGGTTGCCGCGCGGTTTCTGAGCCTGGCCGAGTTTGGCATCTTCGCCGCCGCCTTTGCGCCCGTGCGCGTGGCACAGATGGGATTGCGCGGCGCGTTGGTCGATGCCGCAGCCATTGCCGCCAAACGCCCCGCATCACAGCGCGCGTTGCGCTATGTCGCTTTGGGAATGGGCGGTTTGGCCAGCCTGAGTATCTGTGCCGCGGGTCTGATGATCGCGGACACAGTGGGCCAAGCCATGACGGCCCTGGCCCTTGTCCCCTTTGCCCAAGCGATCGGCGCCGTGCCCGAGGGTCGCTTGCGCGCGGCATTGAAACTGCGGGCGCTCGCGCACAGGACGGGTGTGACCTTTGCGGTTTCGGGGGCGCTGACGCTGTGGCTATTGGGGCAAGGTGCAGGTCTGTGGGCGCTTGTAACATTCGCCGTTGCCACGCCGTGTCTGTCGTCTGTGCTGGCCTGTGCGATGGTGCGCAACCGCCCCATCGGCAAACCCAATGCGCGCGACATTCAGGATGCCTTGCGTCGGGTCCTACCCTTGGTCGGACGAGACGCCATCGCCGCCGCCCCCTTGCCGTTGGCCCAGGCGATGCTTGCGGCCTTTGTCGGCTTGCCAGCGGCGGGCGCCTTTCAACTGGCAAGCCGCCTGGCCGGGGTCTTGGACGGGCTTGCGATCGCTCCGCTGAGGTATTTCGCCCTGCCCACCTTGCGCAAATCCCCACAGGCGTTCTGGCCAGTGTTTCGGTTGGCCGCAGGCATCGCCGTTTTGGTCTTTCCGGCGGCATATGTCCTCTCTCCTTGGGCCTTGCCTCTGGTGGTGGGGGCAGATCACGCCCCCTTTGTTCAGCCACTCGTCCTTCCCTTTTGTCTATGGGGCGGGTTCACGGCGCTGAGCATGCCGTTCGTTCAGCGCGCGGCCGTTCAGGGTGTCACGCATCTGGCCGTGATACGCGCCACAGCCACGACCTGCGGCGTGCTGGTGTCTTTTGGCTGGATCGCCACGGCCAGCGCAGAGGCTGCGGCCTGGGCCTGCGCGCTTGTCTCGCTTGGCACCTCGCTTTGGTTCGGGCGCGCCGTGGCGCGGGCCACCGCGCTGCCCTGCAAAATGCCAACAGCCTTTGCGCGCATTCAAATTCGGAGACCTTTATGAAGTCATGTCTTTTATTGACCGGGCATTTCGCCCAACAAAAACGGCGCGGCGCGATGTTGTGGATCGCCGAGCATCTGTGGTCGATGGGCTGGCACGTCACTTTGGCAAGCGTGGGCTATAGCTGGGCGTCGGCTCTAAAAGGCGATGCACGCCTGCGCCACCTGCCAAGCCCGCCGCGCCACGGGATTGCGCAGCACAAGGCCCGCTTCGACACGGTTTTTCAAAAGACGCCGATCCATCCATTTCCAACCAAGATCGACCTGTTGGATCGGTGCGTGGGCGCGTTGCAAGATCCTCTGTTCCGGCGCCCCTGGGTGCGCGTGTTGAAACCGATTGCCCAGTCTTGCCGCATGATCCTCGTCGAAAGTGGCGCGCCGGTGGTGCTGGCCCCTGATCTGCGCCGCCTCGCGCCGGATGCGCAGCTTATCTATCGGGTGAACGACGACCTGCGGCATCTGTCGGCCCCGGATTGGCACATCCACGCGGAACGAGACGCGATGCGCCATTTCGACCGCATCAGCACAGGAAGCCCGCATTTGGCCGCCCGGTTTTTTGGCCATCCGAATGTGACGCTTGATCCGATGGGGGTTCCGCGCAAAGCGTTAGAGCATGTCGGGCCATCGCCCTTTGCGGGCGAGACCGCAGTGCAGGCGGTTTGTGCAGGAACGACGCAGTTTGCGGCGCATGACCTATGCCGGCTTGCGTCAGAGCAACCGGATTGGCGCATTCATGTGTTTGGAAGATTAAAGACACCCGGCGCACTGCCCGCCAATGTCGTGCCGCACGGAGAAACGGCTTTTTCAGAGGTCATGCGATATGTAGCCCACGCGCATGTCGGGCTCGCGCCCTACCCGAATGTGGCCGGGATTGAATATCAGGCGGCTCATTCCAACCGCATATTGCTTTACCGGCATTTTGGATTGCCGATCCTTGCCCCTGCCCGCCTGTGTGTGGTCGCCGAAGATGTGTGGGACATCCGCGACCTCGCAGCGCAAAGACGCGCCGCAACCAGCCCGAGACGGCCGCAAGCCATCCCGGACTGGTCAGTCTTAGCCCTCCGCCTGATTCAAAACGCTGAGATGGAACCTGTTCCCGATGTCACCTCAGTCCCAGAAATGGCCGTGTGATTGCGCCGCGCAACGCTGCCGCCGTTGGCTTCGACCGCGACATTGCTTGCAGCGCCCGCCGCATCGGCAAAGGTGTTTTGCAACCACATCCGCGCCGTGTTCGAGCATTTGAACGCCGTTGATGTGCCATCGCTGTCGCGGGCGGTCACGTGGGTGCCAAAAAACCAGCTGTCGGTCGACTGAATGCAATGCACATCGGTGCCGTTTTCCGAATACCCGTAGGTGCCGCGCAGATCCACAGAGCGCACCCCGTCGTGGGTCGTAAAGGCATTGACCGACGTCGCACCGGGCGTGCCGTTGCGGTATCCGGTGCACCCTTGGGTCAAGACATGCATCCCCGCGTGTCCATCTTCGTGGAACGACCAACCATCCCGCGCGCCAGCCGAGGCATCGCAATCGAAGAAGGCCACCAACCCGTTGGTCCGACGAATTTGAACCGCATGCAGCGGCGCGTTCACATTCGACGGCGCCGAATACCGAAAGGTGCAATTCACGGCCACGATGTTGCGGTCACACACCGGATCACAATGCAGCGCGCCGGTAATGCCACCTTCGCAAGAGATGTTCTCGAGATAGAGATCATCGCTATGGCTCAAAAAGCGCGCGCCGTGAAAGCTGCGGATCAAGGCGATGTCGTTTGGCCCCGGCAGCTGGCCGGTGTTGACGTGAACGGTTCCGTTGTCGTCGTACCAGCTGTTCAACGTCGCCTGACACGCCGCCAGATCAGCGGCCTTGGTCAGTTCAGTACAAAGACCTTCGGCTGTCAGCGTGGTTGTCGAAAACACCCGACGCACCGCACTCAGCGTCGTTGTTGACGTCGCCCCTGCGTCCGTCCAGTTGACCGCCCAAGGGCCAGTGCGATAGCGTACCTGCCCGCCCCAGCCAAGCACAGCAACAGGATAGGCAGGCTCATCATTGCCGTTCCGGGTAAAGGCGCTTTCCTCATAGTCGCCCGGCTGGACAAGGACGCGAAACGGCAAGCCCGCCGCATTTCCAGCGAGAAAAGCCGCGTAGATGCTGCGATTGGCATCTGAAAAGTCACCGTCTTGCGCACCAAGACCCGAGTTGCCATCGTCGCCGTTTTGTCCATCCACATGATAGGCAACACCGCTCCAGATCAGCGGATCAACCAGATCGCGCGGAGCCAGGTTGGCGGAGCCTGAGGGATGCACTTGCAAAGGAAAGCGGTCGCTGTCCCAGCCAAAACCAGGCGGAAGAGCGACAGCCGACCGGCGCGGTGCCGCGGGCTTGAGACCGATATCCGCACCCAGCATCAGTAAAGGCCTTTGATGTCTGTGGCCGTTGTGCCGGTCGTCCGAACGCGCGCCGCCCGGATGGGGTAAATCACGCCTTCTGTCAGGCTGGGCAGCGTCAGCGTGGAACCATCGGCAAAGTCGACAACGACATCTCCGCCGCCGCCAACAAGCAAGGCGCGCGTCAGAATCGGAAGGTCGTTGGCATCGTCTGGTGTGACGTCGAAACCGCCCGAAATGGGTGATGTCGGTCCGCTGGAATACGTCTGATATGGGTCTGTGATTGGCATGTCTATGGTCCTTTCCGCAGGAATGCTTCGCCGCGAAAGGATCAAAAGCCTGTATCATCAGTCGGTTAACGCTGCGCACGCAGCCCATTTCGCCTGGCTTGACACGATATCTGGACCTTTGGGCAAAAATTCTTGCGTCGACTCTTTTATTTCCGTATTTCACGAAATATGGAATTATTGATCGAACAGCTCTCAACCCTTGCCCATCCACAGCGGATGGCTCTCTTTCGGATGCTGGTGCGCAGATGCCCCGACTACGTCTCTGCCGGAGACATCGCGACAGCGCTTGAGCTCAAAGCATCGACCGCATCAGCGCATCTTGCGCGGCTGACGCGCGCGGGGCTGATCACCCAGGCGCGGCAGGGCACATCCTTGCGATACCAGCTCAACACCGACGGCGCCGAGGCGTTGATGAACGGCCTTTTCAACGATTGCTGCCGCGGTCGCCCAGACCTGTGCGCGCCATTCGCAACCACAGAGGCCGCACACTCTGCGTCAAATAGGCGAAACGTGCTCTTTGTGTGCAGTGGAAACTCGGCGCGGTCGATTTTTGCCGAAGCCATCCTGCGCCACATCGCGCCAGAACAGTTTGACGTCTTTTCCGCCGGGACAACTCCCTATTCCGAGATAAACCCAAGCACGATCAAGACGTTACGGGCCAACGGTGTGCCAACGGAGGGTTTGTCCGCCAAGAGCATCGATGCCCTTCGCAGTGATCAAACCCCAGAGATGGATTTCGTCATCACCGTATGCGACCAAGCCGCCAATACGGACAGCCCGAACTGGCGCGGACAGCCGCTTTATGCCCATTGGGGCCTGCCCGACCCTGTCCACCGCACATCCGAGCAAGATCCGTTTCAAGCCACATACCTTGCCATCCGACACCGCCTGGACGCTTTCGCAAAACTGCCCTTCGCGCAGTTGGATCGCGCCGGGCTGCAAAACACTCTCGATACTCTCGCACAGGACAACCCCACGCCATGACAACATTCGCACTCAACGGCCTTGGCCGGATCGGAAAGCTTGCCCTCCGCCCCTTGCTGGAAAGCGGCGCAAACATCGCTTGGCTCAATGACGCCGTTGGCGATGCCGCGATGCACGCCCATTTGCTGGAATTTGACACGGTGCACGGGCGTTGGCCCGCCACGTTCGCGTCAAACGACGCGTCCATCACGATCAACGACACGCGCATCCCGATGCATCAAAGCCGAACCCTCGCCGATTTGCCGTTGGACGGGGTCGACGTGGTGATCGACTGCACCGGCGCGTTCAAAACCCAAGCCAAGCTGCAACCCTATTTCGATGCTGGCGTGCGCAAGGTTATCGTCTCGGCCCCCGTCAAAGACGGGCCAACCGCCAATATCGTTTATGGCGTGAACAACGAGGTCTATGACCCGGCGCAACACCACATCGTGACAGCCGCCAGTTGCACAACCAATTGCCTGGCGCCTGTGGTCAAAGTTGTGCATGAGACCTTCGGCATCAAGCACGGCTCGATCACAACGATCCACGATGTGACCAACACCCAAACCATCGTCGACCGCCCCGCCAAAGATCTGCGCCGCGCCCGCTCGGCCCTCAATTCCTTGATCCCGACAACCACCGGCTCGGCCACGGCCATCACGCTGATCTATCCCGAACTGACGGGCAAATTGAACGGGCACGCGGTGCGCATTCCGCTGCTCAACGCCTCTCTCACCGATTGCGTCTTCGAGGTTGAACGCCCAACGGATGTCGAAGAGGTCAACGCCGCCTTCAAAGCAGCCGCCAATGGCCCGCTCAGCGGCATTCTCGGCTACGAAGAACGTCCGCTCGTCTCTGCCGATTATACGAATGACGCGCGCTCCTCGATCGTGGATGCGCCCTCAACAATGGTGGTCAATGGCACCCATGTGAAAATCTACGCCTGGTATGACAACGAATGGGGCTATGCACACCGCCTCGTCGACGTCGCGCAAATGGTGGCCAAAGAGTTATGACCCAAAGCTCGGGATTGGCGGCGTATATCGCCGTCACGGCGGCCTATTGGGCCTTCATGCTGACCGATGGCGCGTTGCGCATGCTGGTCTTGCTCCACTTCAACACGCTGGGCTTTTCGCCCATCCAATTGGCCTATCTCTTTGTCCTTTACGAAATCGCAGGCGTGGTCACAAACCTCTCGGCCGGCTGGATCGCTGCGCGTTTTGGACTGACCTCAACGCTTTACGCTGGCTTGGCACTGCAAGTCGCCGCCCTGCTCGCCTTGTCCCAGCTCAACCCGGACTGGAGCATCGCCGCGTCCGTCGTCTTTGTCATGGCCGTGCAAGGTGTGTCCGGCGTCGCCAAAGACCTGGCCAAAATGTCCTCCAAAAGCGCGGTCAAACTGCTCGCGCCCGCCAAAGACAACGGCCTCTTTCGCTGGGTCGCCCTGCTGACCGGCTCCAAAAACGCCGTCAAAGGCTGTGGCTTTTTGCTGGGCGCGGCGATGCTGGCTGTCTTTGGCTTTGTGCCTGCCGTCCTTGTGATGGCCGCCGTTCTGGGTGCGATCCTGCTGGCGGTTTTGCTGCGCATGCCGCCCGGCCTGCCAACAGGCCGGAAAGACGCCAAATTCAAAGACGTTTTTTCCAAAAACGCCAATATCAACTGGCTCTCCGCCGCCCGCGTCTTCCTGTTTGGCGCGCGCGATGTCTGGTTCGTTGTGGGGATCCCGATCTATTTCTACGCCATCCTCAGCGACGGCACCCCAGACAGCAACCGCACCGCCTTTTTCATGGTGGGCACCTTCATGGCACTCTGGATCATCCTTTACGGCGCGGTCCAAGCCAGCGCGCCGCGCCTCCTCAAGGCCCAAAACCGCAGCGCAGCCGATCTGACATCCTCGGCCAGCTTCTGGGTCGGCTCCCTGTTCTTTGTGCCAGCCGCGCTTGCACTTGCGGCCTATGTCGCCGGGGCGCCCGCGCTCTGGCTCACGCTCTTCGTTGTCCTTGGCCTTTTGCTCTTTGGCGGCTTGTTCGCGCTCAATTCAGCGCTGCACAGCTACCTGATCCTCGCCTTCACAGACGAAAAGCGCGTCACAATGGACGTGGGCTTTTACTATATGGCCAATGCCGCTGGCCGCCTGATCGGCACTGTCCTTTCAGGCCTCACCTTCCAGATCGGAGGGCTGCCGCTGTGCTTGGCCACCGCGGCCATCATGATCGCGCTCAGCTGGGTCAGCATCCGCAAACTCTCCGCCCAGGAGGCCCCCGCCTAAGCCCCCATCGCACCACCCAAGCCCCTTCTTTTGGACCAAAATACTCTGGGTGAATGCGCCGCAGGCGCAGAGGGCAAAGCCCTTTGCTAAAGCTCCTGCCCCGCGCGCCATTCGCCCCATCGCAGGCGCAGGTTTGCACCGATCTGCGCCAGCGGTGCAGGTGGCAAGCGCGACGGCATCGCAGCCGCTTTCGCCCGCTCCAGCGCAGGAGAGGTCTCGCCACAGGCAAGCTCGGCGGCCAACGTCCCCGCCAACGTACCTTTCACCGTTCCCAGCCCGTTTTGGCAGCAGGCTGCAAAAACGCCCTCTTCCACTTCGCGCACGACTTGGACGTTGTTGTAGCTCAGGCACAAGCGGCCACCCCAACGGTATTCCATCTCGACATGTCTCAGCATCGGGAACCGCGCCGCGAATGCCTTGTCGTGATCCTTCGCGACCTCCCGCAAGCGACGGTCCGACACCGCCATCGAAGGATCAAAGGTAAATCGGTTGCGCACGACGATGCGGTCGCCGCCTTGGCCGGAAGTTCTGCGGACCGTTGTGCCCAAAGGATCCGCAGGCGTGACCCCCCAAACAGGCGCCCCGCCCAGGGCCGCGTTTTCCTCAGTCGTCAGCGCGCGGGTCATGGAGGCATAGGTAAAGACATGCATCAGGCGGCCGGGCATAAATCCAAAGCTTTGCAGATGGCCGTTCACCGCCAGGATCACCCGCGGCGCGCGCACCGAGCCTCTGGGGGTTTTCGCGACCCAAAACGCATCCTTTCTCAGCGTCAGAACAGGCGAGTTCTCAAAAATCTGCACCCGATTGGACCGCAGCCCATCCGCGACCCCGCGGATGTAAGCCGCAGGTTGGATCATCGCGGCGCCAGGCGTAAAAAGACCGCTTTGGTAAAAGGATGTGCCAGTCAGATCCTGCATTTGGGCCGCGTCCAAAAGCGTGTGACTTTCGCCCATCGCGCCCAAGTGATCTGCGTAATCCAGGTTGTGCTGGTGCCCTTTGGCCGTTGCCGCCGCATTGATTTTGCCCGAGCGCGAAAAGGCTTCCTCCGACAGTCCAAATGCCGCGGCCATCTCGCCGGCGAACGCGATGGCGCGGCGGTTGTCTTCGGTTTGCAGAACGTCGCTTTGCAAAGCGCCGCCGTAGTCTTCAGAGGCCAAATCATGTGGCAGATCGATCATAAAGCCTGAATTTCGACCCGCTGGCCCTTCGGCCAGGCGCTTGGCATCAAGAACAGCGATCCGGTCTTCGGGCCGCAGTTGCGACAGCCTGCGCGCGGCTGCCAACCCGGCAAAGCCTGCCCCAATGACAATCCATTCCGCATCGATGGCCGTCTCCAAACGCTCTGCCGGTGGCGCGGGCGGCAAGAGACAGTTCCAGCCCGCGGGCCCCGGATCACGAGGAAGTTTCGTAACAGGTCTCATGGCAGGCTCAGCTGTGTCATGCGTCCACCATCGATGGTCCAGACCTGCCCGGTGACAAAGGCGGCATCATCAGAGGCAAGCCAACAGATCAAGGCCGCGACCTCGTCTGGTGTCCCGGTTCTGCGCAGCGGATGGATCTTGCCGATGCCTGCGCGAAACGCCTCGGGCGCATCAAGCGAGGCGATAAAATCTTCGTTCAGCGGGGTGTCGATCCAGCCCGGAGCCACGGCGTTGCAGCGGACATCGTCTGGCCCGTGATCGACGGCAACGGCGCGGGTCAAACCATGAAGACCGGCCTTCGAGGCACCATAGGCCGGGTGCCGGGGGTTGTTGCCAAGCCCTTCGATCGAGCCAACGTTCACGATGGCCCCGCTGCGCGCTTTCAACATAGGCATGGCCGCGCGGGTCAATAGAAACGGCGCAGTCAGATTGACCGCCAGATGCAAATTCCAATCGGCAAAGCTTGTTTCTTCGACAGTGCCTTCGCGCATGATGCCGGCGTTATTGATCAGAACATCCAACTGCCCGCAGGTTTTCTCGATCTGCGCAAGCACTGCTGCGGGCGCTGCGGGGTCGGTGAAATCGGCATTGATGTCTTCGAACCCCGCCGCGCGGCGTTGCGCGGTGAACACGCGGGCACCTTCATCGGCAAGGCGGCGCGCGGTGGCCGCGCCCATGCCCGACGACGCGCCTGTCACAAGGGCGACCTTTCCCGCGAAACGGCTCATGTCACAGGTTTCCCACCATTCACTTCAAGCAATGCCCCACACATGTATCTGGCATCGTCCGAGGCCAGGAATGCAACCACATCTGCAATATCTTCCGGCTCGGCGATCCGACCCAAGGGGACAGAGGCGTTTAATTCAGCAATTGCCAGTTCTGGGTCCAGCCCTCTGATCTCGAAACCGGTTCGGATCATGGGCGTGTTCACCTCGTTGGGGCAGACCGCATTGACCCGGATGTTTTGCGCTGCGTGATCGCGCCCAAGACATTGCGTCAGCGACGCGATGGCCGCTTTGGTCATCACATAGATCGGATGATCAGGCCCCGGATGCAGCCCCCAACACGAGGCCGTGTTGACGATCGCGCCGCCACCCTGGTCCGCCATAAGCGGGATCGCCGCACGACACAGACGAAAGGGCGCCTCGACGTTTACGGCCAATGACAAGGCCAGGTCATCGTCGCTGGCCTCGGTGATCTTGCCGCGCGTTATCACGCCCGCGTTGTTGCACAAAATGTCGAGCCCGCCCAAACGCTGCTGCACCTGTCCGGGCAACATATCGCAGAACGCGGGATCGGTAAGATCGCCGTCGATATGCGCATCCGCCACAAGCGCCGATGTCTGCCGGTCGGTCACGGCCACGCGCGCGCCTTCGGCCCGCAGACGCGCGACGATTGCCTGCCCGATCCCACCGGCGGCCCCGGTCACCAAGGCTGATTTGCCCGCAAAACGCATCAATATTCCTGGTTCAATGCATCTGCTGCAGGGATCTCGCGTTCGCGGCGGGCGATGTAATCGCGCAAAGCTTCGTCAACGCCTGCATCCAGCTTGGGCTCTTCATATTCGCCCAGCATGGTACGCACGTGCGCCAGGGCGCGGTCGTTGATCTCAACGCCACCTTCGGCCTGCCATTGCTCGATCGAGTTGTTGTCAAAGAGCTCGGGCATGAAAAAGGCGCGCTGGAAGTTTTCCAGAGTATGCGGATGCCCCAGGTAGTGACCGCCTGGGCCAATGTCGGACACAGCCGAAATGGCTTCGTCAAAGTCGTCCCACCGGACGCCTTCGGCCATGCGGTAGGCCATCGCACATTGCTCGGCGTCGACAACAAACTTGGCCATCGAACAATGCATGCCAGCCTCGTTCCAACCTGCCGAATGCCAGACATAGTTTGCACCTGCCATGACCACGGCCATCAGCGTGGTAGCACTTTCATAACCGGATTGCGCGTCAAAGGTCTTGGCGCCGCCCAGCGTGTTCGAGGTGCGCCAGGGGACTTTGTAGAACCGCGCCATCTGGCCAATCATAAAGTTCATCAAGCTGATTTCCGGGGTCCCGGCCATTGGCGCGCCAGACTTCATCGACACGGTCGACAAGTAATGCCCGTAAATCGCTGGCGCCCCTTTGCTGATGACCTGCGTATAGGCCAAGGCGCTGAGCGCTTCTGCATTCAGCTGCGCGACGGTGGGCGCGACCGAGGCAGGCGTGTTGGCGCCTCCCAAAACAAAAGGCGAGCACAAGACAGGCTGGTTGCGGCGGCAAAAGGCGCGCATCGCGCCCAGCATCGTTTCGTCCCACACCAACGGAGAGTTGCCGTTGCAATTTCCCGTCACAACAGGATGCGTGTCGATAAAATCATCGCCAAACAGGATCGCGGCCATCTCGATCACGTCTTCTGCATTCTTGGGCGACGTGGTCATGCCCATAAAGGTCTTGTCGGAATGCTTCATCGAAGAATAGGTGATCCGAAGGTGCCGCTGGCTGATCGGATGATCATAGGGCTCGACAATATGATGGGCCGAGGAATGCAACGCAGGCAGCATATGGCTGAGCTTGTGGAAATTCGCGAGATCCTCAAGCGTCGGGTTACGCCGCACATCGTCCAGGTCGCGCAAAAACGGCGCGCCGGTCATTGGAACAAAGATCGCGTGGTCTTGACCAAAGGGGAGGTTATTCGCCGGGTTTCGGGCGTGATAGGTGAACGTCTCGGGGATCGTTGCAATCAATTCCCGGACCAAGCCGCGATCCAAATGCACGCGGTCATCTTCACGCACATCGGCGCCTGCGGCTTTCCAATCGGCAATTGCGATGGGATCACGGAAAACGACACCCACGTTTTCCAGAATGTCCATCGAGGCGGCATCAATCTTTTCGATTTGCTCCTGCGTCATGGGCTCGGTCAAAGGCAACTGACGTTTCAGCGCCGGAAGCATGGTGACGTCGCGCAATTGCCGCGCGGCTTTGCGCGCTCCGCGGCCTCTGCGGCTTGTTCCTACGGCATCAACGCCCATTCATGTCGTCCTTTTGCGATAGTGTTTGTGGCGGAAATTCTCGAAAACAGCCAAAGAGCCTGGACCGCCGCCACATCGAGTGGCGGACCGCGGAGCCCTTGCGCTTAGCCAACGTTGTCTCCGTCTTTGGGGTCGGTCAGGTCGATCCAGATGGTTTTGACCTCGGTATATTGGTCATGTGCGTGCAGACCGTTGTCCCGCCCGCCAAAGCCTGACCGTTTGTAGCCACCAAAGGGCGTGGATATGTCGCCTTCGCCGTAGCAATTGACCGTCACCGTGCCCGCTTTGATTTCACGCGCTGCGCGCATGGCTTTTCGCGTATGAGCCGTGAAGACAGAGGCCGCTAGGCCGTATTCCGTGTCATTTGCGGCCGCGATTGCCTCGTCGTCCGTGGCAACTTCGATAACACTCAGGATCGGGCCGAAAATCTCTTCGCGGGCTTTGGCATCCTTGGCCGAGCATTCGTAGATGGTGGGTTGGACATAGGCACCGTCCTGGGTGCCCCCGACAAGGGCTGTGCCCGACAAATACCCGCCCACCTTGGCGGCATGCTCTGCATCGATCAACGCGCCGATGTGATGGGCCGGATCCAGCGGATCGCCCACTTTCCAATCGCGGACGCGGGCCGTGATCCGCGCCATCAACTCTGCTTTGACGTCTTTATGAACGATCAGCCGAGACGCGGCCGAGCAGTTTTGGCCTGCATTCCAGAACGCCGCATTCACGACATGCTCGGCCACATGATCCAAATTTTCGGCATCCGACAGAACAACCGCAGGGTTTTTGCCGCCGCATTCCAGAACAACCTCTTTGAGGTTGGACTCTGCCGAGTACTTCAAAAACCGACGTCCGGTCTCGGTCGAGCCGGTGAACGTGACAAGGTCGATATCCTCGTGCCGACCCAAAGGCTCGCCCACAGAGGGGCCGTCACCCGGCAAAACCTGAAGCACGCCACGCGGCACGCCCGCCATATGCGCCAGCTCGGCAATACGCAGGGCCGTCATCGATGTTTGCTCAGCCGGTTTGACGATGACCGAGCATCCAGCAGCCAAGGCCGGGCCAATCTTCCAGGCCAGCATCATCATGGGGAAGTTCCACGGCAAAATGGCCGCAACAACGCCGACCGGTTCCCGCAGGATCATCGAGATGGCGTCATCACCTGATGGCCCGACCTGATCATAGATCTTGTCGATGGCCTCAGCATGCCATTTCAAACAATGGATGGTCTCTGGGATATCAATCTCTTCGCAATCGCGGATCGGTTTGCCGCTTTCCAAGCTCTCCATAACGGCAAGCTCGCGCTTGCGTCGCGTGATGTATTTGCACAGCTTGATCAGAACGTCTTTGCGCTCTGACGGGTGCGCCTTGGACCAATGACCTTGATCAAAGGCCTCGCGCGCCTTTTCAACCGCAAAGGATACGTCATCCGGGCCTGCGGTGGAGATCGTGGCCAGCACCGCACCGGTCGCGGGGTTCACCGTGTCCATTGGCGCACCGCTGCCTTTGCGAAACTTGCCATCCACAAAGGGTGTCTTGGGCAGATCCAAGTCTGCGGCGATGGCGGCATATTCGGCCCGTGTCAGCAAATCGCTCATCCCATTTTCCTTTCTCGATCCCGTCGCGGGTCAAATCCGATCATGTCTCGTCTGCGCGCCGTTTCGATCAGCCGCGCGTCGGGTGATTGCTCTCTATTGCAGCTATGGCTGTGTTCATTGTGCGGATAACGTCTTCGAGCGCGCGCTTGTCATCCTTGTTCAGCGGTTGCAGAGGTTTGCGTGGCGGGCCAGCGTCGATCCCGCGCAAGCTCAGGCCATGTTTGATGCATTGGATGAACTTTCCGCCCTGTTCGAGCACGCGCATCAGCGGCATCATCGCAGACATGATGGCCCGCCCCTTGGTAAAATCGCCTTCGATGGCGCAGGCGCGGTAGAGTGCGATATGCGCCTCGGGTGCAAAGTTTGAGCCCGCGCAGACCCAAGACCGCGCGCCCCAAGCAAAAAACTCTAGCGCCTGATCATCCATGCCGCACGACAGCGCGATGTGAGGATAATCGCGCGCCAACATGTGCAGGCGATTGGGGTCGCCTGAGCTCTCTTTGATTGCGCAAAAATTCGGAGAGCGGCCCAATCGGTCGAGACATTCCTCGTCCATATTCACGCTCATCCGGCCTGGGTAATTGTAAAGCATCACCGGCAGGTTCGCCGCGCGGTCAACGGCAAGCGCGTGCAAAGCGATCTCGCGGCCCGTTGGGTAGGCATAGGGCGGCGTGGCAATCAATAGCGCGTCCGCGCCTGCGGCCTTGGCGGCCTCGGCATACGCCACCGAGTCTTCGGTTCTGATGGCACCGGTTCCGACGATCAAAGGAATGCGCCCATCGATCAATGTCTTGACCCGCGTCATCATATCGACGCGCTCGTCCATCGATTGCGCATAATATTCGCCCGTCGTACCGGCAACGATGATCCCGTGAACGCCGGCGCCAATGAGATGCTCGACAGTTTGGCCAAGCGCGTCTTCGTTGAGCGTGAAGTCGTCAAAATACGGGGTCACGAGGGGCGTGTAGATGCCTTCAAACTGCATCGAGGTGATCCTTTAGGTTAATCACGTCCACAGGAAGTGGATCGGGTCGGACGAAGCGTTCCATCTGGTCGCGCGACAAGTCCCAGTGCTGGAGGGTTAGGTCGATGACCAAGGCGCTTTCGCGGGCCTCGATCGCGGCGATCATTGCGTCGTGCTGGTCCACCGCCTTGAGAATACGCACCTTTTCCGAGGGCGATTGTGGGCGATAGAAGGTCTGGCTTAGGCGCGTGTGGTCGATCAGCAAGCGCTTGAGCGATGCGACAAGATACGAATTCTGCGCCATCCGCCCGATTTCTGCGTGAAAGGTGTGGTTGGCCAGCGCCGCCGCGCCCGCGTGGTTGTCCGCAGTCGCTTTTGCGAATGACCGTTGCGACGCTTTCAGCGCATCCAGTTGAGCGGTCGTTCGGTTTTCCGCGGCCAAGCGGGCGATATTGGCATAGATCATCGGTGCGGTCTGAAAGAATGTCCGCATGGTCTGAATATCCATCGACGCAACCTTTGCGCCGCGATGTTCGGCGGTTTGGACATATCCTGCACCTGCCAGCCTTTGCAGCACCTCGCGGAGCGGTGTGCGTGAAATGCCGTACTGCGCCGCAAGCGAGGCTTCGTCCAAATCCGAACCGGGCTGCAACTCGGTCGTTAGGATCCGATGTTCGAGGTCGCGATAACAATCATCTTTTGAGAATCGTGGCATGATGTACGCCGTGTATACACTTTGTACACATTTTGCCAGTACAAAGACTTCCCCCGCTGGCAGAACCAGAGGGTCGGATTACTGGCTTTGAAGTTCGGTTAAGGCCTGCGCCCCGTCACGCAAGACGGGCAAGTACCCGATAAGATCCTGCGAAGAGCACCGCATGAGCGGTGCGTGGATCGACAGCGTCGCCATCAACCGGCCCTGCAGGTCATTCACGGGCACTGCGATTGCGATCATGCCGGGCATGAATTCTTCATGGTCAAGCGCATAGCCCCGGCTCGCTGTGACTTCGAGCTCGGCTTTCAACTCGGCGGGATGGGTCAACGTCTTTTCTGTGCGTTCCTCCAGGGGGCGCGCAGCGATCACGGTATCGCGGACGTTCGTTCGCAGGGTCGACAGATACATCTTTCCACTGGCGGTGCAGTGAAACGGCACCTGCGATCCGATTGGCAACTGGATGCGCAGAGGCCATTTTGTCTCGACCCGGTCGAGATAGGTCATGCCTTCGCGATCGGGCGTCGACAGGTTGCACGTCTCGCCAATCTCGTCAGCGACCCGGCGCATAATGGTCATGCGCGCTGTTCGCAAACGTTCGGACGACATTGTGTTGACGGACAAGGCCCGCAAGCGTGGACCTGGACCATAAGAGCGCCCGTCCAGGTCGCGTTGCAGGAACCCTTCGGCTTCTGCAGTTTGCAGCAGACGATGCACTGTGGGCTTGGGAAGGCCCAACAATTCGACCAATGCCATCGGCTTCACCGCCACCCCCTGACGCGCTACTTCTTCAAGGATAAGAAGCAGGCGCAGGTTGGTCGGAATTTGAGCTTCCGTATGGGGTGGGCCTGTGTCTGGCATTCGTACGTTTCAATTACCGATTAGGCAGTAGAGTTAGCGCCAAATCAGGGGTGAGCGCCACCAAAATCCAAACCGCCAGCAGAGAAAATAGATACATCGTCGAGTACCTAAGCAGTTTGAAGTACGGCACGCCCGTGACGCCAGAGGCGACGTACAGGTTCAGACCGTAGGGTGGCGTAATGAACCCAATGGATGCACCGACCAGGAAGATGACCGAGAAGTGCACAGGATCAACACCGACACTGGCCGCGATTGGCGCCAAGATCGGAGCGAGAATAATCGTGACCGGCAAAGATTCGAGGATCATGCCCGCAACAAAGACCATCAACATCGACGTAAACAGAACCGGATAATACCCGCCCATTGACGTGACGAAGTTGCCGATGACCTCCTGTGCACCCAAAAGCGACAGGATCTGCTGCATCACCACCGAAACCGCGATCAACGGGGCGAGGATGCCAGAGATCTGCGCAGAGCGCACAACGATGGATGGGATTTCTCGCAGCGTGAAGCCTTCGACCACGAACATGGACGACACCGACTTGTCCTCGATCGGCGTGTCCGCACTGGTTCCCATGACTTTGTTCAGCGGAAAGCTCAGCATGCCAACGATGATACAGAACCCAACCGTTACCCCCGCCGCTTCGGTTGGAGAGAACTTGCCGGTGTAAATGCCCCAAAGCACAAGGCCGATGGCGAAAAAGCCGAGCCATGCGCCGATCCCGGTTTTGAAGACCCGCGAAAACGACAGAGCGATGATATAGCCCCAGCCGTTGATCGAGCACACGACGAAACAGGCGACCATCATGGCCAAAACCATGAGAGAGCCAGGAATGATGCCGGCGATGAACAAATCCGAAATCGGCAGGTTCATCAAAAAGCCGTAGACGATGAAGATGATGGACGGCGGGATGATGATACCAACCGTTCCGCCAGCCGCAGCGGTCGCTGCAGAAAAGCGTTCGTCATATCCGCCTTTGACCATCTCGGGATGAAGCATCGAACCGATGGTCGCGGTTGTGGCCGAGTTCGAACCAGAGATCGCCGCAAACAGACCACAGGCCCCCAGCGACGCCATCGCCAGACCGCCGCGCAGCCACCCAAGGCAGGCATAGGCAAAATCGGACAATCGTTTGGCAATACCGGATTTGTTGATCAAGTCACCGGTCAGAATAAAGAGAGGCATGGCCATCAGCGCAAAGCCGTCTTTGAACACGTTCAAAAGCTCGGCTCCGGTGTTGTCCAGCGTCAGATCCAGCACAAAGCTGCATCCGATCACCCAATAGAAGATGATCAACAGAACGGGTGTTCCCATCATAAAGAGGAACGTCACCGCCAGTGAGATCAGTGTAATCCACGTACCGTCAGACATTATGTATCCCCCCCGATGACAGCTTGTTCAATCATGGGCGCACCGCTGCGGTACTTACCAAAGTCTTCGATCATGTTTTCGATGGCGCGCGTGGCCAGCAGGATGAAGCAGACGGGCATCGTCACGATGAACCACCAGCGCATGATGTCGTCAGTTCCCAAAACGATGGCGAAATTGTCGTATGTGTTAACGGCGACGCGCGCAGTTGTTGTCACAACGATGACGCAGAAGACCAGCCAGAGAACATTGTCGAACGTCAGCCAAAACAACTGCCCGCCACGTCCGAACTTGGTGCGGAATTCAGAAAAGCTGAGATGCGTGCGCAAACGGATGTTCAGCGCGCATCCGTACCAAGCCATGATCATAAAGAGCAACGGCGGGATCGTCGTGGACCAAGGCACCTGCACGGAAAAGACAAAACGCTGGATCACGCCGACAAAGATAATGACCGCCATGATGATGTAGCAATAAACAACGATGGTCCGCTCCGGTGTTCGTTCCAGCAAGATCAGCAACACCGGCAAGAACACGACCAAGGCGCGCAAGTTATCCCCCGTGGCCGCCTTGAGCACGTCGGCGACAGGGTCGAGAAAGGCCGCCGTCAGCCCGATGGCCAACACAGCAGCAATGATCGGATGGGTAAATCGGGTCGCGGAATGACCCAGCCGGTTTTCCAACGCGACGGCCAAACGCTCCCGATAGTAAAAGAGAACGGCGCCAATCAATGTCAGCGGTCCGAAGACGAACCAAGCGGCATCTGATCGATAGGCTTTTACGACTTTGAAATTGATGTCGCCACTCACCGTCGCCGAAACGATGGTCGACATATCAGCCCAGATTGACATCTGGCGCCCCTCCCTTTTGGCTATTTTTGCCCAATCTGGCGCTTTTCACGCTCTGAGGCAAAGTAGCCGGCGCCAACACGGGCGCCGGCCATTTCCGTTAAACGGAGATTACGCTTTCCACCAACGACGTGGCTCGACGTTTTCTGGCAGCGTATCTGCTGGGATCGTACGCACTTCGTCGTAGATCTCTTGATAGGTGTCTGCGCCACCCTGCCAGCCGTTGATCCGCTCGCGCCATTCTTCCCACAGCTGCGGCTGATACTCGGGCGAGCACATTTCCTCGGCCTTTTTCAGCTCGGCATCGGACAAGAATGCGTTGCGCACGTTGTTTTCAGCAAAGATCGTGCCTGGCAGCTGAGGATCAGACATGCCGACGGTCTTGACCAACGCCGCTTCGTTGGCCGCTTGAACATGCGTCTGCGCCCAATAGGCAGATTCCATCACAGCGTCCTGCAATTCGCCGCCCAAGCCGTCAAAGACCTCTGCGCTCATCGCTGTGTGCTCTGTGCCGCAGAAGAAGTTGAGGTGAACAGACTGCGATACAACAGGCGCCATATTCGCATATGCCACAGCAGACGCCCATGTCTCGGCACCGTCGATCAGACCCTGCTTGAGACCGTCGAGCGTTTCTTCCCAAGCCACAGGCACTGGGTTCAAGTTCAACGCTGTCATCGCGATGCGGCCCAGCTGAGTGCCTGTTACGCGGTTTTTGGTGCCAAAGAGCTGTTCAACCGACGTCACGGTTGGTTTGTCTTCCCAAGCCAGACCCAACTGGATGCCGCGCAGTTCCGCATGGCTGAAGAGGAACTTCAGACCGTGGCGACGCTCATACGGCTCGCGCAGCAGAGCTTGGGACTTTGGTGAATACAAGAAATGGTACTGGTCCGCACGGTTACGGAACATATACGCATAGTCCAAAACGTTCAGATATGGCGCGCCGCCAGCCGAGTTTTGGGTCGATGCCGCATAGATATCCACAATACCCTGCTGCGTTTTCTCAACGCAGGAGACCTGACCACAGATCTGGTTGTTGCCGATAAACTCAACGCGGATTTCACCGTCTGTGCGGCTTTCCAAATCGCGTGCAAATTCCAGAGCGCCAGCACGCTCGATCAGCAGGTTTTGCGGGTTAAAACCGGCTGCGCCAAACTTCAGCGTGAACTTCGCTTCTTTTGCGAAACGCTTTTCATAGGTCGACTCGGCCGCCTTGGCGAGGTTCGAAGCTGTCATTGCGCCGCCAAAAGTGCCCGCGGCCAACAGTGTCGAACTCAGACCATAAGTACCTGCAATACCAAAGAAATCTCGACGTGAGATTCCTTTCACTCGATCATAAATTGCCATGTTATCCTCCCATACACGCAATTATTGAGACGTTTTGTATCAAAAAAAGCTAGCCGACTTCTTTAAACTTGCATAGTCTTTTTTGCACGAATCCAGGGAGGTCGCCGGAATGGAGGCAGACTTTGTCATTATTGGCGCAGGCTCAGCGGGCTGCGTTTTGGCCAATCGCCTTAGCGAAAACCCAGCACACAAGGTGATTTTGCTGGAAGCAGGTGGCAAAGACATCAACCCGTGGATCCATATTCCGGTGGGGTATTTCAAAACCATCCACAACCCGAGCGTCGATTGGTGCTATAAGACCGAACCTGATCCTGGGTTGAATGGCCGCTCGATTGAATGGCCCCGTGGCAAAGTCTTGGGCGGGTCTTCGTCGCTGAATGGTCTTCTCTATGTGCGTGGCCAACCGCAGGATTATGACCGCTGGCGCCAGATGGGGAACGCCGGTTGGGGTTGGGAAGACGTGCTGCCGCTGTTCAAGCGGGCGGAAAACAATGAACGCGGTGCGGATGCCTATCACGGCGACGAAGGGCCCCTGTCGGTATCGAACATGCGGATCCAGCGCCCGATCACCGATGCCTGGGTCGCCGCAGCACAGGCGGCTGGGTACAAATACAACCCCGATTACAATGGCGCCGATCAAGAAGGTGTCGGCTTTTTCCAGTTGACCAGCCACAATGGCAGACGCTGTTCTTCGGCAGTGGCTTATCTCAACCCTGCCAAATCACGCGACAATCTGCAGATCGTCACGCATGCCCTGGTCGAAAAGATTGGCCTTGACGGCAAACGCGCGACCTCAGTGACGTACCGTGATCGCGCCGGGCGGCAGCAGGTCGTCAAAGCCAATCGTGAGATCATTCTGTCCGGCGGCGCGATCAATTCGCCGCAGATCCTCATGCTGTCGGGGATTGGGCCCAGCGATCAACTGGGTGAGCACGGCATCGAGACGTTGGTCGATCTGCCCGGTGTGGGCCAAAACCTGCAAGACCACCTGCAAGCGCGGCTTGTCTACAAATGCAATGAACCAACTCTGAACGACGAGGTCTCTAGCCTCTTTGGGCAGGCGCGGATCGGGTTGAAATACCTGATGTTCCGGGCAGGTCCGATGACGATGGCGGCAAGCCTTGCGACAGGTTTCATGAAAACGCGCGAAGACCTGGAAACACCGGACGTGCAATTCCACGTTCAGCCGCTGTCAGCGGAAAACCCAGGCAAAGGCGCGGACAAGTTTTCCGCCTTTACGATGTCTGTTTGCCAGTTGCGGCCCGAGTCCCGCGGAGAGATCCGCTTGGCGAGCGCGGACGGCCGGACCTATCCCAAGATCATTCCCAACTATCTCTCGACCGAGAATGACTGCCGCACGATCGTGGACGGCGTGAACATTGCGCGCCGCATTGCGCGTCACGCGCCGTTGACCTCGAAGATTTCGGAGGAATTCCGACCGCATCCCGAGCTGGACATGAACGACTACGAAGCGACCCTGGATTGGACGCGCAGCAACACGGCCTCGATCTATCACCCGACGGGCACCTGCAAGATGGGACAGGACCCAATGGCCGTGGTCGACGAAAAGCTGAGCGTCCACGGCATAAGCGGATTGCGCGTTGCGGATTGCTCGATCATGCCGGAAATCGTGTCTGGCAACACGAACGCGCCCGCGATCATGATCGGCGAAAAAGCAAGTGACTTGGTCTTGGCAGGCGCCGCTTAGGTACTGCCTTGCAAAAGGCCTGTCTCTGACGGCGTTCAATATACCAAAAACTGGCGGGTTGGCTGAGTTTATGGCAATCAAAGTCGGCGCCAGCGCCGTCGGCTTTGGGGCACGCGGAGCGAAGGAAAGCACCCCTATTCGCAGCCCCGATACCGCGCGCAGAGGCATAAGCTGCACAAGATTTCGCAAGGCGCGCTGCCCAACTTAGAATAATTCTAAAAACATCTTGTTATCCCGATCTTCATGTCTAACTTGAGATGCAGAGATGCCGACCTGTCGCGTCAATCGCGATCGCATGGAAAGGATAAACCAATGACACAACCCGCCGCTGCTTTGTCGACAAATGCGCGTACAGCTATTGCCGACGCGCTTAATCAAGCCTTGGCTGAAACGACGATCACGACCATGATGGCGCAAAATTTTCATTGGAATGTCAAAGGCATGTCCTTTGGACCGCTGCATGATCTCTTCCAACAAGTCTACGAAGATCACTTTGCCGCGCAAGATGACCTCGCAGAGCGGATCAGAGCCTTGGATGCGCATGCTGAGGGCACCTTTGCAAGCATGCTGGGGCGCTCGAAAGTGGTGGAACATGATGGCCGCGCATCGGACCAAGAGATGCTCAAAGCGATGCAAACAGCGCAAGAAACCGTGGCCGCCACGCTGGCCAGCGCCGGAAGCCTTGCAGCCGAACTTGGCGATGCGTTGACCGAGGATTTATGTATCGCACGCGGCCAGACGCATGAGAAATTTGCGTGGATGATGCGCAGTCATCTGTCGTAATGTCTGTCGGAATATGAAAAGGCACCCACCCCTGGTTTTGGGTGCCTTTTCCCATGTCTCGCAACGACGAGCCCCCCCAAATTCAGCGAAATGCGGGTTGCCGTGCTCTGCAAAGCGTTCCGTTTTTCGCAGGGCGTGACGGCTTGGAATAGCGCTGTACCCCCCCTTTTTTCCCAACGTTCAGACAGCTGAGTAAGAGGTCAGAACGGGACCCCGCGAATCGCCGCACAAGTGTCGCAAAGCCCCTGTGAACAACCCTAAATCAGCCCGCGCCGAGGCCATGAAGAGCCGCGTTTTCTGACGGGGCCCGTGGATGACCGGTGTTTTCCCACTGCGCAGTTGACGCTTAGGCAACTGATACTGCTTGACTTTTCAACCATTTCGCGATGGCGCGGATGCAACAACAGACGTCTGATGCATCGCAACAGCAATGTCATTTAAAGTTTACACTTTACTATGTCCATCAAAGATTACACCATTCGCGGCACCGGCTACCGCAAAATGCTGTTGTTGGGGGAGGCGCACGTGTGGTTGTTCATCTCCGCGCACCCACCGTCGTCTCCGTATCAAACTAAGAAGGAGATCGGTTATGTCCGACGATCCAGATAAGGTTTGGCCAACCGGCCTAAACCTAAGAGAAGCAGAAGAGGTGCACAGCTATCTTATCGATGGCACCCGTGTGTTTGGCCTCATAGCTCTGCTTGCCCACATTCTCGTGGCGTACACAACGCCTTGGCTCGGCTAAGGGGGTGATGTCATGAACAATGCAAAAATGTGGCTTGTTGTACCGCCAGCGGTTGGTGTTCCAGTATTTCTGGGCGCGGTCGCAGTTGGTTCGTTTGCTGTGCATGTTGCCGTCCTGAGCAACACGTCATGGGTGTCGGACTTTTTGTCCGGTCAGCCTTTGGGCACAGGAGATCAGACTGCGGCAGCAGATGTCCTGAAAAACGAGACAACATCCAAGGCGGCTTATGTCATCGACCAAGCCGACGGCACGCGCGACATTCGCGTCATGCTTCCGGACGGAACAGTGGCAGAGGCAACTCTGAAACCACCGCAAGTCCTGGCCTCGGTCGACAAAAAGTCGCTCGTCTCTTTGGAGTAGACGGCTTTTGTTGGGCGATTTCGCCCAATGATACCTCCGGAAATCTCGACCGCTGGGCAAGGAACGGTCGGGACCCGGCAAACTAAAGACTTCTGATGAATACGCTTCGTACCATAGCCTTGCAAAAGCTGACGCGCATCGCGCCAAAGTATTTGCCCTTTGCTGATGTCGCGACCGAACGCGTACCTCTTTCCCAACTTCTAAGACTGTCCCTGTTCCAGGTCACCGTTGGCATGGCGCTGGTTTTGATGGTCGGCACATTAAATCGGGTCATGATCGTCGAGCTAGAAGTGCCCGCAACACTTGTTGCGATGATGCTGGCCTTGCCGCTTTTGTCGGCACCGATCCGAGCGTTCATCGGGTTCAAATCAGACACGCACAAATCCGCCTTGGGGCTGCGCCGCCTTCCCTACATTTGGAAAGGCACCATGTATCAGTTTGGCGGCTTTGCCATCATGCCTTTTGCGCTGCTGGTTCTGTCTGGATACGCCGAGGCTGTGGACGCGCCGCGTTGGGTGGGCCTGAGTTCGGCTGCCCTGGCATTTCTGCTTGTCGGCGCTGGCGGGCACATGGTTCAGACGGTCGGCTTGGCGCTGGCAACAGATCTGGTCCGCGAAGAAGACCGGCCAAAGGTGGTCGGCTTGATGTATGTGATGCTGCTGCTGGGCATGGTGGCCAGCGCCCTTATCTTCGGAGCGCTTTTGACGGAATACACGCCCGGTCGCATGATCCAGGTTATCCAGGGCTCTGCCGTCGTGACCGTGGCGCTCAACCTCTTTGCGATGTGGAAACAAGAGCCCCGCAACCGCCAGCGCGCGCAAGAGATGCAAAGCGCGCCGGCGCAAGATTTTTGGGTGTCGTGGAAGGCCCTCATGCGCAAGCCCGGCATGAAAAACCTGCTGATCGTTTTGGGCTTTGGCACCTTTGGGTTTTCGATGGCCGACGTGTTGCTAGAACCGTATGGCGGCCATGCACTAGGCTTTTCCGTTGCTGAAACCACCCGTCTGACCGCGATCCTTGCGGGCGGGACATTCGTGGGCTTTTCTCTGGCCGCACGGTGGCTCAGCGAACGCCGGGACGCTGTGGGCCTGTCCACAGTCGGAGCCGCCATTGGCATTCCCGGCTTTGTCCTCATAATTCTATCGTCCGTCTATGGCGGCGGTCTGGTCTTCGTTTGCGGCGTCTTGCTTACCGGTTTGGGGGCTGGTCTTTTCGGGCATGCAACGCTCACGGCGATTATTGGCTCTGCCCCGAAAGAACAAATTGGGCTGTCGCTTGGGATGTGGGGGGCCGTGCAGGCGACATGCGCTGGCATCGGCTTTTCCTTGGCGGGCCTCATGCGGGACCTGCTGGCCCTTGGATCATTTTATCCGGGCCTTCAGCGTCAAACACCCTATACTGTAGTCTTCATGATCGAAGTAGTTTTCTTGATCCTTGCGATATTGGCCAGCTTCCAGCTTGCGACGCGCCGTAGCGGCGGTTTGGTCTTCAAACCACGACCCGAGCCAGTGGAGGAACCATGACTCATATCATCACGCGGTATTTCGACAGCGCGGCAAACCTGAAAGCTGCGCGCCACGAGCTATTCTACCGTCGCCGGTTTCAACAGAAAATCATGCGCACGTTTGAGCCTTCGGACGGCGTTGAAGAGGCACTGATCGCGGCCAAGGTCGCGCCTGAAACGGCCAAGGCGTATGCGGAAAAACTGGAAAACGGCGGCGCTGTGTTGCTGGTCCACGCCGGGTTCCGGCCACTGGGCGTCGCAGCCATCACCCGAGACGTGACCGCCGAATTCGGCGCCCCCGCCATTGCCGACCTCGTAGAAGAGGTCGAGGTTCCAGATACACGAAGACCGACCCTGTCGGTGATGCGCGATCATCAGCACATGCTGACGCGCCCTGGTGACAAGACCGACAGCACCTTCCATATGGCCGATTGGCCCTTTGGATTGATCAGCCGCCGAAAGCCCTTTACCGGGTCCGTCGTGCCGCGTCATGGGCGCATGGCAAGCAAGCCGATTGGGCTTTTGCTGTCCGGTCGGACCCGATTTGGGCGCTTTCCGTTCGGGCTGTTGGTGCCGGGCCAAAAGTACATGGCAAAGTTCCCCTTTGCGCATCTGGTTCCACACAACGTTCGCTATGGCCGTTTCCCATTCGGTCATCTTGTGCCGCACAACGTCCGCTATGGACGCTTTCCCTTTGGCCTTTTGGTGCCGGGACACAAGTTCATGGCAAAGTTCCCCTTTGCGCATTTGGTTCCCGGCCACAGAAGAATGGCGAACTGGCCTTTCCCTTTGTTGATCAATGGCAAACAGGGCGAAAACGCACTGATCCCGGGCCACAAGTATCAAGCCAAGTTCCCGTTTGATCACATCGTCCCCGGCCACAAGCACATGGCCAAATTCCCGTTTGGTCATCTGGTGTCACACAAGGTCCGCTATGGGCGCTTCCCGTTTGGCCTCTTGGTGCCAGGGCACAAATTCATGGCCAAGTTCCCCTTTGCGCATATTGTGCCGGGGCACAAACACATGGCGAAGTTCCCGTTTGATCACATTGTGCCCGGTCACAAATACATGGCGAACTTTATCTTCCCTCACACAAAGACGAGCGCCTAAGACCGATCTCTGCGCCCTGCCCTTAAGCTCAAACGCCTAAGGGCAGCGCGAAATCCCTCAAGTCCAGCAGGCCCGCACAGACTGCGGCAACGACAGACTGGCGCACACTCCAACGTGGGCCCCTGTCGCTGTCGCCAAACCTTAGATCCGCCGCTCCGTTGCGAACGGACAGGCGCACAGGCACCTTAGCGGGCAGTCATAAGATCGCACTTTTTGGAAGAGATGGTGCCCCCACACGGACTCGAACCGCGGACCTACTGATTACAAATCAGTTGCTCTACCAGCTGAGCTATAGGGGCACTGGCGGGTGCGATACCGAATGACGCGGCGAGGCGCAAGAGGGTTTTCGCAGCGAAATTGAATTTCCATCAGACGGCTGGCAACAGACGCGGAACGCGGTATACCAAGACCCAAAGCAACAGGCAGCACTTATCGCATATCATGCAGATCGTTTTACATATCGGCGCACACTTCACCGAAGAAGAAAGGCTGATGAAATGCCTTCTGCGCAACAAGGAAGAGTTCGCAAAGCGGGGCATCGCCGTGCCTGGACCGGGCAAGTATCGCCGGTTGCTAAATCAGACCTTTGCCGCGCTCAAAGAGGGGCCGGCCTCTGCTGATGCGCGCGACATTTTGCTGGATGCCTTTCTGGACGACCAGACCGCCGATCGCATCATCATGAGCCATGCCAACATCTTTGGCGCCCCTCGCGCATGCCTGCGCAATGGGCAGCTCTATGTCATGGCCCAAGAGCGGATCGAAGCGCTGACATCGTTGTTCCCGAATGACGACCTCGAGATCTTTCTGGCGATCCGCGATCCTGCGACGTTCCTGCCCTTGATCTTTGACGCCTCGCCGCACGAAGACATGGCAAGCTTTTTGCGCGGAGCAGATCCCTATCTGATCAAATGGTCCGACACGGTTGCAGTCTTGCGCGATGCCGCACCCAACGCGCAAATCACCGTCTGGTGTAACGAAGATACCCCGCTGATCTGGGCGCAGATCATCCGCGAGATTGGGGGATTGGAACACGGCGAAAAGATCGTGGGCGGCTTCGATTTGCTGTCGGAAATCATGTCAAACGAGGGCATGCAGCGCTTTCGGTCTTATCTTTCCAGCCATCCAGAAATGACCGAGATGCAAAAGCGCCGCGTCATCGCGGCCTTTTTGGACAAATTCGCCCTAGAAGATGAAATCGAAGAAGAGCTGGATCTGCCCGGGTGGGACGAACCGCTCATCAACGCTTTGGGAGACATCTATGATCAAGATGTCTATACGATCCAGCGCATTCCCGGCGTGACGTTTATCGCTCCATAGAGCGTGTAGAAAACGGGGCTTAGCCGTTCATCCCAAGCGCTTCTTTGTACATCTCAAGAACGGCTTCTTCCTCGGCGATGTCATCGCGGTCGCGTTTGCGCAACGCGATCAGTTTGCGCATAACCTTGGTGTCATAGCCGCGCGCTTTGGCCTCGGCCATCACTTCTTTTTGCTGATCCGCGATGTCCTTTTTCTCGGATTCGAGACGTTCAAACCGCTCAATGAAAGCGCGCAACTCGTTCGCGGTCACCCGATAGCTGTCAGGTTGGGTATCCTCAACGATCGATGCATCAGACATGGCCTGTCTCCTTTACGCGCTTACCAGATCATCGAATTACCGACCCGCCTTACAGGCCGCAAGGGAAATCCAAAGCAGCCCCTCTCATTCGTCGCGTTGACCCCCCGCCGAGGGTGTTGTAGCTGCGCACCATGGAAGACGGACGCACAATTTTCGACATCTTGATCTGGGTTGGGGCCTTTATCTCGTTGGTTGGCTTGGCGGGGCTCGTCGCTTCAATCCTAAAAGTTCTTCGGGCGCGGCGCGCTAATCTGCCGGACGCAGAGATGCGCGCAGCTGTGCAAGCGGCGCTGCCTCTTAATCTAGGTGCATTGTTTCTTTCGGTTATCGGATTGATGCTGGTGATCGTCGCGATCTTCCTTAGTCCTTAAGGAGGAATACAATGGATTGGATATGGGGTCTTGTCGGCGGGCTGATGATCGGCACAGCCGGCGCGGTTTTGCTCTTGGGGTCGGGGCGTATCATGGGGGCCAGCGGCATTATCGGCAGTTTGGTCGACGGCACGGCCGGTGATGCCGCGAAAGAGCGGATGGCCTTTGTTGCGGCTCTCATCGCGGTGCCGTTCCTGCTGAACGCCCTCTTCGCACCGGTAACAACACACGCGACCACAAACGTCGCACTTTTGATACTGGGCGGCTTGGCGGTGGGCGTTGGCACGCGAACCGCAAATGGATGCACCTCCGGGCACGGCGTTTGCGGCATTTCACGACTTTCGCTGCGGGGTATTGTGGCCACGCTCATTTACATCGGTGCAGGTGTCATCACTGTCGCAGTGCTCCGCCTGATTGTGGGGGTCTGAGATGAGACTGGTTTTTGCATTGATCTCTGGCGCGCTCTTTGGGGCGGGGCTGCATTTTTCGGGAATGACAGACACCACCAAGGTGCAGGGCTTTCTGGATCTGTTCGGCGCCTGGGACCCGACTTTGATGTTCGTGATGGGGGGCGCGATTGTTCCAATGGCAATCGCCTGGCGTTTGCGCGAAAGGCGCACGCAACCTTTGGCTGGCGGCGCCTTTCCCAGTTTCGGCCCACCCAAGCTTGATCCGCGTCTGGCCACAGGATCCGTTCTTTTCGGCGTCGGCTGGGGGCTCGTGGGGCTCTGCCCGGGTCCGGCACTTGCCTCGCTGAGCTATGGCGGCTGGCCGGGGTTGGTCTTTCTGGCGGCGATGTTGATTGGTATGATCGCCGCGCCGCGCCTGCCCAAACTGGGCCAGTCGCACCAAGCGGCCTAGGTAAGGAGTGTTCTCATGCGTCAAGTCACTGACGGTTACTTTGTCTCCCCACAAATTTCGATCGAAGACCTTCCAAGCATCGCGGCGGCAGGCGTGACGACGATCATAAACAACCGACCGGACGCAGAAATCCCGCCGAGCCACCAGACGGCGGCGATGGACGCAGCCGCCAAGGCGGCGGGGTTGGAGATCGTTCATTTGCCGATCACACATCAGACCATGACGCCAGACAATATCGAACGTCACAATGCGGTGGTCGCCGATGCCGAAGGCTCTGTTCTGGCGTATTGTGCCTCTGGCACACGCTCCACGATCATCTGGGCGCTTGGACAAGCGGGGAAATCTTCTCCTGACGAGATCCTCGCCGCGTGTCGCGCGGCTGGCTATGACCTGGAAGGCATCCGCAGCGCGCTTGGCTAAATCACTGGGCCGCCATCGCTGCGGGTCGCGGCAAGGTAACGACAAACCGGTTTCCGTCTGGATCGACTTCGTATCCGATATCACCATCCAGGCGCGCCATAATCTCGCGGCAAATCGCGAGGCCAAGGCCCGCGCCTGATGCGCCATCGTTATCGAGGCGCGCAAACTTTTCGAACATCACGTTGCGGGCTTTGGCTGCGATGGGGGTGCCATTGTCTGCAAACACCACAACCGAATTCGCGCCGCGCTCTTCCAAAGTGATGGTCAGCTTGGGCTTGGGCGCGTCGCAATATTTGATCGCATTCGAAATAAGATTGATGAGAACCTGACACAAGCGGTCGTGGTCGGTGACCAAGCTCAACGCAGGCGAAGGTGTTTCAAAGTCAATTTCGAAACCGGCTGCATCGCCAACGGACACGGCGTTCATCGCCTTTTTGACCAGTGCCGCAAGGTCGCCTTGTTCAATGTTCAGATTGACCTGTCCGTTTTCCAAAACACTGAGGTCCAGCAGATCGTCCAACAGCCGTGTCAAGCGGATCGCTTCGTCGTGGATAATCGAGGCGAACTTGGTTTTCTCGCTGGGCGACATCACGTCTGAATCGCGCAAAATCTCTGAAAATGACCGGATCGATGTCATGGGGGTGCGCAGCTCGTGGCTGATCTGGCTTAGGAAGGCGTCCTTTTGAACGGACAAGGCCGTCAGCTTTTCATTGGCCGTCCGCAGCTGTCCTGCCGTTTTGGCCAATTCTTCGGACTTGGCTTCGAGCTGGTTGGAATATTCCAACATTTGCGCACTTTCATCCGCCACAGCCATCAGATCTTCGACCGAGACATTCGCACTGCCGACGAGTTGCGCGATCATCGCATGCGCTGTCGCCGTTCCGACCGTGGCCGACAACTCGCGCTCTAACTTGCGCAAAAAACCGGGTGTCGGCTCTGGCATCTCGCCCGGTGCGCCTTGCACCGACGCCTCTTTTCGGAACAGGGTTCTGGCTTCGGACGGCCCCAGGATACGCTGCGACATGATCATGAGATCCTCGCTCGCGGCGACCGAAGCTTTCCAGCCCTGAGTTTGGCTGGAGTGATCGAACACATTCACAAACTGCGCCCCCTGCAGCCGTTCCAGCGGACTGGGGAAGGTGAAGAGAGACACCGTGACAAAAACGATGGCGTTCAGCGACAGCGACCACAAAATCGCGTGCACGGTTGGATCAAGACCTTCGATCCCGAAAAGAGCATGTGGGCGTAACCCGTCCAATCCCCAGAGGCCATCTTCAAAGACCGATGCCGCCAAGATCGCGTCTGGGCCGAAACTGGGCATGAGTGACGTGAACACCCAAAGCACAAAACCCACAGCAAGTCCGGCAACAGCCCCGGTGCGCGTGGCGCCGCGCCAGAAAATCCCACCGATGATCACGGGCAAAAACTGTGCCACGCCCACGAACGAGATCAACCCGATCGCCGCCAAGGCCGCGCTGCCGCCGGACGCGCGGTAGTAGAGATAGCCAAGCAAGATGATGATCAGAATCGAGGCCCGCCGTGCCACGATCACCACATTCCTCACGTCACCGGAAACGGAGGCCCCTTCCCCGTTGGTTTTGAGCCAAATCGGCATGACGATGTGGTTCGACACCATTGTGGACAAAGCAAGCGTCGCCACGATGACCATAGATGTCGCAGACGAGAACCCGCCGAGAAAGGCCAGCATCGCAAGGCCTTCGCGCCCTTCGCTGAGCGGGAGTGTCATCACGAACAGATCCGGGTTGGACCCTTCGGGCAGCATATCAAGCCCAACAACTGCAATCGGCACCACAAAAAGGCTCATGAGCATCAGATAAATCGGAAAAGCCCAGCTTGCGACTTGCAGATGCCGTTCGTCGTCATTCTCGACCACCAGAACCTGAAACATCCGCGGCAGGCACAAAAATGCCGCCGCAGACACCGCCGTCAGGGCGACCCAGCGCGAGCGGTCCATGCTCCAGGTGCCGATGGGGCTGGCGTCGATATGCGCCATCATGTTGCCGAGCCCCCCGGCCACGCCCCATACGACGAACACACCAACCGCCAGCAACGCAATGAGCTTGACGATAGCTTCGACCGCAACCGCAATGACCACACCGTCGTGGCGTTCATTGGCGTTCAAATTTCGCGTGCCGAACAGAACCGTAAACAGGGCCAAGCCAAAGGCGACCCAAAACCCGCCGGTTGTTGTGACGAAATCCTCTTCTGCGCCCGCGTTTGCGAAGGTGGATAGCGACAGGCTGACGGATTGGAGCTGCAGTGAAATGTAAGGGGTGACCCCAATGACCGCCATCAAGGTTACGATGATGGCGAGCGTGTTCGATTTTCCGTAGCGCGAGGAGATAAGGTCAGCAACCGAGGTCACACCTTGCGCCCGGCCAATGCGCACAAGTCGCCGCAAAAGCCACCACCAGCCGATCATCACCAGAGAAGGCCCTAGGTAGATCGTCACAAACTCCATGCCCGAGCGTGCGGCATAGCCCACAGCGCCGTAAAACGTCCAAGCCGTGCAATAAATCGACAGCGATAATGTGTAGACAACGGGCGAGCGCAACCAACCGCTTTTGCCGCGTGCGGCCATACGCTCTGCCGCAAAGGCGATGCCGAACAGGAACGCGACGTAGGCGAGGCTGACCGCGATCAATATGTTGATCGAGGTCATTCTGCCTCTGATCCCGACGGCGGCTCAGAAGCGCCTTTGTGACCGTCTTGAAGGCTGGGCTTGAGAACGCGCCACAACCCGGCGCTACACAAGATCAAGACCACCCAAACCCCGAAAACGTAGACAACAGCCGTGGACAGGGCCATGTCATCCTGTGGTTGGGACGCGTCCACAGGCCATACGACCGGCACCATCCACAGCAATGCACCCAGAATTGGCAAAAGTCGCAAAGCATCCAGCATGCGCCTTTGTCGATAGGATCGGCGTTCCAGAAAAATCGGCGGCGTGCGCTCTCGGCTCATGTAGCGTTGGCCTGGTTTGCATAAACAAGGTCGCGCACTGCGGTCAGCACTTCGGTATTTGAAAACGGCTTTGTCATAAAGCGGCTGACGCCCGCTTTTTCAGCCTGCTCTCGGTCGCGGGACTGACCCCTGGCCGTCAGCATCAGCACCGGCAACGTTAGATAGTCCGGGTCGGCGCGCAAATCCGTCAAGATTTCCATACCGCTTTTGCCTGGCAGCATATAGTCGAGCACGACCAGATCGGGACGGTCCGACTTGATCACATCCAAGGCCGTCGCGCCGTCGGAATGTGTGTTCACCTGCCAGCCTTCACGGCTGAGCAGAAAGCTCATGGCCTCGATGATGTTCGACTCATCCTCGACCAAAAGGACAGATTTGCCCATCGGTCATTTCCTCCCTGACACCTTGACGATCCGCCACATTTCTTGAGTTTTGTCGTGGTCGGCGCGCCAGATAGGCCATTATCGGACGAAAATAGGAGGCTGTCAAAAGCCGTCAGACAGAATAGAGGGTTCGCGCCGCCCTGCACAATTTGAACGTGTGCAAACGCGGCAACTGGACCCAACGATTGCGTCCGCGCTGTCCTCTTTGGTGTCTGACACAGGCAAGACCAACATCGTGGCCACCGTCAAAGGCGCGGCGTTATAGGCTGCAGGGCTGGTGGTTTCAGAAACGGCATAGCATTGGAACACGGCTTCGCCCCGCCCCGAAGCCCGAACGCGCCGGGACAAGAGATGCCCAGGCAAGGATAGGGCCTCGAACAAAGGCCAAAGCGGACAGGCCGAGCCATATCGCGGGATGGCAAAACCAGACACGGCCTTGCGAAACAGAAGGCTACCGGAGCGGTCGCAAACAACGAGGCCCGCGTTCAACTCAGCGATTGAGGCCAACCGGCGCATCACGCAGGCGGCATCAAGATCGAAATGATGGGCAAGGCCCGCTGGATCGGGGCCAAGCTCGGCCACGGCGCTGCGCAAGGCGTCACGCGGCAGCAGCGCGCTATCGTCGACGATCCGCTCTAAAACCGTCTTTGCGATGTGACGTGAAGCGGCTGTCGACAAATCCTCAGACGCCTGGATGAGCGCGTCGACCGTGGTATCCCCCGCCTCAAGCGCCTCAAACACATAGTCTTGGCTTTCAAGAAACACTTCGACCTGTTCGCGTGGGGAAGAGGCGCTGTCGGCCTCCGCGGCATCGGAATCGAGGTAAGACACCAAAGCTTTGGAGCTTTCGGCCAAGCGACGGCTGTCGGCATCGATGTTGGCGTGAAAGCGGTCGCGCCATTGTGCGTCGAGCGTTTTGTCATCCACCAGAATGGCCGCCGTTGACCGAATGGCAGCGGCAGTTGTCAGCACCTCATGCATCGAGGCCGCCAGTTCCGGGTCATGCGCCAATCGGTCACTGAGCGTTTCGATGGTACGTTCGAGCGTCGATATCCGCCGATGCGCATCGGCGAGAACGTTCGCCCAGCCGGGAAAGCGGCCTGCGAAATCTTCGGCGCGCTCTGCGTCTTGTGGTGCCAAATTTGCGTCTTCGGCAGCCTCGCGCAGAGCGGCAATCAACTGCGCCTCTGCACCCTCTGTCAAAGCCACGGGCTCAACGTTCAAGGCCGCCGCAATGCTTAGCAAAAGCTTTCCGCCGATTCTGCGCCTGTTGTGTTCAATGAGGTTGAGGTAGCTCGCCGAAATGCCGATCTGACGCGCGAGATCCGCCTGTTTCAACCCAGCGATGACTCGCCTTTCGCGAATTCGGGTCCCTGTCAGCCCTTCTCTTGCCATCTCTTCGTCCGCCGCAAAACCAACCAAATCAAAGACTTTCTGCACTGCGACATAACAGTCTTTACAATGCATACCGTAGTATTGTGCAGATATTTACAAAAAAAGCGAGCCATTCAAGGCACTTATTGCTTCGTTTTCACCAACCACGCGATAATTGATTTGCACTAAAGTGCGCGGCGCGTGGGGTTGAGGACCTCCATTCGCCTGAAAACCATTGGGAGGATGTTTATGTCCAAATCGAACTTCACACGTCGTGGCGTGCTAAAGACAAGTGCTGTTGCAGGCTCTGGCCTGGCTCTGCCAACGATCTTTACAGCACAATCAGCCGCTGCGTTTACCAACGAGCCAACAGGCAGCTCTGTCACGCTTGGCTTTAACGTGCCACAGACAGGCCCCTATGCGGACGAGGGTGCAGACGAACTGCGCGCCTACGAGCTTGCCGTAGAACACCTGAACGGTGGCGGCGACGGCGGCATGATGAACACGTTCAGCTCCAAAGCTCTGCAGGGCAACGGTATCCTGGGCAAGAAAGTTGAATACGTCACGGGCGACACGCAGACAAAATCTGATGCAGCCCGTGCGTCTGCGCGTTCCATGATCGAAAAAGACGGCGCTGTGATGATCACAGGCGGCTCTTCTTCGGGTGTGGCCGTTGCGGTGCAGGCACTCTGCCAAGAAGCAGGCGTCATCTTTATGGCCGGCCTGACGCACTCGAACGACACAACCGGCAAAGACAAGAAAGCCAACGGCTTCCGTCACTTCTTTAACTCCTACATGTCCGGTGCGGCGCTTGCGCCAATCTTGGGTGACAACTACGGCAAAGACCGCCGCGCGTATCACCTGACCGCAGACTACAACTGGGGTTACACAACAGAAGAAGCGGTTCGGACGTCGACCGAAGCGATGGGCTGGGAAACTGTTGCAGCGGTGAAAACACCACTGACACAGACCGACTTCTCGTCCTACATCGCGCCGGTTCTGCAGTCCGGTGCTGACGTTCTGGTTCTGAACCACTACGGCGGCAACATGGTGAACTCTCTCACCAACGCGGTTCAGTTCGGCCTGCGCGACAAGCAGGTGAACGGCAAGAACTTCGAAATCATCGTACCGCTCTACTCTCGCCTTATGGCGAAGGGTGCGGGTGCCAACGTTAAGGGCATCTTTGGCTCGACAAACTGGCACTGGTCGCTGCAGGACGAAGGCTCCAAAGCGTTCGTTAAGTCCTTCGGCACCAAGTACGGCTTCCCGCCATCTCAGGCGGCGCACACATGCTACGTTCAGGCGCTGCTCTATGCAGACGCGGTTGAGCGCGCGGGCTCGTTCAACCCATGTGCAGTGGCCGAAGCGCTTGAAGATTTTGAATTCGACGGAATGGGCAACGGTCCAACACTTTACCGTGCCGAAGACCACCAGTGCTTCAAAGATGTTCTGGTTGTGAAGGGTAAAGAGAACCCGACTTCTGAATTCGACCTTCTCGAAATCGTTGAAGTTACGCCAACGGCGCAGGTCACATACGACGCGTCGATCTTTGGCGGCGAACTGGGTGCTTGCAACCCAGGCGCATAAGCCAAACCTTGGGTGGGCAGATCACTGCCCACCCTACCCCAGCGAAAATGCTGCGCGCATTTGCGCGACAACCCATGAGGTGGGACAATGGAAGCCATCATCCTTCAAATTTTGAACGGTCTCGACAAAGGCTCGGCCTATGCGCTGATTGCCTTGGGCCTAACGCTCATTTTCGGGACCCTCGGCGTGGTGAACTTTGCGCACGGCGCCCTGTTCATGATCGGTGCATTCTGCGCGGTCACGCTAAGCCGTATCCTAACGCTGTCCCACACTGTGATAGACGAGACGAAAAAGGACTTTCTGGGGAACCCCTTGAAGGTCGACGTGCCGTATCTTCACGACATCTTCGGCCCGGAAACCGGGGATGTCATTATAGACTGGGCCGTGCCGCTTTCGATCCTGTTCGCCATCCCGATCATGATTTTGATCGGCGTGGTTATGGAGCGCGGTCTGATCAAGCACTTCTACAAGCGTCCACACGCCGACCAAATTCTTGTGACCTTTGGCCTGGCCATCGTGCTGCAGGAAATCATCAAGTATTTCTACGGCGCCAACCCGATCCCGACGCCCGCACCTGACGCGTTCCGCGGATCCTTTGACTTTGGCGCCATGCTGGGCTTTGACCCCAACCTCATCATCTATCCGTATTGGCGGATCATCTATTTCGCCTTTGCGGCAATCATCATCGGAGCGGTCTTTGCGTTCTTGCAGTTCACGACCTTTGGTATGGTCGTGCGCGCAGGCATGGCCGACCGCGAGACGGGGCAGCTCTTGGGTATCAACATCGACACGCGGTTCACGCTGATGTTCGGCCTTGCGGCGGCTTT
>CAZYQC010000002.1:0-127891 GCA_964649815.1 uncultured Rhodobacterales bacterium | reverse complement strand
CACCCGGTCCCATCCCGAACCCGGCCGTTAAGTGCCTTAGCGCCGATGGTACTGCATCTTAAGGTGTGGGAGAGTAGGTCGCCGCCAAACCTAATAAGCTGTCTGTCTTGTGTCTCTCTGACGATGACTGAATTTACCGCCGCCCGCTGGGCTTTTTTTTGTGCCTGCTCGATTGCCGTTTTGTCCGTCTTTGCGCAGCGCGCCGGTCACGCGCCCAGCTTGCCAAAGGCGTCTGTGGTGACTTAGGTTTGGGCCCTCGCATCTGTCGAAGGGGGCAATTGTGACCAATATCGAAAACGCGGCCCGCAAGCTGTTCAGCGATTGGGAAAACAGAACGCCCTATGCCGCGCTGTCTGGCGATTGCCTGATCGAGACTGTGTCTGACGCCTATGCGGCGCAGGCGATGCTGCAAAGCTTTCACGTTCCCAAGCGCGGAAAGATCGCCGGGCGCAAGATCGCGCTGTCGTCCAAAGCGATGCAGAACATGGTGGGCATGGATGAGCCCGTTGCGGGTGCGTTTTTTGCCAATGAGGTCCACGAGACCGGCGCGACCATACACCTGTCGCATTTCATTCGCTTGGGCCTGGAATTTGAGCTGGCGTTGGAGCTTGGCCAGGATGTTGCGCCGTCCGAACAGATCCATACGGAGGCGTCTGTTGTGGATCTTGTGGCTGGCGTTCGCCCGGCTTTTGAACTGATCGAAGATCGCGCTGCGGATTATTCGGATTTGCATGCTCTGACATTGGTTGCTGACAATGCGTGGTGCGGGGGTGTTGTTCTGGGACCCAAGATTGAAAACTGGCGCTCTTTGGATTTGAACGACACGCCCGCAGTTGTGTTCCAATCGGACCAGCCGCAGGAACATACGAACACAGGGGCGGCGACGCCCTTGGCGTCATTGGCCTGGGTTCTGAACCACTTTTCCGCGCGCGGCATCCCATTGGCCAAGGGGGAGCATGTGATCACCGGCTCTGCCGTGCGCACCCGGTTTCCCAACGCCAACGAAACGCTGCGTTACGAAGTTGGGACGAGCGTGGTTGAGATCATGGTCGTCTGACGCCCCCCTACGTTCGAATGTAACGGTTTTCTGAAAACTAATTTGCCAGCTGCCCTTGCGGTCCCCGGCGACTCGTTTTACATCCGCAAAACTCATTGGCGCGGGATGGAGCAGCCCGGTAGCTCGTCAGGCTCATAACCTGAAGGTCGTAGGTTCAAATCCTACTCCCGCAACCAAAAACACGCGTAGCCGGTCGGCGCGCGTGTTTTTTGTTTGTTGACCTGCCTAAGCGAACGGTCAAAGAGCGAGCGATGGATACCGTTTTCTTTATCGCCAGCAAGATTGTGCGGCTCTTTCTGCGGGTCGATACCCTGCTGATTTGTGCGCTGCTGTTGATTGTTATCGCCCTCTACCTCGGGCGATATCTGTTGGCGCGGCGGTTGAGCCTGGGTGCGCTCTTGGTTTTCGGATGCCTGGGCTTTGTTCCCGTTGGCGAATGGTGGTTGCAGCGCATCGAGGCCACATACCCAACCAATCCACCATTGGATCGGGTCGACGGGATCATTCACCTTGGTGGATCGGAAAACACACGGGCCGCGGTCAAATGGGATCAAATCCAGCTGGCTGATGCTGGTGATCGCTATCTGCATACCCTTTCGCTTGCGCGGCGCTTTCCAGATGCACAGGTCATTTTTGCCGGTGGGAGCGGGCGATTAACGGATGCTTTCACGCTCACCGACTCGGAGGCGTCATTGGCCCGGCGGGTCTTTCTGGAACAGGGCTTGGCAGAGGATCGTTTGATCTTTGAAGGAGAAAGCCGAAACACCTCAGAAAACGCGCGATTTGCTTTTGCAGCGGTTGCGCCGCGCCCGGATCAACACTGGGTGCTTGTGACCAGTGCCTTTCACATGCCGCGCGCGATGCGCAGTTTTGCCGAAGCAGGCTGGCAGAATGTAACCGCGTATCCAGTTGATTATTACACCGCGGAACCCTGGGACAACTTTGGTTGGAGCCCGGTCGAGCATTATTGGGTTCTGAACGTAGCCATCAAAGAGACGGTCGGATCGCTCGCCTATACTCTCTTTGGGCGGTGACGGGAAACTTGTGCCACTGGCCGGTCCGGCCTATCCCTTTTGCAAAGGGAGATCAGCATGAACCAGACTGCGGACGTGATCATTATCGGGACCGGCGTGATCGGCACGGCGACGGCCTTTGAACTGAGCAAACTTGGCTACAAAACGCTGTCCATTGACCGGAATTCGGTGATTGGGCAGGGCTCGACCGCTGGGTCATGTGCGATCATTCGGATGCACTACTCGACGTTCGACGGGACGGCATTTGCGTGGGAAGGCTATCACTATTGGCGGGACTGGGCGCAGTATCTGGATTTGCCGTCTGATGCAGAGCTGGCGCAGTTCAAGCAATGCGGCTGTTTGGTGATGAAAACGCCCGAGAACGGGCATATGCTGAAACACCTCGAAAACAGCCGCATGCTGGACATCCCGGTCGAGGAATGGACCGTCGATCAGATCAAGGAAAAGCTTCCGATCTATGATTTGGGACGGTTTGGACCGGCCAAGCGTATGGATGACCCCGGCTTTGGGCAATCTGACGGGACGCAATTGCACGGCGCGGTTTTCTGGCCGCTGGCCGGATATGTCACGGACCCCGCGCTTTCGTCGCAAAATCTGGCCGCAGCGGCCGAGCAACGGGGCGCCAAGTACATGTTGGGCAAGACCGTGACTGAGATTTTGCGCCAAGATGGGCGGGTCAAAGGGGTCAAGCTTTCAGATGGCACTGAGGTTCATGCACCGATTGTGATCAACGTCGCTGGGCCGGGATCGTCGCACATCAATGCTATGGCTGGCGTTCTGGATGACATGACGATCGAGACCCGGCCCCTGCGCCAAGAGGTTGCCCATGTCCCGGCACCGGACGGGTTTGATTTTGAGGCCAATGGCATGATCGTCTCGGACAGCGATATCTCTTGCTATGTGCGTCCTGAGCATGGAAATCACATCCTGATTGGCAGTGAAGACCCCGAATGCGACCCGCATTACTGGGTCGACAGCGATACGCAATACGACCGGGACTTTACCGATCAATGGACGACCCAAGCCATGCGCTTTGGTCAGCGGGTGCCGAGCCTTGGGATCCCGTCGAAAACGCGGGGTGTCGTTGACCTTTATGACGCGTCGACGGATTGGATTCCGATTTACGATAAATCGGCTTTGCCGGGGTTCTACATGGCCTGCGGATCCAGCGGCAATCAGTACAAGAATGCACCGATTGCGGGCAAGCTGATGGCGGCTCTCGTGGATTACTGCGAAGGTGGCGCGGATCACGATGCGACGCCGTTGCAGTTTGAATTGCCGTATATCGGCAAGTCAGTTGATGCCGGATTTTATTCGCGCAAACGCGAAATCAACACCGAAAGCAGCTTTTCCGTGTTGGGGTAAATCCAAGCGCCTGCAAGAACTGAGGGTGGTTCCAAATTAAGTCTGGTGGCCCGCTTGACTTTCGGGGGCATGACCGGTGTATCTGCGCCGATGTTTTCCAGCTTGAAGAGCCGATAAAATGCACGCTTACCGCACGCAATCTTGCGCTGAACTGACGTCTGCGAACGTAGGAGAGACGGTCCGCCTATCTGGGTGGGTCCACAGGGTCCGTGACCACGGCGGCGTCTTGTTTATCGACTTGCGCGATCACTACGGCATTACTCAGGTTTTGTGCGACCCCGACAGCCCGGTTTTCTCGGACGTTGAGAAGGTCCGCAGCGAATGGTGCATCCGCATCGACGGCGAGGTGAAGGCCAGAGACGAGTCCCTTGTTAATCCGAAAATCCCGACCGGTGAGATCGAGGTTTTCATTCGCGACATGGAAGTCTTGGGCGCCGCCGCCGAATTGCCGCTGATGGTTTTTGGCGAACAGGAATACCCAGAAGAAACCCGGCTAACGTACCGCTACCTTGATCTGCGCCGCGAGAAGATGCAGCGCAATATGACGCTGCGCTCGGATGTTGTGGCGTCGATCCGTCGGCGGATGTGGGACAAAGGCTTTCGCGAGCATCAAACGCCGATCATCACGGCGTCCAGCCCAGAAGGCGCGCGCGATTTCCTTGTGCCGTCGCGTCTGCATCCGGGTAAGTTCTATGCCCTGCCACAGGCGCCTCAGCAGTTCAAACAGCTGTTAATGGTGTCCGGGTTCGACAAGTATTTCCAGATCGCGCCGTGTTTCCGTGACGAAGATCCGCGGGCAGATCGGTCTCCGACGGACTTTTACCAGTTGGATATGGAAATGAGCTTTGTCACGCAGCAGGACGTGTTCGACACGATCCAGCCGGTCATTCAGGGCGTGTTCGAAGAATTTGGCGGGGGTCGCAAGGTCGACACAACGTGGGAGCAGATTTCTTACGCGGATGCGGCGTTGTGGTATGGCACAGACAAGCCAGATCTTCGCAATCCGATTAAGATGCAGGTCGTCAGCGAGCATTTCGCAGGTTCCGGCTTTGGCATTTTCGCGAAGCTGCTGGAACAAGATGGCACCGAAATTCGCGCCATTCCCGCGCCAACAGGCGGCAGCCGGGCATTCTGTGACCGGATGGATAAATTCGCGCGGGCCGAAGGTTTGCCGGGCATGGGCTATATCTTTTGGCGCGACGGCGAAAATGGCTTGGAAGGCGCAGGCCCGCTGGCGAAAAACATCGGACCAGAGCGGACAGAAGCCATTCGCGAACAGCTGGGTCTGTCTGCGGGCGATGCGGCCTTTTTCCTGGGTGGCAAGCCTGCGTCGTTTGAGCGGGTCGCCGGCAAAGCCCGTGTCCAGATCGGAGAAGAGCTTGGTCTTACTGATATGGACCGGTTCGCCTTTGCCTGGATCGTAGATTTTCCGATTTACGAGCAAGACGAAGAAACCGGGAAGATCGATTTTGAGCACAACCCCTTCTCGATGCCGCAAGGTGGGATGGATGCGCTTTTGGGCGATCCTTTGACCGTTAAGGGCTACCAATATGACTTGGCGTGCAACGGCTATGAGCTGGTTTCCGGTGCGATCCGTAACCACAAGCCCGAGATCATGTTCAAGGCCTTTGAAATTGCGGGCTATGACGAGAGCGAAGTGCGCAAACGGTTCGGCGGCATGGTTAACGCGTTCCAGTATGGCGCGCCGCCACATGGCGGGTGTGCTGCGGGTATCGACCGTATCGTGATGCTGTTGGCGGATGAGGCGAACATTCGTGAGGTCATGCTGTTCCCGATGAACCAGCGTGCCGAAGACCTGATGATGGACGCGCCCTCGGAACCTACAAGCGATCAGTTGATGGAACTTGGCCTGCGGGTCATTCCACAGGAAGACTAAAGCTGGACACAGATTTGGGGCGCCAGGCCCCGCGTGATCTGGATTTTCTTGCGAAAAGGGGTTGGAGCCATCCAGCTCCTTTTCTAACGTCTGGGCATGAGCCAGAGCAGCACGCCAGATTTGGGGCCGGTTGGTCCGACTGTTGAGGGCTGGAGCCCGCCACCTGCACCGCCGTCGGATTTGGTGTTGGATGGAACCTACGCCTATGCCGAGCCTTTGTCTGCAGATGCGCATGCGGCGCTTTTGTATCGGACATACGAAGGGGCAGATCGCGTGTGGCGGTATTTGCCTTATGGGCCGTTTTCTTCGGCGGCGCTTTACCACCGTTGGGTGCGTGATGTGTCGGGGCAAGCGGATCCGTTTTTCCTGGCCATCCGCAACAAGACCAGCGGTGCATTTGAAGGGGTGGCGAGCTATTTGCGGGTCAAGCCTGAGGCGGGATCGATCGAGGTTGGTCACATCAACTTTTCACCCGCGCTTCAGCAGACACCAGCCGCCACCGAGGCATTGTTTCTGATGATGGATTGGGCCTTTGCCGCTGGGTATCGCCGGTTCGAGTGGAAATGCGATGCGCTCAATCTGCCGTCCCGTCGCGCTGCGCAGCGGTTGGGGTTGAGCTATGAAGGTGTTTTCCGCCAGGCCACAGTGGTCAAAGGGCGGAACCGGGACACGGCGTGGTTTGCGGCCATTGATCAGGAATGGCCCGCCTTGAAAGAGGCGTTCCGGGTCTGGCTGGACCCGCGCAATTTTACCGCTGACGGTCAGCAGAAAGAACGCTTGTCTGATCTGACCCGTTTGGTGCGCGTGTCAGAGGACCCCGCGCTGATCTGAGCCTGCGTTAGATGACCATGCGGTTGGTGAGCCTTTCCTGCAAGAGCCCAGCGATCGTGGCCGCCTGAGCGCGCGCGGAATGGCCCCTGGCCCTTTCGCGGGCCAGCTCTTGCGCGGCATGGACCAGCGCATTGTCGTTGGCGATGTTGGCGACCCCAGAGAGGAATTGCGCGACGTAGTCAAGTTCGCTGCCCGAGCGGGCCTCTTCCAATACGTCTGCGATATGCGCCATGTCGTCACGATAGGCGATTGGATCGGGGTCAACCGCATCGGTCGAGATGCTGCGCGGGCCCAGCGGCCTGCGGTCTTCGGGCAGATGGGCGAGGATCGCCTCTTGAAACGTGCCCAAACTGTCGATTGGTTTTGCCAGGAAACCATCCGCGCCCGCCGCTATGGCGATGTCATCGGCGCCAGGATCGCCTGAGGCGCCCAGGATCACCTCGGGGCGTGGCGAGGCGTCGTAGATATCCGAGATCAGATCAGATCCGGTGCCGTCGGGCAGGCCCAGATCGACGATGACCACACTTGGTTGGTACATCTTGAGGTGTTTGCGCGCGGCACGCAGGCTGTCTGCGCGACGGATGCGCGCGCCACTGCGCAGGCACAAAAGGCGCATCGCCTCGCTGGCGTAGCGGCTGTCTTCCACAACCAGAATAGTCAGCCCAAGCAGCGGGCGGTTGGAGGTGGGCGCCGGGTAATTCGGCGCTAAGTGTTCTTTGCTATCCATCGCGTAGGCCCCTTTGTCACCAGTTCACGCGTCCTTAGCCAGCGATGGCTAATGAGGGGTTAACGCCAGGGTGGCTCTTGCGTATTCGGGTGCGCTTTAGGATAAGCGCGCGAGCCCTAGCTGAGGAGGTAATGATGATTGGTCGACTGAACCACGTGGCAATTGCGGTGCCTGATCTGGAGGCTGCGTCGGAACAATATCGGTCCGCTTTGGGCGCGACCGTCGGTGCCCCTCAGGACGAACCGGATCACGGTGTAACGGTCGTTTTCATCGAATTGCCGAACACCAAGATCGAGCTGTTGTACCCGCTTGGGGAAAACAGTCCGATCCAAGGGTTCCTAGACAAAAACCCCTCGGGCGGCATTCACCACGTGTGTTACGAAGTCGAAGACATCATCGCGGCGCGGGACCATCTGAAAGAGACAGGCGCGCGCGTTCTGGGCACGGGTGAGCCCAAGATTGGCGCCCACGGCAAGCCGGTTTTGTTTTTGCATCCGAAGGACTTTAACGGCTGTCTTGTTGAGCTTGAGCAGGTCTAAGCGATGGGCGTTACCTCGGCTCTTGTGCTATACGCCGTCATCTGGTGGATGGTCTTTTTTATCGCGCTGCCTATACGCGTTCAGACGCAGGGCGACCTGGGCGAGGTCGCACCGGGCACGCATGCTGGCGCGCCTCAGGTGCACAACCTGAAGAAAAAGGCCTGGATCACCACGTGGGTCAGTTTGCTGTTGTGGGTGATCATTGCCGGGACGATCATCAGCGGATTGATCAGTCTGGATGATATGGACTTTTTTGACCGCGCGCTTCCGCTTGAGTGATCTGGTGGAACAAATGCGTGAACGTGGCCGCCCCGAGAATCGGGATGAGCAGGTTCAAGAGCGGCACAGACAGCGGGATCGCCATGAGCACGCCCGCCAACCAGATTGTTCCCGAATGCCGGCTGCGCATCTCTTTGGCGCCTCGGCGCCCTAGTCGGCGCATCGCGGCGAGGGTAAAATACTCTCGCCCAAGCAAGAACCCGTTGAGCGCCCAGAAGATAAAGACCGAGCCAAACGGCACAATGGCGTAAACAATCAACGCCAGGATATTGGCGGCGATGATGACGCCCAAAAAGTTGATTGTATCGCGCAAGGCATCGCCAAACGGGGCGCTGTCAACGCGGGGCAGGTGTGGATAGTGCCGGTCTTCGACGGCGATGGCGACTTCGTCCAAAAACATGGATGTAATCGCCGATGCGACGGGGACCATCAGGAAGACGGATAGAACCATCATAACCAACACGCCGCCGACACTGAGCACGTCATCGAACCAGGTGATGTTGCCGATCAGAGGGACATCAAAGCTATCTGCGGTAAGCCAGTTGATGAACCACAAAAACCCGGCTGTGGCACCGACAAGCAGCGCAACGGTCAGTGCAATGCCAAGCAGCAGCACGCGGCGGAACCGGGGATCGCCGATTTGGCTGAGGGTTGTGAAAAAGCTGTGCAGGATCATTCTGTGATCCGGGTCGTAAGTGCCGTGACATCCGGGCGGGGACGCTCGGGCGGGGTCACGTTTTCTGTGGCAATGTGAATGAAGCCAGCGATGCGTTCCTGATCCGTCAAGCCGAGGTACGTCTGGCCCCATTGAGCATCGTGGCTGGGCCAACCCGAAAGCCAGTTTGCCCCCCAACCGCTGGCCAAAGCGGCGTTCAAAAGCGCCAAACAGACACCACCAACAGCGTAGGTTTGTTCGATGGCTGGAATTTTCTCGGAGGGTTTTTGCACTTCGATCACGGCAACGGCACAGATGCCTTGGTCAAATTGCTGGCGACCCTTATCGATTTGGTCAGCGTCCAGCCCCATTTCAGCGCCGCGCGCAGCGACACCGTCAGCCAGGCGTTGCATCGCGGCTTGCTCGATCACCACAAACCGCCAGGGCTCTAGCTTGCCGTGATCGGGGCTGCGCGACGCAATGGTCAGCAGCTCATCCAGCTCTGACCCAGACGGGCCGGGTGCCTTGAGTGTTTTTGCTGGTCTGGACCGACGCGTTTTCAAGAATTCCACGGCGTTCGGGTTTGGGGTGGGCATATGTTAAGCCTTTTTACTTCTGCGCAGCTTAAGTGGGCTTGATCGGTGAGCGATCAAGGGGTCATAGCCCAAATTCCCGCGCGATGTCGTCAATTTCGCTTTTCAGAAAGGCGTCAAACTTTGCGTTGGGTTGCCTTGCGGTGAACGGTTCTAGGAAGGGATCGCCTGCGTCGATCTCACTGCCTGCGAGGGCCGCGATTGTGGCGTGGCCGCAAAACGGCACATAAACTTCGGAATAGCCACCCTCGTGGGCGAGGACGAGCTTGCCGCCACAGACCTCTTGCGCGAGCGTCTTGATACGGAGTGTCATCGCGCGAAACGTCTCGACAGTTGCCAACATGCTGGACAGGGGATCAACGACAGCGGCGTCGAACCCGCAGGCAACGATGATCAAGTCAGGCTCAAAGGCGCGGATCGCGGGCAGGGCAATCCGGTCCATCGCGTGCAGATAGGCTGTATGGCCGCCGCCTGCGTGCAAGGGCACATTCAGGTTGAACCCCTCGCCTGCGCCGCGCCCTCGATCAGCGACGGCGCCTGTGTCGGGTGGGTAGTTGCTGTCTTGGTGAAAGCTGATTGTGAGAACATCGTTGCGGTCATAGAAGATCGCTTCGCTGCCGTTGCCGTGGTGAACGTCCCAATCCAGGATCGCGACCTTTTCAACCTGACCGGCGGCCTTGGCCGCTTCTACCGCGATGGCGATGTTGGCCAAGAGGCAAAAGCCATTGGGGAAGTCCGGCAGGCAATGATGCCCAGGCGGTCGCGAGAGGGCGTAGGCGTTGGAATACGTTCCATCCAGAACGCGCTGAACCGCAGTCATCGTGATCCCAGCCGAGAGCGCCGCAATGTCATAGCCGCCGGGTCCAAATGGCGTTCTGCGGCCCAGCTCGCCTCCGCCGGCGTCAGATAAGCGTTTGAAGTCGTCGAGATATTCGGCGGTGTGTACACGCTCTAGATCTGCGCGTGTTGCTGGCGCGGCTTGGGGCTGCGCCAACTCATCGATCAGGCCGGTCACCTGCATCAGGTTCTTTAATCGGCGCTTCGTCTCTGGATTTTCAGGCAATCCACCCGCTGCCATCGGCTGAACAAGGCCGCCCACAGGCAGCATGAAGGCGTAATTGCCGCCGCCATGCCAAAACGTTTTTTCGTCGCTGATGAATGCTGTTGTCATACGTGCCGCCTGTGTCGTTGCCGCCTTAAGGGTGACGCAGGTCGACGATGATGTCCATTGCGGGATCAGGCCGCTTCGGACAGCAGCAAAGGTACGTCCAGCGGTGCATTCACCATCGACAGGGTTCCATCTTGATCGCGCGGCCAGTCTTCGGGCGGTCTGTCGCGGTAAAGCTCAATGCCGTTGCCGTCGGGATCTTTGAAATACACGGCCTCGGACACGCCATGATCTGCGGCGCCGTCCAAGGGAACGCCAGCGTCCAAAACCCGTTGCAAGGCTGCACCCAAGCTCGCCCGGTCGGGGAAGACGAAGGCAACATGATAAAGACCCGCAGATCGCGTGGGCGCGGGGCCTGTTCCCTTTGAATGCCAGGTGTTGAGCCCAATGTGATGGTGATAGCCGCCAGCGGACAAAAACGCCGCTTCGTCGCCGTATCGTTGGGTCAGATCAAAGCCAAGCACGTCGTCATAAAACGAAATCGCGCGATCCAAGTCGCTGACTTTGAGGTGGATGTGTCCAACGCCGGTTCCTGTCGGTACGCGTCCTGTCATCGTGTGTCCTTTCCTTTGGCTTGGCGTTGATATGAGGATGGCCAGACAGCAGTAAAACCAACGCGGGCGCACAGATGCGGTGCGCCATCGCAAAAGCAAAAACTTTGAGGCGTGGTGTTGACGCTCGCCCTATGGATGAGAGACGCTGGGCCACCAAAAACAGGATATCCAATCGGGGGGAACAGGATGAACGTTTGGGAAAAGCATTATTCCGAAGACGCAAAGGCCTTTGATCCATCAGAGCTGACCAGTGCCACGTTGCACGAGGTGATCGACGAAGCCGCAGATTTGCACGGACCGAAACCCGCCCTCACGACGATCCTGCCCACCGGTGCAGAGACGACGATCACCTACGCCGAACTGCGCGATCACGCCAATGCGTTCGCGGTTTATCTGCGCGAGGTTGTTGGGCTGAAACAGGGTGATTGCGTTGCCTTGATGACGCCGAACTGCATCGACTTTGGTGTTGCCTCTTTTGGTATCGCAAAAGCAGGCTGCGTGAGCACCAACGTCAACCCGATGTACACAGCCGAAGAGTTGCAGCACCAGCTGAGCGACAGCAACGCGCAGGTTTTGGTGATCATGGATCTTTTCGGAGACAAAATCGCGCCGGTCGTTCCGAAGACAAACGTCAAAAAGGTCGTGACGCTTTCGGTGATCGACTTTTTCCCGACGCTCAAGAAAATGCTGCTTGGCTTTGTGTTGAAGCGCGTGCGCAAGGTTCTGCCGGATATCACCGCGCCTCATACGCCGATGGCAAAGGCGCTGGCCGAGGGGCGTGCCGCGATGGGCCGTGTGGATGTCGCCGCCTATACAAAGGATGTGTCGGCCACTGACACAGCGGTGTTCCAATACACAAGCGGAACAACGGGCCGTTCAAAAGGGGCCGAGCTGCATCATCTGGGTATTGTGAGCAATGCCCGGCAGGCAGAGTTGATGACCGACAGCGTGCGCGGGCCAGAGGGCGAGACGACGCTGATCATTTTGCCTCTGTATCACATCACCGCGTTCACCTTGATCTTTATCGCCGGTGTGCGCCAAGGGGGGCATGGGATACTCGTGCCGAACCCAAGGCCGCCATCCAACCTCAAAAGCGCCTTCGAAAACCACAAGATCACCTGGTTTACTGGCATCAACACGTTGTTTGCGGCTCTTTTGAATGAGCCTTGGTTCGACAGAAAACTGTTCGAGCATGTCCGGTTCTGTGGCTCTGGCGGAGCTGCGCAACAAACGGGTGTGGCGATGAAATGGGAAGAGGCGACCGGCATTCGGATCAACCAAGGCTATGGCATGACCGAAATTTCGGGCGTTCTGACATTGAACCCGCCCGCCGCAAACCGGTACGGAACCGTGGGCATTCCGGTTCCTGGCGCAGAGGTTCGCTTGGTCGATGATGCAGGCAATGATGTCGCGTTGGGCGAACCTGGCGAGGTCATCGCGCGCAGCCCGGCTTTGATGAAGGGTTACATCAATCGACCGGATGCGACAGCCGAGACCATCGTCGATGGCTGGCTGCATTCCGGGGACATAGGTGTCATGGACGACGATGGCTTTATCGAAATCGTGGACCGGAAAAAGGATATGATCCTGGTCTCGGGCTTTAACGTGAGCCCCAACGAGATCGAAGATGCGATTTCAACAATCCCAGGCGTGGTGCAGGTTGGTGTGATTGGCATCCCTGACGAAAAGACCGCAGAAGCGCCTGCCGCATTCATTGTGCGCAGCTCGGATGATGTCACCGAAGACCTGGTGATCAAGACGTGCCGCGAAAAACTAACGGCTTACAAGACGCCGCGCAGGGTCGAATTTGTTGACGAGGTCCCGGTGACGTTGTCTGGCAAGGTTTTGCGGCGCGAGTTGCGCGACAAATACGTGGCATAAGCGAAAGAATGGGCCTGCAAGAGGCCCATTCCCTTTGGCTTTACTTGATCATTCCGACGATTTCGTAGGTTTTGGCCAGAATGGGTGCGGTGATGTCGCGCGCCTGTTCAGCGCCATGCGCCAGAATGCGATCAATCTCGGAGACGTCGTTCATCAGGCGCGCCATCTCGGCTGAGATTGGCGAGAGTTTCTCGACCGCCAGGTCAGCGAGCATTGGCTTGAACTCGGAAAACGCTTTGCCGCCGATATCGGACATGACCGCATCGACAGACATGCCCGCCAAGGCCGCGTAGATGTTCACGAGGTTCCGTGCCTCGGGCCGCTCTTCCAGACCTGCGAATTCCGAGGGCAGAGCCTCTGGGTCGGTTTTGGCTTTGCGGATCTTTTTGGCAATCGTGTCAGCGTCATCGGTCATATTGATGCGCGAGGCATCTGACGGATCAGACTTGGACATCTTTTTCGACCCATCCCGCAGCGACATCACCCGCGTGGCGGCGCCTTCGATAACCGGTTCGATGACTGGGAAAAAATCGACGCCAAAGTCATGATTGAACTTGATCGCAATGTCGCGTGTCAGTTCGAGATGCTGTTTCTGGTCGTCGCCGACAGGCACATGCGTGGCGTGATAGATCAAGATATCTGCAGCCATCAAAGCAGGGTAGGCAAAAAGCCCCAGCGAGACGTTTTGCGTATTCTTGCCCGCCTTGTCCTTGAACTGGGTCATGCGCTGCATCCAGCCCATCCGAGCGACACAGTTGAAGATCCAGGCCAGTTGGGCGTGCTCGGGCACCTGGCTTTGGTTGATCAAGATGGATTTGCTGGGGTCAATGCCCGAGGCGATAAATCCCGCGGCCAGTTCGCGCGTGTTGTGACGCAGATCCGCCGGATCTTGCCATGTCGTGATCGCGTGCAAATCGACCATGCAATAGACGGTTTCAAAGCTGCCTTCGTTTTGCATATCGACGAAACGCTTGAGCGCGCCGAGATAGTTGCCAAGCGTAAGTCCGCCTGATGGCTGGATGCCGGAGAAGACGCGGGGCGTGAATTGAGTTTCTGACATGGGTACAAGACCTCTGGGCAAATGTGCCGGGTCGGATTACCCATGGTCGCATACCCCGTCAAGGAGCCGTCCGTCGATGCCATATGATTACGACCCAAACCCCGTGAATCCTTTGCCCCCCGTCGTCATCGCTCTTTTCTTTGCGATCTTTGGCGTGGAATGCATGTTCGCGCTGGGCGAGGCGGGTTTGATTGGTGGGCCTGCGGCTGTTGGCTGGCGGCTGGGCGCAATCCGCGACTATGGGTTTTCCGGTCAGGCGTTTGACTTCATGGTGGAAAACGCCCGACCTTTGTCCGAGCATTTGATCCGTTTCCTGACCTATTCGTTCCTGCATGGTGGGTTCACAGCGGCACTTTTTGTAGGCGTGATCCTTTTGGCTATGGGCAAGCTGGTGGGCGAGGTGATGGGCCAGGGCGCTGTGGTCGTCATTTTCTTTTCGGCCACCATTCTCGGCGCGATTGTCTTTGGCCTGGTGACGGACGAAGCCTGGCTGATCGGCGGATTTCCTGGGGTCTATGGCCTGATCGGCGGCTACACTTTCCTGGCCTGGCAACAGTTGGCGGGCACGGGCATGCGGCAGCTAGGCGCCTTTCGTTTGATCGGGATTTTGATGGCCATTCAGTTGATCTTTGGGATCTTCTTTCAGGTTGGGTATTCCTGGGTCGCCGAGCTAAGCGGATTTGTCGTGGGTTTTTTGGTGTCGCCTGTGCTGGTCAAAGGGGGCGTTGCGCGGGTTTTGTCCCGATTGCGCCAACGCTGATTGCGTCAGCCGCTCCGGCGCATGGCGGCACGGACTTCGCCCAAACGCAAGGCCCGCAGGACATGGGCGGCGGCAAAATAAAGCGCGGCGCCAGAGGCGATCAGGGCGAGGAGGGCCAGATAGCGGATGCCGGGTGTGCCGAGGGCCGGTGTCAGTGTGACATTGGCAAGCCACAGGCCGCCGCCCATCACGCCAGCGGCGACGCAGATGCGCCAGAGCCGTTGGCGCAGGCGTTTGTCAAATCGGGCGACCTCACCCATTGAGCGGCTTCCGAGCCACAGGAGGAGGACCATGCTCCACCCTGACACGGTCGTGGCGATGGCAGGGGCCACCCAACCCAGGCTTGGCGCCAGCCCAAATGCGAGTGCGGCGTTCAAGACCATCGAGACGACGGCATAGTGAAAGGGCCGGCGCGTGTCGCCGCGGGCAAAGAACAAGGGTTGTTGTATTTTCTGCAGCACAAAGGCAGGCAGACCCAGGCCGTAGATCGTTGTCGCCACGGCAATGGCGGCGGCGTCGTCTGAATCTGTCGCGCCCCGTTCAAAGAGCACCGAAACCAGCGGGAGTGGGATGATAACCAGCGCGACGGCGCTGGGGATGGTGAGGAACAACGCAAATTCCGCAGCCCGAGAGAGGGCCGTTTGCGCGCCCGCATCGTCCTTTGCCTGAAGGCGCCGAGAGAGATCTGGCAACAACACGATGCCAACGGCGATGCCGATCACCCCCAGCGGCAGCTGATAGAGCCGGTCGGCCGCAAAAAGCCAACTGACCGCGCCTTCGAATTGGGATGCAACCAATTGGCCGACGATCAGGTTAATTTGGATGACCCCAGAGGCCAAAGCCGCCGGAACGGCCGTTTTCAAAAGTACCAGCATGTCACTGTTGGGTTTTGGCAGATGCGGGCGCAAGGGCCCGATCGCTGCGGAGGCCGCCCGCCACGTCAACGCGAGTTGCGCCACGCCAGCGACAGGGATGGTCCATATGAGCCACGTGATGACCGAGCCGCCAGTGGCGTAGCCGACCAAAAGCGCCGCAACAACGAAGATGTTCAGCAAGGTGGGCGCGGCTGCGGCGACGGCAAATCGCCCGGTGGCATTCAAAACGCCGGAAAACAGCGCGGCCAGTGACATGCACACGATGTAGGGAAACATGATGCGGCCATATTCGACGGTCATGTCGAACCGCTCATCTCCGGCAAATCCGGCCGCGGTTGCCCAAACAAAAAGAGGCATGAAGATCATTGCAAGCGCGGTCAGCACCAGCGTTATGGTCGCCAGCCAACTTAGCGCGTTTCGGGCAAAGGCACGTGTGTCTTCCTTTGCTTCGAGCTTTTTTGAGATCATTGGGACGAAGGCCGCGTTGAACGCGCCTTCTGCAAAGAAACGCCGAAACATGTTGGGCAAGCGGAAGGCCGCGACAAAGGCGTCCATCACCGGGCCAGGCCCAATCAACGCGGTGATCAGGATTTCCCTGACCAAGCCCAATACGCGGCTTAGCATCGTCCAAAAGCCGACCGTGACCACACCTGATAAAAGCCGAATGGGTTTCACTGCCCGTGCCTTATCGTTTTCCTGTTCTCTGGCCTAATGCTTTGCGATCACGCATGGCAAGGGGCGTCCCCTGTTTCAGGCGGGCATTTCATGGGTTGCGCAGTGAATGCCGCCTCCGATTTCACCCAAGGGATCAACGTCGAGCGTGATCACCTCTCGCCCCGGGTAATGCCGGCGTAGGGCGTCCGCTGCGATGGCGTCCGCCTCCGGGTCGCCGAATTGTGCGGCGATGACGGCGCCATTGCAGACGTAGTAATTCGCGTAAGAGGCCACAAAGTCGTAGCTGTCGACGCGACGCTCAACGGGTTCCGGGATCACCTCGATCTCCAGGCCTGCGGCAACGAGCCTGTCATGTGTTTCGCGTGCGGCGCGGTGAAAGGGGTCTTGTGGGTCGGGATCATCTGGCAGGTTCATCAAAACGCGTCCCGGCCCGGTGAACCGCGCCAAGCTGTCGATGTGATAGTCGGTGACGTCTTGGTCATAGACGCCCTTTGACCAAAGCATCCACTCTGCCCCGTAGGCGGCAAGCAAATGGTGTTCGACGTCTGCGCGAGACATTCCCGGATTTCGGTTGTCATTCACCCACGAACTTTCATGCGCCATCAACAGGCCGTGGCCATCTTGTTCGACCCCGCCTGCTTCGCCTTTCAATTGCGTCGGCAAAAACGGCACCGATAGCGCGTCTGCCACGCGGCGGGCGATTTGCCCGTCGTGTTTGTGAACCTGGCGATTGCCCCAGCCGTTAAAGGCGATGTGGCGAATGGCCAGATCACCCTTGTCATTCACGACAAAGATCGGGCCGGAATCCCGCGCCCAGAGATCTTCGGTGGGAATGTCCCACAGCGTGACCTGGGCGCTGACCAGCCGTCGAATGCGCGCGTGGTGCTTGCGATCGGCCAGCAGCATAACAGGCTCAAACGCGACAATGGCGTTTGCGATATCCGCAATTGTCGCCTGTACCATGTCCAGAAAGACGGGATCGTCATAGACGGCTCGGCTGACGGGCCATTGCATGAAGGTGCCGGCATGCGGCTCTTCTTCGGCTGGTACAAAATAGTTGTCCTGCATCGCTTGGGCCTTTCGCGCCAAAAGCTGCGTTGTCGCCAGGGCGGCGCCTCCGGCAACAAAGTCACGCCGCCCAATCGCCTGCGCGGCCCTAGCCTTGGTCTGCATTGGCCCGCTCGGCGCCTTCTTCGATGGCGGCGCGCAGTCTCTTTTCCAGCGTTTTTTGCTTGGATTCCGAGTGGTACTTGAGGCCGAACATGTCTTTTACATAAAATGTATCGACGACCTGTTCGCCGTATGTGGCGATGACGGCATTGGCGACATAGACATTCGACGCAGCCAAAGTGCGTGTCAGATCGTGGAGAAGACCGGGGCGATCACGGGTATCGACTTCGATGATCGTGTAGATGTCCGAGCCTTCGTTGTCGAAGGTGATATGCGTCGGAACCTGAAAGGCCTTTTCGCGTTTTTTGACGCGGTCACGGTCTTTGATCGCCTCGCGCGTGACCACCTCGCCCAGTAGTGTCCGTTCCAGCATCTTGCGCAAACGAGGCAGACGGGCGGCATCGTAAGGATTGCCCTCGGCGTCCTGGATCCAAAGCGCGTCCGTTACGTATCCGTCTTTGGTCGTATAGCTGCGCGCATCCACCACATTGGCACCCACCAGAGCCAATGCGCCGGTGAGACGGGCAAAGATGCCAGGATGGTCTTGCATCACAAAGCACGCCCTTGTGGCGTCGCGGTCTTCGTCGGGATGCAAATCGATGCGGATATCGTCGTTGCCAATGTCGCGCATCAGCTCGGCAAAGGTGACATGCGCTGTGACATGCAGACCTTGCCAATAAGGGTCGTAGTGGCGCGCGATCTCTTGTTGGAGATCCTTGCGCGACCATCCGGTAAGGGCTGCGCGCAGTGCTTTCTTTGCTTCTGCGCCGCGGTTCTCGCGGTTGAGGTCTTCGAGGCCGGTTTCAAGCGCGCGTTTGGTCTGGCGATAGAGCGCCCGGATCAGAACAGCTTTCCAATTGTTCCAGGTGTTCGGCCCGACCCCGCGAATGTCGCAAACCGTGAGAACGCACAGCAAATCGAGCCGTTCGACCGTTTTCACCGCTTTGGCAAAGTCGCGCACGGTGCGCGGGTCGGCGATGTCGCGCTTTTGTGCCATGTCTGACATCAACAGGTGATAGCGGATCAGCCATTCGACCGTGTCGACCTCGGCGGCGTTGAGGCCAAGCCGAGGGCCCACGCGCCGCGCGATTTGGGCGCCCAAGATCGAATGATCTTCGGATCGACCTTTGCCGATATCGTGCAGCAGAAGCGCGATATAAAGGATGCGGCGGTTTAGCCCGCCTTTCAGAATGCCTGACGCGACGGGCAATTCTTCGATCAGGTCGCCACGCTCAATCTGGGCCAGGTTTCGGATGCATTGGATGATATGCTCGTCCACCGTGTAGCTGTGATACATGTTGAATTGCATCATGGCGACGATGGGGGCGAATTCCGGGATGAAGCTCGGCAAGACGCCCAATTCATTCATGCGGCGCAAGGCCCGTTCGGGGTTGGCGTGTTTCAGCATCAAATCAAGAAAGATGCGTTGTGCCTCGGGGTTATTGCGCATCTCATCATCGATGAGGTGCAAATTCGATTTGACCGTTCGCATCGCATCGGGATGGATCAGCATACCCGTGCGCAAGGCTTCTTCAAAGAGACGCAGGATGTTCAGCTTGTCGTCGAAAAAGGTCGTTTCGTCCTCAATCGCGATCCGATTGTGGATGACTTGATACCCCTCTTTGATGCGGGGCCGGCGTTTGAACAAACGCTCAAGGAGCGGTTCGTCTTTGACATGCATCGCTTCGAGCTTGGTGAGAAAGATCCGGGTCAGATCTCCGACCTCGGTCGCGTGGCGGAAGTATTCTTGCATAAAGACTTCCACGGCCCGACGGCCTTTGGTGTCGGTATAGCCCATCGCCTCTGCGATGCTGACTTGCATGTCAAAGCTTAGCTGTTCCGTGGCCCGATTGGTGGCCAAGTGCAAATGGCACCGCACGGCCCAGAGGAAATCCTCGGCAGTGACGAAGCCTTTGAACTCGTCTTCGGTAAAAACATTCAGCGGCACCAGGTCTGCTGCGTCTTGGACACCGTGGATGTATTTGGCAATCCAAAAGAGCGATTGCAGATCGCGCAGGCCGCCTTTGCCTTCTTTGACATTTGGTTCGACCATATAGCGCTGGCCTTGGCGTTCATGGCGTTTGTCACGTTCAGACAGCTTTGCCGCTACAAAGTCTTTGCCTGAGCCTTTGAACAGATCGTTCCGCAGCCTTTCCCCCAACTGCGCCGCCAGCTGCACGTCACCGACCAAAAGACGATGTTCCAGCAGCGATGTACGGATCGTATAGTCTTCTTGACCCAAACGGATGCAGTCTTTGATCGTGCGGCTGGCGTGACCGACCTTAAGCTTGAGGTCCCACAAGACGTACAGCATCGTCTCGATCACACTCTCCGCCCAGGCGGTGATTTTGTAGGGCGTCAGAAAGAGTAAATCGACATCCGAGAAAGGCGCCATTTCCCCACGCCCGTAGCCGCCGACCGCCATAACCGCCAGGCGTTCGCCTTCGGTCGGGGTTGGGTTGCGGAACTTGATCTCGGTGGCATAGGCCAAGGCGCCTTTGACCAATTGATCCGTGAGCCACGCAAAAGCCGCCGTTGTCGGACGCGCGGCGAATGGCTGTTGGCGAAAGGCCTCGGTTATGCGCTTGCGCCCTGTGTCACGGGCGGCGCGCAGGTGGTCGACCACCGTTGCACGCGCCTCTTGGTCGTTCTGAGACTTAGCGGCCTGCAAAACACGCGCCATTTCTGCGGCATCGAAGATTTCCGACGCAGGGCAGATCAAGTCGGGGGTCGCGGCGATCCCGTCAGGTGTTGGGGTATTGAGGTTCAGAAGCCGGCTCCGCCAAAGGATTGAGGCGCAGACGCGATGACGCTGACCTGTTGGTCAACAATGGTCGCAACGGCAAGCCCACGCTCGTTCGTGCCGTCCGCTCGGAACCGAAAGATGCCCGTTGCACCTTGGAACCCTGCGCCTTGGGTGAGGGAGGCCGCGGTCAAGGCATCGGAGTTTCCGCTGCTGACCAACGCGCCGATCGCGGCGATCCCGTCAAAGGCCAGGCCACCAATAGGATGCGGAGCCGCGCCATAAGCCGTTTGATAGCGACCGCTAAAGGCTGCGCTACGATTTGGGTCAGGTGTCGCGAACCAGCCGCCTTGGACACCAGGCAAGGCGAGGGTTTGTGCGGGGATATCCCAGCGGGTCAATCCGATATATTGCGTGTCTGCGGTCGAGACGCCCGCTTCGGGCAACAATTGCGTCAACAACGGCAAGGCCGACGCGCTGGGCGCGGTCAGAAACAGCGCATCAGCACCAGAAGAGCGCACCGTATCGCGGATCGTCGGGATCGCTTGCACGACGCCTTGCTGGGTCAAGGGGTAGCTGACCGTGCCGGCAATGGCCGCACCGCTGCCTGCGGCCGCGCTTTGGATGGCGTTCAGGCCAATCTGACCTGCTACGTCACTGCCGTGCACCACAACAATGTTTCGTTTGCCTTGGCTGGCGGCGTAATCGACCAAGCGGCTGGCCGTGTTGAGGAAGGTCTGACCGAGGATAAAGACATTGCCGCCCGCAATCGTGGCGTTGTTCGAAAAGGAAAGAACGTTGATGCCTTCGTCGGCAACTGCGACGCCCGCCGCATTCGCCGCCTCTGCGTAAACCGGCCCCAGGATAATGCGTGCTCCGTCATCGACGGCTTGTTGCGCCTGGGCTGCGGCCTGTTGTGGGTTGCCTGCGGTGCTATAGACGCGCAGGTCAATGGTGGCACCTTGAAGATCCGCAACCGCGAGCCGTGCCGCGTTTTCCAGCGATTGTGCCAAGGTGGCGTCACTGGCGTTTTCTGACCCGCTTGGCACCAAAAGGGCCACTGTCACAGGCTTGGACGCGTCAATGGAAGGTCCGCCGCCGGCCAGCCCGCCAAAGTCAATCGGTTCACATGCCGCCAGGGCAAGAACCGCGAATGGCAACGACAGGCGGCGCAGTGCCTTGCGAAAAGGGGGAAAAACGGCAAACATCTGGCAGGCTCTCCAAAACAGGGTCTTGATCGTCACAGGTTACGTGCGGCGGGTGGTACCCGGCATAATAGCCTCTGAAAAGGGTGAATCCACCATTGAGTTTCCACAAGGTTGCCCTGCCGCCCGGATTGACATTCGTCGGCGTGCCTATCGGCGCGGCGCGCGACATTACGCTGCGCGCTTTGGATGTGCTTGCCTCGGCGGATGTGTTGATCGCCGAAGATACCCGAGCCCTCAGACGGCTGATGGACATACACGGCGTGCCTTTGAACGGTCGCCCGTTGATCAGTCATCACGACCACAGCAGCGACAAACAGGTGCAACGCATCGCGGACATGGTCGCATCAGGATCGTCGGTGGCTTATGCCTCTGAGGCAGGCATGCCAGCGGTCGCAGACCCCGGTTTCGAGCTGGCCCGCGCGCTGCACGAGGCCGAACTGACCGTTACATGCGCCCCGGGCCCATCGGCCAGCACAACTGCCTTGGCACTTGCTGGATTGCCCACAGACCGGTTCCATTTCGAAGGCTTTTTGCCTCAGTCAAAATCAGCGCGGCTGCGAGCGTTGGAGGTCTTGAAGGCGGTTCCCGCAACGTTGGTCATCTATGAATCGCCTAAGCGCCTTGTTGCCGCTTTGAAGGATATGTCGGCGGTTTTGGGCGCGCACCGGCTGGCGGCGGTCTGTCGAGAGCTGACGAAACGATTCGAAGAGGTTCAGCGCGGCAAGCTGTCCGATCTGGTGGAATTTTATCAAAATCAGGCGCCCAAAGGAGAGATTGTCGTCCTGATTGATCGTGAGCGTTTGGAAACTGTTAGCGAAATTGATTTAGAACACCATTTGAGGGAGGCGCTGAAGACGATGTCGGTTCGCGATGCGGCAAATGCGGTGGCTCTCGCCCATGATTTGCCCAGGCGGCGCGTTTATCAAGAGGCGTTGCGCCTGGCGGCAGAGGAGAACGAGACGTGACTACAGCAAATCAACAGCGGGGCGCTGTGTCTTATCACGCCGGTTTGGCGGCGGAACGTCAGGTGCGCGAACGCTACATTCGACAAGGGCTGCGCCCGGTCTCTCAGCGTTGGCGCGGCACGGCGGGTGAGATCGATTTGATTTTTGACGATCGTGAAACGTTGACCTTTGTCGAAGTTAAAAAATCGTCGACCTTTGAAGCTGCGTTGCAGAGGCTGCGACCACGCCAGATCAAACGGCTCTACCAGACGGCCGAGGAATTTTCGGGCCAATTCCCGGAACCGCGAGAGCTGCGCTTTGACCTCGCGGTTGTGGATCGCCAGGGCAGGATCGAAACGTTGGAGAATGTTTTTGCGCTATAGGGCCATTGTGTCCGCCGCTGTCATGGGCCATCTAACGTAGAGTTTCAGAGCGGAGCCGGACATGAAAATCGCGTTTCAAATGGACCCTATCGGGGCGGTCGACATAAACGCTGACAGTTCGTTCCGGCTCGCTGAAGAAGCGCAAGCACGTGGTCACAGCCTCTTTTTCTATACGCCTGATCACCTGGCCTATGAAGAAGGGCGCATCACAGCGCGTGGGCATGATTTTACGGTTCAGCGGGTGCAGGGCGATCACGCCGCCTTGGGCGCAGAACGTGTCGTCGATCTTGCGGAATTCGACGTTGTATGGCTGCGCCAAGATCCGCCCTTTGACATGCACTACATCACATCGACGCATTTGCTGGATCGGTTGAAAGGGCAAGCTCTGGTCGTGAATGACCCGTTTTGGGTGCGCAACTTTCCCGAAAAACTGCTGGTTCTGGATTTCGCACAGCTGACGCCGCCAACCACGATTGCGCGAGACCTGGACACGATCAAAGCGTTCAAGGAAAAATACCAGGATGTCATTCTCAAGCCGCTTTACGGCAACGGTGGCGCTGGTGTTTTCAGGCTGACGCCTGAGGATAAGAACCTCAGTTCGCTGCATGAGATGTTTACGGGCTTTTCGCGTGAGCCTCTTATCGTGCAAAAGTTCTTGCCGGATGTTTCCAATGGCGACAAACGGGTGATTTTGGTTGACGGAGAGCCGATCGGCGCGATCAACCGGGTGCCAGCCAAAGGGGAAACGCGCTCGAACATGCATGTGGGGGGGCGGCCGGAAAAAGTTGGTTTGACCCCGCGAGACAAAGAAATCTGCGCGACCATTGGGCCCTTGCTGAAACAGCGGGGCCAAGTGTTTGTCGGCATCGATGTCATCGGCGACTATCTGACAGAAATCAACGTGACCTCCCCCACCGGGCTGCAAGAGCTGGAACGCTTTGACGGTATCAATGCGGCTGAGGCGATTTGGGTGGCGATCGAAGCCAAGCTGAAATGAGCTGGCAAGCGTCCGTTTTAACGCGGGCCTTGCGGATGATCGAAAAGCCAGCGTTGGCCCGTGCAGCTGATCCCGTTGATGTGCGCGCGTCGTTTGAACGGAAAGCGCGCCTTCTGTTTCATGCCCCACGCGGCACGACGCGACATGCGCTGGATTTTGGCGGGTTGGAAGTGTCCGGCCCCTGGGCCTTGCCCGGACGCTGCATCATCTTTTTTCACGGCGGTGCGTATATGTTTGGCAGTCCGGACACGCATTTTGCGATGGCTGGTCAGATGTCAAAACGAACAAAGGCCAAAGTCGTGTTGCCAAAGTATCCGCTGGCCCCGGAGGATCCCTTCCCTGCGTCGATCCACGCAGCACGATCGGCCTATGACACGCTTACCCAGGCCAACCCAAACGCCATCCTAGGCGGCGATAGCGCGGGTGGCGGCCTGGCTTTTTCTGTGTTGGCAACGCTTTTGCAGGATAACGCCCCGCTGCCCAAAGGGGTCTTTGCATTCTCGCCTCTGACGGATTTGACGTTTTCCGCCAAAAGCCTGACTGAAAACGCAGAGCAAGAGGCGATATTGCCGGTCAGCCGGGTCAAAGAAATGGCGGATTTGTATCTTGGCGACGCGGACCCGAGAGATCCCCGCGCCAGTCCGGTTTTTGCGCATTTTGCAGGGGCGCCGCCGGTTTGGCTGACGGTGGATGACACTGAAATCCTGCGCGATGATTGCGTCCGGTTGCGGGATCTGCTGGTTGAACATGGTGTTCCCGTCACGTTGGAGGTGACGTCGGGCTTGCCGCATGATTGGCCCATTTTTCACAACGTCCTGCCTGAGGCGCGCACGACGCTTGATCAGCTGGCGGGTTGGGCTAAAGCGCTTTGGTCAGAGACAGCCGAAAGCTGACCGCCTCGGCGATATGCGGCTTGCGAACATCTGCTGCCCCTTCAAGGTCGGCTATGGTGCGCGCGACGCGCAAAATGCGGTGATAGCCGCGCGCTGAAAGACCAAAGCGATCTGCGACGCGCGCCAGCAGGTGACGACTTTCTGCGTCAGGGGCCGCAATTTCATCCAGCACGCGCCCGGTTGCATCTGCGTTGGCGCGAACGTTTGGCATCTCACCAAAGCGAGCCGATTGGATTTGACGTGCTGCGGCGACCTTTTCTGCGACGTCTTGGCTGCGCTCGCCCGAGGCGGGGAGGTCGAGGTCTGTGTACGCCACGGGCGGCACATCAACGCGCAGATCAAACCGATCCATGAGCGGCCCTGAGATGCGGCCCAAATAGTCGTCACCGCACAACGGCGCGCGCCCGCAAGCTTTGGCGGGCTCGATCATGTGGCCGCATTTGCAAGGGTTTGCGGCCGCGACCAACATGAACTTGCAAGGGTATCTGACATGCGCATTTGCGCGCGCGATCATGACTTCGCCCGTTTCGATGGGCTGTCTGAGAGTTTCGAGCACCATGCGCTGAAATTCGGGAAATTCGTCCATAAAGAGCACACCATTATGCGCCAGTGACACTTCGCCAGGTTTTGCGTTGCGCCCCCCGCCAATGATGGCCGCCATCGATGCGGTGTGGTGCGGTTCGCGAAAGGGGCGCGATCGGGAAATGCCGCCTTCATCGATAAGCCCGGCAAGCGAATGGATCATCGATGTTTCAAGTGCTTCTGCCGGTGAAAGTGGGGGCAAAATGCCTGGGAGGCGCGCGGCCAGCATGGATTTGCCCGAGCCCGGTGCGCCCACCATCAACAGATGATGCCGACCAGCAGCGGCAATTTCCAAGGCGCGTTTCGCGCGTTCTTGGCCTTTGACATCGCGCAAATCGGGGGCGGATGTGGTCGAAAGAACTTCGCCAGGTTCAGCAGGCAGCAGGGGCGATTGGCCAGAGTAGTGCCGCACGACATCAAGCAGATTGGATGCGGCAATGACCTGGGTATCGCCGGCCCAAGCCGCCTCGGGCCCCGAGGCTTTTGGGCAAAGCAAGCTGCGATCAGTTTCTGCGGCGGTCATGGCGGCAGGCAAGGCACCCGTGACCGGAACCAAAGCGCCATCGAGGCTCAGCTCGCCCAATGCGATCACGTTTTCGGCCACGTCATTTGGCAAAATGTCGAGCGCGCTTAGAATAGAGACGGCAATGGGAAGGTCAAAGTGTGACCCTTCTTTGGGCAGGTCCGCGGGCGAGAGGTTGATCGTGATCCGCCTGCTGGGCAATGCGATGGACAGGGCGGAAAAGGCGGCGCGCACCCGGTCCCGCGCTTCGGACACGGCTTTGTCGGGCAAGCCAACGATGGAAAACGCGGGCAAGCCCGAGGAAATCGCGCATTGGACTTCTACCTCGCGCGCTTCAACGCCTTGAAAGGCAACTGTATAGGCCCGTGACACCATATGCCCAGCTAGGGCATCTACGGTTAGCCAAGGGTTAACGGCTCATTGGTTTGGGAAAGCAATCGCCATGAATTTTGGCCAGACTTCGGGATCGGCGACGGTTTTGTCACGGCAAAATGCGTTGCAAAACCCAAAGACCCGACCGTCGTCCAGCTCGAGGAAATCGGTGGGGGTTTTGCCCGAATAAGGGCACGTCGCGTTTTCGCTGTCTTGCCGAGCGGTTGCCTGTGCGCCGATTGGCTTGGGGCCGGGCCAGTCAACAACAGGATGCGTTTGCTTGTATCTTTCGAGCGTTGCACCTTTGACCAATCCCATCGCGCGCCAGCGGCGAAATTCTGGGTCAGCCAGATGCGCGTCAACATAGGCCTGCGCTGCGGCAGAAACGGGCAGCGAAAAGCCAGCGATACGCGCGGCGACCGGAGCAAAGAAAGCGTCCACCGCAGAATAATCCCCGCAGAGCCAAGGGCCTTCTGGTTGGCAAATTTCTCTTGCATGGGCCCACAGGCTTTCGATCCGGGCAAGGTCGGCCCGAACCGCGTCGTCTGGAGAGGACCAATCATATGCTTGGCGAAGGCTCATCGGGCAGGCGGTCCGAAGGGCGGCAAACCCCGAATGCATCTCTGCTGCCAAAAAGCGGGCTGTGGCGCGCGCCTTTGGGTCAGAGGGCCAGATGTTAAGATCTGGGTGGCGGCTTGCCAGTTCTTCGGCGATTGCCAGGCTGTCGCCGACAATGGCACCGTCAGGTGTCTTTATGGTCGGCACTGTGTTGGCCGGAGACATCTCTGGCATTTGCTTGGCCACGGATTTCTCGTTGGCAAACGAGACGTATTGGGTTGTGCGCGGAATGTCGAACTTTTCAAAGAGAAGCCAGGCGCGCAGGGACCATGATGAATAGGCGATATCGCCAAGAACCAATGTGTAACTCATGCTGCACAGCGTAAGCGGTGCGCCTGTGGCAGAGCAAACCAAGAAATGTGACCGACCTGATCACGGAGAGTGATTGATCGCGATTGCGGATCCGGTTTTGACATTCAACGTGGTGACCGACAAAGGATCGATCTTGTGCGCAAGCACGTCGGCCGCACCAACGCCCAGCACGGCTTGGACTTGGGTGAGGATGACGCCGAAATGTGCGACGGCGATCTTGGGGCGGTTTGGGAATTGCGCTTCGAGGCGCGCAACGCTGTGCGACACGCGCAAGGCCGCGTCGTCCCAGCTTTCGCCGCCCGGTGGCGTATGCGCACCGGGTTCCTCCCAGTATGACCGGCTGAGGATTGGGTGCGCTTTTGCAACTTCGGAAAAATGAACGCCGTCCCAGCTGCCGAAATGGAATTCGCGCAGCTGTGGGTCGTGCGGCAACCTTTCCTGAGAGCGGCAGATCGCGTCGGCGGTGGTAATTGCGCGGGTGAGGTCAGAGGAGATGACCAGAGCATCTTGCGGCAAATGCGCGGCCAGACGTTCGATTTGCGCGGCTTCGGACAAGTCCGCCGGAACGTCGCGCCAGCCGGTGAATGTCTTTTGGTGGGTGGGGCCGTGGCGGATCCAGTGCCAAATGCTCATGCCAAGTCACCTTTCAAAAGCGTGGGCAGTCCGGCGATGACGTGGATCACCACATCCGCCTGATCGGCGAGCCGCATGTTCAAGCGCCCCTGCGCTTCGCGGAAGGCTCGGGCCATCGCGTTTTCTGGCACGATGCCCTGTCCGACCTCGTTCGAGACAACAACCACGGGCGCTGCGCATTCTGCGAGCGCGGCCATCAATGCGGCTATATGGGCTGGCTGGTCTTTTTCGTCCATCATCAGATTGGTCAGCCACATCGTCGCGCAATCAAGCAGGATCGCTTGCCCAGGCGTTGCGGCGTGCAGTGCATCAGGCAGGTCAATTGGGACGTCAATTGTGGTCCAATCGCTGTCGCGGCGGGCTTTGTGTATGTCTACACGGTTTTGTGTTTCGGCGTCCCAAATGCGCCCGGTGGCAAAGTAAAACTTTGCTAACCCGCTGTTTTCGATCAGGGATTCAGCCACGATCGATTTGCCAGAAGCAGCGCCACCTAGAACAAAAGTGAGGGGAGGCAAACTTTTTTCTGAGTTTATGTGAACCAAGGTCATGCGGGGCGCGTATCTAAGACAAGTGCGCAAAACAAGAAAAACATCCAGGGGGATGACGATATGGCTTTGGACGGCGTTCGTGACATGTCGCTTTCGCGTACAGCGATGAAAGCTGAGTTGCTTGATGCAGAAACAGAATTGGCGCTTGCCTATGCGTGGCGCGATGAGCGGGATGAGGCGGCACTGCACCGTTTGATCACCGCCTATATGCGGTTGGCGATTTCGATGGCTTCGAAATTCAAACGCTATGGTGCACCCATGAATGACCTCATCCAAGAGGCGGGTTTGGGGCTCATGAAAGCAGCGGACAAGTTTGATCCTGACCGGGGGGTTCGGTTTTCGACCTATGCCGTTTGGTGGATCAAGGCGTCTATCCAGGACTATGTGATGCGGAACTGGTCGATGGTGCGCACGGGATCGACCAGCAGCCAAAAGTCACTCTTTTTCAACATGCGTCGGGTTCAAGCGCGGCTTGAGCGTGAGCATGCCGCAGCGGGCGAGGTTTTAGACAAACACCAATTGCGTCAGTTGATTTCGACAGAGATCGGCGTGCCGTTGCATGATGTCGAAATGATGGAAGGCCGTCTGAGCGGCTCGGACTATTCGCTGAATGCGACGCAATCGGTGGATGACGAGGGGCGCGAATGGATCGACGCGCTTGAAGACGAAAGCGCGCAAGCCGCAGAGGTTGTCGAGAACGAGCATGACACAGAACAGCTGCGGGAGTGGTTGTTGACGGCTTTGAATGCGCTCAACGACCGTGAGCGGTTTATCGTGCGCGAACGTAAGCTGCGGGATGACCCGCGTACGTTGGAAAGCCTGGGCCAAGAGCTGAAGCTGTCCAAGGAACGTGTGCGCCAGCTCGAGGCCGCCGCCTTTCAAAAGATGAAAAAGAGCCTGGAGAACCAAAGCCGCGAGGTTCACCATTTCCTCGCATGAGGAGGCTTAAACATCTCATCCCCTTGGTCCTGTTCGGCGCTGCATTGGTTTGGTCCTCTGCGGCGCCTTCGCTTGCTTGGGACACCTTAAAGGCTGACGTGCTGATCCTGGGTGAGGTGCATGACAATCCCGATCACCATGCCTTTCAGGCAGATGTTTTGGAACGTGCGCGTCCGAGCGCGGTTGTCTTTGAGATGCTCACGCCAGAAGAGGCGGCGGTTTTGAACGCGGTTGCGCGAGATGCACGCGCGATGCGCACGGCGAGCGAGGGCTTTCATTGGTCCAACATCGCAGATTACGCAGATGTCCTTGCGAACAGTCCCGTAATCATCGGCGCAGCCTTGCCGCGCGCATCTATGCGCGCCGCTTTTTCCGATGGGGCGGCTGGGGTTTTTGGCTCGGACGCTGCTCTCTATGGCCTGGATCAGGCCTTGGGCGCAGAGGAGCAGGCCGCGCGGGAAACTTTGCAATTCGAAGCGCATTGCCAAGCGATGCCGATGGAAATGATGCCCGGTATGGTGCAAGCACAGCGCCTGCGTGACGCGACGATTGCACAAGCCGCCTTGCAAGCGTTGGACCGTTACGGGCCCGTGGTTGCAGTGATCACTGGCAATGGTCATGCGCGCAAGGATTGGGGTGTTCCTGTCTATCTGGCGCGCGTTTCGCCTGGATTAAAGATCTATTCCCTCGGACAGGGCGAAGCTGGGCAGTCGCCTGCGGGCACATTTGACGCCGTAGAACGCAACGCCCAGACGCCAGACAGAGGCGATCCTTGTGCAGCGTTCAAGTCTTGAGGGTGGGCTGGTTCTTGGCTCGCGCAGCGCATATGGTTCCTGCAACGACTGCCAGAAGGATTGCCTATGCTGCGCGACAAACGAATCCTCTTGATCGTGACCGGGGGTATAGCGGCGTACAAAGCGCTCGATCTTGTTCGCAAGCTTCGGGAAAGGGGGGCTGCTGTGACCCCTGTTATGACGCGGGCGGCCTCTGAGTTTGTGACCCCGCTGAGCCTGTCAGCGCTTGCGGGGGAAAAGGTCTTTCAGGAGATGTTCGACCTCACGGATGAGGCTGAAATGGGTCATATCCAGCTCTCACGCTCGGCTGATCTGGTGCTGGTTGCGCCTGCGACGGCGGATATGATGGCGAAGATGGCGCTGGGGCGTTCCGACGATTTGGCCTCGACGCTTTTGCTGGCCACAGACACGCCTGTCATGATTGCGCCAGCAATGAATGTGCGGATGTGGGATCACCCAGCCACGCAGAGAAACCTGGCCACGTTGAAATCCGATGGCATCGCGATTGTCGGGCCGAACGAAGGCGATATGGCTTGCGGCGAATATGGCCCAGGGCGCATGTCGGAACCGTTGGAGATCGTTGCCGCGATCGAGAAACATTTCGCTCAAGGCCCTTTGGTTGGCAAACGCATTCTGGTCACATCCGGTCCGACGCATGAACCCATCGATCCGGTGCGCTACATCGCGAATAGGTCGTCGGGCGCGCAAGGAACGGCATTGGCGACAGCGCTTGCAGGGTTGGGGGCAGAGGTGGTGTTTGTCACCGGGCCAGCGGACGTCGCCAACCCGGTCGGGGTGGACATCATTCCGGTTGAAACGGCGCAAGATATGCTGAGTGCGGTTCAATCGGCTTTGCCTTGTGATGCTGCGGTCTTTGCCGCGGCCGTTGCGGATTGGCGCGTCGTTGGGGCGTCGGAACACAAGCTGAAAAAGTCCAAAGATGGATTGCCGACGCTGGAGTTCGCAGAAAACCCTGACATTTTGAAAACCGTTTCGCAGATGGAGGATGGTCGCCCGCCTTTGGTCGTTGGGTTCGCAGCAGAAACCAATGACGTGATCGAACACGCCACGGCCAAGCGGTTGCGCAAAGGATGCGACTGGATCGTGGCAAATGACGTCTCTCCCGAAACGGGGATCATGGGTGGCAGCGAAAACGCTGTGCATGTGATTTCTGAGGATGGCGTTGAAACTTGGCCGCGCATGTCCAAGATCGAGGTCGCGGATGCGCTCGCCATGCGGATCGCCGCGGCGTTGGAGGCATAATTGAAGGCCGAAACCGTCCAAATTTTGCGCCTGCCTGAGGCCGATCCCGACGTTCCATTGCCGCGATACGCGACACCGGATGCGGCAGGCGCGGATGTTTATGCCAACTTTCCAGATAAGGGAGAGGAGGTGCTGGCGCCGGGCGCGCGCGCGCTGATCCCGACGGGGTTGAAAATGGCGATCCCGCGCGATTTTGAAATACAGGTGCGTCCACGCTCTGGCCTCGCGTTGAAGCATGGTGTGACGCTGGTCAACACGCCGGGCACGATCGATTGCGATTATCGGGGCCAGGTTGGTGTGATCATGATCAACCTCGGCGACGCGCCATTTACCGTTCGGCACGGCGAGCGTATTGCGCAGCTTGTGTTGGCGCCAGTTGTGCGGGCGGCGTTTCAGAGCGTTGACGTGTTGGATGACACTGACCGTGGCAGCGGCGGGTTTGGTTCGACGGGGTCGAATTAGTGCTGATCGTCTTGGCAATGGCCGCATCGATTTGGGGTCTTGGGCGCATTTTGAACGCGCCGCATTCTGCGCGCTGGGCGATGCTTGGGTTGCTCTATGTCGCGGTGTTGGCGGTCCATCTTGTTTTGCCAGATCAACATCCGATCCGCATGGCAACGGGCGAATCTGCTCTGAATTGGCTGGCGGTTGGTTTGGTCGTGGGCCTGATCGCCGCCTATCGCATGATCCTTGGCCGGGTTCGAGCAAAGGCGGAAGATGCGCAAGCGAAGCAAGCACCGCAGGCCGAGCCATCCTCGGACGGGTTTTCGGAAACAGAGTTGAATCGCTATGCGCGTCACATTGTGTTGCGCGAAATTGGCGGATCCGGCCAGATGGCCTTGCGCAAGGGACGGGTATTGGTGATCGGTGCCGGTGGTCTGGGGGCGCCCGCGCTGCAATACCTCGCTGCAGCGGGCGTTGGAACGATCGGGGTCATCGACGATGACGTGGTCGAGAACACCAATTTGCAGCGGCAAGTGATCCACACAGACGCCCGCATCGGGATGCCCAAGGTCTTTTCCGCGCAGCTTGCGCTCGAAGCGCAAAATCCGCATGTCACGATCAAGCCTTACAATCGCAGGTTGACCGATGACATCGCCGCAGACTTGTTTGCAGAATACGATGTGATTTTGGACGGAACGGACAACTTTGACACCAGATACCTGGTCAATCGCCATGCGGTATCGCTGAACCTGCCTTTGGTGTCCGGCGCGCTGACGCAATGGGAAGGCCAGGTAAGCGTTTTTGATGCCGCCAAAGGCGCGCCCTGCTATCAATGCGTGTTCCCTCAGGCGCCGTCGCCAGAGCTTGCCCCCAGCTGTGCCGAAGCAGGCGTCCTAAGCCCATTGCCCGGAGTTGTCGGGAGCATGATGGCGGTCGAATGTATCAAGGTTCTGACCGGTGCGGGGGCTGCGTTGCGGGGGCAGATGGCGATTTACGATGCGCTTTATGGCGAGAACCGCACAATTGCCCTGTCGGTGCGCGAGGGGTGCCCGGCTTGCGCTGACAGGCGCAATTGAATGCCCGCTGCGATTGCAACTTTGTCCACAAAGCTTAGCTATGACTCTGAAGGTTAAGGAGACGCCAGATGACCAACCCGCTTTTGCAAAAATGGACGACGCCGCACGGATTGCCTCCGTTTGGCGACATATCCGACAACGATTTTGGTCCGGCGTTGGAGATTGCGCTGGAAGAGCATAGTGCCGAGATCGCGGCTATTGCGCAAAACACCCAAGACGCGACGTTCGAAAACGTGATCGAACCTTTAGAAGCTGCGGGTCACAGCTTGGGTCAGGTTTTGGGCGTCTTTTTCAACGTCGCCGGGTCCGACAGCAACCCCGTTCGAGAAGAGCTTCAGCGCGAGTTTTCGCCGAAACTGGCAGCTCATTTTGCAGAGATTTCCGCAAACAAAGATCTTTTTGCGCGGGTTGAAAGCCTTTGGCAAACCAGAGAGAGCCTGAAACTGTCTGATGAACAGGCCCGTGTTTTGATGCTGACCCGCAGAGGGTTCATCCGATCAGGCGCAGCCCTTGAAGGCGCCGAGGAAGTGCGCATGAAAGACATCAAAGCGCGTCTGGCCACTTTGGGGACCGAGTTCACGCAAAACCTGCTCGCTGATGAGCGGGATTGGTTCATGACGCTGGGCGAGGATGATTTGGCCGGATTGCCGGACTTTGTCATTTCTGCCGCGCGTCAGGCGGGAGTGGAAAAGGGTGAAGACGGTCCTGTCGTGACGCTGTCACGGTCTTTGATCGTGCCGTTTCTGCAATTCTCCACACGCCGCGATTTGCGTGAAAAGGCTTATTTGGCTTGGGCTGCGCGCGGTGCAAATGGTGGCGAGACAGACAATCGCGCCATTGCAGCCGAGATTTTGCAATTGCGCGAAGAACGCGCGCATTTGTTGGGATATGACAACTTTGCGGCCTACAAGCTGGAAACGGAAATGGCCGGGAACGCGGACGCGGTTCGCGGCCTGCTGATGGATGTTTGGGCGCCTGCCCGGGCCCAAGCCGAAGCGGACGCCAGCGTTTTGGCGCAGATGATGGCCGACGATGGTGTGAACGGCGATCTCCAGCCGTGGGATTGGCGGTTCTATGCGGAACGCCGGCGCAAGGTCTTGCACGATTTGGACGAGGCCGAGGTCAAGCCGTATTTCCAGCTCGAGAAAATGATCGATGCATCCTTTGCCTGCGCCACGCGTCTTTTCGGACTGTCGTTCGAACCGATAGACGAGCCACTTTATCACGCGGATTGTCGGGCTTGGAATGTCACGCGCGAGGGCCAGCACATTGCGGTCTTTGTCGGGGATTACTTTGCGCGCGGTTCGAAACGGTCTGGGGCCTGGTGTTCCACCATCCGGTCGCAATCAAAGCACCCAGAGGTCCAAACGCCGATCGTTGTGAATGTCTGCAACTTTGCAAAGGGTGAGCCGACGCTGTTGTCCTATGATGACGCGCGCACCTTGTTCCACGAGTTTGGGCATGCGCTGCATCAGATCCTGTCGAACGTCACCTACGAGAGCATCAGCGGCACGAGCGTGGCCCGGGACTTTGTTGAACTGCCCAGCCAGCTTTATGAGCATTGGCTAGAGGTTCCAGAGGTGCTGCAGACCTATGCGACGCATGCCGAAACGGGGGATGCGATGCCGCAGGCGCTGTTGGACAAGGTGCTGGCCGCGGCCACCTACGACATGGGGTTCCAAACAGTGGAATATGTCGCCTCGGCCTTGGTCGATCTGGAGTTCCATGACGGCCCGGCGCCTGCAGATCCGATGGCACGCCAAGCCGAGATTTTGGCCAATATTGGAATGCCGAATGCGATTGGGATGCGCCATGCGACGCCGCATTTTGCGCATGTCTTCTCGGGTGATGGCTACTCGTCCGGCTATTACAGCTATATGTGGTCAGAGGTCATGGACGCAGACGCTTTTGCCGCCTTCGAGGAAGCGGGCGGTGCATTTGATCAAGAACGCGCGCAGGCGTTGGAGACCCACATCCTGTCGCGGGGCGGAAGTGTGGATGCGGCTGAGCTGTACACAAGGTTCCGCGGCCGCATGCCCGGCATTGATGCGCTTTTGAAGGGGCGTGGTCTTTTGAAAGACGCGGCCTGATCAATATCCCAAAGCGCGGTCGACCAAGTAAAGAAACGGCTCGCCTGCTTCGCCTCTTTTGATGTTCTCGGCGATGGTTTCTGCCGAATACGCTGCCCGCGTTTCTGCCGCGATGTGCGGCGTTACGGTAACGTTTGGATGCGCCCAAAACGGGTGATCGGCTGGTAAGGGCTCCTGGCGAAAGACATCCAGCGTTGCGTGCGCGATTTGCCCGCTGTCCAAGGCGTTGATAAGCGCATCATCATCGATCAGCGGGCCACGTCCGGGGTTGATGATGAACGCGCCCTGCGGCATCGCGGCAAAGGCGGTGGCGTCGAAAAGATTGGTCGTCGCGGGCGTGTCGGGCAACAAAAGCACGGCGGTTTCACTGCGTTCCAGGGCGCTGAGAAATCCATCCGCGCCTGACCAGCATGTCACGCCCTCGATCTTCTTTTGGCTGCGTGCCCAGCCGCCTACATCAAAGCCAAGCCCTTTGAGCGCCTTTGCACAGGCTGTACCCAACTCTCCCAGCCCAAAGACGGTCACGTTCCTGTCCCAAGCGACAGGCGGCGTTTTGGGCGCCCATGTGCCAGGGGGGCAGGTGATGTGCGCGTCCATGCCCAAATGGTGTCGCAGGACGTGGCCGGTCACCCATTCGACCATACCTTGCGTCAGCGACGGATCGACCATGCGGCACAAAGGCAGCGTGAGCGTCTTGTTGAATGTCACGGATTCAACCCCGGCCCACAGGTTCAAAACGGCCTTTGCACGGGTGAATGGCGTAAAATCCTGCACCTCAGAGTTTGGGGCATAGACGATATAGTCAACCTGATCCGGCGCGATGTCGCGGCTGAGGTGAATATCCAAACCCGCCTTTGAGCATGCGTTTTGCAAAGGGGCTTGGTATTCAGGCCAGCGCTGATCGCTGGCTGCAAAAAGAACGTTGATTGTCATGCTATCGTGGCCTGTGAACGTGAGCGGATTGGACCAAACCAAAAGCCAAAAGCAGGACCAGCATCGCTGATCCGCCGTAAGACACCATTGGCAGCGGCACGCCGACGACGGGCGCGAGCCCCATGACCATCGACATGTTCACGGCAAAAAACAGGAAAAAGTTCAGCGCGATCCCGAGGATCAGCAAAGACGAAAAGCGATCTTTGTTGATCAGGGCAGATGACACGCAAAAGACGATGATCAGCCCGTAAAGGACCAAAAGGGAGATGCCGCCCAGAAACCCGAATTCTTCGGCCAAGGTGGTAAAGATAAAGTCAGTGTGTTTTTCCGGCAGAAAGTTAAGACGGGACTGCGTGCCTTGCATAAAGCCGCGTCCTGTCCATCCACCAGAGCCCAAGGCGATTTTGGATTGGGTGATATGATAGCCAGCGCCCAAAGGGTCAGAGGCCGGATCAAGAAAGGTGTCGATGCGGCGGAATTGGTAGTCTTGCAGCAACTGCCAATCGGTGCCGCGGCTTTGGAACACCGCCGTGATCAAGCCGACGCCGCTGGCAATGACGGCTGCAAAATATGCCCAATGCACGCCAGCCAAAAACATCAAACCGCCCCCTGCCGTCATCAGCAGAATCGCTGTCCCCAGATCCGGTTGGCGCAGGACAAGCATTGTGGGCACCAGGATCAACAGAACCGGAGGAATGACCCAAATGATGTTTGATTTCCGCGCAGCGGGCAGCCAGTCGTAATAGGCGGCCAACGCCATAATGAGGGTCACTTTCATCAGCTCGGATGGCTGTAGGCGCATAAAGCCTAAGTCGATCCAGCGTTGCGCGCCCATGCCGACACTGCCCACAAATTCGACAGCCACCAACAGCAGAAACGAGCTGATGTAGGCAAGCGACGCCATCGACCGCCAGAACCATATCGGGATCATTGCGACGATCAGCATCGCGATAAAGCCAGCGGTAAAGCGGATCATCTGCGGTTCAGCCCAGGGGCTGAATGACCCGCCTGCGACACTGTAGAGCATCAAAAAGCCCAAGCTGGCGACAGCGAGCAACAGGATCGCCAAGGGCCAGTTCAGGAACAGAATCTTTCGGATGCCGCTTGGCGTATATTTGACGGAATACTCGAGATAGCTCATGCCTGATCCGAGCCTTCGATATTCGCGATCGGGCGCACCGAGCGCAGTTCTTCCTGGCGCTTCGTGATCAAATCGCGATCTTTGACCGGATAGACGTCAACAGGGGGCTCACCTCCGTATAGGGCTTGCATTGTCACGTCTCTTGCGATGGGCGCTGCGGCGGAAGAGCCACCGCCGCCATGTTCGACAACAACCGACACAGCGACGCGCGGATTGTCATACGGGGCGTAGTTCACAAATAGTGCGTGATCGCGCCGTTCCCAAGGCAGGTCTTCATTGCGGAACACGCCGTTGCGGCGCTCTTCTGCGGTGATGTTGCGGACCTGGCTCGTGCCTGTTTTGCCAGCGATGCGCATGGTGTCATCGATAACCCGCGACCCGTAGGCCGTTCCGCGGCGGTCGTTGACGACCGCAAACATAGCGCGTTGGATATAGCTTAGGTTTTCCGGGCTGACACCGATGTCCGATCCGCCGCCCGAGGGTGTTTCAACCCCACCAACGGACTTGACCAGCCTTGGGCTGACGCTCCGACCGGTTGCCAGCCGGGCCGACATGACCGCCAGTTGCAAGGGGGAGGCCAGCAAATAACCTTGCCCGATCGAGGCGTTGACCGTGTCACCAATGCGCCAATCTGCATCGCGTACGCGCCGTTTCCAGGCGCGGTCAGGCATCAGCCCCGTGGCCACAGCCGACATGGGGACATCGTGCCGAACGCCCAGTCCAAAACGCTTGGCCATTGCCGAGATCCGATCAATCCCGACTTTTTGCGCGAGGTCATAGTAATAGACGTCGCAGCTTTGCTTCACACTCTCATGCAGGTTCATGTGGCCGTGGCCCGCGCGCTTCCAACAGTGAAAGTCGCGCCCAGCGATTTCGACCTTGCCGGGGCAAAAAACGGTCTCTTCGGGAGAGATCAGGCCTTCTTCCAAGGCGGCTAGCCCAACAATCATTTTGAAGGTCGAACCGGGCGGATATGTGCCTTGCACGGCCTTGGCGCGCAGCGGGCGGTACTTGTTTTCTGTCAGCGCTTGATAATTTGTCGTCGAAATCCCTCTGACAAACAGGTTGGGATCAAAGCTTGGCGAAGAGGCGATGGCCAGGATATCGCCGGTCTCGACATCCATAACGACGGCGCTGGCGCTTTCTTCGCCCAAGCGCGCCTGGACATAGTTTTGCAGCGCACTGTCGACGGTGATTTGCATGTCGGCGCCGGCATTGCCTTCGCGACGATCCAATTCGCGCATCACCCGCCCTGTTGCGTTCACCTCGACCCGTTTGGCGCCTGCTTTTCCACGCAGGGATTCTTCTGATTTGGCCTCGACCCCGACCTTTCCGATTTGAAAGCGTGGAATGCGGAGCAATTGATCCGGGTTCTCAATTTTCTCAAGGTCGTAGTCAGAAACCGGCCCAACATAGCCCAGAATATGCGCAAAGTCCGATCCCAACGGATAGACGCGCGTCAGCCCAACCTCTGGCGTGACACCAGGCAGCGCTGGCGCATTTACGGACACTTTGCTGACGTCTTCCCAAGAGACCTCTTCGGCGACGGCCACAGGCAAGAACGGAGCGGATTTCTTGACCTCTTGCACGGCTTCCTGAAGGCGGTTGTCGTCAAGCTGGATCAGCTGGCCCAATTTGCTGAGCACGGTATCAACGTCGCCCGCATCTTCGCGGACGATGACCACACGGTAGCTGGGCGTGTTGCGGGCCAGCGGGACGCCGTTGCGGTCAAAGATCTCTCCGCGGGCAGGCGCGATGAGGCGAATGTTGATGCGATTTTCCTCGGCCAACAGACGAAACTGGTCAGCCTGATCAACCTGCAGATAGCGCATGCGCGCAGCCAGACCGCCGATAAACAGCACTTGCAGCCCGCCCACGAACAAGGCCCGCCGGGTGAGGCTGCTATGCGCTTTTTCAATGTCGACGCGGGGTTTCTTCATGGCCCTACCTGTGTGCGATCCAGATCCCCTGGAGCGGTGCGCTTTACGCCAAAAATAGTATGACTCATGAGGACAACGAAAGGGTAGGCAATCAAAGTCGCGCCAGTTTGAATGGCGGACAATCCGATATGAGGCACTTCTACAAGGGTGACCGCCAGGATCAGGCGATAGGCGACCGATACTGCGATGATCATGAACGATACGCTGACGATTTCGGACACCACGCCAGAATCGCGCAAGGTGCGGACCTGGGTCTTAAGGCTCTCGCAGGCCAGCACCATCAGCGCCGCCCAGAGGCCAGGTGGACGTTGCAGCAACAGATCACACATCAAAAAGAGCACAGCGATCATCAAGGTCGGCAGGTAATCCGGGCGGCGTACGGCCCAGGCAAAGGCGAACGCCATCACCAAATCGGGGCCTGTCCAGGCCCGCGGTTCCGTCACCAAGGGCAGCAATTGCAGGAAAACGACCAAAGCGATCAGCCCGCAAAAGCCAGCGCGTTTTAGCCAGAGGGCGGATTGGACGGCATTGTCACTCATCCGCACTGCCCTCGGTTGATGGCTGGGCAAAGGCCTGGGGGCCGTCTTCGGTCAGGATGCGATCGCTGTCGTTGACTGTTTCTGTCCCGTGATGGCGCAGGACGCGTAGGAACTCTAACCGTTCGTAATCTGCCGCCAGACGGACCCGCAGGCGTCCGTCGGGGTCTTCGGCGATAGACCCGATAAGAATGCCTGCGGGGAAAACGCCGCCGTCGCCAGACGTAATCACACGGTCGCCCGCGCGCACGAGATCTGGGTTTTCAAGGAAGTCGACAGGCGGAGCGCCCGTGTTGTCGCCAGCAATAAGCGCGCGTTGACCAGAAGGTTGTACAACGGCTGGGATACGGCTTGAGGCGTCGGTTAACAAAATCACACGGCTGGTCGAGCGTCCAACGCCGGAAATACGGCCGACGAGACCGATCCCATCCATTGTCGCCCAACCTTCGACGATGCCGTCGCGTGCGCCGACGTTCAGCAAGACGGATTGCCGAAAGGGTGACCCAGAATCGGCGAGCACCACACCCGTGACATAGGTCAGCCTGGGATCGAGCCGCACATTGTTCAGGTCGAGCAAGCGGGCGTTTTCTTGTTCGAGCTGCAAAGCGGCTTCTTTCCACGCCTGCATCTGGCGCAATTCGCGCCGCAGTTCGGCATTTTGTTCCGCGATGCGTTGATAGCTTTGGAAATCCCTCATCAGGTTGATTGATGCTGTCACAGGGGCCATTGCCCAATCCATGTTGGGCAGGATGGCATCCGTGACTTGCGCGCGGAACCGTTCGACGCGCGGGCTGTCGATGCGCCAGACGATGAAGACCACGACAAGGCAAATGACAAGAACAATCGTCAGGAGCCGCCGGAGCGGGGTGGTATAGTCCGTCGCGTTGCCCCGGTCTCGTGCCACGTCTGCGGTCTACCTTTTTGGTTGCTCAAGCCTGTGAAACTGTCGAATGCACCGTAGTTTGGCGATCTAAACGCATCGCGGCAAGGTTTAGCTGTCGTAGTCGATGGCGTGGCGCAGCTGCTTTTCGTATTCCAAGGCTTTGCCGGTGCCCAAGGCAACACAGTTGAGGGATTCATCAGCAATCGACACCGCGAGGCCGGTCTGCTCGCGCAGGGCAAGGTCCAAGTCGCCCAGCAAGGCGCCACCACCCGTCAGCATAACGCCGCGATCAACGATATCTGCGGCCAGATCAGGCGGAGTGGTTTCCAACGCGGTCATGACCGCTTCGCAAATCTGCTGAACCGGTTCAGCAAGCGCTTCGGCGACTTGGGCTTGCGTGATCTCAATTTCCTTTGGCACACCGTTCAGCAGGTCGCGTCCGCGAATTTGCATAGAGGCACCGCGCCCATCGTCAGGCATGCGCGCAGTGCCGATGGAGGTCTTGATTCGCTCGGCCGTTGTTTCGCCGACCAACAGGTTCTGTTGGCGCCGCAAGTAAGAGATGATGGCTTCGTCCATCCGGTCGCCACCCACGCGCACCGACCGGGCATAGACAATGTCACCCAGCGACAGAACCGCAACTTCGGTTGTGCCGCCGCCGATGTCCACGACCATGTTTCCGGTTGGATCCGTGATCGGCATGCCAGCACCAATGGCGGCCGCGATGGGTTCCGCGATCAGCCCGGCGCGACGGGCGCCTGCGGAAAGAACCGATTGGCGAATGGCCCGCTTCTCAACCGGGGTCGCGCCATGCGGGACGCAGACGATAATCTTGGGCTTTGAGAAGGTCGAACGCTTGTGCACTTTGCGAATGAAGTGCTTGATCATCTCTTCGGCGGTGTCAAAATCAGCGATCACGCCTTCGCGCATCGGGCGGATGGCCTCGATGCTGCCGGGGGTGCGGCCCAACATCAACTTGGCATCTTCACCAACGGCCAGCACCTTTTTGACGCCATCTTTAACGTGATAGGCGACAACCGAAGGCTCGCTAAGGATGACCCCACGACCTTTGACGTAAACAAGCGTGTTTGCCGTCCCTAGATCGATCGCCATATCCGACGAAAACAGCCCGCCGAGATTTCCCAAAATTGACATATGCGCACCTGAGCCCCTTTACCGGGGAGCCTGCCAGAAATCGGCGTTTGCCCCAAGACTTCTATTCAGGCGAGTCGCCTGTTGAAATGAGTGGTTCTTATAGGCAGGGCTTGGACCAGGGAAAAGGGGAATATAGGGTCATGTGTGCGCAGGATATCGCGCATCTTTGCCAAGACAGAAAAGGTGGGGCCATGCAGAAAATTCAATCTTTAGGTGTTCACCATATCACCCTGGTCGGGGCGGGTCGTCAGACCTCAATCGATTTTTGGGAAGGTCTCTTGGGGATGCCCTTTGTTTTCGACCAACCCAACCTTGATGACCCGCAGCAAGGGCATCTGTATTTTGATCCAGGTGACGGCCGCTTGATCACCATCTTTACGCAGGAAAACAGGGCGGTCAGCCCTGGGCGTACCTCGACCGAGCCGGGCGCCGTGCATCACGTCGCGTTCGAAGTCGACAGGGCAACCTTTTCCGGGATTTTGGAGCGGCTGGCAGAGCGCGGCGTTGAAAACTCGGGCGTAAAAGACCGTGGGTTTATGGATTCCATTTACTTTCAGGATCCATTGGGTCTCTTGATCGAGCTGGCGTGTTACAAATTCATCCCGCCGCGCGGGTCCAGCCATGCAGAGGTGCTGTTAGAAGCACATCGGATTCGGGTCGAAGCAGGCGACCTGGCGATTGGGGAGCCTCATTTGGCGCAAGCCGTGACGCGCATTGTGGAGAGACGACAGGCCTCTTTGTCTGGGGATCGAGCCGCAAAGAACCCCTATAGCTGAGGATGGTCAGCGTTTATTAGCTGGGCTAGGTTTGGCTGGGTTGATGAGTGAGGGCTTTGCCCTCTGCGCCTGTCGGCGCATTCACCCAGAGTATTTTGATCCAAAAGAAGCTGGGATGTGTGTTCGGATTTGAGGGGAGTTTGCCCGCCCGGGCGTTTGGGCGCTTTGTTGGGCGGGCAAAGTGTTTTGGTTAGGACAGCACTTTCCAATTGACTTCTGCTTTGTCCGTGCCGCCCTTTTCGCGGCGTACAAGCAGGCGGTTGAGGGCGTGGACATAGGCCTTGGCGGATGCGACGACTGTGTCGGTATCGGCGGATTGGCCGGTTACGATGCGCCCGTCCTCTTCCATGCGGACCGTGACAGTGGCTTGGGCATCTGTGCCTTCGGTGACGGCGTGGACCTGGTAGAGCTGCAACTGTGCGGAATGGTCGAAAATGGCCTTTACCGCGTTGAATGTTGCGTCGACGGGACCGTCGCCCATCTGGGTCGTTTGATGCGTTGTTCCGTCGATATCCATCACGAGATCGGCGACCTGTGGCCCTTCGGTCCCGCAGCGGACGGCCAGTTTGACGATCTTCAGGCGTTCGGCCTCTGGGTCGGAGGAAGTACGCATCAAGGCGACGAGGTCGTCGTCGAAGACCTCTTTTTTGCGATCTGCGAGTTCTTTGAAACGGACGAAGACGTCTTTGAGTTGGTTGTCCCCCAATTCAAACCCGAGCTCTTCGAGCTTGGCCCGCAAGGCGGCGCGGCCGGAATGTTTTCCCAGGGGCAAGGATGTGCCAGAAAGGCCCACATCCTCCGGGCGCATGATTTCGAACGTCTCTGCGTTTTTCAGCATGCCGTCCTGATGGATGCCGCTTTCGTGGGCAAAGGCGTTTTTGCCGACAATGGCTTTGTTGAACTGAACAGGGAAGCCGGACACGGATGCGACGCGGCGTGAGATGTTCATGATTTTTCTGCTGTCTATGCCTGTCTTGAACGGCATAATGTCGTTGCGGACGCGCAGTGCCATGACGACCTCTTCGAGGGCGGTGTTGCCGGCGCGTTCGCCCAAGCCGTTGATTGTGCATTCGATTTGACGCGCGCCTGCCTCGACCGCTGCGAGCGAGTTCGCGGTCGCCATGCCGAGGTCGTTGTGGCAATGGGTGGCGAAGACAACCTCTTCTGCGCCGGGGACGTCTTTGATCAAACGAGCAATCAGATCAGCGCTTTCGCGTGGTGCGGTATAGCCGACAGTGTCGGGGATGTTGATGGTGGTTGCGCCGTTGCGAATGGCCGCTTCGATCACGCGGCAGAGGTAATCGTATTCCGTCCGCGTTGCATCCATCGGGGACCATTGCACGTTGTCGCAGAGGTTTCGGGCATGTGCGACGGTCTGTTCGATCCGTTCGACCATTTCATCCTGTGACAGGTTTGGGATGGCGCGGTGGAGGGGTGACGTGCCGATGAACGTGTGGATGCGTGGCTGACGCGCATGCTTGACCGCTTCCCAACAGCGGTCGATGTCAGGCAATTGGGCCCGGGCCAAACCGCAAATGACGGCGTTTTGGCTTTGTTTGGCAATTTCGCTGACCGCAGCAAAATCCCCTTCGGAGGCAATGGGAAAGCCAGCTTCGATGATGTCGACGCCCATTTCATCCAAAAGCTGAGCGATCTCCAGCTTTTCTGTATGGGTCATGGTTGCGCCGGGGCTTTGTTCGCCATCGCGCAATGTCGTGTCGAAAATCAAGACGTGGTCTTGTGTCTGTGTCATGTCGGTATCTCTTTGATCTGTCCTAAGCCTTTGGCGCGCATGCGATCCTCTGAGCGGGCGCGCCGATGGGCACGCTCAGAGGCTGGCTAGGAGCAGTAGGCCAAGCGCCAAAACGCCGGAACGGCGCAGAGTTGGGGTATGCTTGGGCTCTGTCATGGCGCCAGTTTATAGCCGCGTGAATTCAAATGGAAAGTCCCTTTTGCCTTTCGGCCTGTGACGCCTAGCTGAAGCGCCATGCAAAAGGTTCTCATATTGGGTGCGTCCGGCGGAATAGGGTCTGCGCTGTTGGACGCGTTCGAAAGCCACGGGGCGGACGTCACGCCGCTGTCGCGGTCTGTCGATGGGTTCGATATCACCGACCCGGTTTCCGTCGATGCGCAACTTGGCACGCTTAGCGGATATGACGGCGTGGTTGTTGCCACAGGGGCGCTGGCATTTTCCGACAAGGGCCCAGAGAAGACGATCAAGTCCATCACACCAGCCGAAATGGAGCGCCAATTCCAGTTGAATGCGATGGGGCCAGCGCTGGTTTTGCGCCATGCGCATCGTCTGCTGCGGAGGGATGGGCGATCTGTTTTTGCGGTTCTGTCCGCTCGGGTCGGCAGTATCGGAGACAACCGGCTTGGTGGGTGGATCAGTTATCGCGCCTCAAAGGCTGCGTTAAACCAAATCGTTCGGACGAGCGCGATTGAGCTGGCCAGAACGCATAAACAATCGGTCGTGGTGGCGTTGCACCCCGGAACGGTCGCCACGGCGTTCACGCAAAACTATGCGGGGCGCCACGCGACGGTTCCGCCGGCTGAAGCGGCTGACAACTTGTTGCGCGTGTTGGCGGACCGAACGCCACAGGACACAGGCAAATTCTTTGACTGGCAAGGTAAAGAGGTGCCCTGGTGACGCGGCTTGTTCTTGTTCTTGGCGACCAGCTTAGTGAAAACCTATCTGCCTTGGCGGCAAGCGATCCAGCCAAGGATTTGGTCGTGATGGCGGAGGTGATGGAAGAGGGCACTTATGTGCCGCACCATCCGAAAAAGATCGCTTTGATCCTGGCGGCGATGCGCAAGTTTGCAACCCGCTTGCGCGGTGCGGGTTGGACCGTGCTTTACACCACATTGGACGATCCGGAAAACACACACAGCATAGTGGGAGAGCTTGTGCGCCGCGCTGCCGAGGCAAAGGTGTCAGAGGTTGTCGTGACCGAACCGGGCGAGTTTCGCTTGATTGCGGACTTGCAGGCCGCCCCTTTGAACATCGTGACATTGGAGGATGATCGCTTTGTCGCGCGGCATGCCGACTTCAACCGTTGGGCAGAGGGGCGCAAGGCGCTGCGGATGGAGTATTTTTATCGCGAGATGCGCCGCAAAACCGGCCTTTTGATGGATGGCGACGAACCTGCAGGCGGCAAATGGAACTTTGACCATGACAATCGCAAACCTCCGCCAGATGGGGTAACAACCCAGCCTTTGGCCTTTGAGCCCGATGACGTTGTTCGCGAGGTTCTAGAGATGGTGCGCGCGCGGTTTGGCGACCATTTCGGCGCCCTTGACCCCTTTTGGTTTGCGACCGACGCGGACCAGGCGCAACGGGCATTTGAGCACTTTATTGAGACCGGTTTGGCCCAATTCGGGGACTATCAGGACGCGATGCTGAAAGAGCAGCAGTTCCTTTTTCACTCCGTCATTTCAGCCTATATCAACATTGGTCTTTTAGACCCGTTGCGCGTTTGCAAAGAGGTGGAACAGGCCTGGCAGCGCGGCGCCGTTCCGATCAACGCAGCCGAAGGGTTTATTCGCCAGGTGATTGGCTGGCGCGAATACATGCGCGGGATCTATTTTCACGAGGGGGCGGATTATCCGACCCGCAATCACCTTGGGCATGACCGCGCCTTGCCAGCATTCTTCTGGGGCGCGCCGACGCAGATGCTGTGCATCACCAAGACGGTTGAGCAAACCAGAACGCAGGCTTACGCCCATCATATTCAGCGGCTTATGGTCACCGGTAACTTTGCCCTTCTGGCCGGGATCAATCCCCAAGAGCTGAGCGATTGGTATCTGGCTGTGTATTTTGATGCCTTTGAATGGGTAGAGGCGCCAAATGTCATTGGCATGAGCCAGTTTGCCGATGGCGGTATCATCGCGTCAAAGCCCTATGTGTCCTCGGGCGCGTACATCCACCGCATGTCGGATTATTGTAAGTCTTGCAGCTATTCGGTCACGCAAAAGACGGGTGAAAAGGCGTGCCCTTTCAACGTCCTGTATTGGCATTTCCTGATCCGAAACCGCGAGCGCTTTGCAAAAAACCCACGGATGGCGCAGATGTATCGAACGTGGGATCGCATGGATACCGAACGGCGCAGCATCGTGCTTGAAGATGCGGAGAGATTTCTGCGCAAGTTGGACGCCGGAGCGACCGTTTAACCCCAAGGCCAGCTAGCCGTCGGTTTTGAGGGCGCCATTTTCCCACGTGCCAGAGGCCTCTTCGCCCGAGGCATAGCGCATCGTTCCAGCGCCTTGACGCTTGCCGTTGCGAAACGTGCCGTCATAGACGTCTCCGTTGGCGTAGGTCGCGACGCCCTGGCCGTCGATCTCGCCCGCAGACCATTCGCCTTCATAGACAAAGCCCGAGGCCATCACGATCTTGCCGGTGCCATGCCGTTGGCCCGCGTCAAACGTGCCTTCATAAACTGTTCCGTCGGGGTAGGTGGCTTTCCCGTTCCCTTGACGCTGCCCGTTTTGCCATTCGCCTTCATAGCGATAGCCATCGGCATAGGTCATGACGCCGAATCCGTGGTTTTTGGCATTGCGAAAGCCGCCTTCGTAGACGACCCCGTTGGGATAAGTGGCTTTACCCTCTCCGTCGATGACACCTGCAACCCAGCTGCCTTCATAGCGCGACCCATCAGCGTAGACGATTGTGCCCTGGCCATCGGCGAGGTCGTCCCGGAACGCGCCTTCATAGACCGAGCCATCGGGATAGGTCACACGGCCTTCGCCCTCGATCTGGCCCGCAACCCAAGAGCCGACATAGGTGTAGCCGTCTGTGCCAGTGAACGTGCCGCGGCCTTGGCGGCGATCATCCACAAAGGACCCTTCGTAGATGTCCCCATTTGCATAAGTCACACGCCCTTGTCCCTGGCGCTGGCCCAAGATCAACTCGCCTTCGTAGACGTCTCCGTTCGGCTGGGTCAGTTTTCCTGTGCCGTTGATCTGCCCGTCTTTCCAAAGACCCACGTAAACAAGGCCATCGGGCATGGTGAGCGTGCCTTCACCTTCGCGTTTGCCTGCGTTGATCTGTCCGTCGTAAACGGCGCCATCTGGATAGGTGATCGTGCCGACGCCTTGCTTTTCTCCGTCCAGCCAGTCGCCTTTGTATTCATAGCCGCCGGGCGATTGCATGACACCTTTTCCGTGATGCTTGGCGTTTAGAAAGTCGCCTTCGTACCGGACGCCATTTGCGTAAATGGCGACGCCCTGTCCGGTGATCGCGCCAGCGACCCAGTCACCTTCGTAGGTACCCCCGTCTGCAAAGGTGATTTTTCCAAACCCGTCGGGCTTCCCTTTGGCGAAATTGCCTTCGTAGACTGAGCCATTGGGAAACCGGGCGACGCCTTCGCCTCTTATTTCACCATCGACCCAGCGACCGGAATATTCATACCCGTTGGGCAAGCGGTACGTGCCTTGGCCGTTTTGCAATCCGCCCTTGAACTCACCTTCGTAGACGCCGCCGTCGTCGTATTGCTTGGTCAGAACCTGTCCGTCTTGCGCCAATGCCACGCTGGGCAAAAGGCAAAAGACAGATATCAAGAGACTGTGTCGCATCATGTGCAAGGCCACCCACCAGTTTTCTAAAGAGCATTCCCCATACGCCCAGTCGCGACCGTAAAAGACTGTTCCCCCTCGCACAATCATTTATCGGCCCTGCTGCGGGTTGGCGCGGGGCCTTCCCCTCGGATCATGGTCTGCTATGTGAGCATTCAGGCAATTTTGTTGAAGTGGGAAACCTATGGCAGACACGTTTCGGATCACGCTGGGGCAATTGAACCCCGTCGTTGGCGATCTGCAAGGCAATGCCGCCAAAGCGCGGCAGGCTTGGGAGGCTGGCAAAGCCGCCGGTGCTGACATGGTTGCTTTGCCCGAAATGTTCATCACCGGCTATAATGCGCAGGACTTAGTGCGCAAACCCGCTTTTCACACGGCGGCGATGCGCGCCGTCGAAGCCTTGGCCGAAGACTGCGCTGATGGCCCGGCCTTGGCCATTGGCGCGCCTTGGGCCGAAGGCGCCGAGCTATTTAATGCGTATCTCATCTGCCGCAACGGCAAGATCGCAAGCCGCGTGCTCAAGCATGAATTGCCAAACGAAACGGTCTTTGACGAAGTGCGCATTTTCGACGCGGGCCCCCTGGGCGGCCCCTATTCGGTGGGCAACACGCGCGTCGGCTCACCCATTTGCGAAGACGCGTGGCATCCCGATGTTGCTGAAACGCTGGCGGAGACGGGGGCCGAGTTTCTCTTGGTGCCCAATGGCTCGCCCTATTACCGCGGCAAGTTGGAAACGCGCTTGAACCACATGGTCGCGCGTGTGGTCGAAACGGGGTTGCCGCTCATCTACTTGAACATGACCGGCGGCCAGGATGATCAGGTCTTTGATGGCGCCTCTTTCGCGCTGAACCCAGGTGGGTCGCTCGCGCTGCAATTGCCAGCCTTCGAAGATGTGATCAGCCATGTCGATCTCACCCGTGGTCCCGATGGCTGGCGCATTGTCGAGGCACAGAAGGCCGATCTGCCAAACGCGTGGGAGCAAGACTACCGGGTTATGGTCACATCTGTGCGCGACTATTTTGCGAAGACGGGTTTCAAAAAGGCCCTCCTGGGCCTCTCCGGCGGGATCGACAGCGCGATTGTCGCAACAATCGCGGTTGATGCGCTGGGCGCGGAAAATGTGCGTTGCGTGATGCTCCCCTCAGAATACACCTCCAAAGAAAGCCTCGAAGACGCCGAAGCCGTCGCAAAAGCACTCGGCTGCCGCTACGATTATGTTCCCATTTCCGAGGTGCGCGGCGCCGTCACAAACACGCTCGCCGACTTATTCAAAGGCCTCTCGCCCGATTTGACCGAAGAAAACATCCAAAGCCGTATCCGGGGCTTGCTGCTCATGGCGGTGTCCAACAAGTTTGGCGAGATGCTCTTGACCACAGGCAACAAATCCGAGGTGGCCGTTGGCTACGCAACAATCTATGGCGACATGGCGGGCGGCTACAATCCGATCAAAGACCTCTACAAAACACGCGTTTTTGAGACATGTCGCTGGCGGAACGAAAATCATCGCCCGTGGATGCTTGGGCCTGCGGGGCCTGTGATCGCCGAACGGATCATCTCGAAACCCCCTACAGCCGAACTCCGCGACGACCAAAAAGACAGCGACAGCTTGCCCGATTACCCGGACTTGGATGCAATGCTGGACATCTTGGTCGACCAAGATGGCTCGATTGAGGATTGCGTGGCTGCGGGTTTCGATCGAGCCACCGCTCAAAAAGTCGAACGGCTCATTTATCTCAGCGAATACAAACGCTTCCAATCCGCCCCCGGCGCGCGCCTCACAAAACGCGCCTTTTGGCTGGATCGCCGCTACCCTGTGGTCAACCGCTGGCGCGACCCCAGCTAACGCCTAAGGCCTTTCTTTTGGACGCAAATACTCGCGGGGGTCTGGGGGCGGCAGCCCCCAGCCGGTCGGATCGCATGCGATCCGAACTTTTTCTCAAAGCGTCATCTGATAACTATGCGCAACCCAAGCATAGCCGCCTGCGGCAGGCTTATCGACATAGCCAAATGCCGGGAACGGCATATGGTATCCGGTGAACGCGATCTTGTCCGTCGCCATCATATCCAGCATGCGTTTGCGCGTCGCAGCGGCGGCGGCTTTGTCCATGTCAAAGCGCACTTCCCAATCTGGATAGGCAAGCGACCAGACATAGTGATTGGCAAAATCCGCGCAGATCGCCAACTGCTTTCCTGCGCTTTCGATCATATAGGCCATATGACCGGGCGTGTGTCCAAAAGCGGCCATCGCCGTGATGCCGCTGGCTGCAGAGCCGCCGTCTTCTAGAAACGTGAACTGCTCGGCCAGTGGCGCGACTTTTGCTTTGAACGTGTCGTTGTCTTGTGCGGCCCAAGCGTCAAATTCCACGCGGCCGGTGACATATCGCGCGTTGGGGAAGGTGACACCGGTGTCGCCAGACAAACCGCCCACGTGGTCGCCGTGCATATGGGTAATGACGACGATGTCGATTTGATCGGCGGTGTACCCGGCGGCCTCTAGAACGCCGACGGTCGCAGCCCCATTGAGGCCAGTGTCAAACAAGACAAGCTCAGAGCCGGTGTTCACGACCGTCGGTGTGAAATAGAACCGCACCTTGTCTGTCGGGATGCCTGCGGCTGCGCTCGCAGTGGCGAAATCCTCTGCCGAGGCGTTCATTCCAAAGATATTCTGAGGGCCTTCGACCACACGTGATCCAACCATCAGGTTTGTGACTTCAAAGTCTCCAACCTTTACCCGCATGAAATTTGGAATGCTCTCTCCCATCATCGGGGCTGCGGCTTGTGCATTGGATGCAGCCGACGCGATAAAGGGCAGAGAGGCCGCACCGGCAAGCGCGGAGCGTCGCGAAATGTTGAACTGTGTCATGTCAACCTCCATCAGTTACATGGACCAGACGTAGTTCGCTTTCGCGCGTGTCGAGAGTTCAAGGTAAGATCGAGATCAGATTTGTGTGAAGCCTATTATGACTGACCCATCCAAACCGCTTTCCGAGCTTGACTTCCAAGCCTGGGCTTCGTCGCTTGAACCGCCCGAGCGGACCGCAGATGCGCAGGCGTTGGATGCCGTATTCCGCGATGCCACGGGCTTTGCTCCGCAGCTTTGGTCGGGCGGTATCATTGGCTACGGACGTTATGACTATCGCTACAAAACAGGACGGTCCGGCACGTATCTGGCGACGGGTTTTGCTCCGCGAAAGGCGAAAATCTCGATCTACATCATGCCGGGCTACGCCAATTTCGACCCAATTCTAAACCGATTGGGAAAGCACAAAAGCGGTCAGGCCTGTGTTTACGTGAATAAACTGGCCGACATAGATTTGGCTGTTCTCTCAGAGTTGATCCAAGCGGGGTTAGAGAACTTGGCAACACATTGGCCGGTCACATCAACCTAAGGGGTCTCTGGACACAGACGCGCCCTTGTGACAAAGGCACCTCGCCAAGGAGAGCCTGATGACTGTCACCAGATTTGCACCATCCCCAACCGGCTATATTCATGTCGGTAACCTGCGTACCGCTTTGATGAACTTTTTGATCGCGCGGCAATCGGGCGGGGAATTCATCCTGCGGATTGATGACACTGACCCAGAGCGGTCCAAAGAAGAATATGTCGACGCGATCAAGCAGGATTTGGAATGGCTGGGCCTGCACTGGGACCGGGTCGAACGCCAGTCAGAGCGCCTGGATAGATACGCAGCCGCCGCCGACGAATTGCGGCGCATCGATCGCTTTTACGAGGCGTTTGAAACGCCCGTTGAGCTTGATCTGAAACGTAAAAAGCAGCTGAACATGGGCCGCCCCCCGGTCTATGACCGCGCGGCCTTGGCTCTCTCAGAAGCCGAGCGCGATGCGATGCGCGCCGAGCGCGGACAAGGCGTTTGGCGCTTTAAGCTGGATCATGAACGGATCGAATGGGCCGATGGTATCTTAGGCGATATCTCCATTGATGCCGCCAGCGTGTCTGATCCGGTTTTGATCCGGCAGGATGGTCAGGTTCTCTACACGATTGCATCGGTTGTGGATGACATGGAGATGGGCGTCAGCCATGTTGTGCGCGGCTCGGACCACGTGACCAACACCGCGACACAAATCCAAATCATCGAGGCTTTGGGCGGCAAGCCGCCGGCGTTTGCCCACCACTCTTTGCTGACCGGCCCGCAGGGCGAGGCTTTGTCCAAACGACTTGGCACTTTGGCGTTGCGTGATTTGCGCGCGCGCGGTGTGCAGCCAATGGCGCTTTTGAGTTTGATGGCGCGGCTTGGGTCTAGCGATCCTGTCGAGCTGCGAACCGATATGGGGCTGTTGATCGACGGCTTTGACATTACCAAGTTTGGCTCTGCCCCGACCAAATTTGATGTGGACGATCTCTTTCCGCTGACTGGTCGGTACTTGCAGGCGCTGCCCTTGGACGATGTCGCCGAGATCGTCCGCGATTTGGGCGTGCCCGACGCGATGGCAGAGCGGTTCTGGACCGTGACGCGCGACAATATTCAGACGTTGAACGATCTAAGCGGATGGTGGGATCTTTTGCACGATGGAGCAGATCCGATCATCGCCGACGAAGACAAGGACTTTATCGCTCAGGCGATGGCCCTTTTGCCTGACGGGCCATTTGACGATGCAACCTGGTCGACATGGACAGCAGCCGTCAAAGAGCAAACAGGTCGCAAGGGCAAATCTCTGTTTATGCCGCTCAGGTTGGCGCTCACCGGTCAGCAGCGTGGCCCAGAAATGGCGGACCTGATGCCTTTGATGCAAGTGGTCAAAGCACGCGGCTAAAGGGCTAAGGGGCCTTTTGCGGCTGGTGTGACGCCCCCCGCTAGTGCAGTCTGAAGGTAGATTCAGGCGAAAGGTCATCTGCGATGGCTGAGGCGCAGGCCAAATTTCTTACCGGCTCTTTGTTCCGGCACGTTTCTGTCATGTCGCTGACGGCCAGCGTTGGGCTTATGGCCGTGTTTTTCGTCGATCTGGTCGACATGATCTTCATTTCGATGCTGGGCCAAGCAGAGCTGGCCGCCGCAGTTGGCTATGCTGGTGCAATCCTCTTTTTCACGACGTCATTCGGGATTGGTATTGCGATTGCTGTCGGCGCGCTTGTGGCGCGTGCTTTGGGTGCGGGCGACACGGAAAAGGCCCGGGAAAGTGCAACAAACGGCATCACACTGGGGATTGTGTTGGGCGCGCTCTTCGCTGCTGCCTTCTGGAGTTACTTGCCCCAGCTTGTTCAGCTGATGGGCGCAGAAGGCGAAACCGCTGACCTGGCCGAGGGATATCTGCGGATCATCGTACCTTCGCTGCCGTTGTTGGTCATCGGTATGATCGGCGGCGGCATTCTGCGCGCGTTTGGGGACGCAAGACGCGCGATGATGGTCACCATCTATGCAGGCTTGGTGAACGCGGTTTTGGACCCGATCCTTATTTTCGGATTTGGCTTGGATCTCACTGGCGCGGCGCTTGCATCTGTCGCGGCGCGCGTTGCGATGGCTGTTGCCGCGCTGTCCGCCATCGCACGGCATCACGACGCGCTTAGGCGTCCTACCGTCGCGGGGTCGGCGCGATTTGCTGTGCCTCTGCTGGCTATCGGTGTTCCGGCCATTCTGACCCAATTGGCCACGCCTGTTGGTCAGGCCGTTGTCACACGCTCGATGGCTCAGTTCGGGCAAGAAGCCGTGGCAGGCATGGCGATTGTCGCGCGCCTGATGCCGGTCAGCTTTGGGGTCATTTTCGCCTTATCGGGCGCTGTTGGTCCAATCCTGGGCCAAAATTTCGGCGCCGGCGCGCATGATCGTGTCCGCGCCGGTTTTCATGCAGCACTTTGGTTCTGTGGCGGGGTTATCGTAGCGGTCGCCTTGGTGCTTTTCCTGCTGCGTGGATTTATCGCCGATCTGTTTGGTGCAACCGGTGTCGCCCGTGATCTGGTGTTCCTGTTTTGCGGGCCTCTTGCGTTGCTGTTTTTCTTCAACGGCGTTCTCTTTGTTGCGAATGCGGCGTTCAACAACCTGGGGCACCCGTTTTATTCAACCATCATGAATTGGGGGCGCAACACATTGGCGATGATCCCGATGGTCTGGCTGGGCGCGACTGTCTTTGGCGCTCCGGGGGTTTTGATCGGGCAGGCTGTCTCGGCGCTTTTGTTTGGCTGCATCGCCTGGTGGTTGGCGCATCGGCTGATCGCGCAAGGCGGGCGCGATGACGAAAAGCCGGAATTCGCACGCGACGGGCGTATCCTAGCTTTGTTCAATCACCGCAGATAGCGCTGTGAGATGCCGGTCCACCAGTGCGGTTTCTTGTCCGCTGAGGACCTGCGCCCGCGGATAGATCGGAGAGGCGCGGTCATTGAGTATGCGCGCGTCCCATCCATCGGTCGTGCCAAAAAAGGAGGCGACACCGTCTTCGCCGAACTCTCGCAGAAAGCCTTGGACCACAACATCCAAATAGCTGAGAAGTATACGGTTTTTCGCCTCAGGGATATGCGTCTCGGTCGGTACGGCATAGGCGTGAATTTCCTTAGCCGCCGCTTGATGCGAGATGGCAGGCGAGATGTCAAAACGGTCGTAGCCGGTTTCGCGAAGGTCAAGAGCGCCCCAATCGTTATTGGGAACCTGGGCGATCAAGCCGTCGATGTCGTGACCCTTTGCAGGGTGGATCGAAAGAAAGGCCATATCGCGGCTGCCCGTATGCACCCACGTCCGCCGCCACCCGCTTAGCGTGGCTTGGTGCGCGTTCTCGTAGATATGCGTCGAGCGGTTCACCAAAGAACCGTAACCGAAGAAAAAAGGATCGCTCATGGGCCTTCGTCTGTGAGCTTCGCGGGGGCTTGTCAAGCAGGGGCTTGACCGACGCTGTCGCAAACGCCTAACAAAAAGGCGTCCGCTACGGGAGAATCGGCAACAGCCGATGCCGAAGGAGCAACCGCCCCGGAAACTCTCAGGCACCTGGACCGTGTCGGACAAAAGAACTCTGGAGAGAGGCGCCCAGGGCGTCCGCCGAAGGGATAACGATCTCAGGCGAAAGGACAGAGGGGGCATCGATGGGCGCGGAGCCGCGCGCCTGAAACGATGCCGGAGCCAAGCAAGATATGCGATCCCGGCGATAAGGAGGTCGGTATGTGCGCATTGCAATTGCCTTTGCACGCCTTGCACGAAGAGCTTGGGGCAAAGTTCATGGATTTTGCCGGCTATCAAATGCCAGTGAACTATGGCTTGGGCGTGATGGGAGAGCATCTGCACACGCGCGACAAAGCCGGCCTTTTTGACGTCAGCCATATGGGACAAGTCCGTCTGAGTGCCGGGAACTGGGAAACGGTTGCCCTGTCGTTTGAGACACTCGTGCCGCAAGATGTTCTGGGGCTGGCGCCGGGGCGTCAGCGCTATGGGTTTTTCACCAATGAAGGCGGCGGCATCGAAGACGATCTGATGTTTGCGCGCCAAGGCGACGATCTGTTGGTCGTTGTCAACGCCGCCTGCAAGGCGAACGACATCGCACGCATGAAAACGCTTGAGCCAAATGTCGAGGTCAGCGTTTTGTCGGACCGCGCTTTGCTTGCGCTTCAGGGGCCAGAGGCGGGCGACGTGATCCGCAAACTGGATCCGGCCTCTGAATCCAGCCGGTTTATGGATGTGATTGACCTCACCATCGCCGGGGTTGCCTGTTGGGCGAGCCGATCTGGGTACACCGGCGAGGACGGTTTTGAGATTTCGATGCCGGTGCATCAGGCCGAGCAGGTAGCGCGCGCCTTGCTGGCCGAGCCGCCTGTCGCCCCGATCGGGTTGGGCGCGCGGGATTCGCTGCGGCTTGAGGCGGGACTGTGCCTTTATGGCCATGACATTGACCAAAAGACGACACCCGCGACGGCTGGGTTGATCTGGGCGCTGCAAAAGGTGCGGCGGGCTGGTGGCGACCGGGCTGGCGGCTATCCGGGGGAGGCCACCGCGCTGGCCGCGCCGATCCAAAAGCGCGTCGGTTTGCGGCCCGCAGGACGCGCCCCAATGCGTGAAGGCGTGGTCTTATACGCAGATGAAACGGCGCAAGAGCCGATTGGGCGGATCACCTCGGGCACATTTGGGCCCAGCGTCGGTGGACCCGTTTCAATGGGCTATGTGGACATCGCTTACGCCCAATTGGGCACAGATTTGTTCGGGGGTGTGCGCGGAAAGCGTTTGCCGGTGACGGTCAGCGCCCTGCCGTTCGTGCCCGCAAACTTCAAACGTTAAAACAGGAAGGGAAGCACAATGAAATTCACGGAAGAACATGAATGGCTGCGCGTCGAAGGTGACGAAGTCGTGGTCGGGATCACGGCGCATGCGGCAGAACAGCTGGGCGACGTTGTGTTCGTCGAATTGCCGGAGGTTGGGGCGACCGTCAGCAAAGATGACGAGATCGTCGTGATCGAAAGCGTCAAAGCGGCCAGCGACATTCTGGCGCCGATTGACGGTGAAATCACGGCGGTGAACGCGGCCTTGGAAGATGCGCCGGGCAACGTGAATGAGGACCCCGAAGGCGACGCCTGGTTCTTTCGAATGACCGTCGCGGATGCGTCTCAGATGGACGAATTTATGGATGAGGCCGCTTACAAGGCCTTCATCGCCTGAGCCCGTGTGCCCGGCGGAGGACGCCTCCGGCGGGAGTATTTGGATCCAAAAGAAGATCGAGGTGCCGGATATGACTTTCGAACCGACAGATTACTTACCGTATGACTTTGCCAACAGACGACACATCGGGCCGTCGCCGGACGAGATGTCTGAGATGCTGGATGCTTTGGGTGTCGCCTCGCTTGATGCGTTGATCGATGAGACGGTGCCAGCTGCGATCCGGCAGGCGGCGTCATTGGATTTCGGCAAGCCGATGTCAGAGCGCGAGTTGCTGTATCGTATGCGGTTGGTTTCGGAAAAGAACCGCGTTTTGGTGAGTTTGATCGGGCAGGGGTATCACGGCACGGTGACGCCACCCGCCATTCAGCGCAACATTCTAGAGAACCCGGCGTGGTACACGGCGTATACTCCGTATCAGCCGGAAATCAGCCAAGGCCGTTTGGAGGCATTGCTGAACTTTCAAACGATGGTGTGTGATCTGACCGGTTTGGAAGTGGCGAATGCGTCGCTTTTGGATGAGGCGACGGCCTGTGCAGAAGCGATGACAATGGCGCAGCGCGTGGCCAAGTCCAAGGCCGCGGCGTTCTTTGTGGAGGAGAATTGCCATCCGCAAAATATTGCGGTGATGCGGACACGGGCCGCGCCTTTGGGGATCGAGATTATCGTTGGGCCCGCGTCTGCGTTGCAGGCGGATCAGGTTTTTGGGGCGATCTTCCAGTATCCTGGCACGCATGGGCATGTGTCGGATTTGGCCCCGCATATAGAGGCGCTGCACGCGGCCAAAGCCATCGGGATTGTGAGCGCGGATCCTTTGGCCTTGACGCTTTTGAAAGAACCGGGCGCGATGGGGGCGGATATCGCGGTTGGCTCCACGCAGAGGTTTGGTGTTCCGGTAGGATATGGCGGTCCGCATGCGGCTTATATGGCCTGTCGCGATGCCTATAAGCGCGCCATGCCGGGGCGCATTGTGGGCGTTTCGATTGATAGCCACGGCAACCGGGCATACCGGCTGAGCCTTCAAACCCGAGAGCAGCATATTCGGCGCGAAAAGGCGACCTCTAACGTCTGTACAGCGCAAGCTTTGTTGGCGGTGATGGCCAGTTTTTATGCGGTTTTCCACGGGCCAAAGGGGCTCAAGGCTATTGCGCAGCGCATTCACCGCAAAACGGTGCGGTTGGCGCGCGGGTTAGAGGCGCATGGCTTTACCGTCGCGCCGGAGGCGTTTTTTGACACGATCACGGTTGATGTCGGGCCATTGCAATCGGCCGTTATGAAGTCAGCCGTTGATGAGGGGCTCAATCTGCGCCGCGTTGGGGACACCCAGATTGGCATCACGCTTGATGAGGCGGTCAGGCCAGAGATCCTGGAGCGGGTTTGGCGTGCCTTTGGGATCGAGCGCAGCGCGGATCCAACCGAGGTGGAGTACCGTTTGCCCGAAGATTTGGTGCGTCAGACGACCTATCTGGAACATCCGATCTTTCACATGAACCGGGCTGAGACGGAAATGATGCGGTATATGCGGCGTCTGGCGGACCGGGATCTGGCCTTGGATCGGGCGATGATCCCTTTGGGGTCTTGCACAATGAAGCTTAATTCCGCCGCCGAGATGATGCCAATCACCTGGCGCGGATTTTCGAAGATGCATCCGTTTGCGCCGGTCGATCAAGCCGCTGGGTACACCGAGATGATTGGCGATCTGAGCGCCAAGCTGTGCGACATCACAGGCTATGATGCGATTTCCATGCAGCCGAATTCGGGCGCACAAGGCGAGTATGCCGGTCTCTTGACGATTGCGGCGTATCATCGTGCGCGTGGGCAAGGGCATCGCAACATCTGTCTTATTCCGATGAGTGCGCATGGCACCAATCCGGCAAGTGCGCAAATGGTGGGGTGGACGGTTGTGCCCGTCAAATCGGCGGAGAATGGGGACATCGATCTGGATGATTTCGCATCCAAAGCGGCGCAACATTCGGACAATTTGGCCGGGTGCATGATCACTTATCCGTCGACGCATGGTGTTTTTGAAGAAACGGTTCATGATGTGACGCGGATCACCCATGAGCATGGCGGCCAGGTTTACATCGACGGGGCCAATATGAATGCGATGGTCGGCCTGTCTCGACCTGGTGATCTTGGTGGGGATGTGAGCCACCTTAACCTGCACAAGACCTTTTGCATTCCGCATGGTGGTGGCGGGCCGGGCATGGGGCCGATTGGTGTCAAAGCCCATCTTGTGCCACATCTGCCGGGTCACCCAGAGACAGGCGGCGAGCAAGGGCCGGTGAGTGCCGCGCCTTTTGGGTCGCCTTCGCTGTTGCCGATTTCCTGGGCCTATTGCCTGATGATGGGTGGCGAGGGCCTGACGCAGGCAACGCGAGTCGCAATTTTGAATGCCAACTACATTGCAAAACGCTTGGAAGGGGCATTTGAGGTGCTCTATCGGGGTGGCAAGGGTCGGGTGGCACATGAGTGCATCTTGGATGTCCGGCCTTTTGCCGAAAGCGCGGGCGTGACTGTCGAAGATATCGCGAAGCGATTGATTGACAGCGGATTTCACGCCCCGACCATGAGCTGGCCTGTGGCAGGCACGTTGATGGTGGAACCCACGGAAAGCGAGACGAAAGCCGAACTGGACCGGTTCTGTGACGCTATGCTGTCGATACGCGACGAAATCGCGGATATCGAAGCCGGGCGCATTGATCGGGACAACAACCCGATGAAAAACGCGCCTCATACGATGGAAGACTTGGTCAAAGACTGGGATCGGCCTTATTCGCGCGAGCAGGGATGTTTTCCAGCCGGTGCATTCCGCGTCGACAAATATTGGCCGCCGGTGAACCGGGTGGACAATGCATTTGGGGACCGGAACCTCGTTTGCATTTGCCCGCCTATGGAAGATTATGCAGAGGCGGCGGAGTAAGGGGTCCTGACCCTAGTCTGCGATACGGAAACCGTCGGCAAAGCGATCAACACGCAGCGTTCGATTGGTGTCGACGGTGTCCCAATCGCTCCAGGGTCGGCCGGGCCACTTGACGCGCATCTTAACTTGGGTTGCGCGGCCCAGGCCGTAATGTAGCGGGCCCGAAACCCCACCCGCGTGGCCGCCACCGACAACAACTTCACGGCTTTGAGTTTGTTGGCTGTCGTTCACCTCGACAAAGGTGCCGACGGCCCCGGTGTTGCCGCCTGCAGAATGTAGCGAGAGTTGAAGCCAACGTCCCGTGTTTGGGGTCGTGTTTTGCCAAACCTCAAGCGGTGCGCGCCGGTTGAGAACCGCTATGTCCAAAAGACCGTCAGCATTGAAATCAGCCAGAGCAGCCCCGCGCCCGCGGTGGAAACTGACGATACCGGCTGTGTCACCTGCCTCTGCAAAGGTTCCATCAGGCTGCCCGATCAAGAGGTTGTTTGGGTCTTGCATCGCAAGGCCCGGCATCTCTTGGACGTTGCCTTTTGCGATAAACACATCGTCGCGCCCGTCGTTTTGAACGTCGCCAAAGGCGATGTGCCAGCCGGTCGACGGCCGCCCATCGTCACCGACATAGGGGCGGTGCGCGGTTGTGCCCATCGAAAAGGGCACGTCTTCGAATGTTGCGTCTTGCCCCGTTTGGCGCATCAAGCGTTGATCACCCATTGACGACAGAAAGACCTCATCGCGGCCGTCGCGATCCAAGTCGCGGGTTGCGATCCCCATGCCCCAGAGTTGGTGCCTGCGCCAGCCGTCGGCTTCGCCAAGTTGTTTGACTTCTGGCGACACTTGCCAGATCTGTTCGGCGCCGTCCCTGACGTAGTAGTGGCGATCGTTTGACAGGCGGAGGTCTTGTGCGCCGCGCCGTTGCCAATCGGTAAAAAGCGCCGACAAGGGACAATAGCCGGGGGCAAGAATGGTGCGTTGATACGTGCCGCCCGCCTCCGGTCGCCACAGATGATTTTCGTCGCAAGCCTCAAACGGGCCTTCGGGGTCGCTGCGATCGACGTAGTGGCCAAATACCAGCGTGGGTTTGTCTTGGCCCGGCTCCCATGTGGCCGAAAACGCGGTTGTCCAATGATCACCAAACTGAACGCCCGGCAGTTCGGTCTGGACAAAGGTACAGTCGCCTGTGCCTTTCAAAATGACGTCTGGCCCAACGCGCAGGACCACAAGATCCAACAGATCGTCTGCGTCCAGGTCGATGGGATAGGCGCCTGTGGTGGCCGTTATGTCGATTGGCGTTTGCGCGAATTGGATGGTGCCCATGCTGTTGTTCCGAAACAGCGCCATTGGGTTTGTGCCACCGGCGGCAACCATGTCGAGGTCGCCATCATCATCGCAATCGAAAACGGCCAAACCGCCGCCGACAAAGTGCTCCCAACCGCCATCGTAAACATGGGGGGGAAGGGGTACAGTTTGAAAAGAAACCTGTGCCGTGGCTGGCGTCGCCGTCAACATACACAGCGCCAAAACCCACTTACGCACGGTGCAGGCCCTTAACCGAGAGGTCCAAAACAAATTCCAAAGCATATGCGGCTGCACCGCGCGCCCACATCATGTTATCCCAATCGTGAACTTCGACCCTGGGTGATGGTTTCCCAATTTGGATGGAGTTTTGGCGCGTCTCTTCCAGGACTGTCCGCGAATAAAGGTGGTCGGATTGCAGTTGCTCTCCGGCCAAAATGATCAGTTCTGGATCAAACACATTGACGATATTGGCCAACCCCATTGCGAACATGCGCCCGGCTTTGCTGAGAACCGCCAGTGCGCGTTCGTCGCCTTTTTCGGCGGCTTGGAAAATGTGCATTGCCGCTTCTCCTGATTGGAGTGCCGCAGACACCGCGCCGACTTTGGCGGCTTCTCTTTGGATCGCATAGTCAGCGACATAAGCCTCTAGGCACCCGCGTTGACCGCAGCGGCAAAGCTCTCCTTCGAATTGAATTTTGGTATGGCCGAATTCAGCACCAGAACCCCTGGCGCCGCGGTAAACTTCGCCGCCCAAAACGATGCCCATGCCGACACCGCCTTCGATTGTCACCACGATAAAGTCGCTTAACCCGCGCCCAAGACCCACACGTTTTTCTGCGATGGCGACCAGATTTGCGTCGTTGTCGATGAAAACTGGCATCGACAGGCGCTGTGCCAGGATTGCTTGAAACGCCACGTCCTTGGCGGTCAGGCTGGGTGACCAATAGACGTGCCCGGTTTCGCCGTCGATGATCCCTGCCATCCCGACGCCGACGCCTGATATCATGGACAAAGACAGATCCGCCTCGCGGGCCAAGGCCTCCAACGCCTGTGCGATCTCATTGGCCAGGTATTCGGCGGGCTGCGGCCCCGGAGCTAGATCGTGGTCGACGGTCGCGGTGGGCACACCTTCGAAATCGGTCAAGACAAGCGAGATTTTTGTGCTCGCAACCTTAAGTCCCGCAACGTAACGGGCGGTTCCATCGATTTTTAGGTCGACACGGGGTCTGCCGCGCTTAAGTGATTCGTTTTTGGTGTCGCGCGCGACCTCTTTTATGAGCCCAGCCTTCAAAAGATCGGCTGTAATCTCGGTAACAGTGGGTCGGCTCAGCCCTGTTTCAGTCGCCAAATCAGCCCGTGCCACCGGTCCCAAAGTCGAAATTGCGCGCAAAAGGGCGCGCGAACTTTCTTCTCTTTGCGATCCTAAGGCCATGAATTCACAACATTCTTTCCAAAGTGCAGGACACCAACCTTTGAGGAGGATGCCTTTTTTCTGCCCGTCTGTCTAATTTAATTTGCTTTTCGAATTAATTAAACTCACAATGACCGCGCCGCTCAGAACCCGATGATGTTGGGTGGCGAACCTTTGGGAGGAACATATGACTATTTTGAAAAAAGCTGCTGCGATTGCGGCTGCTACGCTGCTGAGCACAGCGGCCTTTGCCCAGGACATCACCGTTGGTGTCAGCTGGTCAAATTTCCAGGAAGAACGTTGGAAAACTGACGAAGCCGCAATCAAAGCGGCGCTGGAAGCCGCCGGTGCAAAGTACATCTCTTCCGACGCGCAGTCCTCTTCTGCGAAGCAGCTTTCGGACGTTGAAAGCCTGATCGCTCAGGGTGCCGATGCGCTGATCATTCTCGCTCAGGACGCGCAGGCGATTGGCCCAGCGGTCGAGGCCGCGGACGCGGAAGGTATTCCTGTTGTCGGCTATGACCGTCTGATCGAAGACAGCCGCGCGTTCTATCTGACATTTGACAACGTGGAAGTTGGCCGCATGCAGGCGCGCGCTGTTTTTGCTGCGCAGCCCAAAGGCCGCTACGTCATGATCAAAGGCTCTCCGACTGACCCGAACGCAGACTTTCTGCGTGGTGGACAGCAAGAAATCATCCAAGCCGCAATCGACGCTGGCGACATTGAGATCGTTGGCGAAGCCTATACCGATGGCTGGCTGCCAGCGAATGCGCAGCGCAACATGGAACAGATCCTGACGGCGACCGACAACGGTGTTGACGCAGTTGTCGCCTCCAACGACGGCACAGCCGGCGGCGTCGTGGCCGCTCTGACCGCGCAAGGTATGGAAGGCATCCCAGTTTCGGGTCAGGACGGCGATCATGCCGCGCTGAACCGCGTGGCGCTGGGCACACAGACCGTGTCCGTTTGGAAAGACGCGCGCGAGCTTGGTAAAGCGGCAGGCGAGATTGCCGTCGCATTGGCAGGCGGCAGCGCGATGGCGGATGTCAGCGGCGCACAGGCGTGGACGTCTCCTGGCGGCACCGACATGACGGCGATCTTCCTCGCTCCGGTTCCGATCACTGCTGACAATCTGACGGTTGTCACGGACGCTGGCTGGATCTCGGTTGAAAAGCTCTGCCAGGGCGTTTCTGGCGGACCAGCTCCTTGTAACTAATCCTCCCGGCCTGGGCCGCGATCGCGGCCCGGGTCACACAGACTGACGGACTGAAGCCGTCACTGATTTTTCGGCGAAAAATCGAAGGCCAAGCACATGTATGATCAAACTCAAGACGCGGCGTTGCCATCGCAGCGGCGTAACTTCCTGCAGACTTTAGAAATCGATTTGCGTCTTTTGGGCATGGTTGGCGCGTTTGTTGTGCTCTGCATTGCCTTTGACCTCGCAACTGGCGGTCGGTTCCTGACCCCGCGCAATATCTTTAACCTCACGATCCAGACGGTTTCGGTCGCGATTATGGCAACGGGGATGGTCTTTATCATCGTCACGCGTCACATCGACCTGAGCGTGGGGGCGCTGTTGGCGACCTGCTCGGCCGTGATGGCGATGACGCAAACCCGGTGGTTGCCGGAAACGCTGGGCCTTGAGCTGGGGCATCCGCTGATCCCTTGGCTGGCGATCCTAACCGGCCTCCTGACTGGCGTGGTGATTGGGGCGTTTCACGGCTGGCTCGTGGGCTATCTGGCCATCCCCGCCTTTATTGTCACCTTGGGTGGTCTGCTCGTGTGGCGCAATGTGGGGTGGTATCTGACCAGCGGTCAGACAATTGGCCCGCTCGATACGACCTTTCAACAATTCGGCGGTATCAATGGCACCTTGGGTGCGACCGGAAGCTGGATCGTTGGTCTGATTTGTACGGCAGCTGCACTTGCCGCGCTTTGGAATGCGCGCAGAAACAAGGCGCGCCACGGGTTTCCGGTCAAGCCCATGTGGGCAGAGCTTGTGCTGGCCGGCATTATCACTGTCGCGATCATGGGTTTTGTCGCCACGCTGAACGCGTACGAAATCCCGCAGCGACGCCTGGCGAGAATGTTCGCCGCGCGCGGCGAGGAAATGCCAGAGGGCTTCACACAGGCATATGGTCTGCCGATCTCGGTCCTGGTGCTGATTGTCATCGCGATCGGCATGACCTTGATTGCGAAACGCACACGGCTGGGCCGCTACATCTTTGCGACCGGGGGCAACCCGGATGCAGCGGAATTGTCAGGGATCAACACGCGCCTTTTGACGGTCAAGGTCTTTGCCTTGATGGGGGCCCTTTGCGCGCTGTCTGCTGTTGTCGCGTCTGCGCGTTTGACCAACCACTCCAACGACATCGGAACCTTGGACGAATTGCGCGTGATCGCGGCGGCTGTCATCGGCGGCACGGCTTTGGCTGGGGGGTTGGGTACAATCCACGGCGCTATTTTGGGCGCGCTCATCATGCAGTCGTTGCAATCGGGCATGGCAATGGTCGGGGTTGATGCTCCACTTCAGAACATCGTCGTCGGGGGCGTTCTGGTGTTGGCCGTTTTGATCGACATCATCTACCGCAAGCGGACAGGAGAGAAGGTATGACTGTGGATCGCAGTGGCACACCTTTGGTGGAGATGCGCGACATCTCTATCAGCTTTGGCGGCATTCGGGCGGTGGATCATGTCTCGGTCGACTTGTATCCGGGCGAGGTCGTCGGCCTGCTTGGCCATAACGGGGCCGGAAAGTCGACGCTGATCAAGGTCCTTTCTGGCGCTTATCAAGCAGATGCGGGCGAGATTTACCTCAACGGTCAACGCGTGCAAATCTCGAACCCGCGCGATGCACGCGCGCTGAACATCGAGACAATTTATCAGACGCTGGCATTGGCCGACAATCTCGACGCTGCATCCAACCTCTTTCTTGGGCGCGAGTTGGTTTCCCCACTGGGATTGGTCGATGATGACGCAATGGAAGCTGAGACACGCAAGATCATGGCGCGTCTTAATCCAAACTTCCAAAAGTTCTCGGACCCAGTGTCCGCATTGTCTGGCGGACAGCGGCAGTCGGTGGCGATTGCCCGGGCTGTCTATTTTGACGCCAAAGTCCTGATTATGGACGAACCGACAGCGGCTTTGGGTCCGCATGAGACGCAAATGGTCTCTGAGTTGATCCAGCAGTTGAAGGCAGAAGGCATAGGGATCTTTTTGATCAGCCACGACATCCACGATGTCATGGATCTGTGCGATCGGGCGTCCGTGATGAAAAACGGGGAACTGGTTGGAACCGTGGATGTTGCAGATGTCACGGATGATGACCTGCTGGGCATGATCATTTTGGGCAAAAAGCCGGGCGAGGGTTGAAGCACGTGGATGCAATCGTTGCCGATGTTGGCGGAACGAATACGCGCATGGCCTATGTGTCGGGTGGTCAGGTATTGCCCGGAACAGTGCAGCGTTTTCTGAATGATGATTTCGCCGACTTTGAAAGCATTGCGACCACCTTCGCCAACGGACATGCAGCGCCAGCCAAGATGGCAGTGGCTATTGCTGGGCCGTCGACCGAAGAGACGGGCAAACTGACCAACCGCGATTGGACAATCCATCGGGCAAGCCTTTCTGACCTGCTGGGCGTTGCGCGTGTTCAGATTCTGAACGATCTGGCCGCGCTTGGGCATGCCATACCTGACCTGCCTGATCGGTTTATGGAACCTTTGACCCCTGATTTGCCCCGGCGCCGGGACGAACAGGCGTTGGTTGTGGGGCTGGGAACCGGCTTTAACGTCAGCCCGCTGAAGTCGCCCAACGTTTTTTCGGTCGAGTTCGGTCAGACCTCATTGCCGGTCAGCGTTCACAAATGCCTCGCGGATTTTTCGTGCGATACCTCTGCCTTCCCGACGGCAGAGCATCTGTTTTGCGGCGCTGGCCTTAGCCGCCTGCATGTTGCTTTGGGCAACGCCTATGCCACAGCGCCCGAGATTGCCGCAGCGGGTTCGGACGACATGCATCGCACGTTATCCGCGATGGCGGTGGCTTTGGGCGAAATGGTGCGCCAACTTGCTTATGCGTATTGGCCGTTGGGGGGCATTTACTTTAACGGCTCTTTGGCAACCACGATGCTTGCCGAAGACTGGCGTGGGCAAGTGCTGGACCCGCTTCGGAACGACACGGCGTTTTCGCATATCGTATCGGATATACCTGCCTATCTTTTGACCGATGACAGTGCGGCGCTTTATGGTTGCGCGCGATATCTATCAGAAATGTAGCGTTTTCCAGACGCTTCATTTTTCGGCACATTTTTGATCTTTGCCAATTGCCTGCAATTCTCCCCGTTGCGCTTCGCCAGATGCTCCGCAATAGTGATCCACAATGGATGGGGATAAGATTTTCGACGAGATGTGGGGCAACGCAGATGACTTGCGTGGACCTTACAGTAAATTCCACAACTGGTTTTCCGAGGAAGATCCAGCCCGTTTGCGTGCCAAGCAACGCGAAGCAGAGGAAGTCTTTCGCTTAACCGGGATCACGTTCAACGTGTACGGTCGCGAAGAGGCGGAAGAGCGGCTGATACCGTTCGACATTATTCCGCGGATTATCTCAGGCCGGGAATGGCAAAAACTCAGCAAAGGCATCGAGCAGCGCGTTCGCGCCATCAATGCCTTTTTGCACGACATTTATCACCGCCAGGAAATCGTCAAAGCGGGCAGAATCCCTGCGGAAATGGTCCAGCGGAACGAGGCCTTTTTGCCCGAGATGATCGGCGTAACGCCTCCGGGTGGTGTGTACACGCATATTGTTGGCATCGATCTTGTCCGCACGGGCGATGACGATTTCTTTGTCCTCGAAGACAATGCCCGCACACCGTCGGGCGTGAGCTATATGTTGGAAAACCGGGAAACGATGTTCCGCATGTTCCCCGAGCTCTTTTCGAAAAACCGGGTGCAGCCTGTGTCGCAATATCCGACCAGCTTGCGCAAGTCGCTTGCTGCGTCTGCGCCGCCTGCATGTACGGGCAAACCGACGGTCGCCGTTCTGACGCCTGGCATCTACAACTCGGCCTATTACGAACATTCGTTCCTTGCCGATCAGATGGGCGTCGAGCTGGTCGAAGGGCATGACTTGCAAATCCACGATGGCCGCGTCGCCATGCGAACAACGCGCGGCTACAAACCGATCGACGTCCTCTATCGCAGGGTCGATGATGAGTTTTTGGATCCGCTGAACTTTAACCCAGACAGTGCTTTGGGCGTTCCCGGCATCATGGATGTTTATCGCGCGGGTGGCATCACAATCGCGAATGCACCGGGCACGGGCATTTCAGATGACAAAGCGATCTACAGCTATATGCCCGAGATCGTTGAGTTCTATACCGGCGAACGCGCGATCCTGCAGAACGTCCCGACCTGGCGCTGTTCAGAGCCGGATGCGCTGGCTTATGTGTTGGACAACCTCAAAGATCTGGTCGTCAAAGAGGTGCACGGCTCGGGCGGGTATGGCATGTTGATTGGCCCGACGTCCTCCAAGAAAGAGCTTTCGGCTTTCCGCAAAAAACTGCAGAGCAAGCCGGCCAATTACATTGCGCAACCGACCTTGTCGCTTTCAACAGTTCCGATCTTTACGCGCGCCGGTCTTGCGCCGCGCCACGTGGATCTGAGGCCCTTCGTTCTGGTCAGCCCAGAGGGTGTGAAGATCACCCCAGGGGGATTGACGCGGGTGGCATTGAAAAAGGGGTCGTTGGTTGTGAATTCCAGCCAGGGCGGCGGGACAAAAGACACCTGGGTGTTGGAGGACTAGCGGCATGCTTGGCAAGACAGCCGGAGGCCTCTTTTGGATGTTCCGCTATCTGGAGCGCGCCGAAAACACGGCGCGTTTGATCGAGACGGGCCAACGCTTGGCGTTGACACGGTCCGGCGATGATGCGGACGATTGGTCATCGATCCTGCAAACTGCGGGCGTTCTGGCGGGCTACCAAGAAAAGCACGACCAGATCGGCAAGGAACAGGCGATCAACTGGATGCTGCGCGACCGCAGCAATCCGTCATCCGTGCTCAGCTGTATCGAGTCGGCGCGCTTTAACGCGCGCATGACCCGCATCGCCTTGACCTCAGAGGTTTGGCAGGCCGCGAATGCTGCGTATATGTCGGCCAAAGAAAGCCTGACCCGACGCGTTTCCGAACGGGACTTGCCCGAAAAGCTTGGGAACTTGCGGCAGTCGACGGCATTGGTGCGCGGCGCGACGCATGGAACAATGTTGCGCAACGACATTTACGATTTTTGCCGTCTGGGTACGTTCTTGGAACGCGCAGATAACACGGCGCGCATCTTGGACGTGAAATACTACGTACTGCTTCCTTCAGCGTTTTCCGTGGGCTCAACGCTCGACAATGTGCATTGGGAGGTCATTTTGCGGTCTGTCTCGGGACGCGGTGGGTACCGAATTGAATATGGCCAGGACATCACTTCCAGCAATATCGCACAGTTTCTTATCCTGGACCGTCGGATGCCGCGCAGTCTGAATTTCTGTTGCGCGAAAATTCGCGATAACCTCGACTATCTTGCGTCGGATTACGGAGACAGGCTGCAGTCTCATACGCTGGCCAATCAATTGTGCCAGCGGTTCATGTCGCATGATATCGAGGCGATTTTTGACTACGGGCTGCACGAATACATCCAAGCCGTATTAAGCGCATTGAGAGAATTGAGTGCGCAAATTGAAGTCGACTATCGCTTTACGGCTTAGACACAGCACGCCCATGCATTTGAAAATCAAGCATCGCACCGAATACACCTTTGACGCTCCTATTCACTATGGCCTTCAGCAAGTGCGTTTGACCCCCAAAAGCACGCGCAACCAAACGGTTCTGAGTTGGGAAACCCGTGTGAGCGGCGGCAGCAAACAGGTCACCTATGACGACTTTCACAGAAACCGGGTAGATTTGGTTGGCATGGCGCAGGGCGCGACCAAGCTTACCTTGGATAGTGAAGGTGAGGTCGAAGTATTGGACAGCTCTGGCGTCGTTGGCCCGCACCAGGGTGCGACGCCGCTTTGGCTTTTTGAGCAGCCGACCGCGCGCACCTCAGTTGGCCCTGACATACGTGCCTTGACGCGCAACATTGCGGAAGAAGATCCCATTGCCCGGCTGCACGCCTTGTCTGCCTGTATCGGCGAGGCTGTCGTTTACGAGGTCGGCGCATCTGAGCCGGACTGGACAGCCGAACAGGCGTTGGAAGCCGGGAAAGGTGTGTGCCAGGATCACACGCATGTCTTTGTGTCTGCCGCGCGGCATATGGGTTACCCGTCGCGGTATGTCTCGGGTTATCTGATGATGAACGACCGTGTCGTCCAGGAGGCGACGCACGCTTGGGCCGAAGCGTATGTGAAGGGCGTCGGTTGGATTGGTTTTGACGTCTCAAACAGGATCAGCCCCGACACCCGCTACGTTCGGGTCGCAACGGGCCGCGACTATGCCGAAGCCGCACCTGTCCGTGGAACGCGGATGGGCGGCGAAGGCGAAGCACTCTCGGTGACGGTTGAAGTCGCCCAGCAGTGAGGTTATCGAATTTTTGACGCTCTGAAGGCACGATACTGAACATGACGTACTGCGTTGGAATGCAATTGGATCGCGGCCTGGTGTTTATGTCCGACACTCGGACAAATGCGGGTGTCGACAATATCTCTACATTCCGAAAGATGACCGTCTGGGAAGAACCGGGTGAGCGGTTTATCACCGTGATGACGGCCGGGAACCTCGCGACCACGCAAGCGGTCATCAGTTTGCTGGAAGAGCGGACCAAAGCCCCAGAAGATCGCGCCCCTTCGGTTCTGGAAGCGCCTTCAATGTTTCAAGTGGCGCAGATCATTGCGGCGACATTGAAAGAGGTGATCGCGACTCACGCGATGTCCGGTCAAAAGGCGGACAGCGCATTTAACGCGACATTGATCGTCGGTGGACAAATCGCAGACAGCGCACCGCGCCTGTTTCTCATTTATCCCGAAGGCAACTTTATCGAAGCGGGCGGCGACACGCCGTTCTTTCAAATTGGGGAAACCAAATACGGGCGCCCAATTCTGGTCCGAGCCTATGAACCCGACCTCTCTTTTCGCGAGGCGGTTCGGCTGATGCTGGTGAGTTTTGATTCCACCATCAAAGCGAACCTGAGCGTTGGTATGCCCATCGATGTGCAGATTTACGAAGAAGGCAGCCTGGCGCGTGGGCCGTCCTTTCGCGTGGAAGGCAATGAACCGTGGGTCCGCGAAATCTCGGATGGCTGGGGCGATGCTTTGCGGGCGGCTCTAAACGACTTGCCCCTTATCGCGCCAGATATCTTGTCGGATTAACGCGGCATCGCGTTCACGAAGTTGCGTATTGCTGCACGCCCCGCCTTTGATGTGCGGGCTTGTTGGGTTAAGGTTTTCAAAACACCTAAACCACTTTTGGCAAATCGAGCTGCCCTTGCGATCCGCCATCCGAAGTTTATGCGCATTTGTGCTGGCCTCTGCTGCTTCGTCGGCTTTGGCGCTTGATCTGTCTGTCGTTGTTAACCCTGCAGATCCCGAACTGAGCGAAGGCCTCGTAGGCGCGTCGTTGTTGGCGAATTTGCCGGAGGAGGCCGATCAAACAGGACAAGAAATTCTTGCGGCGGCCCAAGCCGATTATGGTCGCCTGATTTCCGTTCTGTATGACGCGGGCTACATTGGGCCGCAGGTGTCTATTCTTCTGGATGGACGCGAAGCGGCATCGATCCCATCAGTGCGCGCCCCCGCGCAGGTCAGGTCGGCGCGCATTTTGGTTCAACCTGGGCAAACCTTCCAATTTGGGAATACGACCGTTGCACCGCGCGCCGCGGGCACGGTTTTGCCGGTCGAGTTCGCCACCGGTGCGCTGGCGCGAACGGGTGTGATCCGCGATGCGGCCAACGCTGCGCGCGATGCTTGGCGTGATCTGGGGCACGCCAAAGCAGAGGTCACCGCGCAAAAGATCACTGCCCGGCACAATACCCGCGTTCTGGACGTGGCTTTGGGATTGGATCCCGGGCCAAAGCTGCGGTTCGGTGATTTGGCGGTCTCGGGTGAAACCTCTGTGCGGCCGGATCGCATACGCGCCATTGCGGGCCTGCCAGTGGGCGAGACGTTCTCGCCTGCGGCATTGCGCTTGTCGCAAAATAGATTGCAACGGACAGGCACATTCCAGTCTGCCGCATTGATCGAAGCGGATGAACCGAATGGCGATCAATTGCCGATTTCTGCTCAGGTCACGGACCGCTTGCCGCGCAGTTTTGGCTTTGGCGCCGAAATATCGACCGAAGATGGGCTGACGTTGTCAGGGCATTGGCAACATCGCAATCTTTTGGGCGGCGCAGAACGGTTAAGGTTTGACGCAGAAGTATCCGGCATCGGCGGCAGCGATGGGATCGACGTCGGTTTAGAGCTGCGCTTTGACAAGCCTGCGGTCAGAGGCCCAGATGTGGATTACTATGCATTTGGCAAGATCGACCGCCTGGACGAGCGGCACTTTGCAGCCAATCGCTTGGTGCTAGAAACCGGCCTTATCAACAAAAAGCCGCGGGCTTACACCTACAGCTATGGCGTTGGTCTGGTCTATGCCGAGGCAACGGATGCCTTTGGCGACCGGGATTACCTGCTTTTTACGCTGCCCGCGACGGCGACGTATGACAAGCGAGACGATCCACTCGACAGCCGTTCCGGCAGCTATGCCGAATTGTCGATCACACCGTTCTTGGCGATTGACGGAGCTGACGATGGCTTGCGCACGACACTCGATATCCGCCACTTTCGTCCGGTCGGAGATCGCGTAACCCTTGCCTTTCGCGGACAAGTGGGGAGCCTTGTCGGCCCCGCCTTGTCTGAGGTTCCCGTTGATTTCGCCTTTTACTCAGGTGGGGGCGGGACCGTGCGTGGTTTCCCATATCAATCGATGGGCGTAACCACCGGAGGGGGCGATATCGTCGGAGGGCGTTCTTTTCTAAACCTGTCGTCCGAGCTTCGCGTAAAAACGGGTGATCGCCTGAGTGTGGTTGGGTTCGTTGACGCAGGCTATATCGGATCCGAAACCTTCCCCGATGGCAGTTCTGGCGATTGGCACACTGGCGCAGGCTTTGGCGTTCGATACGACACGGGCGTCGGCCCGATCCGCGTTGATGTGGCCAAGCCCTTGTCTGGTCCAAGTGATACCAGCGGTTTCGAAGTCTACATTGGTATCGGGCAGGCGTTCTGAGATGCGCGTGCTGGTTTCCATACTTGTGTTTTTTGCCTGGCTGACACCCGCCATCGCGCAAGATGACCAAGACCGCGGCTTTGTCGCGGGCTTGCTAGAAGATGCTTTGGGTGGCGAAGGCCGGATCGTTCGTGTCGAAGGCTTCGCGGGCGCCTTGCGCGCGACCGCCACCATTGATCGCGTTACAATCGCAGATGCGGATGGCGTTTGGCTTGAAATCGAAGAGGCGGCACTGACGTGGAACCGTTCCGCCTTGTTGCGTGGTTCGGTCGACATCGAAAAGATGACGGCGAAACGCATTGCGTTGACCCGCCTCCCCCTGGCTCAGCCGTCGCAAACACCCACAGCGGCTGCGCCTGGCTTCTCTCTCCCCGATTTGCCGGTTTCGATCAAAGTATCTGAGCTTGGCTCGGACCTTATTGAAATCGGCGCACCCATCCTGGGCGAGAATTTGGCCCTTTCCCTCAATGTCGCGGCCACCCTCAGCGATGGTGAGCTTGACGCGGCCCTAAGTGCTGTGCGTGTTGATGGGAAAACCGGGCGGTTTGATCTTTCTGCTGCGTTTTTGAATGAAACGCAGAATTTGACCCTAAATCTCGATGCCTCAGAAGGGGCGGGCGGTTTGATTTCGCGTCTGTTGAATATCCCCGATGCGCCTTCGATCGCGTTGCAGGTCGCAGGCGAAGGGCCTTTGACCGACTTTGCTGCCGACATGGCGCTTAGATCCGACGGGCAGGACAGGTTGGCGGGACAGGTCATTCTGCAAGAGCCTGAGGACGCCTTGGGAACGCGTCGGTTCAACGTGGACCTTGGGGGCGATCTGACAGCGCTTTTTGCGCCGCAATACCGGTCGTTCTTTGGCCCGAACGTTAAACTTCGCGCCATTGGGAGCCGGGATATCGACGGCGCGATCGATTTAGAGGCGTTCGAATTGGCAACGCTTGCGATGCAATTGCGTGGTGCGGTCGCATTATCTGCGGATGCTTGGCCGCTGGCTTTTGACGTTTCCGGGCGCATGGAAACCCAGGATGGCGCGCCAGTTCTGCTGCCCGTGTCGGGCGGCGACACCCGCGTGGACAGCATCGTGTTTGAGCTGAGCCACGATGCTGACGTCTCTGATGCGTGGCAGGGCGTTTTGGACGTTCACGGATTCTCAAATGGCGGGCAAAACCTTCGGCGCGCCATTTTGGAGGGGGCAGGCACGATCGACGCGAACCCCGGCCAGATTGGATCGGCCACGGCCCTCTTAGAGCTCGCTCTAGACGGTTTGGACCTGGGCGACAGCTCTCTGAACAGCGCGCTCGGTGATCGTATGACCGGGCAAATTGGTATTGGCTATGCAGACGAGCAGCCAATCGACTTGCACACCATTCAGCTGAACGGAAACACCTATGCCCTCTCGGGCAAAGCGGTGTTGGATGGTTTGGACGCCGCCTTTGCATCATCTTTCGACCTGGCGCTCTACAGCCGCGACATAAGCCAATTGTCCGGCTTGATCGGGCAGGATGTGGCAGGTGCTGTTAATCTGGGACTGGTTGGAACAGCGGATGCTGGCGGCGCGTTTGATTTGACTTTGACGGGCACTGCAAACGGCTTGACCAGTGGCATTGATGCAGCGGATCAGATTCTGTCGGATCGATCTGAATTGGACGTGCATGTTGCGCGGTCCGAAACCGGGTTTGACCTGCACCATGCGCGCGTCGCGACAGATCACGCGCTGATAGAGGCGCGCGGTCAGATTGGCGAGACATCAGGCCAGATTGAGTTTGATCTCAGCCTCAATGACGTACCCCGTGTCGCGCCTGATTTTCCCGGTGCGGCGCAAGTCTCGGGTCAATTGGATCGCCTGGATGCCGAGACGTGGCAGGTTGACGTAAATGGCACTGGTCCATTTCGAACAGCCTTCACCGCAAATGGCGCGGTTGCGCCTGCGTTAGACCTGGATTTCGATCTTGCGCTGCCGGATGTTGGGCCGCTTGCGCCTGGATTTTCCGGTCCGTTGCAGGCGCGCGGTGCGCTGCGCAACCTGGCCGGCCCGACGGAGGTCGAGCTTTCCGCCCAAGGGCCCGCGGGAACGACAGCCAATCTGTCTGGCACGCTCAGCCCTCAGATCGACGTAAGGCTTGACGGCAATGCGCCATTGGGTTTGGCCAACCGGTTCATTGCTCCCAGAAACGTACAAGGGTCTGCATCTTTTCAACTGCGCCAACAAGGTACCGATATGTCGGGTCTTTCTGGTGACATCCAGATTTCCAATGCAACAGCGGTTGAACCCGCTCAGAACCTGGTTTTCGAAAACGTAGGCGGCACGGTTCGTTTGGCGCGCAACCGCGCGCAAATCGCGCTATCCGCTGATCCACAGCGGGGTGGCCGGGTCGGGGTTAACGGCAGCGTTCTGCTCTCTGGAGGCAATAGCGCAGACCTGACGATTTCCCTGAACGGCGTTCAGCTTGAGGACCCTGATCTTTACCGGACCCAACTCGGCGGCCAGGTCTTAGTGCGTGGGCCATTGCAAAACGGCGCCCAAGTCTCGGGCCGGATCGATGTGGGCGAGACATTGATCACCATCGCCTCGGCCTCGGTCGGATCTTTGGGTGCTTTGCCAGACATTCGCCATATCGGCGCGTCGGGCGGTGTGGCAACGACCCAGCGCCGCGCGGGATTGGAGGCACAAAGCACACAGGCTGGTTCGGGTGGTCCGGTCTATCCTTTGGATCTTACGATTACCGCCCCGGCCCGGGTGTTCGTGCGTGGCCGCGGTCTGGATGCAGAAGTACGGGGCGCCCTGCGGCTAACCGGAACAACGGCGCGGCTTATCTCTTCGGGTGGGTTCGAGCTCGTTCGGGGGCGGTTCGACATCCTTAGTCAACGGTTCGACCTTGATGAAGGCCGTGTCGCACTCGTTGGTGATTTGGATCCGTTTTTGAAGTTTGTCGCGACCACAGACACGTCGTCAGGCACAGCAAGCGTGATTTTGGAAGGCCGTGCGTCTGATCCAGAGGTGCGGTTTGAATCCTCGCCAAGCCTGCCACAAGAGGAAGTCCTGGCTCAGCTGATATTTGGGCGCGATTTGTCCTCGCTGTCGGCTTTCCAAGCGTTGCAATTGGCGAATGCGGTCGCGACGCTTGCCGGACGCAAAGGCGTGTCTTTGTTGGGACGTCTGCGCGAGGGCTTTGCCTTGGACGATTTGGACGTGACCACAGACAGTTCGGGCAACACGAACGTTCGCGCGGGCAAGTACATCTCGGACAACGTTTATACCGACGTCATTTTGGGGAACGGGGATGAAGCTGGCGTTTCGATCAACATCGATCTGACCCCCAATGTCACCGTTCGGGGCGCCGCGACCCAAGGGACGGGCACGTCCCTTGGTATCTTTTACGAGCGCGATTACTAACCGGTTTTACGAAGCTGGAAGTGGGTTGACCGTCGCGTCGATATCGCCGTCGATCCCGATTATGCCAGAAAGCACCCCGTCGACGTCAAAACGGTAAACGTTATAGGTGTTCCCATTGGCATCCGCGCCAGTCGTACCAACCAGCGAAAATTGCTCTGGTATGCCGCCGTTGTCGACGTCTTCAAGCGTTACGTTGTCTGTGTCATCACCAAGCACTGACAGTGACGTGCCTGTGCCTTGGAGGCCGCTTAGACCACCGATCAAGAGCGCCTCAAGACCGGTGTTGGCGCCGCCTGACATGTCAAAGATGTCTTGCACCGTTAGCGTGACATCTGTCCCGGTACCGTTGGTTAAGTTGAGCGTTTCGATTTGTTGAATGTTCATTGCCGACAGAGCGTTCAAGGCGAAGTCGCTGTCCGTTTGCAACGTCACCGTATCTTGTCCGCTGCCGCCGGAAAGGACAACTGCGGTGGTACCATTCACGATGATCGCGTCGTCATCGTCGCCACCCAGAACGCTGTCGTTACCGTCGAAGGCCAAAATGACGTCGTCACCTTCTTTACCGTTCAACGCATCTTGGCTGTCGCTTCCTAATAGAAGGTCGTTGCCGCTGGTTCCGTCAAGAACTTGCGTTCCGGGCGCTTTGGACAAAGTCCCTTGCGTCGACAATTGCAAAAGGTCACCCGGTTCATTGCTGTTCGGGTTTGTGTCGAATTCAGCGTTGATGATGAAGGTGTTGGTGTCACCCAGCAGGCTTGGCAGGTTCGGAATGTCAGCCAACGCGACTTCGAAGGACAGTCCATCCGGCTCGCTGGTCAAAATGGTTTGATCAGCCACCTCTCCAAGCGATTGGCCGTCCCTGACCAAAAGGACAGACAAAGAGTTCAAAACTGGGTTGAACAAGTCCGATGCGCCGAGATCTCCGGCAAGATCGCTCGCCGAATTCAACGTCGGCAGATCGAATTCAGGATTGTCCGGGTCATTGGGGTCGTTTGCATTGGGCGTGCCATCAATGACGCCCTCAATACTCGTATCCAGTCGTTTGAGGTTGGTCTGCGAAATGTTGGATCCAATGGCGATCGGATTGATATCCAGGTTGTGATTGACCTCTAGCGTACCGTTGTTCCCAGCAAGAGTTTCCCATCCGCCGCTGTCTTGTTGCGGATTGCCGTCCGTGATGAAGTACATGGCGTTCAGGTCGGTCGGCTCACCACCCTCATCGGTCGGATTAAACGCGACGGGCGACGGGCCGACAGTACTTGTGACTGTGCCAGTTTCCAAAAAGTCTTCGGCTGCATTCAAGGCTGCGGACCAGTCTGTCCAGCCTCCTGGGTACACAAGCGCATCCATATAGGTGGTGAATGCACTTGTTGTGACCGCCTGAACGCCGTTGTCAGGTTCTTGAAGAACACGGAAAATCGCCGGGACGTTGGTGCCCGAGCTGGCAACACCCGATGCAAATGGGATGATGCCAACGTCCAGTGTCAAACCAGTATCGTCGAACTGTTCAATCAAACCGCCCGCGCCAGTCACGGCGTCTCTGACTGCAGCGACAATGGTGTTCCAAGGGCCCAATGTAATGCTGCCAGATCCGTCGATGGCAAACAGAACGTTCACGCCCGTCGTGGTGGCTTGGGTGGAGATCGGTTCCACCTCGATCGAAACCGATGCCACTGGCGCAGGGTCTTCGTCACCAGGATCTGGGGTCAGATTAAAGGCGAGCGAGGCAGGGATGCCCTCGGGGAAATCTGCTGCTGCATCCTGGTTCACGACCACCGTCACAGTGCCGGTGACCGGAGACGTTTGTATGGATGCGGAGCTGTCTTCTGACACGGTGTATGTAAACGTGTCGACGCCTACAAAACCTGACGGCGGCGTGTATTTGATGTCTCCTCCCGAGACAAACACAACGTCGCCGCCCTCTGCGGTGGTGCCCATGACCGTCGGGGACGCGGCTGCACCGCCAATTGTCAGGATTTGCAGCCCTTCACCCTCAGGGTCACTGTCGTTGGCCAGAACATCAATCGTGATGCCCTGGTCAACATCTGTTGTCGCCAAGTCACCGGCGACATCGACCAGACCGTCCACTTTAACCGTAACCAAGATGTTTTCGACATCATCGCCGCCCGCGGAAAGCGTATAGGTGAATGTCTCTGTTCCGTTGAAATCTTGGGCGGGTTGATAGATGATTGAAGACCCGCTGCTGTTGGTGAGTTGAGCGCCAGCGCTTCCGCTACCGATGTCTGTGATGGAGAGCGCGTCATCATCAGGGTCGGAGTCATTGTCCAACACATCCAAGACTGTTGATACAGAATTTTCTTCAACTCTGAAGGTGTCCGGATTGCCGGTTGGTGCCGAGTTTTCGGGGTCAACAGTGATGGTGACTGTGGCAGTCGCCGTTATTGCGTCACCGCTCCCTGCTATTGGGACATCCTTGATTTGATAAGAGAAAGTATCGGTGCCAGTGAATCCTTCGGCCGGAGCGTAACGCAACAGAGGGTCGCCGCCCTCTTGCAGGACCAGGGAAACGGTGCCTCCGTTCGAGGACGTGTTGTCGAAACTATCAAGAACGACATCGTCGCCGTCGAACAAATCAAAGTCGTTGTTCAAAACATCCACATCTACAGAAGTAGATTCGATCGTGGTTGCTGTATCATTCTGCGCAGTCGGAGCGTCATTGACCGGCGTGACGTTGACCGTGACCGGAATGTTCACCGTCGGGTTTACGCCATCATTAGCCGTAAAGGAAAAGTTCGTAGATCCGAAGGCATTCGGGTTGGTCGCAAACGTTACGCTAAAGTTACCGTTGAAAAACTGCGTCGAGATAAAGGAAACCGTTCCAACTGGTCCGCCGTGTGTGACCGCGTCACCGTCCTTTTCGATGTATCCGTCTGCAAAATTTATTGTGAAACTGCCGCTGTCTTCCGCGACTGTGCGCTCAATCCCAATCACTTCCAGCGGGTCATCGACGGGAGTCACGGTGACAGTGATCGTTGCTGTATCCGTTTTGTCACCGTCGCTGACCTGATAGGTGATTTTTTCTTCGCCTACGAAATCCTGCACTGGCGTATACACAATCGCATCGGTCCCGCTTGCGTCCACGACAGAAGCAGATCCGCTTTGATCCGTACCAACAATCGTGATGGTCAGGTCTTGCGGGGTGTTGTCGATGTCGGTGTTCAGATCCAGCACATCAAACTGAGTGCTTTGCGCATCTTCGGCCACGGTTTCAGTGCTGTCACTGACATCCGGGGCGTCGTTCACTGCTTGGACTTGGACTTTGACCGAACCATTCACATCGGTCGTTCCGTCAGAAACGGTGTAGCTGATCGTTTCTGTGCCGTTAAAGTCGGCAGGCGGCGTGTAACGAATGACGTCCGACCCCATGTCGAAATCCGAGACGACCGAGGCCGAGCCAGAGCCCGTAACCGATACGTTGGAAAGCGTCAGATCTGCGTCCGCGTCGTCGACGTCACTGATGTAATCCAAAATGGTCAGGTTGTTGTTTTGAGAGTCCTCGGAGACCGTGAAGCCGCCCACACCTATCACCGGAGGATCGTCAACCGCTGACACCTGAATGGTGACTGTGGCCGTGTCTGTGTTCCCCTTGCCGTCCGAGATCGTGTATGTGAACGTATCGGTTCCGTTTACGTTCGCAGCAGCTTCGTAAAGAATCTGTTTTGAGCCGCTGACCGTATCGATCGACAGGCTTGCGCCTAATTTTGACGTCGCATCGACAGAGTCGATATCGACGACGTCGCCATCGACATCAAAGTCGTCGTTCAAAACATCGATGTGAATGTCGACGTCTTCGTCCGTGGTAGCTGAGTCATCTACGGCCGTTGGTGGATCTTCGGAGGCCGTGATTGTTACAGAGACGCTTCCTGTATCCAGCGGTCCGTTGCCGTCGCCAACTTTGTAGGTGAAACTGTCGGACCCCGTTTCGTCTGCATCCGGTCGATAAACAAACTCGCCTGATTCCAAAGAGATGCTGCCTTTGGAAGGCGCACTGAAGTTGCCGATAGTCAGTTCATCGCCGTCCGGGTCTGTGTCGTTGTCTTCCAAAACACCAGTCAGCGTGAAAGCGCCATCTTCTGCGACTGTGATTTCATCGTCCACTGCCACCGGAGGGTCGTTTTCGCCCATCAAGGTAATAGTTACGGTGGCCGTGTCCGTTGCAGACGGATTTGCACTGTCTGTCACAGTGACCGTGTACGTATATGTGTAGGTCTCGGACTCGATCAGAGACTGATAGTCAGTCTCGGAAATTGTGTAAGTCCAATCGAAGCTATAGCTGCCTGATGAGCCAGAGATATCGCCCAAGGTAAGATTTCCGAGAAATTCGGGTCCATCTTCACCCTCGTTTGCGACCACGTCGACTGTGTGCGTGTCAGTTTGGTCTGGGTCATTGAAGATAATGGTGCCAGAACGCGTGATCGACGGTTCGGGGACTTCTTCGACAGCTTCAAACCCAAATATCTCGAATTCGCCTTCGCCTTCGCCTTCGTCCAACGTGTCGATCGTGCCGTCAAAGGTCGACTCATCGTCGTCGATAACTGGATCGTCGTTCAGAGGCAGGACGTCGATCGTGACGGTCGCACTTGCTGTGCCACCGTTGCCGTCGCTGATTGTGTACGTGAAGGAATCCGAACCGGTGAAGTCCGGGTTCGGCGTATAAATCAGAGAGTTTCCTTCCTGGACAACCCGACCGTCATTCGTCGGCTCGCCAGCAAGCTCTTCCACAGGGAGGTCGCCTTCGCCTTCCTCTTCGACGCCAAAACTGGTGATGCTTAATGCGTCGCCGTCAAGGTCCGCGTCGTTGCTCAAAACCGTGATGGTGACAGAGGCGTCTTCATTCACAGTGACAAGGTCATCAAAGGCAACAGGATCGTCGTTGGCCCCTCCGATCACAACAGAGACTGTGTTTGTATCTGTCGCGCCCAATTCGTCTTCGACTGTCACAGTAAAGTTCACGGTCACGGTTTCATCTGCCGCGATGAAGTCGAGATCTTCTGGGGTGTAGGACACAGCGATATCGGCCGAGCCGGTGTTTGTGTTGCCTTCATCAGGCGTCACGGTCGGCAAAGCAGACAGCGCATCGATTTGCGCCTGGGTCAGAACGCCGCTTTCGCGGGACCAGACGATGTCATCGAACGCGATGCTGACTGTCGGGCGATCCCCGCTGTCTGGATCTGAGAATGTCACCGTAGCGGTGTCAGACACGTCTTCGGCTTCGATTTCAGTTGGTTCAAAGAGGTTAATGGTGACGGGGTTCGCCTCCAAAAACTCTGGGCGATCATTTTCGCTGGTTACTGTGATCGAAACGGTGGCGGTGTCTGTGCTGCCGGGATTTCCATCACTGATCGTGTAGGTAAAGCTGTCGGTGCCCTGAAAGTTATCGTCGGGCTGGTAGAACAGACCGCCGCCGCTTTGGATGATTTGACCGTTGTTTGCACGGAACACTGTGGCACCAGAGTCGGATACTTCGGTGCCAAAGCTCGTGATCGTAAGAGGGTCGTCGTCGGGATCATCGTCGTTAGCGAGAACATTGATGAACACGGACGTGTCTTCGGCTGTGACAATGGTGTCATCATTGGCGATCGGCTCATCATTGATGCCGGTGACTGTGACGGTGAAGGTTCCAGTCGCCACGCCAGGTTGGTCGGCGTTGTCGGTCGCGCGAACCTTGATGTCGAACGTCGACGTTTCGCCTTCGCCCAACGACTGAAAGTCATTTTCTGGGTCATAGAACAAACGCGTTCCACTGATAAATGCGGACCCCTGCCCAGGGCCGGGGCCGTCAATGATCGTGTAGTTCAGCGTCGCACCATTATCGTCGCTGTCGACATCGTTCGCTAATAAATCAAGTCGAATGCTGCGGATGTTGCCATCTTCGTCCGCGTCAATGGTGCCATTCTGCAGCGTCGGATCATCGTTTTTACCGAAAATCCGTACTGTAACCGTTCCGTTGTCAGTCCCCGCCGGATTGGCATTGTCGGAGGCGCGGATATCGATTTCGACGGTGTCGGTTTGGCCTTCGGCCAATGATTGAAAGTTTGAACCGGGATCATAGCGCAAGGTTGTCCCAGTGATGGTCGCATTGCCTTCGTTGTTTCCAGGGCCAGACGTGATCGCGTAGTTAAGCGTCGAGCCGTCGTCATCGGAATCCGGATCATCGCCCAGCGCCGCGAGCGACAATTGTACCTGACTTCCATCCTCGACGGCGATCAATTCGCCATCGGCCATCGTCGGGTCGTCGTTTTTGCCGGTGACGGTAACAGTGACCGTGGCGGTCGCTGTATCGCTTGCGCTGTCGGTTGCGCGGACTTTGATTGTAACAGTATCGGTGTCACCTGCGCCAAGGTCCTGGAAATCGCTGCCAGGATCAAATCGCAGGGTTGTTCCGCTGATGCTCGCGCTGCCGTTGCTTGGTTGCTGCAGGATATCGTACTGCAGCGACGCTGGCGTGTCGTTGTCGTCGATATCATCAGCCAAAGTCGCCAGGTTCAGCACTTCGGTTTGGCCATCTTCCATTGCCGACATCTGTCCGTCTGACATGCTCGGCGGATCGTTGACGGGGTTGATCGTGATGGTCACCGTGGCAACATTGGTCAGGCCGTCATCGTCTTCGACAGTATATGTAAAGCTGTCGGCCCCGTTGAAGTCAGGGTTGGGCGTGTAGATCAATGTGCCATTTGGGCCGCTGGTGACAGAGCCGTTAGAGCCCTGGCCAAAGCCAGCAACCGACAATTCTTCGGAATCTACATCAGTGTCATTGGCCACAACGTCGATGCCGATCGACTCATCTTCATCCACCTCGGCCACGTCATCCACAGCAGAGGGCGCATCGTTGGTTTCTTCGACTGTGATGCTGACTGTAGCTGTCGAGGTTCCGCCGTTGTTGTCGGTCACTTGATAGGTAAAGCTATCCTGCCCGAAAAAGTCCAAAGCGGGCGTGTACCGGATGTTGTTGCCAACAATCGTGGTAAACCCATTGGTGCCGTTGCTGGCTTCCAGGATCTGCAGGCTGTCGCCGTCGTCATCGCTGTCGTTTGCCAGAACCGCGATCTCAAAGGACATATCCTCTGCCGTTGAGCCTTCGTCATCGACGGCCGTAGGCGGGTCGTTGACCGCTTCGACTTCGACGCTGACGGTTGCTGTGCTCTCTTCGCCGTTGCCGTCGGAAATCGTGTAGGTAAAGCTGTCTGGGCCAGAGTAGTTGGCGTTCGGCGTGTACCGTATCCCGCCATTGGCAGCGACGGCTGTGCCGTTTGAAGGCGTGCTGATGTCGACAATCGTCAGCGTGTCATCATCCACATCGGAATCGTTGCCCAGCACAGCGATATCGACAGACCCATCTTCGTCAACTTCCGCGCTGTCGTTCGCAGCGACGGGCGCGTCATTTGTGCTGTTGACTGTCACGGTCACCGTCGCGGTAGTCGCCTTGTCACCGTCACTCGCGGTATAGGTAAACGTATCTTCGCCGTCGAAATTCGGGTCGGGCGTGTATACCAGGTTCCCGTTGGTATCGACTGTCACCGATCCATTGGCGGGCTGCGTTTTTGGGGAGGCGGTCAGGTTTGTGCTGTCAACGTCTGAGTCGTTGCCCAGCACATTGATTGTGACGGACATGTCCTCGTCGGTCGTGGCGCTATCATTTACCGCAACCGGTGCATCGTTCACGGCAGTTACCGTCACGGTCACCGTTGCTGTATCGGTGTCGATCCCATCGCTGAGCGTGTATTTGAAGCTATCCGTGCCGTTGAAGTTTGCAGCGGGCGTGTATTGCAGCTGGCCTGATGGCAAGGTCGTGACCGTACCGTTTGCCGGTTGCGTGACGCTTGCAACGCTTTGGCTTGGGCCATCCACATCTGTGTCGTTGCTCAGAACCGAGATTGTGACGGGTGTGTCTTCTGTCGTCGACGCCGTGTCATCGCCTGCAACCGGGGCGTCGTTTTCCGCCTCGACGGAAACGGACACGGTTGTTGTCGCGGTCTCTTCGCCGTCACTGACGGTGTACTGGAACGTGTCTACGCCGTTGAAGTTCTCATCCGGCGCATAGTTCAGAGTGCCGTCCTGATTTTCAGTGACGACGCCGTTTTCAGGCTGGGTGAAGCTCACCAAATCCAGGTTGGGGCTTTCGACGTCAAAGTCATTGGCCCGAACATCGATGTCCACGGATGTGTCTTCGGGTGTGAGAACGGCATCAGGAACGGCAACTGGCGCGTCGTTCACGGGGTCAACTGTAACCGTAACCGTTCCAGTTGAGGTGCCGCCTTGGCCATCTGAGACCTGATAGGTGAAACTGTCTGTTCCGGTAAAATCCTGGTTCGGTTGGTACGTCGCGATGCCGCCAACTTGGGTCACTGACCCGTTGGATCCGTTAGAGACAGAAATCACGGTAAGCGTGTCGCCCTCGACATCGCTGTCATTGGCCAACAGATTGATCTGAATATTGGTGTCTTCGGGCGTTGTCTCCGCATCAGGCTCGGCGACTGGGGGATCGTTTTCGGCCGTTACAACAACGGTAACCGTTGCCGTTGCTGTGCCGTTTGTTTCGCCAGCCACGCCATCGTCGATCGTATAGGTGAACGTGTCGGTGCCATTGAAATCGGCGTTTGGTGTGTACTCAAGCTCGCCATTCCCAAGGTCGGTGACAGTTCCGTTGGCTCCGTCTTTGAAGGTCAAGACGGTGATCGGATTGCCGTCAACATCCGAGTCATTGGCAAGGACATTGACAGTAATGGCTGTGTCTTCTGCAGTTGTCGCTGAATCGTCGACCGCTGTTGGGTCATCGTTGATGCCCAAGATCTCGACGGTGATCGTGACGGTGTCCGTGCGGCCCGTACTGTCTTCGATCAAAACGTCATAAAGCTCGGTCGCCGAGAAACCTTCAGGCAGGGCGTCATATGTATCGCGGCCGATTTCGTACGTCCAAGCGATCACGTGCTCGCCAAATTCCGCCCCGGCCTGGGCCGGTGACAAGGTGAACGTTCCAACCGGGGCGTCGTCGCCTTGCATGTCGACCGTTGTGGTAAACGTCTCACCTGTATCTGGGTCGTAGAGCAGGATGCTGCCAGCCGCGGATTCGCCTTCGTCATCTTCCGCCGCCGCGATTGAAAACGCAGCGCTGGGCGCTGTTTCGGATGCAGGTATGGATCCTTCCAACACCGAAAGCTCAAAGTTGACCTCTGGCACGTCTTCGGAGCGTTCGATCGTAACGGTGACAGTTCCGGTGCCCTGTTCGCCGGATGTGTCAGTCACCTGATACGTGAACGTGTCGGTGCCTTCGAAATCTGCGTCGGGCGTGTACTGGAAAATGCCGTCGTCCTGCACAACGACGCTGCCGTTGGCAGGGGCATTCGCAAGCGAAAATGCGATTGGATCATCGTCGGCGTCAGAAGCGACCAAGCTGCCAAGAAAGGCATTGTCTTCAGGCAGCGCCACGTCGACTTCGCCGCCAACAGGCGCGTCGTTGACGCCTGCAATTTCGACTGTGACGGTGCCGATGTCTGAATTGCCTTCGCCGTCGCTCACCGAATAGGTAAAGGTATCGGTCCCGGCAAAATCTGGGTCCGGGACGTATTCAAATGTCCCATCCGGGTTCACCGTCGCAGTGCCGTTGTCCGGTTCTGTTTCCAGAGCAAAGGTCAGCTCGGCCTCTGGATCATTGCTTTCCGCGGCTGCCTGGCCTTCTACGTTCTGCGTGTCGTCATCTTCGATACCCGTGACCACGATGTTCTGTGCGTCCGGGGCCGCGTCACCGCGGATGTTATCAATTTCTTCTTCGGTCTCGGTCTCAGTGCTGCCAGAGCCTTGTTCTTCTGGCGCAATCGTTCCACCGGCCCCGTCGGTCGTATCGTCTCCGTCGCCGGTATCGGTTGTCCCCTCATCCTCGTCAAAGTTTTGCTGAGGATCTTCGAGAGGGTTGGGGTTTTCTGGCTCTGGCGGAGGTGGCGCGTCTTCAGAGCTGGCATCGCCGAAATCGACCACCTCTTCCCCGGACTGAACACGGCGAATAACAGAGTCATACGCAGCCAAAGCATCAGCGATCAGAATAGAATCCGCCGCAAAATCATCTTCGGTGCGATCCAATTCGCGCGTCTCTCCTTCGATCGGAGAGATGATCCACTTGGTGTCCGTCGCGGTAATGGTCGCAATGAACTCTCCGTTCAGGTCAAAGAGATCAATTCGACCCGTTGTCCCGTCAGGGTCTTGGTTCAACGCAACCGTCACTTTTGAGATGCCGTCAAAGAGACCGATCTGCACCTGTACGGTGGTGCCTCTGATCCCCATTGTTGCAGTGGGGGTCCCCACCTCCATATCGCCGGTTTTGGCGACTTGGCCCGCGATAAAGACAAAGCCACCGGTGATGAGGTTGAAACCGCCTTTGTTGTCAGAGCCGTCTACCGAATAAACGAATTCGTCGATCACCATCCGTGACGCTTCGGCCAGGGTGAAAATCGTGCCGTCAGCAAAGACAACCGACACTTTGCCGTCGGCTGCTGTTTCAATCAGGTCGTTTTGAAAGATCTTGGTTTCTACTGTCAGGGGAACCACGGACCCGTCGACGCGGGTCACTGCGGCAGAGCCGTCAAGTGTTTCGACTTGCCCGATCGCGTTCAGAGCTTGCAAGTTGCCTGACTGCGCAAATTGCGCCTCAAGGCTGCTGCCCGCCAAACGCGCAGCCAGGTCGCCTTTCAATACGGCGCCGTTGGATGCAATCAAATCAGGTGAAACAGGAAAGGTAAAAAAGTCAGAAATGATCAAGGTTTGACCATTGGAATCTGTCAACACAAGGTCCGCGCCGTCCCGCGCAAACGTTGCATCAAAAGGCATGACACCTTCCGGCAGCTGAACTGGGTTGCCGTCCACAACTGGCAGCTCAATGGAAGACGTTTGAATTAAGCCCTTTTCAAATTCTCGCAGCATGGGGATGCCCCCCCTAAAAAAATATTTACGAACGTTAATGGTATATCACGCCGTTGGGCCCGGATCAGTGAAATTGGCCACATTAGCGCCTGGCAGCACCATATTTTTGTGTATCAGCGCACAGTGCACGCAAACAGTCAGGGAATCCGGTAGTTTCGGAAACAATCCTCCAAAATTCTCTTGCTCTGGCAGACAAGTTTCTGAACCCTCAAGTTCAGAAAAGTTGGGGTTTTCGCGGCGGTCGTTAACGATTCGGTACTGAAATTCCTCAGAAAAAAGAGGACGGTACCGGAATGAAATGGCTCATGCGCAAGGTTGGTTGGGGGCGTTTTGCGGGGCTTGGTCTGCTTGCTTTGCTGCTGGTCATCCGCGTCGCTGATCCGATTTTTGTTGAGCGTTTGCGCCTGCAGGCTTTCGACGCCTATCAGCAAATGCATCCGCGTGATGCCCAGCCTGCGCCGGTTGTCATTCTGGATGTAGACGACGCGAGCCTTGAAGAAATCGGCCAGTGGCCTTGGCCACGGACGAAGATCGCCGAAATGACGACCAAGGCAATGCAGGCAGGGGCGGTCGCATTGGCCTTCGACATCGTTTTCAGTGAGCCAGACCGCCTGTCGCCTGCGCAAATTGCTGCGGACAACCCCGCACTTCCACAACCAGTGCGCGACCAACTGTCGGCCCTTCCGTCGAACGATGATGTTTTGGCCCAAACCTTTCAGCGCAGCCGTGTTGTTGTGGGCCAAACAAGCATTCGATCGGGATCGTTGGAACAAACGGACCCGCCGCCGCGCGCGGTTCCACATGCTGTGATGGGGGCGAAACCTGATCCGTTTCTCATTCGGTTTCCGGACCTCGTTGAAAACCTGCCGCAACTCGAAGACGCGGCTGCGGGGCGTGGGATGTTCTCGGTGCTGCCAGACCCGGATGGCGTCTTTCGACGGGTTCCTATCGTCATGTCTGCGGAAGGCGTCTATCGGCTTGGCCTCTCGATTGAACTGCTGCGGGTCGCAACAGGCGGGCAAGCTTTTGCCATTCGATCCAACGAAGCTGGCGTCGATGGCGTTGTCGTTGCACGCCAGCTTATTCAAACGGCACCCGACGGAACCGTCTGGAACAACTTTTCGCCGCACGATCCCAATCGCTATGTCTCGGCGGCTGATCTGATCCAGGGCAGAATGGCGCCCAACCGGTTGGCAGGGCATCTGGTCTTGGTTGGAACCTCGGCCATCGGGCTCGAGGATTTCCGCGCGACACCTCTTGGCGTGCCGATGGCGGGTGTGGAAATCCACGCTCAGGTTCTTGAAAACATTTTGGGCAATTCGCTCTTGGTGAGGCCCAACTATGCCATCGGGGCAGAGTTGGCGTTGATCGCGGTTCTGTCGATCCTCATTATCCTGCTCGCCCCCGCTATGCCGGCCCGATACCTATTTCTGGTCACAGCCGTTTTCATCGGGGGAAGCGTTGGGGCCTCGTATTACCTTTACGTCAATGAACGGCAAATGTTGGACCCCACATTTCCCGTCATCGCGATTGTTCTGTCATCGATGTTGATGTCCTCGATCAATTATTTCCAAGAAGAGGCCAAGCGCCAGCAAATCAGAGGCGCCTTTGGGCAGTATGTGTCGCCCGATCTTGTCTCTCAACTGGCAGAAGACCCCGATCGCCTCCAACTGGGCGGCGAGAAGAGGGACCTTTCGATTTTGTTCACCGATGTCCGCGGCTTCACCACCATTTCAGAAGCGTTCAAGGACGATCCGGCAGGGCTTACTAGTTTGATGAATCGGTTTTTGACGATCATGTCCGATGCGATCATGGATCACGGTGGGACCATCGACAAATACATGGGGGACGCCATCATGGCGTTCTGGAATGCCCCGCTTGATACGCCAGAGCATGCGAAAAAGGCCTCGGCCAGTGCGTTGCAAATGCTGGAGGATGTCGCCGCGCTGAACAAAACCTTGGCCGCCGACCCTGACGCACCGAAATTCACAATCGACATTGGATTGGGAATTAACACCGGCGAATGCGTCGTCGGAAACATGGGCAGTGACAAGCGCTTTGACTACAGCGCGTTGGGCGACAGCGTGAACCTTGCGTCGCGCTTGGAAGGTCAAACAAAAAGCTATGGCGTCAACATCATCATCGGGAGCAGCACAAAAGAGGCTGTTGAAGATGAGTTCGCCGTGATCGAGCTCGACCTGATTAAGGTGAAAGGAAAAGACCTGCCCGAGCAAATCTTTGCCCTATTGGGCGATACCAAGATGCGCGGCGCCGGGGCCTTTGAAACGCTGCGCAGTGCGAACGCAGCTTTGATAGATGCCTATCGCGCGCAGGATTGGGGTGGCGCGACGCAGTCGTTGGAGGCCGTGGGAGCGTCGGCAGAAGAGTTAGGCCTGGAGATAGACGGCTATCTGGCGATGTACCGCGAAAGGATAGAGGACTTTGTCGCAAATCCGCCGGATCCAGATTGGGATGGCGTTTACGTCGCGACTTCAAAATAGGCCGCTTACTTTTCTCTCAACGCTTCGGACTGGGCCCGCCGGATCGGTTTGAGCAGATAATCCATCACAGTTTTCTGGCCCGTCTGAATGTCCAACGCGGCGATCATGCCGGGCGAAATGGGAAGCGGGCTTTCGTCACTGCCGACATAGTTCTTTTCGGTTCGGACGATGACGCGAAAAAAGGCACGGCCATCCCGGTCCGTAATCGTATCCGCGCCAATGCGTTCCACTTCGCCTTCTAGCGCGCCGTAGATCAGGTAATCATACGCCGTGATTTTCACCGCCACTTGGTCGCCTGGGGCGATGAATGCAACGTCGCTCGGTTGGATGTCAGCTTCGATCAAAAGACCATCATCGCTTGGGACAATTTCTGCCACTGGCGCGCCGGGCTGCACGACGGCGCCATCTGTCGTGACATAAAGCCGGTTGACCGTGCCATTGACCGGCGCCCTGAGTTGCGTGCGTTGCACGCGATCTTCTGCCGCCTTGAGCGATTCTTGCAGGACTGCCAATTCAACTTGCAAGCGGGCCAGCCGCTGACGGGCCGAGAGCACATATGAAGACCGGGCCGCCGTGATTTCCGCGCGGGCCTGCTCGATCGCGGCCTCGAGCCGTGCCGCTGCCGCGTCGCCAACGGAAAATTCGCCCTCCAGCTCGGCAAGTCGCGAATTCAGCCGAAGCAGTTCTATCCTTGGAACCGCGTTGCGCGCCGCAAGATCGGAAATCAGAGCTTGCTCTTCCCGCAATGGCGCAATCATCGCCTCGCGCATGGTTTGCTGTGCTTCAAGCTCGGCAAGCTCACTTTGGCGTTGGGCAAGGTTTTTGTCCAAAACAGAAAGCTCGGTGGCGATTTGTTCTCTGCGGGAATTGAAAACCTGGATTTCTGCCGCGGTGGCCAGCGGGTGATCTGTGGCAAACACCGGATCATAGGCGAGTTCATCGGCGAATTGCGCCTCTGCCTCTAGGCGCGCGCGTTCTGCCAAAAGTGCTGTCTCTTGTTCGCGCAACTCGCCTTCTCTGGACAGAAAGCTTGTCGCATCGATTTGCATCAGCACGTCACCGGCAGAGACCTCGGCGCCCTCTTTGATCTGAATATCGCGGACAATGCCCCCTTCGAGGCTTTGAACGACCTGGATGTTGCTTGATGGGATGACCCGTCCGGTTCCGCGGGTCACTTCTTCGATTTCAAAGATGCTCGCCCAAATGATAAAGCCGCCGATGATCGCGGCAATTGCGGCCAGGGGCTGCCACCTGTTTCGATAGAGGCGGCTTTGCGTGGCCGCACTGACATTGTTGACGAAACCTTCCTCGATGGCGCGACCGAACATATCAAGACGCTCCCGATGGGGTTGTTTTTACGCCAGACTGCAAGCGCTCCATCACCGCCTCTTGTGTGCCGTCAAGGATTTTGCGGCCTTTGTCCAAAATGACAAAACGCCCGGCGATAGCGGCCAAAGACTGCCGGTGGGTGCATAAGATCAACGTCGTGCCACCGTCATTGAGTTCCTTAAGGCGGGCTGTCACCCGACGCTCCATCTCTTGATCCATCGCGTTTGTCGGCTCGTCCAGAAAGAGAAGCTTTGGGGATTTGAGCAGAACCCGCGCGAGAGCCAGGGCCTGAGCCTGCCCACCGGACAACCGGCTGCCGTTTTCGCGAATTTCCATGTCTAGACCTGCGGAATTGGACGCGACAAACTCATCCAGGCCAGAGTAGTACAGCGCGGCTTCGATCCGTTGCTGGTCGGCATCCAGCGCACCCATCATCAGGTTCTCGCGCAGCGTACCGGTAAACAGGTCACAGCGCTGGGGCAGATAGCCGATCCCCTCACGCAGCTCTGAACGATCGTATTGATTAAGGCCAAAGCCATCAATTCGAACGACGCCGGTCTGAGGTTGGATCAAACCGCTGATGACCTTGCCGAGCGTCGTCTTGCCTGAACCGACGCGCCCCAAGAGGGCGACGTTCTCGCCTGGTGAAATCGACAAAGAAATTGCGTTAAGCGCAGGCACCTCTACGTCAGGGTATGTGTACGTGACATCGACAAGCTCAAGCGACGCTTGTTTAACCGCAAGCGCAGACCTCAGCACCGGGGGACGTTCGACGTTCATGTCCATCACGGCATTCAATGCGCGGATGGATTTGACGATGTATTGCAGCCGAAACGTTGCCTGCGAAATCGCCGAAAGCGGCGCCATCGCTCGGCTAGAGAGGATACTGGCCGCGATCAAAGCACCGATGGTGATGGTCCCATCAAATATCAGGAAAACGCCCCAAACGATGATGCCAACGCTCACGGCTTGCTGCAGGAAGATGGTGGTGTTCGTCGCAAAGTTCGCCCAAAACCGTGCGCGCCCTGTCACGCGGGCCGTGGCGGCAATCGCCGTTTCCCAAGCACGCTGCATTAAGGGTTCGGCGTTCAATGTTTTGATGGTTTCCACTCCGTGTAGCGATTCCATCAACACGGTTTGGCGATCCGACGACAGGCGCACGGCCTGTTCCGCCGTGCGACCGATCGCAGCGCGAGAGATCAGCGCGATAATCAAAACGACTGGAATGGCTGCCGTCGGCAAAAGGGCCAGGGGGCCGACGATGGCATATAGAACGCCAAGGAAAATAACGATGAACAGCAAGTCAAAGAAAGCAACAAACGTGGACGAGGCGAAAAAGTCCCGCACCGTTTCGTAATCTCGAATACGCGCCGCTAAACCTGCCGCGCCGCCTGGTCGTTCGATTAGTCCCAGATCCAAGGCGTGACGATAGATTGTCGAGCCAACTTTGAGATCAATGCGCTGTCCCAAGGTTTCGACGATAGACAAGCGAAGCGTGCGCAAAACGAGGTCGCCGCCGACCGCCAAGCCTACGCCAAGCGCCAATGTCCAAAGTGTCACGAAAGACAGGTTTGGGATAACCTTGTCATAGACGTTCATGATGAAGAGGGGCAGTGCCAAAGCCAACAGGTTCAACATAAGCGAGGCGATCAAGACTTGGGTCCAAGATCCCCAATGCGCTTTGACCGGCGCCCAAAACCAATGCCCACCTGCCCGGGCCGCACTGGTGTCAGGGTCCATGCCTTCGAGCCCGTCATCGGGTGCGATCAACATCGCCCCGCGTTTGAGGCGGCGTGACAAGGCACCAATCCGGCCGGTCTCTGGGCCGTCGGATTTCGCGGGATCGCGCCATTCGACGGTGCCAAGACGCTGATCCAGTTTGGTGATCAAGAGGGGTGCGCCGTCGGTCAGAAAAACGATGCAGGGCAAGACGATTGGATCAACCTTTGCCAAAGAAGAATGCGTCTGCACCGACTTTAGGCCGACGGCCGCCATCGCTTGCCCCAGCATATCAGGGTCGTTCAAATCGGCCTCTGCAGGAAGGCGGCTGCGCACGCCAATCTCGGAAAAAGGCGCGCCAAAATGCGCCGCACACCAAGCGACAATCACAAGATCAGACGGTGTCGTGGGGTCACTTTGGTCCGCCGGTTCTGGCGCCAAAGTCGCGAGTCCAATGCCGGGGGCGCCGGTCATTCTTGAATGAGAACCTTGCCTCGTTGAATGACGACACGTGGTTCTTCACCGTTGCGGGGGGTCAACCGCTCGTTCAAAACGCGCGAACTTTGCTTAACGCCAAAATGTTTCGCGAGACGGCTTTGGGCGGCCAGCGCGTTGTAGCCCGAAAACGCGAGCAGCGCTTGATTATTGATTTGTTCAAATCGCGCATTGAACAGGCGGTTCTCTGCAACCAGCAGGTCCAAAACGCTCCTCGTGGCGCTGTTGAACTCGTCACCATAGCTGCGCACCAATTGGGTGTACGAGCGGACTTCGGATTGCAAAACGCTGTTGCGGACGGCGGTGATCTGGAAAGTATGCCACGCAGACGAGGCGAGGCGTTCAACATCGCGGATCGCCGCCATGCGCGAATAAAGTGCTTCGTTCTTGCGCTCTGACAGGGCCGCCATTTGTCCGGTTCTGCGCCCGTTGTAGAGGGTCCAAGACAGGTCAACGCCGATGAACGCGCGGGTTTCGTCACCCGAAGAGCCATCCAAATTGCTGCCGGCGGATACGCCCGCGTTCAGGGACAGCTGCGGCTGATATTGCGAATTGGCAATGCCTTGCTCGAACCCGGCGACATCAATCTGAGAGCTGGCTTTTTGCACGCGGTAGCTGTTGCGCACCGCTGAATTCACATAGCCGTCATGGGACGCCGGAGGTTGGACGACCTTTGGGAATGCATAGCTGTGACCCGGGTTGCGTCCGACCAGAGACCGAAAGCGCACCAGCGAGTCGCTCAGCCTACGTTCAATATCGGCTTTGGTGGCGCGGGCTGAAAAAATGGAGGCTTCGATCTGCACCAAGTCGCTGGCCGGCAAGCGCCCGCCGTCAACCAATTGGCGTGCCTGGCTTGCGATCGTTTGCAATCTGTCGATGTTGCGTCGCACTTCCTGAAGCAGCGCAGTCTGGCGTGCCAATCCGATGTATTGCTCGGTGACCGCCAGAGCCATTGTTTCTGAGGCATCTAACAGGTCGAGCGCGCTTTGATCCACCCGCGCGGCCGCTGCATAAACTTGGTTTTGACGACGATACCCGTCGTAAAGAGGCAGGGTCGCAACCAGCCCGATTTCAGAGGCGATCTTTGCGTTCGCGTTGTCGGACACCGACAATCCGTTGGGATCGTCCACGTATTCGTTCTTGACGCTGCCGGTCAGGCGCAACTCTGGTTGGAATCCGCCTTCTTCGGCGATCAAGTCGTAGATGGTCGCGCGATAGTTTGCATCAGCGGCGCGCAGACTGGGGTTCGACGTCAGCGCGTCGCGCACGGCGGCTTTCAAGCTGTCGGCCTGTGCGACCGTTGCACACAACAGCCACACGGCACCTGCCGTCGCCAGTCTTTTGAAATCTATCGACACAACAAACGCCTTCAACAAAATCGGCGTTTCCGCCGACAACCCATGTCCTGAAGCTCGCGTAACTAAATTCTGACGCACCCACCCTCAGCACAGATCATGTGTATTGGCGCGATGTTGCGTCTGGCAAGCAAGGTTTTGCTTACCTTTGATATTTTGCACCTATTTCGCACCAGAATTGCAACAGAAACAGCGGTTTGCCGCCCAAAGCTGTCTCAATTTTGGAGCGGAAAATACCTTGCGTCAACTTACGGTGGTGCGCGGGCAAATTCCTAGACAGTGAACGGATCGACCAAAATACCGACCAAAGGCATCAAAAACTCTCCGTTATCAGGGTCCAGAGCGTCGGCATAAACTTCGTTCACTTTGGCTACTGCGGCGTCGATGCTGTTTTGGCTGCCGTCAAAAAGCGCCATTGTTGCCGAGGCTTCGGCCACATCGGAAAGCCCCTTGTGCACAGCGTAGTATGCGCCGATGTCCGTCTTGTCGGCCAGGTACTGCCGGTCCGCGAGCTGTTGGTCGATGAACTCCTGGGTCGCGCCCTCCGCAGGCGGCGCCTTGGCCCCCTGCAGAACAGCGATGATAAACTGGTCTCTGCCCACCGAACCGCCGTCCAAAACCCCGACCCAAAAGTTAAAGCCACCGATGTCTGGAACACGGCCCAAGACGTTATTGTAAACGGCGGTCGCAAAATCGGCATTCGACAACGTGTCTGGATAGGTTGCGCGCGTTTCGTCCTGATCAATGAAGAACGTGGCAATTTCAGGCAAAGTCGTCCCGGTCGCAAATGCCGTTCCCCAAAACGACAAACCAATCGCGTCAGGGGCGCGGTTAAAATACGCGATGTACAGTTCGATAAAGGTTTCAAAATCTTCCGCGGAAAGCCCGGTTTGACCGCCGAATTGGCCCAGGTTCATCGGCTGGCCACCGAAAACTGCGACCTCATTTGCAAAGTCCAAAAACTCGATGTCAAAAAGGCTATCGGTCCCGTCGCCGCTGGGCCGCCGATCTGTGATGACGGTTCCGCCTGGACTTAAGGTCAATGTATAGCTGCTTTGGTCGCCGCTAAAGACTGCCACGTCCGTGCCCTCTCCGCCTTCGATCGTATCGTCGCCTTGCCCACCCGTGATGGTGTCGTCGCCGGCAAGTGCGTCGATGTTGGAATTGCTGGCGTCATCCACAATGAGGTCTGGCCCTGGGGTCGGCGAATTGGATTGCGCGGCGATCACTGGATCTGTCGCACCGCTGGTCAGGGTTTCTGTTGTGCCGCCGCCGTCGATAAAACTCACCCGAACACTGATCGGCTCGCCCACATCGTCTGCGACCAAGTCATAGGTGTCGCTGGTGGCCCCGGAAATCGGCTGGCCAGCACGCAGCCATACGTACGAAAACGCGCCAAGTCCGTCGGCATCATCGATGCCGGCCGTGCTGGCAAGGAGTGTTTGTCCTTGGGTCGCAGTTCCGATGATTGCGACATTGCCCGTCGGTTCGGTGTTCGGTGGCGGAGTATTCGAAATCTCGAAATTGGCGGTCGTCAAAGGCGTTCCGGTTTGACTGTCGTGGAAAATATCAAAGCTGCTGCCGTCATTTAGCGCTATGCGCGACACGTTCGAAAAGGGTTTCTGAACGGCGGCCAGCGCCGCCTCGGGCGAGGCAAAGTTGCTATCGAGAAGGCGGATTTTTTCATTCGCGAGGTCAAAATCGACGACTTGACTGTTCCCGTCGCCGGGCGCGAGGACAAAGGTATCAATACCAGCCTGGCCGAACAAAAGGTCATTGTCACCGCCGCCGCGAAGAGTGTCATTGCCCGCGCCGCCCTGAATTTGGTCGGCTCCTCCCAAGCCATTGATATCGTCGGCGAGATCTGTGCCAAAAATCGTCTCGGGACCGTTTGTAAAGACGGGGGGCTGACTGCCCTGTGCCGTGTAACCATCGACCTGATACCCGATGTCCGCCAGAATGGCTTTGTCGATCTCGGTCAAGAGCTTGCGATTGCCGACGGTCAGCGTTGGATCAAGCGCAATCGTCCCGCCAAGATAACCTTCAAGAACATGAGCAGCGTCTGGTTCAAGCGGGACCGGTGTGCCACCATTGGCTGCGGTCGCGTTCGGACCGACGAAATTGTCGCCACTGACGTTCGCCGTAAAGGCAGGCGACGTGCCAAATCCCAAGACATGTGCGATCTCGTGGATTGCGACCGAGATAAAGTCGTTCTGTCCTTCTTGCGGGCCGGCGAGATCAAAGTTCCAGGCTGTATTTTGGTCAAACACGACCGTACCGGCCCACGGCTCGAAGTCAGTGACCGGGCCGGTGTTTCGAAAATTCTCTGAAATGCGCGAGGAATAGATGTCTCCGTTGGCCGAATATCCATCTGGCCCCGCAAAGCCCAAAACGTTCAGATTGCGCCCTGCAACAAAAATGATGAGGTCGTCCACCTCTTCGGTGATTGTCACCGTTTCCTGGGTAAACCCGTCTGAAGGGTTGGTGATCGTGAAGGTTAACCCAACGGGGAGAGCATTGAAGTCGTCTGAAATGACCGTTTCAAATGCGTTTGCCGCCGCTTCCAACGCTGCGCGGCGATCCGGGTCATTGAAAAAGCCGGATGAATCAAATCGATAATCCAAAGTAATGTCAAAAGACACAGCAGCCTCCCTCGCGCGTGCGCATCGATAAATTGCCGAACAAGTGGCGCGCCCGGTCGCGGGGTACGCGGCCAAGCATGGCAGTCTTACCCGTTAGGGTTATGGTTGGTCAGGCCGGATCAGCCTGTCAACACAGGCATTCGGGTGGGTGCATTTTTGCCGAACCCAACTCAGCACTGAGTAGGCGGCGTTCTGCGATGGTGTATGGGATCGCTTACGGAGCAGGCGTGTTCAGGATAATCTCGCACAAACCAAAGAATTATTTGTGCTTTAACCAAGTTTATCTTTGATATCGCTGCCAAACACTGCATTGTGTAAGAAATAACAGCCCTGAGTTTTTGGTGTCCGGGTTGGGCCGCGCGTCCTGACCAAGTTTAAGAGTTCAAGAACAGGCATCGGCAGGCAGCACACTTGATATGTTAAACCTATTCTTCTCGCAGAACTTGTCTTTGACCGGTCAAGACGCCGCGTTTGCGGGGGGCTTGGGGCAAGCAACAAACCCGACTGCGGGCGGTGCGATGGTGTTTAACCAATTGCTCAGCCAGCAAAGCGGGCCCGCGAACAATCTGACCTTCTTTGCGTCGACGAATGCGGCGGCCTCACTTTCTGGTGTCATTGAAGCCGCAAATACCCGCGCCACTTTCGCCGTTGATAGCCAGCTCAGTGTTTTGGGCGTTCCTGCGCCGCAGCAGGGGGATGCAGATGCGGTGCTCTCGATCACCATCACGTCGCTTTCAGACGAAGGTACGATCGATCTGAGCGATGTTTTGGACGATATGATCGATTTCGTTCGCCAGATCCTCTCGCAGTTGGAGGCGCTGACCGAACCCGATCAGCAAACCTTTGAGCTGCGCATCAAGGGCAGTGATGATGCCGTCATGGTTCTAATCGCTCCGATTGCTGATGACATAGAACTTCCAAACATTAAGCTCAGCATCGGCGACGATGGCGCTTTGGATATTCAAATTTCGTCGGCATCAGACATGATGGATGACGCGGTCTTGCAGTTTGATTTGGGGCAGGTTGATGCGCCCGAGATCGTCATTTCGTTCGACGCGCCAGAGCCTGCCGCGATGCCGTTCACCATTGGAACGCAGCCAGTTATTCTGGATGATCCTGTGGTCCTTCCCGACGCATTTTCGTTTTCTGAATTCGCAGCTGGCGACACTCAGATAACGATTGAGTTGGCGAACCAAAACTCTTTGGTAATCTCGGTGGCGTCTGCGCAGCCCAATGTTGTGGCGCCAGCCATCAACGCGCCTCTGCAGCGTATCTCGTTGAGCGCGGCGGTTGAGGCGCTGACCGTTCCGACAGCGCCGGTTGCAACTGGGCTGGGGGCGCGACCGCCAATCGTGTCTGTGGACAGCCCACTGCCAAGCGCGTCGCCTGTACCGCGCGGTCCATTGTTGCCGACTGCGCAGCCTTCTGGGCAGGCAAATGTATCGCCTGGAAATCTACCCTTGCCAAATGTCCCAGTTGAAGCAGTGACGCAGACTCCTGACGCGCCAATTACCGCGCAAGCATCCCCCGCGGCGCAACCAGGTGCCGCTGCCCAACCAGGTGCCGCGACACTTCCAAAGCCGGCCTTGGACGGGGCGCCGCCGATCCCTCAGGCGCAGCAAATTGATGTCGGACCAGACGGCGCATTGCGGGTCACACCACCGATTGCGCAGGATGTTGTGCGCCAAAGCGATGCCGTCACGCGCACCGCAGCGGTCGCTCCGGCAGCAGGCGTACAGCAGCTTTTGCCGAAGACTGACAAACCGATTGTCGTGAACCCGCAGACTGTTTCAGCGGGCGCCAATGACATTCGCCCGATTTTTGCAGCCGAGGCTGTTTTGATGGCTGAAGAGCCTCTCTCGCTGAGCGAGCCACAGCCTTTGTCGACAAGCGTGTTTGACAAACCATCAGTGGCCGGTGCCAATGCGCCCTTGACCGCGACAAGCGGCCTGTCAGCGCTTTCCGATGTTGCCGCTCAGCCGATGCCGATGGCGGGCGCTGAACAACGGCCACTGACGGCCTTTGCGCAGATCGCGGAGTCAATGCGCGTGACCGAGGCCGGTGCGAGCGACCCAGTAAGCGGCGATACGACGTTCCAAGCCGCCACAGAAACGTCGAAGCCCGCCACGAAACTTGGCGAAGCAATCCTTGCCCAGATCAAATCCGTCAGCTTGGAGGAAGGGCGCACCCAGATCGCGCTCAAGCCTGCTGGGTTGGGTCAGTTGGAAATCGTTATTCAGAACACTGAGGACTCAGCCAGCAAGGTCGTGGTGAAGGTCGAAAATCCAATGGTGTTGTCGAACCTGCGAGAAGATCGACATGTTCTTGCACAAGCCATTGGCGTGACCGATGACAGCCAGCTGGAATTCCAGGGCGGCTTTGCGAATGAAGGTGGTGGCGACAATGAACCGTCGCAAGGCAACAGCCGAGGAAGCGACATAACCATCACGCCTGATGTGGCGGTGGCCTCTCAGGGCACCGTTATCCAAGACACAGAACTCGACCTCGTGACGTAGGAGTTTCGCGATGCTTATTGATCCAACAGCGGCAAACGCACTCGCTCAGAACCAAAGCTCAACCGCGTCTTCGTCTCTGTCCCAGTTGGGCGAAGATTATGAGACATTCTTGACCCTGTTGACGGCGCAAGTTCAGTTTCAGGATCCGCTGGAGCCTGTCGATGGCACCGAGTTCATCGCGCAACTGGCCCAACTGACCCAAGTGGAGCAATCGGTTCGAACCAACGAACAGCTTGAGACACTGACGGCGCAGTTGGCCGGGTCGTTGAACGTGGCGGGTGCCGATTTCCTAGGGCGCAGTGCGTTGGTTGAATCGGACCAATTGATCCTCGGAGAGGACGGCGCGATCAGCTATTTTGAGCTCGACGCTGCTGCCACGTCTGTTCAGGCAAATATCGTCGATCCTTTGGGGCGGGTGGTGCGTACAATCACAGGCCTGCCAACGTCTACCGGTGAGACGCACACGCTGACTTGGGATGGGTTCGACGATTTTGGAACCGATCAGTTGGACGGAACATATACCGCAACAATTACGGCTGTTGACGCGTCCAACAATGCGGTCGGCGTCACGCAAAGCCGTTCAGCAGAAGTGTCCGAAGTTTTGTTCCGGCAGGGCGCCTTGGAATTCAAGCTAAGCGATGGGGAACTCGTTGCTGGCACGGACATCAAATCGGTCCGCTAAGATCAGTACCGCGCGCTCGAATTATAGCTGATCTGATTGATCCGCGCAGTTCGCACTTCGGGGTAGGTTTTGTAGATCTCGCGCACGATGTATTCGGACAATCTGCGTTTGCTCTGTTCAGAGGTGTCTTCTTCAAGCATCCAAAGTTCGGTCTCGGCCAGTTGCGCGACGGTTGTCACGGTGAGATCGCGCAGCTTGGCCCGTCCCTTTGCTCCGTTGATGCTCTCAAAGGCCGCCGCGCCTTTGACATAGATATCGAGGTCGATGAGCATATGCAGGATTTTCTTGGGCTTGATGATCTGGATCGTCACTTTGCCCAAGGGCATTTTGAAGAGCATCGGCTTGGCTTCGACAGCTGCGGCTGATGCCTCTTCCATCGGTTTTTCGGGCTCTGGCGCAGGCGCCAGCATCTGCCCGCCAAAGTAACCGGCGGCACCGAACAGTCCGGCGGCAACGGGGATAAGCAGATACTTCAACATCGCCTGCGTCCTTAGTAAGGCAGGATGATATCCAAGGCGTCTTGTCCATACGGTGCACGCTGGGCGACCGAAACCTGGCCCCGGCCGCCATAGGCAATGCGCGCCTCGGCGATTTGGTCATAGGCGATTGTGTTGCTCACGCTGATATCGACCGGACGCACGATGCCCGCGACGCGCAACTCGCGCAATTCGTGGTTCACTTTCACTTCTTGCCGACCGGCAATCACAAAGTTTCCGTTCGGCAAAACATCAATCACCAACGCCGCAACACTAAGGTTGATCGACTCGTTTCGGCGAATGGTGCCGTTGCCGCTGAACTCGGAGGTTCGTTGCAAGTCCAACGCTGTGCCGCTGTCGCTTGATGCGTCGATGCCGGCGAAAATTGGATCCGGGGAGTTTTGCGCCGTTTCGATAGAGCGCGAGGTCGCGTTTCGCAGTTGCGCGCTGTCGTTAATGTCGATCATGACGGTCACCAGGTCGCCAACGACCTGTGCGCGCCTGTCGCTAAAGAAGCTGCTGGTTCCATGCTCCCACAAGCTTGCTGCTTCGGCACGGTTGGGCGGGGGGGCCAAGATGACCTCGGGCATGGGAACGCTGATGCGCCGGATTTCCGGCACAGTTTCATCATTGAGAACCATTTCACTGGTCTTGGGATCGCGCACTTCCATATATTCGTCACAAGCGGCCAAGGCCGCGACCGCGCCGATCAATGCGAAACGGCATCCAATTCCAAACAGGCGAGAGGTCATGTTTCGGTCCTCACTGTTCAACCACAACCAACCCGTCGGCCCGTGCGACAGCAACGATGGCTTTGCGGCTGGATAAGTTCACAACGCTGACTTCCTGGCCAAGATGCGCATCATCCATTGCGCGCCCTGACGCGGTCAGCCTAAGCGCGCCGGTGTCGAAAACGATCCGCACTTTTTCGCCACGCAGGATGAGTTTCGGTGGCACAACTGAATGTTTCTGCACAGGTCGGCCCGGCACCAAGACCCGCCGTACCTCTTTGCCCACAAGCTCTTCGGGGCTTCGCACGGCGTGCTGGCCCAGCCGCCGGATCGGGATTTCCACCATCATCAAATCCGACGGTTGGACGATTTCCTCGGGCGCCAAGCGGCGGGTTGGCACCGGAACCATAGAGGTAAGAACCGCCAGGCCCCAGACGCGCTCGGTCAAACCCTGTTCGGTGACCACATTGGCAATGAATTGACCTGACTGGCGGTCCATCCAGAACTCTTTGATAAACGTGCCTTCAACATTGAACCGTTCCGCCAAGGTGATGGAGAAATGACCATCAGCGGGCATTTCGACACCATATTCTTGCTCGGCCCGTTCCGCGACAAGTTCATCGACAGTCGCAGCAGCAAGCGGTCCGGCAAACACCAGAACCGAGAGCGCCAGCACATAGATCAGCCATAAAAGCTTGAGCTGTTTGCGCCGTTTATATTGCCTACGTTCCACCGCCTTGCCCGCCTATCTCAGTTATCTGATCTGATTGGTTGTGGTCATCATCTGATCGGCCGTCTCGATGGCCTTTGAGTTCATCTCATAGGCGCGCTGAGCCGAAATCAGGTCGGTGATCTGCTGGATGATGTTGACGTTTGAGGCCTCCAGATAGCCTTGCCGCACGATGCCAACGCCCGGATCACCCGGGATGGATTCGACCGCATCCCCAGACGCAGTTGTTTGTTCATAGAGATTGTCACCAATGGGCTTGAGCCCAGCTTCGTTAAGGAACATTGCAAAGGACAGCTGGCCAAGCTCGACCGGGTTGGGATCGTTTTCGATATAGGCCATGACCACGCCAAACTGGTTGATCTCAACTTGCCGCGTCAAATCTGGAACCACGATGGCGGGTTCGATGTCATAGCCGTTCAAAGCGACCAACTGACCAACGGAACTGACCTGGAAACTGCCTGCGCGCGTGAAAGCTTGCGTGCCGTCTGGCCGGTTCACGATAAAGTATCCGCGACCGTCAATCGCCATATCCAACTGATTTTCGGTTTGGATCAGGCCACCTTGGGTGTTGTGGCGAATGACCCCGACCGCCTGGACACCCAGGCCAATATCGGTGCCAACGGGCCGTTCGGTTCCCGCGTCAGATGTCAGCGTTCCCGCGCTGTCCAACGATTGATAAATCAAATCCTGAAAAGCGGCGCGCCCACTTTTAAAGCCGGTCGTGTTCGCGTTGGCGATATTGTTTGCAATGACATCGACGTTGGTCTGCTGAGCCAACATGCCCGTCGCGGCAATTCCCAAGGCTTTCATCTGCTCACCTCTTTCGTTTTATCCGCTTCTACCCAACCGCTCGATCGCATCGCGCGTCAGGCCGTGGTCTTCGCCCGCGATACTCATCGCGTTTTCATAGGCGCGCTGAATGTCGATCAATCGGGTCATCTCCAGAACAGCTTGAACATTGCTGCCTTCGACAAAGCCTTGGGCGATTTGAAAACCGTCTTCCAAAAGCCGCGGCGGTTCTTCCCCGGCCGGCACATAGATACCGTCACCGTAAGATGTCATGCGGTCGCCATTTTCGACCTGGAACACGCCGACCTGTCCAAGGATTTCGCCATCAGTATTTGCAATCGATCCGTCCTGGAGGATCGTAACCTCAAGGCCGATCTCCAAAGGCAAGGCCAGTGGCGTACCATCGGGATCGACCAAGGAATGACCATTCGCAGTTTTAATCTGGCCCTCGGCATCCATCACGAATTTGCCGTGACGGGTATAGCCGGTCTGGTCGCCTTCCATTCGGATGCCAAACCACCCTTCACCAGAAATGGCCATGTCAAGCGGGTTCCCGGTGGGAACAACGGCGCCGGGTGTCAAATCAAGGTAGGTGCCCGCGCTGGCGACAAAGTCGACCGTGGTTTCCCCATTGCCTTGGGGCGAGGCCTGCAACAATGGGTGCATGGCCTTAAAGCCTGCTGTGTTGGCGTTCGCCAGATTGTGCGCGGACATATCCAGACTGCGCTCTAGTTGGCTGGCCAAGGACAGAGAAACATAGCCGCTGCCGCTCATCTTGTCTCCGGTGCTTACTGCTCTTGTTTTGTACTTGATAGCACATCATTAATAAGTATAAACCCCTTTTAACTCACTTTTAATACTTGTGGCTAGAAGAACAGTGAGACAATTTAGGCGAGAATACCTGTTTTTGGCTCCGATTTCGGTGCTTTTGCTTGGTGCGCCGACATCTATTCATGCATCGTCGATGGATAGGCCGGATCCGAGGGCGCCTGACAGCTTGGGATTCTTGACGCAATCCGGGGATTGGCGCGCGAATCTTGATCTTCGTCGCTGGGCCGCATCAGAGTTGCACAAGGATTACACAAACATCGTCATTGAGATGACGAAATCGCATGGCGAAGAGAGAACGACACGGACGCTCGATTTCGCCGAACTCCTCGCCTCGCACATGTTGTTGCGAGAAGCAGCCTCTGCCGTTGAGGGCGTGACGCCGGTGTCCAAGGATAATGTCGCGCGTCACAAGGCTCTCGCTGCTGCGATTACTCTTTTGCGCGGAATGCCCTCGGAGGATTTTGCGGACAGTGCGCTCACCGAAGGGGACAGGCCGGATTTCGCGTTTTGGACCACATTGAATGCCATTGCGAACGGCGACCCCGCACAGTTGCTAAGCGAGCTTCCCGGCGGATTTGCCGGTCTGTCCTATCAATCTGCGGCCGTTTTGCGTGGCGTTCTGCCTGCCTTCACCGAAGCGGCTATCCAAACGGGGCAAACAGACCTGGCGGCGCTGGCTTTGCGGCTATTGGAGGAAATCCCGGATTTGGCCGCCGCACCAGTCGGATACTACCTGCGCGGATTGTATGCGCGGCAACTCGACAATAATTCGAGCGCTCTGCTCGCCTTCCTTGAGGCGTCGCAAGGCTATGATCGTTACGCCGCGCGCAGCCGCCTCGCCTTGGCGGATATGGCCGTCGAAGACGGGGGGCGGGGTGCGTTGTTGGCTGCGCGCGATACTCTAACCGACGGGATCAACGCATGGCGGGGTGAGCCCTATGAGCTGGATGTTTTGAGCAACTTGGCAAGGTTGAACGAAGACCTTGGCGACGGCTTGGACGCATTGTTGATCCACGCGCAAATCATGACGCGATACGGAGGCACAGAAGAAGCGTTGGCGTCGCGCGCCTCGGCAGACGGGCTAATGGGCGAAATCTATGAAAGAGGCGCCAGCGGCGACGTCTCTCTTGCAGATTGGGTCAACGTTCATTTCCAAATTATGCCGTTTTTGCGGAACGAGCCTGCGTTCGTCCTGCACACAGAGCTTCTTGCGGATCGCGCGCTAGAGCTTGGGGGGACCGACCTCGCACGGCGCGAATATGAACGCGCGCTGCAATTGATTGATGTCGGCTCACAGCGGTCGACCTACGAGGTCCCTGAAAACGCGGAAAATCGTTTGGTCTTAAAGTTGGCGCGCGCGCATTATGAAGGCGGTCGGTATGAGACGGCGCTCGACCTTCTGATGGGGTTCAAAGATCCGGTCGCACATTGGATTGTCTTGGATGCAACTGATTTACGGGCCAAAATCCTGTTCAAACTGGATCGGAAAGAAGATTTCCTGATGCAACCCAGCCACGCTGACACGGCACAGCGTCTGCGACAGCGGGCCACCGCGTCTTCGCAGCAAGGCAAGTGGGATCAGGCCAAGGTTCTTTTGTCCGAGATGCTGGATGCGCATCGTGAAGAGTTTGAAATGCGTGATGCCGTCAATCTGCTGATCGCGGCGAAACGAACCGACGATGACGCGCTTGCCAATAAGGTGACCTATCTTTTTCCCGACCTCACGCAGTCAACCGCTCTTTTGGATCTGGCCAAGAGTGTTGCGTCCGAGCCCGACATGATCGGTCGCTTGGGCGCTGAGCATGTTCTTGGGAGGTTGCAAAGATACAAAAGTACAATGGAAGATGTGAATGGTATAAATGTGTCGCAGTGAAGTATAAAAGTTCACTTCTATACACTTGTTTTTGATTATCTTTAACTCTCCTTAAACTTCCCGCGTACATAGTAGAAATAACAAGTATAAAATAAGGATGGCAGAAAATGAGCATTTCGAGCGCCTTGCAAACCGGCGTGAGCGGACTGAAGGCTAATTCGAGCGCCGTAGGCGGGATTTCCGAGAACATCGCAAACGCAAACACGATCGGCTATCGCCGTGGGTTTGCCCAAATGGTGACTACCACCGCGTCCGGCGGAAGCGGCACAGGCGTGCTGTCTGTTGTCGCGTCAGAAACCGTGGATTTTGCTCAGCCGGGCGGTTTGATTTCGACAAACTCGGCGACCGATATGGCGATCGGTGGCAATGGGTTTTTTGCCGTATCGAAAAACCCGAACGAAACCATCATCACGAACTATGCCCTGACGCGCGCGGGCTCGTTCCTGCCGGACGAGGATGGCAATCTGGTCAACGCGGCCGGATACTATCTGGCCGGTTATCCTTATCAGTTGGACGGCACTTTGGGCGCGATCGACCGCAGCTCTTTCAATCAGATGGAAACCGTTAACGTCGCGAACCTCAGTATCTCTGCCGGTGTTACGTCGCAGGTTGAGGTGGTCGGGAATTTGCCGTCGCAAGACACGGGGCTTGCAACACCGGGCGCGCCTTTCTCAACGTCTTCTGAGTTTTTCACAAGCCTCGGCGAAAGCCAGCGTCTAAGCTTCTCTTGGCAGCCTTCAGCAAATGCGAACGAATGGACGTTGTCGATGTCCGACCAGGTTGGCGACCCGCTGGGCGATGTAACCGTTACGTTCAGCGACTCTGGGCCAGCGGCGGGCTCACCGCTGTCTTATTCCGGCGTAACATCGACTGCGACTGCGCCAGCTGCGTTTTCCTTTGACGTATCTACAGGTGTCGCGACCGTGACGCTCAACAACGGCGTGACCCCCCAAGTCATCGAGGTGTCTCTGGGCGAGCCGGGCACATTCAGTGGAATTACGCAGTTTGCCGGCGACTTTAGTCTTTCGTTTGAGCGTGATGGATCCAGCGTTGGGCAAATCTTGCGCACCGAAATCAATGAAGAGGGCACTCTTTTCGGTATTTTTGACAACGGTCTGCGCCGTGCGCTCTACGAAGTGCCCGTCGCAACTGTTGGCAACCCGAACGGCCTGATCGAGCTTAAAGGCAACGCATATGGCTTGACCGCGGAAACCGGTTCGTTCTTTGCGCTGCAAGCGAACACCGCAACCGTCGGCTCGATCAATGCCGGAGCGTTAGAGGCGGCCAACGTTGATATCGCGCAGGAAATGACAGACCTGATCAGGGTTCAGCGGGCGTTTTCTACCAACGCAAAAGTCATCATGACAGTCGATGACCTGATGGACGAGACAACCCGACTGAAGCGTTAATGGTGATCGGAGCATCGTAACGGGATGAGCCTTTCTGGCGCCATCAACTCAGCTGCGGCTGGCCTTCTTTCGACGCAGATAATGTCGCGCGTCGCGGCGGACAACGTGTCCAATGCGATGACCGATGGCTATGTGCGCCGCGAAGCGGTGCTTATTTCGCCTTCAGCGGGTCAAGGTGGCGCCATCGTCAGCGAGGTTCGCAGAGAGGTCAACACGTCGCTTGCGCGGTTGTCACGCTTTGAAAACGCAAAGATGACCCGATATCAGGCGGTGAACGAAGGCCTCAAGGGCTACACGTCCTTTTTGGGCCAGCCCGGCGACGGGTCTTCGCCCGCCGATAAGTTCTCGAACTTCCAAAGTTCTCTGACAACGCTGGTGAACCTGCCATCGTCCAGCGGTGCGCAAACTGCCGTTGTTCAAACCGCTGACGACCTTGCACAGACCATTCGGGACGCGGCGGGGCGGCTGAATACGACATTGGCCGAAGTGGATATGGAAATCCGCTATGCCGTGACCGAGCTAAATCAGGCGCTCTATCGCCTTGCGGATTTGAATGTTGCCCAGCGGGGATACGCCCCCGGCTCAACCGAGGCGATCGGAAATGCGGAACAGACGGATCTGCTGCTGGATCAAATCGCGCAATACACCGACTTTCGCGTCAGCACGTCCTCGAACGGGATTATCAGCCTTTACACATTGTCCGGCGCACCGCTTTTGGAAGGTGATCAGGTCCAGGACCTGACGTACAACCCCGGCACCGGCACACTTATGGCCGGAACGACGGATATCACACCTTTCAAAGACGGCGTGCGGGGCATGCGGGCCGGTGCGATGGTTGGCCTGCTCGAGCTCAAGCGCGATGTTGTGCCGCGATACCAGCTGCAACTGGATGAATTCGCGCGCGGCCTGATCCAAGGGTTTGAGACGGCGGATGCGTCTTTAACGGCCGGTCAGACTGGCCTGTTCACCGACAACGGCGCAGCCTTTGATCCGCTGAACCTGACGGGCTTGGCCAGCCGCATTCGCATCAATGAAAAAGTGTCCTTGGACGGCGATGCCGAAGTGTGGCGCATCCGCGACGGGCTCGAGGCGGTTGCGCCGGGCGATGCGGCAGATTCCACCCAGATCCAGCAGTTCCTTGACGCCTTTTCGAACCCGCTATCAGCAGCCACCGAAACAGGCATTCCGCCCACCGTTTCCCTGGGCGATTTCGCGGCGGAATTCGTGACCTATCAAGCGACCGAAGCGTCCCGGGCCGAGACAAACTTTTTCTCGGCATCTTCGTCGGCGGACATTTACATGTCGGCACGGCGGAACGCAGAAGGGGTGAATATCGACGAAGAGATGCAGCGGCTCTTGCTCATTGAGCAAAGCTACACCGCCAATTCGCGCGTGCTGACCACCGTTACGGACATGATCGACACGCTCTTGGCGGCGGTGGGGAGATAACGCATGACGTGGTCCGTCGGTTCTATTTCCACCTACCAGTTTAGCCTCTTTAACCGGCAAAACGTATCGCGCAACACGACCAACCTGCAGCGCGCCGCGCAAGAGGTCTCTACCGGGCGTCACTACAACATCTATACCGAGCTTGGGCCAAGGTCTTCGTCGGTCATGAAGTTGCGCGCACGGGAATTGGAAACGCAGACCTATATGCAAGCCAACGGGGTGCTTGGGAACAAGCTGCAGGCGACGCTAAATGCGGTCGATACGCTAAAGGATAATGTCCAAGGCGTGTTGGAAAGCGCGCTGGCCAATGCCAGCCGCCCGACGAACGGGGCCGACATTCTGCAAAGAGAGGCCCGCGCCGCCATCGAAAGCCTGGTTGCCATTCTGAACACCAGCTACAACGGCGATCATATCTTTGCCGGATTGCAGTCCGACAGCGCGCCGATGACGCGGTGGGAGGAAACCAACGCGACCAGTGGCCTATCACCCGAAGACGTCATGACCGGTATCATCGGGGCCGGCCCGCCTGACGTGGCGACCGTTGTCGCGATGACGGCTGAGATTGATCTCGTCTTCTCATCTTCGGACACGGTTACGCCAAACCGGAATTATGAACAGACGTTTTACAACGGCACGCCAGAGCTTGACGGTGGCGGACAACCGTCCAAGCAGGTCAGTGCGCGTGTCAGTGTTGGCCAAGAAGTTGTTTATGGCGTTCGTGCCAACGAAGGACCGATGCGCGAGATGTATAAGGGGCTCGCGATGCTGGCGTCGTATGACGTCAGCCAAATCACCGACACCGCAGCATACGAGGCGTGGATGGGCGAGGTCATCGATGCGTTGACCATAGGCCAACAGGGGCTGACCGACATATCGGCGAAGATTGGCTTTAACCAACAAATTGTGGAAACAGCCCAGACACGTCTGACCGATATCTCATTGGTGAACCGCACGCAGATCGGCGAATACGAAAACGTCGATCCTTATGAGGCGGTAACGCGCATGACAAACCTCGAGACCCAGCTACAAGCAAGCTACGAGGTCTCGGCGCGACTGTCTTCTTTGTCTTTGCTGAATTTCTTGCGCTGACACGCGTTGATTGGATCCGGCCGCGATGAATTACTCGGCCGGATGCATCAGTTGTTCAGGAACGCTCAGTTTATAGCCTCTGCCATGCACCGTTTCGATGTACTGGCACCCGCTTGCCGCGGCTGATGCGATCTTTTTCCGCAGTTTGCAGATGTAGACGTCGATCACCTTGTCGAAAGGCTGGTCGATGCACATCCCGTAGACGGCGTCATAGATCGCGTTCTTTGAGATGACTTTGTTGGAGTTCAGCGCCAAGTGCTGAAAGATGGAATGCTCTCGCTTTGACAGCTTGATACGCGCGCCCGAGACGATCGGGTCGCGCCCGTCAAAGTAGGCGACCAGCTCACCAACCACGACGCTGTCGGCGGCGTGGCCGTATAGCCTGCGGATCACGGAGTTTGTTCTCGACCGCACTTCTTCTCCGCGGATGGGGCTGACGATCACGTCGTCGGCACCAGCGTCCAAGAGTTTCGCTGTGTCCCGCGCGTTGCGGAAGTCCCGCAGAATGATGACAGGGTTGCTGCATCCGACAGACCGGATGTCGCGGATGTTTTGACGAACGTCTTCGTGGTCCGATATCAAAATTGCTCTGGTTTCAGACCCGGGTTGCATGACCGTCTCAAGGCCAGAGGCAAAGAACGTCTCGTTTACAAAGATAGGTTCGATGCCTGCGCCTTTCAGCTCAGCGCTGAGACCATCACATCTTTCTTCTCTAGGTTCGAAAACGTAGGCGCGCATGTACTGCTCAACTTTGTCGTTCCATTTTATCCTTGAACGCTAGCAAGATAAAATAATGCCATCAAGGTCTGTACAGAGTGTATTGCAAGTATAAATATGATAAATTAAAGATTAGACAAGATTTGTTAACCTCGCGTTAAACCTAATCATGGGGGATAGGCGCCATGCCTTCGGCTGCACAAAGATTGGTTGCTGCGCTTTTGACGATAGTTCTGGCGTTGCCAGTGGGTCTGCCGAGGCAGGCGCAGGCGGATGTGCGGTTAAAGGACATCTCAACGTTCGAGGGCGTCAGAGAGAACCACCTGATCGGATACGGGCTGGTCGTGGGTCTCCAAGGCACCGGCGACAAGCTTGCTTCGAGCCCGTTTACCCGTGAATCCATTCGCGGGATGTTGGAACGGCTCGGCGTCGCAAACCTGGATGGTGGGGAGCTCAAGACTAAGAACACCGCAGCCGTCATGGTTACAGCCAAGCTGCCACCCTTCGCGCGCCGCGGATCGCCCATCGACATTACAGTGTCATCTTTGGGTGACGCGAGCAGCCTGCGTGGCGGCACACTTTTGGTCACGCCTCTGACCGGCGCGGACGGCGCGGTCTATGCGGTTGCTCAAGGCGCTATTGTAACGGCTGGGTTTTCCATCGAAGGAAACGCCGCCAGCGTGACCGAAGGGGTGCCAACGATTGCCAAGGTCGAAAATGGCGCGATCGTCGAACGCGAGATCGACTTCAATCTTTTTGGTCTCGACAGCGTTCGAATTGCCTTGGCCACGCCTGACTTTACCACTGCGTCGCGCGTTCGTGATGCCATCACGGCAAAGCTGGGAGGCGGCTCGGCCGAGGTTTTGGATCCAGGAACGGTCGAAGTTTGGGTCGGCGATAAGAACAACGTCCCTGACATCATGACCGCTATCGAAAACCTAAAGATCCAACCGGATTCCGTTGCGCGGGTTGTCGTTGATGAAAAGTCGGGCACCATCGTTATGGGGGCCAATGTTCGCATTGGCCAAGTCGCGATCAGCCAGGGCGGCCTTACCATCCGCGTGACTGAAAACTACGCAGTCAGCCAGCCAAACCCGTTGGCGATTGGCGGCAGCGCAGGACTGGCCGCAGGTGGCGGGATCAACATCGGCGGCACAACAGTTGTTGTGCCTGAAACGGAAATCGATGTGCGCGAGCAAGAACAGCAATTCACTATCCTAGACGGTAGTGTCAGCCTGCAGGACATGGTGGACGGCCTGAATGCGATCGGCGTCGGCGCGCGCCAAACCATTGCAATCCTTCAGGCAATCAAAGCGGCGGGTGCGTTGCACGCGGATCTGGAGATCATCTGATGGATCTTCCGGGGCCTCAGGTAAACTACGACTTTTTGCAGCAGGCATTGGGAGAGGCCAAGCGTGTGGCCCAGACAGACCCAAGTGCCTTGGGGCAAGAATTTGAAACGGTTTTCGTCACGCAGTTCGTTGATGAGATGATGAAAACCTTACCGACCAGCGCCTTTGGCGGAGAAAAGCAGGCCGAGATGTGGCGGTCATTCATGTCCGAAGCTGTCGCAAAATCTTTGGTCGAGCAAGGCGGCTTGGGACTTGCGGCACCAGTTCAAGATATGATCGGCGCCTATGAGGCCGGGCGCAAAACAGACACGAACTAAGGAAAGTAGCGTCAGGCAAAGGGGGGCTTAATGTTTCGATTTGGGAAACGACAAATGGACGCTGGCGCGGCTCAGTCCGGCGATGCCGTCCTACCTACGGCGGAAGATGCGCGCAACGTTGAGGCGTATACGGTCAAAATCCGAGAGATTTTGACGCTGCTTTCGCAAGAGATCGCCGCCATCAAATCCGGTGAGCTTGAGCGCGTGAACGAGCTGTTCGAAAGCAAGTCGAAACTTTTTAAGTGGCTCGAGCTGCGCGCGCCGTTGGTTGAGCCGTTTTTGGGCAACGAAATTGCGAAAAAGTACCGTTTGGACAGCCTTCTCAAAGAATTAAAGGACCGTATCGAAGAAGACACACTCCTTTTGTCCAGGATGGCGGCCGCGGCTAAGACAATCGTGCGAGAAGTCGAAAAAGCCAATGAACGTAGAGGTTTAGATGGCCTCTACGGGCATTCGGGTAAACGGGCCGATACGTCTAGCGGCAAGAACAAAGGCTTCGACAGCGCCTTTTGATTTTACAATTCTTGCCCCCTGTGGACAACTTGAGAAAACGTTAACTCTGCTTTAACCGATGTGCTCTTAAGTATTTGTGTCGGCATCAAAAAGCCGATGTCAGTCAGAAGACTGAACTAAAAAAGAGGATTGAGGAGAGCATTAAATGTCGTCCATTCTCACGAATAATTCGGCCATGGTGGCGCTTGCCACACTGAACAATGTGAACCGTGGCCTGAACGAGACCCAGAACCGCGTATCAAGCGGACTTGCCATTCGTTCCGGTAAAGAAAACGCCGCGTATTTTGCCATTTCGGAAACAATGTCCGGCGATAGCGGGATGTTCAAAGCCATCAACGAAGGCATGACATCCACGAAAAACTCTGTCGCAACGGCACGTCTTGGCGCAGAAACCGTCAGCAATCTGGCAGAAAGCTTTGTTGAACGCGTCGCGTTTGCACAAGGCAACGGTATCAACCTCGCCGATGTTCAGTCTGAACTAGACTCATTGGTCGCGCAGATCGGCTCTGCGATCAGCCAGTCCACATTTAACGGTGATGATTTGGTAAGCGCTGCGGCATCCGTATCCGTGGTGACAGGTATTACACGGTCCGGCGGTTCGTTCGCCACAACAACCATCAGCTTCAACTCCGTCGACCTTGCCGCGATCCAGACGACTTTGTCCGGCATTGACTTGACCACGTCGACCGACCTCGAAGCTGACCTGTCAACCGCAGAAGGTGCTTTGGCCGCATCGATCACGGCTGCAACCAGCCTTGGTGTTAGCGAAAAGACACTCGAAGGCCAGATGCAGTTTCTTGACGCCCTGACCGATACTCTGGATTCCGGCGTATCCGCGATGGTCGACGCAAATATGGAAGAAGAAGCCGCAAGACTTCAGGCCTTCCAGGTGCAGCAGCAGCTGGCAACGCAGTCTCTCTCAATTGCGAACCAGTCGCCGCAAAACATTCTGAGCTTGTTCCGGTAAAGAGTAATAGGTTTCAGGAGGCTACCCCCTCAGTCTGGAACCAGTAGGTAATGATTGAACAAGTTTCCCCCCAGACGAGGGGGGCCTGACTAAGTCCCTCCACTAGCTCAGCCGGTCACCGTGTTCTAGGTGGCCGGCATTACGCTCAAGGCCATCCGGCGGCGGTGCTGCGTCAAAAAGTTTCGACAGCGGATCGTCTATCCCGGCTTCCAACATCAATCTGTAGATTTGGGCAAAGGCTTCGTCCGCGTTAATCGGATTGTCTTTTCTCTGCGTTAAGAGGGCCGTCGCGGTTGCGTGAAAGCGTACGGCTGCGTCCACTTCGGGGTCGCTGCCGGGGCGGTATGCTCCGACGCGGATCAGATCTTCCATATCCTGATATCGACCCAGCGCCTTGCGCGCGGCGAGCGTGATCTCGTATTCCTCTGGGCTGTGGCAACCCGGCAGCATGCGCGAGATGGACGACAACAAGTCGATCGCAGGATAACGCCCGCTTTCGGCCACTTTCCGGTCCAGCACGATATGACCGTCCAAAATACCGCGCGCCGCGTCAGATACCGGTTCATTCATATCGTCGCCATCAACAAGCACCGTGTAAACGGCGGTAATATCACCTTCATTGGTACGTCCTGGGCCCGACCGTTCCAGAAGACGAGGCAACTCGGAAAAAACGGTGGCCGGATAGCCGCGATTTGCCAGCGGTTCGCCGCGGGTCAGCCCGATCTCCCTCTGCGCCATTGCAAATCGGGTGATGCTGTCGATCAGCAACAACACGTGTTTGCCGTCTTGGCGGAACCGCTCGGCAATCCGCGTCGCCGTCAGCGCAGCATGTTTGCGCAGCAAGGGGGCCTCATCCCCGGTTGCGACGACGATAACCGATTTCTTGAGGCCCTCTGGCCCCAGATCTTCGTCGATAAACTCCTGAACCTCGCGTCCCCGCTCGCCCACCAGGCCAATCACGACGACATCCGCGTTGGTATTTCGCGCGAGCATGGCCATCAGGGTCGACTTTCCGACGCCAGAGCCCGCGAAAACCCCAACTCTTTGCCCCTGACAAAGCGGAACAAAGATATCCAGGCCCGCGATTTTCGTTTCCAGCTTTCCGCCGACGCGCCGCCGGGCGAGCGCTTTGATCGGCGCCGCGCCCGAGGACGCGCCAGTCCTGCGCGGGCGCGGTGCAAAGGCAGAGGTGTCCAAAGGTTGCCCCAGCGCATCGACGACCTTGCCAAGCCAGGTTTCGTCAGGCGTGATCAGGTCTGCAAACTCCACGATCTCGACCGTGTCACCGACCGAGACACCGTCCCAGGTTCCAAACGGCAAAAGCGTGACATGCTCATGCCCGATGGCGATCACCTCTGCGGGAATCGCGCCATGTTTAGCCGCCACGTTGCAGCGGCTTCCCACGTCTACAAAGCCGGATAGGCCAAGAACAGACATGTTTAGGCCCGAAATAGAGCTAACCTTTCCGCTGATTCTTGAGCGAGAAACAGAGTAAATCTTATCTTCCAGATGATTATCCATGAATATGAAGATTTAATCCTTTGTTAACCTACCTTTTACTTGGTATAAACCTTGGTAGAGAGGTGAGTCTACGATGAACTTGCAAGAAACAACGCTTTTCCAAATTGCATCGCAGCGCTTGAAGTGGTTGTCGGATCGCCAGCGCGTCACGTCAGAAAACATCGCCAATGCTGACGTTGCCGAATACCGGGCCAAAGACGTTGAGAGCTTTAAGAGTTACATGGCGAACTCGCCCGGTGTGGCCGATGGACGTGCCGCGGAAATTCGCGAAGTCAAAGCCACCTGGGGCGAGGACATCACCGGCAACAACGTGGTTCTGGAAGAGCAGATACTCGAAGCGTCTTCGAACGCTGGTCAGTATCGCATCGCGGCCAACCTCTACAAAAAGGCGCACCAGATGCTGATTTCGGTCGCCACTGGTCGATAGAAGAGGGGGCACATAGATGGATTCACTTAGACTTATCACCACGATCGCCTCCAGCGGAATGAAGGCTCAATCCGAACGTTTGCGCATCGTTTCAGAGAACGTCGCAAACGCCTATTCGACCTCGCAAACACCGGGCGGCGATCCCTACGCGCGCAAGTCCATCACGTTTGAGGCAGCGCCGCTTCAGGGTGTAGATGCCTCGCTGGTGCAGGTCGCGCAGGTCGACCAGAACAACAGCGGCTTTAAGCTAAAGTACGAGCCGACGCATCCCGCGGCTGATGAAAACGGCTATGTCAAAATGCCAAACGTCAACCCATTGATTGAAATGAGCAATATGCGGGAAGCGGCGCGCAGCTATGAAGCGAATTTGTCCATGATGGACAACGCACGCTCTATGCGGCGGCTTCTCGTCGATATGTTGCAATAAGGGGTAAAGATGGCTGATTTCGCATCCATCCGATCCGCAGCGCAGGTTCAGGCCGCGTATGCCAATTCGACCCAAAAGAAGGTCACGGGCGATGCAATGCCCACGGCCGAGGCGGCCTCTCAGGCGCAGAACTTTTCTCAGATGGTCGCCGATGCTGCAGCCAACGCGGTCGAGACGGTACGCGCAGGCGATCAAACGGCCATAGCAGGCATGTCGGGCGACGCCACGATCCAGCAAGTCGTCGAAGCGACGATGGCAATGGAAAGCACGGTTCAGGTTTCCGTCGCGCTGCGCGACAAACTCGTGGAAGCCTACCAAGAAGTGCTGCGTATGCCGATTTAACTGGGGCTGATCGAATGGACGCAACCACAGCCTATGATGTTATCCGCCAGACGATTATGATCACGCTTTGGGCGTCCGCGCCTGTGCTTGTGATTGCGCTTGCCGTTGGTCTGGTCATCGCATTTTTCCAGGCGCTGACCCAAATCCAGGAAATGACGCTGACCTTTGTGCCAAAGATCGCAGCGATCTTTTTGACGGTCGCTTTGACGCTTCCGTTCATGTTCGCGTCATTGACCGGCCTCACGGACGTGGTGTTCGACTTTATCGTGAACGGGTTCGGCTGATGCTTGGGCGGATGCGGTCCAATATCAAGGTGCAGGGGATTGCCGTGGCAGTCCTTTTGGCGCTTTCTGCGCCGTCTCAGGCCTATGAATTTTGGACGAGCCTCTACAATTCGCCCACACCGCGCCCTGTTGAACCCCTCCAGGCCCCGATCGTCTTACAGATGCCCACCTCAGAGGCTGTGTGTCTGACGCAGATCTTTGAGGCGCAGGTGCGCTATGGCATCCCGGACAATCTGTTGCTGGCCATCGGTTTGCAAGAGGCGGGCCGCAATGTGGACGGCGTGGATACCGTTTGGCCTTGGACTGCGAACGCTGTCGGAGAGGGGGCGTTTCTGCGCGATAAATCCTCGCTCAAATCCTGGGTTCGGGCAAAACAAGCGTCCGGCATTCAGTCTATCGACGTTGGCTGTATGCAAGTGAACTTGCGCTGGCACGGCCACGCGTTCCGCGACTTGGATCACGCGATGGATCCGGTCGCAAATGTAGATTACGCCGCGCGTTTCTTGCTTGATCTGCGCAAAGAAACCGGAAGTTGGTGGGAAGCCGCCGGGCGTTATCATTCAGCGACCGAAAAGTTCAAAACGCTGTACCTAAGCAAGCTTAGTCAAAACAAGCGCCGTGCCGAGCGTGGTCTCGAGGCGATTGGCGATCTGGTCATCATGGCGACAGCGGATGATGAACCGACCGCAGCACCTTTGGAAGTCCCTCTCCCCGAGATTCACTGGTCCTCTGATTTGGCCTCTGAGGCGACCTTTGGCGCAACAGGGGTGCATTCCATTTACACCGCAATGCCGCTTCAAAGCGTCTTTGTCGTCAGCCAGCCACCGAGTGATGCCGAATGAGTGAAAGCAGGGTCACACCGCAATCGATCTTTGCCTTCGACTATTCGTCTTTAGGGCAAAACAATCGGGACATCCTGTTCGCCATCGGTGTGATGCTGATCTTGGTGATGTTGTTTATTCCTTTGCCAGCGTTCCTGCTGGACTTTGGTCTGGCGATGTCGATTTCCTTGTCGGTGCTGATTTTGATGGTCGCCTTGTGGATCAAGACACCTCTGGAATTCGATTCCTTCCCGACGATCTTGCTGGTGGTGACGATGTTGCGCTTGGCGCTCAACATCTCGTCCACACGGCTTATCCTGAGCGAGGGTCACACCGGGCCAGACGCGGCCGGCCAAGTCATTCAAGGCTTTGCCAGTTTCATCGTTGGTGGTGATTTCATCATTGGGATCATCGTTTTCACCATTCTGGTTATCATCAACTTCATCGTGATCACCAAAGGTTCGACCCGCATTGCCGAAGTCGCAGCCAGGTTCTCTTTGGACGCGATGCCAGGCAAACAAATGGCGATTGATGCTGACTTGGCCGCTGGCGTGATCGATGAAGCCGAAGCCAAACAGCGCCGCAAACAGGTTGAAGAAGAAAGCGCCTTTTTCGGCTCGATGGACGGTGCGTCAAAGTTTGTGCGTGGGGACGCGGTCGCTGGCATCGTTATTACACTGATCAATGTGATTGGCGGTATCATCATCGGGATGACGACCAAGGATCTGACCGCCGGTCAGGCGATCAACAATTACTCGGTCCTGACGATTGGTGACGGCCTTGTCACCCAGATCCCCGCTTTGGTCGTGTCGCTCTCTGCAGGTCTGTTGGTGACCAAGGGGCGCACCAAGGGCGCTGCAAACGAAGCGGTTTTGTCCCAACTTGGCAACTTTCCCAAGGCGCTGTACCTCTCGGCGGCTTTGGTCTTTGCGATTGGCTGGCTGCCGGGCTTTCCGCAGGTCATATTCCTGCCGCTGGCTGCGTTGCTCGCGACTGCGGGTTATCTGATGCAGCAGCACATCGCGCGACGCGAAGCTTTGGAGCGTGCGCAAGCCCAACAGGTCGACCAGGCCGACCCGGATGAAGAAGAAAGCATCCCCGATATGCTGCGGGTCGACGATGTGCGCCTGAACCTGGGCGGTGGCCTGCTGACGCTGATTACGTCCGTCGACTCAATCCTGCCAAGCAAGGTCAAAAGTCTGCGGACCTTGTTCATCAAAGAGTATGGGTTTGTCTTGCCGCCGGTGCGCATCAAGGATGATCCAGACCTGCCAAGCAACACCTACACGATATCCCTTCAGGGTGTGGAAACCGCCAAGGGCATGGTCAATCCGCTGATGATGATGGTCATCAACCCGTCGGGCGAAGATCTGGACATCCCTGGCGAGAAAACGCGCGAACCGACCTTTGGATTGAACGCGCTGTGGGTTGATGAGGACAACGCGGCGCTGGCCGAGGCCGATGGTCACACTGTGGTCGACCCAGAGAGCGTGATCACCACGCATCTGACCGAAGTGATCAAAGAGCATATGCCCGAAATTCTGTCCTATGAGGCGACGCAAGCTTTGATCGATGGGCTTCCGAAAGAATACCAAAAGCTGCTCAGCGATTGCGCTGCGAACTCTCCTGCTGTCACGTTGCAGCATGTTCTCCAGGCCCTGTTGTCAGAGCGCGTTTCGATCCGAAACTTGCCGAAAATCATCGAGGCGATTGCCGAGGCCACGGCCTCTACTCAGAACATCAAGATGATTGTCGAGCATGTGCGCGGAAAGCTGTCCAAGCAGATTTGCCAGTCCTTGACGGATGAACAGGGCTATGTCCCCGTGATCAACCTCGGCGCGGAATGGGAAACGGAGCTGGCGAATTCGATTTCGACCACTGACGGCCAGGAAACGTTCCTGCTCTCGCCAACGCGAGTTCAAGAGCTTGTGCTGTTGCTGCGCCAAGAGATTCAAAAGTTCTCTGACGGGGATCAGTGGCCTGCAATTCTCGTGACACCCAAAGTGCGCCCCTATTTGCGGTCTATCTTGGAACGCGTCAGCCCAATGACCAACGTCATCTCGCACAACGAAGTGCATCGCAAATCGTCGCTGCGGACGGTTGGCACGCTGGGGTCCTAAGATGACCTTGGACGGCTTTGTCGCGGCATTGATCTTTTCCTATTTCCTTGTCGTTGCCCGCATCGGTTCCGCCTTGATGTTCATGCCGGGCTTTGGAGAAGTGCAGATCCCCCTGCGCGCCCGGTTGTCCTTTGCGCTGGTTTTGTGCGCGGCCCTTTTGCCAATCGTAAAATTGCCTGCGGCGATACCCGACAATTTGGTGGCGATGGCGCTTCTTTTAGGGGCCGAGGTGCTGATCGGCCTGTGGATGGGTTTATGTGCCCGGATCCTCTTGGCCTCGATGCAATTTGCCGGGTATCAGATCGGCCAGGTCTCGGGCCTTGCCAATGCTTTTGGCCCTTCGTTCGGCTCGTTCGAAGGCGCCACAATGGTCGCCACGTTGATGTTGATCTCGGCTGTCGCGCTCGTTTTCGTCACAGATACCCACCACATTATCCTTATGGCGCTGCTGTCTAGCTACGATGTCTTTCCGCCCGGTTTGATCATGTCACATGACCTCGCCGACCAGATCGTGCGAGCGGGTGCGCAAAGCCTATATATTGGAACCGCAATCGCAGCGCCGTTTTTCGTGATGGGCGTTGTGTTGAACCTAGGGATGGGGCTGGCGAACAGACTGATGCCGCAGCTTCCAGTGTTCTTTGTCGCGGCCTCTTTGCTTATCGGCTTTGGTCTGTTGATCTTTGCGATCTCAATGCCTTCAGTCGTTCAATTTTACATCGACCAGTTTCAGGACTGGTTGATGGGGTTCCGGTTCTAGATCATGGCCGAGAACAACAACGACAGTACAGAAAAGACGATAGACCCAACGCCGAAACGGCTGTTGGACGCGCGCAAAAAGGGGGACGTGCCAAGTTCCCGCGAAACAGGCAGCATGATGATGATCCTGGCCTTGCTTGGGGCCACGGTTGTTCTGGTGCCTTGGCAATTGCCCAGCATCACCGCCGCCCTGACCGCAACAATCGACAAGGCAGGTGAAATCGTGGTGGCTCCAGGCGCGCCGGGCATCATTCAGACGGGCTATGTCATGTGGGATGTCGCGATGATGCTGGTGCGCTCGCTCAGCCCGGTTTTCCTGTTGTTCATTGTCGCTGCAATCGTTGGCACCGTGATCCAGGGTCAAACGGTCATCGCCTTCGAGCGCATTCAACCCAAGCTGTCCAAAGTCTCTCCGCGCGAGGGGCTCAAACGCCTCTTTTCAGCGAATTCACTGGTTGAGCTCGCCAAGAGTTTGGCCAAGGTCTTTGTCGTTGGTGCCTTGGCAATTTGGGTGACGATCAATGCGGTGCAGACGATCTGGCAGACAAATGGCTTTCTGCCAGAATACCTGCTGGGCTATATCGGCAATGCCTCGCGACAGCTGTTGATTGCTGTGGCCATTTTCGTCGTTCCGGTGGCCATCGCTGATATTCTGTGGCGGCGTTACGAATGGCTGCGCAAGCAACGCATGAGCCACAAAGACCTCAAGGACGAACAAAAGGAGAGCGAAGGCTCGCCCGAAGTGCGCGCGAAACGTGCGCGTCGCCGCATGGACCTGTCACAACAGCGCACCCTGTCGATTGTCCCACAGGCAACGCTGGTTCTTACCAACCCGACGCATTACGCGGTGGCTTTGCGTTACAATCCAGAAGAAGACGACGCGCCGGTTTGTATCGCCAAGGGCGCTGATTTGGTTGCAATGCGCATCCGTGAAATCGCCTTTGAGCATGAGGTGCCTGTGATCGAGAACAAGCCGCTTGCGCGCCTGCTCTATGACACGGTCGACCTCGAAGAGGTGGTGCCAATGGAGCATTGGGAAATCGTCGCGGAAATCGTGAGCTATGTTTTCGACATCAGAAACAACGTAAAGCGCGCAGCACCCGCTGGTTCTGAACTTCGGACTGCATAAGAAAAACGCCGCGGCTGGGAACCACGGCGTTTTCGCATACTTCAGGAAAGAGCCGCGGCGCGGCCGCCCAAATATTCCTAGTTCAAACGAATACCGACCAGATCTTGATCCGCAGGCAGTTGGGATCTTTCAAGGATGATCTTGGACACCGCGCGGGCCCGGACCGGCGCCATCTTGGCAAGGATCGGTGCCGCGCTGCGTGGCTTCATTGTGCCCATGATCATGATGGTCGTTTCGATATCCATCTCATCCATGATACGCGCGGCTTCTACGGGCTTCATGCTGGAATAAAAGCTGATCAAGCGTTCCAGATCCTCGGTGCGCGCAGCATCCATTCTATTCAGAAGCCCTTCGATGGAATCCCGCAGCTCTGTCAAAGACCCTTTTTCAATCGATAAGGCCTCTCTGGCCAAGGCGATTTCTGCGCGTTCGCGTTCCAATTCCAATTTCTGATTTTCCAAAAGCTCGCGTTCCCGCTTCATGGATCGCAGCAGTTCTTCTGGAACATCATCCATCTGCTTTGGCCCGTCCAAGCCTGTCACCAGCTCTGGCACATCTTCTTCGGGCACTGGTTTCTCGGCCTTGTCATCTTCGCCTGCAACCAAAACCAGGTTCTCCGGCGCAGGCGTGGGGTTAAGCGTTTGCGTGATGAATGACATGTCAGGCACTGTGACCGCCGCTTTGGCAAACAACGATGCCCCCAGAACGCCCAACATGACTTTTCCGCCAACCATGTCGTGACCTCCTAGGCTTTCTGTTCTGAACGGGACGCTTCAAAGAAGCGTTTCACCAAGTCGCTCTTGTCCCGAACGACCTTGACGCCAGGAAATTCCGGTTCTTGCTTGGACTTTCGCAAAAACGGCATGTGCATGGTTGGGGCGGCTTCGGGTTCGTCATACGCGTCGCGGGGGCGCGTTTCGGCTTTGCGTTCCGCTTCGGTGATGCTTGCACGCATGTTGTTGACGGACGCTTCTGACTTGTCGACGGCGAAGGAAAACTGGTCCACGAGTGGTTCAAGTTCTCGCAATGTCTGCATCAGGATCTGCACCTTTCGTGATACCCGGTAGCCGTAAATCAGGCTGCCGGCGAGCAATAGAACGATGACACCATCAATTATCATTGCGGTCATTTCTGGACTCCTTCTCGTCACTTTCTAGGGTTTCTGTAATTTGAACGGCGGCAAAGCCGTTGTTTCGCTTGCCAAGTTCGCATTTGAACATCGGCGTGCCTGCGACCTTTACGGTCGCGATCTGATCTTCTTCCGCTGCGATCTCCACGATCGAGCCTGGTTTCCAGCCCATGATTGATTGGATTGGAACCAAGTTTTCGGACAGAACGATTTCCAACTCGGCGGTGGCCCGTTCGATTTGGCTGTGAAGCTGCTTTTTCCAGGTGTTCAGCGTGTCGCCGCGGTCGCCAAAATAGATCTTGCCCAGGTCCGGGCGGATGGGTTCCAGCGCGTCGTAGGGAACGACGATTTCGACAACGCCAGCCTGACCTGCCATCGCGACTGAATAGCGCATCCTGACGCACAGGCTCGACAGTTTCGCGATGCCAACGGATTCCGGGTCCAGTTCGACCCGCGACAAATCCAACTCGGTGGGAACGACCGTCGAAAAGCTGCGTTGTAATTCGTTCACAATCGCCACGCTCAGTTTTTCGCCAAAGCCTTGCTCGATCGCGGTAAAGTCTCGGGCGGCTTCGGCTTCGATGCGTTTGGGGTTCGCGCCCAGCATCAATTCGGTTGACGCAACAACAAGAGGGAAGTCCACGGCGACCAAAACCTCTCCTTCAAACGGATGTCCGGCTGCTATTCCGAACACAGCGGTCTCGGGCAACGCTTCGACCACTTGCGCCATCGGTACGTAATCAAGCTGCTGCAGCGAGGCTTCGCACAGCGTCCGTGTCAGATCTCCCAAAACGCCCGACAGGCTTTCGACCATGCGTTCGCCCACAATATCGAGCATCGGCAGACGCTCGTAATTGAAGTCGGACATGCGAATGATCTCGTCGACCAGCTTGCCCGATTGGTCTGTAGCGTTGTCTTGAATGGTTTGGTTCACCTCTGAGGCTCCGCTATTGAATGATCAGATCGTTGATCAGGATTTCTTGGGGCAGGTCGCTGCCAACGGCTGCGCGGGCGCGCTTTAAAAGCTCGGATTTGACCAAAAGAACGCCAGCCATGCCGCGCACGTCAGATTCGGACAGACCCCGCAGATACGAATTGAAAAGGTCACGGATAAAAGGTTCGCGCTCCCGAACCAGCGCCGAGGCGCCTGCGTCGGTGCGGTAGACCATGACAAGGTTCAGTTTCAAAAACGCCTTGGTCGGTGCGCCATTGACGTCGAACCCTTGGATGTTTGTCAAAAAGTCACTGAATGCGAGCAAGCCGCTGTCCTCGACCACAGCTTCGCCATCTTTCTTTTCGCCGTCCTTGTCTTTGTCGCCACTTTTTTCATCATCCTTTGCGGATTTATCCTTGAGCGCCATCGCCTCTTCTGCAGGATGCCCGTCTTTGGCCAGGGGATCGACGATAGGACCTTTCTTTGGCTTTTCAGCCATGTCCTTGTCGCCGTCATAGCTGTCGTCTTTCTTGGCCATTTCCTTGGTCTCGTCTTTGGCCTCCTCGTCGACATAGTCAGGCTCAAAAGACGCGGCGTCGTTCATGTAAGCCATACGGGCAAGGAAAAAGCCGCCGCCCAAGGACAAAACGCAGGTCAGCGCTGCCGCGATAAGCAGCATACGACTCGACTTTGGCTTTTGCTCTTCTGGGTTGCTCTCTGCCGTCGAGTCTTCAGCTTTTTTCTTCTTGCCGAAGGCCATTGTTGAACCGAATCCCCACCAAGTATAGTTTTCATTTGTATTTGCTGAGGCGGCGCTCATCAAGAATAATGTGCTTGAAATTAACGCCCGGTTAATGTTTATCGTTGGGTATAACGGCTCGGATTTGGCAGTATGCGAAGCTTCTTAGAAAATATACTTGGGCAGTCCTCACAAAGGTACACTTTGTTCATCGCGGCAGGCGCAACTATACTCGCGCTGCTGTTTTTTGGGCTTTCTGCGGTCACCCGGCCGGATTTTGCGCCTCTGTTTTCCAACCTCACGGCGGTTTCTGCGAACTCGGTTCAGGCGACGCTTAGTACGGCGGGAATCAATTCAACTGTTTCCGAAGATGGCACCGTCGTATCGGTGCCCCGGCATGACCTCGCCCGGGCACGGATGGTGGTTGCGGAGCAAGGCGGCGCCATTGACGGAGAGCCAGGATGGGAGCTTTTTGACGATCAGAGCGGGCTCGCCATGAATTCGTTCCTGCAAAAGGTGAACAAGCTTCGCGCGATGGAAGGTGAGCTTGCGCGCTCCATCAAAACGCTGGATGGCGTTCAAAGCGCGCGTGTGCACCTGGTCTTGCCAGAGCGAGAGCCCTTTTCGACTGAAACGCCAGTTCCACAAGCGTCTGTGATCCTGCGGCCCAGTGCGGGCCGAGCCGTGACGAAAAAGCAGGCGATTGCGGTGCGCAACCTCGTGGCCTCGGCTGTGTCCGAGCTCGAAGTTGGCCGTGTGACCGTTTTGTCGGCCAACGGTGAGACCATCCTAGCGCAAGAGGCGGGTGAAAGCGGTCAGGTCACGCTGCAATCCACAAAGCTTGCCATCGAAGACCGCCTCGCGCGGGAAATCACGAGCATTCTGACCGCCCGTGTGGGTGCAGGAAATGCGCGGGTGCGGGTCAACGTCGATCTGACGACCGAGCGCGAGATGCTGGTCGAACAATCCTTTGATCCAGATCAGCAGGTCGTTCGATCAACCGAAACAAAGTCGGAGAATCAAAGCGGCACTGATGGCGGCGGCAATGTCGGTGTCGAAAACAACATCCCCGCGGCTCTGGCTGATCCGGCGGGCGGTGCCACGAACAATCGGTCCGAATCCGACGAAATCGTGCGGTACGAGATCGGAAACACGCGGCGCGAGATCATACGCGAAGCGGGCGAGGTTCGTCGGATTACGGTGGCCGTGCTCGTAAACGGGATCTACTCGGTTGATGGCTCTGATGTGGAATATTCAGAGAGATCAGAAGACGAGCTTGCCCGCCTGTCTGAACTCATCAAATCAGCCGTTGGTTTCGAGGCCGAGCGTGGCGACAGCGTCTCTGTCGACAGCATGCGGTTCATGGATTACTCGATGGATTTGGGTGAGCCGGTATCCGACAGCGCAATTGACCGGTTGCAAGACAATATCGTTCCTATCGTGCGTGGTGTGCTGGGTATCGTATTGGTCGGGCTGGTTCTTTTGCTTGGCGTGCGCCCCTTGCTGCGTCAGCTCAACCCCGTTGAAACGCCCGAACTGGAAGATCAATCCGCTGACAATGTGCTGGATGCGCCCGCGCCTTCTGCGGCTTTGAGCGACAGCGAAGGTATGCCCGTTGTCGGAGCGGACGGACCAGAAGGACAGGCCGCTTTGCCCAGCATGGCCGAGCTTGGTGAGCCTGTGGCGGCAGGGCAGGGCGCGTCTGCACCAAACCTTGCGCAAGCGGCGGAAGATCTGACGCGGCCGGCGGCTGATGATGATGTGCTTGTCACAACCGAGGGTATCGCAGGCGGTTTGCAGCGCAAGAAAATCGACATCATCCGCGCGCTTGCCGACGAACGCCCGGAAGAGACGCTGCGCGTGTTGCGTCATTGGCTGATGGCTGAGGCCGAAGCATGATCGATCTGTTCATTCGTAATTTTGACGATATCGCACCGGTTCAGCAAACGCTGCCCGAGCCCGCAGCGCCCGAATTCGAAGAGACGACGGTCGAGATCAACCTGGACGACCTTGTCGCGCAGGCGCGCCAAGATGGCTATGACGCTGGATTCCAGGACGGATGCGCTCATATCGCGGCGCAACACGCCGACAGCGATGCCGCGTTGATGTCCGAAGACCACGCCGCCATCAAATCCCAGCTGGCAGAGCTCCTGACCCAAGACGCGGCCCGCGTAGCAGACAGCAAGCGGGCAACGTTAGAGCTTTTGACGGGTATGGCCGAGCGCTTGTTTCCCGAACTTCTTGCGGCTTATGGCGAACAACTGGCGCTGGAACAGGTCAAAGACGCGCTCGAAAAGATCCACACCCAGTCCGAGATCGTGATTAAGGCACGTCCTTCTATCGCTGCGGCGCTTGAGGCTGGCTTGGCAGATCTCGCGCCTCAAAACACGGTCCGTATTTTGGCCGACGAGACGGGGGATATGGCCCGTGTCGAATGGCGCGAAGGCCGTATGGAATTCCATTTGGACACTGCATGCGCCGATGTCCTGGCTGCGCTTCGCGCGGCGCTCCCTCCGCAAACCCCTCCATCAAAGGAACCGATTGATGTCTGACGCCACCGAAGACGACACCGCCGTCGCGACCGACGCCACTGATGTACAAGACCCGCCCGCAGTTGACGCTGCGGCGCCGGAAGAAAAGGCGCCAAAGGACGAAACGGGCAAGAGCGTTGCAGCCATTCTTGGCCTTAAGATGGACGTTCGGATCGTATTGGGCAGATGCAAAATGCCGATTGGAGAGCTTTTGGAAGTCACCAAAGGCTCGGTCATCGAATTGGACCGCAAGGTCGGCGAGCCCGTCGATGTCATGATCAACGACCGCACAGTCGCAAGAGGCGATCTTGTCCGGGTCAAGGATGACCTTCTGGGCGTCGCTTTGCGCGAAATCATCAAAGACATTTCGTTCGAGGAGTGATGCAAACAAACGCCCAAATCTTTGGCATGCCGTTTCGCATCTTTTGCATAGCGGTCGCCGCGAGTGTCCTGCCGACAATGCTTGTCGCGCAGGCCTCAGATTTGGGCAGTTTCATCCGTGACCTCTCGACCCAACTTGGCGACGTAGATCCAGGCAGCGACGATGGCGCCAGCCTGTCCGGTCGTCTCATCCAACTCTTTGCGCTGATTACAGCGCTGAGTGTCGCACCGGGCCTGCTGGTCGTTATGACCAGCTTCACCCGGTTCGTCATTGTCTTTTCCATGCTGCGTTTGGCGCTGGGGTTGAACCAAACCCCGCCGAACATCGTGCTGAACGCGATGGCCTTGTTTATGACGTTTTACGTCATGCAGCCGGTCTTCGATGACGCATGGGAAAACGGACTTTCCCCTTTGCTGAATAACGCAATAACAGAAGAACAGGCATTGGGCGAAATTTCCGAACCGTTTCGGCGTTTCATGGAAGTAAACACGCGGGAAAAAGACGTGTTGCTGTTCCAAGAATTCGCCGCATCCAACGGAAACGAGCAGTCACTTGAAGAGGACGAAGTGCCTTGGCGCGTGATCGTTCCGGCATTCATGTTGTCGGAACTGCGTCGCGCCTTCACAATTGGCTTTCTGATTTACTTGCCGTTTGTTGCGATCGATTTGATCGTCGCTTCGGTTTTGATGAGTGCGGGTATGATGATGCTCCCGCCGGTCCTCGTTTCCTTGCCGTTCAAGGTGATCTTTTTCGTATTGATTGATGGTTGGTACATGCTCGCTGGATCGTTGATCCAATCGTACGCGACGGTGCTGCCATGACTCAGTGTGTCTGTAAGCAAGGCGACTTCAAGCCACTAAATCCACAGGGAAGACCGAGCAGTTATGAACCAATTCACATCCTTTGGAAGAAGCATGCCTCTGACTGGTGCACAAAAATCTGCTATTCTTTTTCTCTGCTTAGGCGAAGATCGCGGCGGCGCATTGATGCAACAATTGTCCGAAAGCGAGATCCGCAAAATCACCGATGCGATCACCTCAATGGGCGAAATCGACTCCAAAACGGTTGAGCGCATCTTGGAAGAGTTTGGCCAAAAACTTGGCGATGGCGGGGGCCTCGTTGGGTCTGTTGATTCTGCCCGCAACCTCTTGGCGCAATTTCTGCCCGAAGAACGGGTGAGCGAGATACTCGACGAGATTTCGACGCGCGAAGTGACGAATGTTTGGGCGGAATTGTCTGAGCTTGATGAAAAGCTGTTGGTTGATTTCCTGCGCAAGGAAAAAGATCAAACCGTTGCTGTCATCCTGTCCAAGATCAATCCCGATACAGCGGCAAAAATCTTGCCGATGCTGGGCGCCGACCGGATCCCCGAGCTGATTGAACGGGTGATCGAAATGGAAGGGCTGACCGGAGAGTCGCTCCATATGATCGAAGAGACGCTCAAACGCGATATCCTGTCCAGGGGATCGAACAACGCCGAAGCGCGCATGGAAAGCCAGCTGGTGTCCATCTTCAACAAGTTGGACGAAGAGGTCTTTACCGGCCTGTCGCGCGAACTGGAATCCCGGGTGCCGGACCAGTTCAAGTCGATCAAGCAAAAGATGTTCCTCTTTGATGATCTGGCTGCACTGACCGACAATATGCTGGCCAAAGTCATGCGCGAGG
>CAZYQC010000001.1:166569-244217 GCA_964649815.1 uncultured Rhodobacterales bacterium | reverse complement strand
GCTCGTGTGCCGCCGCTGCCACCACACCCCCAAGATCGGTTAGTTTTTGTTCCCGGTTGAGCGCCATTTGCGTTGCGGCCAGCGCGTCTGACATGGAGTGCATCTCCATCGTGACGCGGCGGGAATACACGCCGATAAAGCAAATCGCGATGACAATGGCGATCCAGTTGCCAAAGACAAAGATCGCTGGCCCCTGGAGAATAAAACCTTGTTCGGTTCGCAATGGAAAATGATACTGCGCCAGGAGCGAGACCAATATGATAGCCGAGCCGCCGAGGATGAGCGTTGATCGTGTCGTGAGAACGGTCGCTGAAATCGTGACTGGCCCAAGCAACAAGAGCGCAAAGGGATTGTTCAGCCCGCCGGTCAAGAAAAGCAGGAATGCAAGTTGGAGAAGGTCAAAGAGAACCATCAAAAAGTTCTCGGACTCGGTCAGTCGCTTGTTCTCTGGGAAAACGAAAATCGCGATCAAGTTGCCGATCACGGACACGCCAACAGCCAGATAGCAGAGGCCCAATTCCAGTTGCAGGCCAAAGAAACGCTGAGCCACAGTGATCGCGACGAGCTGGCCGACAATGGCCACCCACCGCAATAGGATCATGGTTCTAAGGCGTATCCAATTCGATCTTTGCTGACCGACAAGCAATCCGAAATCGGGCTGAGCCATAATGTCACGATACCGTTTGTTGATCTTGGCTTCGGTGGCCTGCACCGTATGTCAGGCATATGGACCGTAACCGTTTCGGAGTACCAGTCAAATGACCCGTCTCGTCGCTATTGCAGCAACCGTAGTTTTGGCCATTGGCTTGGCGGGTACTCTGTTTTTTGCCTATTACGGCGACGCTTCGGACGGCGATCAATTCGCGCAATGTCGCGGAACGGCCATCGCCGGTGGAGGAGAGCTTGGTGGTCCATTTGAATTGGTGAATGGCGATGGCGAAACGGTGACGGATGCCGACGTGATAACCGAGCCGAGCCTCATCTATTTTGGATATACCTTTTGTCCGGATGTTTGCCCATTTGACGTGGCCAGAAACGCCGAAGCCGTTGACGTTCTCCAGGAAAAACAGCTGTCCGCGACGCCCGTTTTCATAACCATCGATCCACATCGTGACACGCCAGAGGTGGTGAAAGACTATGCCTACAATTTGCATGACAAAATGATCGGGTTGACCGGGTCAGATGAACAGATCGCTGCGGTCTCAAAGGCGTACCGAACGTATTACAACGCTCATGATAAATCCGACGAATTCTACCTCGTCGATCATTCGACGTTCAGCTACCTTGTGCTGCCGGAACATGGGTTTGTTGAGTTCTTTCGGCGGGACCTGTCAGCAGAAGATCTGGCCGAGCGTGCCGCCTGCTTTATCGAGAACGCTTGATACCCAACCGCATGCAATTTGACGCCGCCCGCTGCGCAAGCCATATACTGTTCAATACAAAGAACAATTGCACCCGGAGTTGTCCATGGTGGACGGAGCGTTGAACGAAATTGGGGAAGATAACTCCCTTTTGCTGGTTGACGATGATGAGCCCTTTCTGCGCCGTCTTGCCAAGGCGATGGAAAAACGGGGCTTTGCACTGGAAACGGCGGGCTCTGTCGCGGCGGGCAAGGCAATCGCCACGGCGCGGCCGCCCGCATATGCCGTGATCGATTTGCGCCTCGAAGACGGCAATGGATTGGATGTTGTCGAAGTTCTGCGTGAGAAACGCCCGGATTCCCGGGTTGTCGTGCTCACAGGATACGGTGCCATCGCGACCGCCGTTGCAGCGGTCAAAATTGGTGCGACCGACTATCTTTCCAAACCAGCCGACGCAACGGACATCACCAACGCGCTGTTGGCGAAAGGTGACGATCTTCCGCCACCACCAGAAAACCCGATGAGCGCTGACCGCGTGCGGTGGGAACATATTCAGCGGGTATACGAGCTGTGCGATCGTAACGTCAGCGAGACCGCGCGGCGTCTCAACATGCATCGTCGCACTTTGCAAAGAATATTGGCCAAGCGCAGTCCGCGTTAGCAATGGTTGCTATAAGGCGAAGCGTTTCAGAACCTTGTCGACCAGTTGGCCGTTGTCCATCTGATATCCTTCAATTTTGCTGTAATCCTCGAAACCGCGCGATTGGTAGTAAATTAGCCCACCTTCGTTGTCCGCGCGAATGTTTGCGTTGATCCAGGAATAACCAAGCTCTTTGGCAGCTGCCTTCGTTGCATCAAAGAGCTTTGAACCGATACCAAGTCCGGTCTGACCGATTTGCACAAAGGTCGCGATGTCGCACGCTTCGGGCGGCAAATAGGATGCGGGTTCGATCCACTGAAACCCCACGACGGTTTCCTGCGCGTCGACGGCAACGTGCCACGCGCCGCGGTCCGATGTGCCGGCCATCCAATCAGCCAGATCTTTGCCGGTTACTTCTCGGGCCAAAGCGGTGGTGCCGCCTTTCTCGATGATATCGTTCAGCAGCTTGGCCATTGATCCACAATCCAGTGAGATCGCTCTTCTTACCGTCATCATCAGACCATGTCCTCCAAGAGCTGTTCATGCTGCGCCACATAGGCCGCCCGCGTTTCGACCGGCGGTCGCAACACGATATTCAGGCCGGCGCAGACTTCTTCATCGGGCTTGCCAAAGAACTTGGTGGCTTCGGTCTCGGTGAAGCCCGCGATTTGTGTCGCTTCCATCCATGCGCTGATTTTGTCGGCCTTTTTGATCTGACGTTTCACGTTTTGCGGAATTTTCGCGGGCAGACCAAACCGAAGGTGAATGGCACCCGCCAGACGCTGATCCAGATCCTCGTACCCCGGCCCAACCGCTGCCTTTACGGGAGAGATCATATCCCCGATCACATATTCCGGCGCATCATGCAGCAAGGCAGCCAAACGCCATTTGGCCGCACTTTTGGGCTGCATGCGCGCAAACAATGTTTCAACAAGCAACGAATGTTCAGCCACAGAATAAGCAAAGTCGCCCTGTGTCTGACCGTTCCAACGCGCGACAAATGCCAAACCATGCGCGATGTCCTCGATCTCGATATCCATTGGCGTTGGATCCAAAAGATCCAAGCGGCGACCAGAGAGCATGCGTTGCCAGGCGCGAGGTTGGCGGGGCACAGAGAAGTTCCTTGTTTGTTCACCTATCTTAACCGTTTATTTCTGAGTCGTCGCAGAAAGGGAATGGCCATTCATTGCATGTGAGCCATTTTCCCGCGTTGAGGCAGAGGCAGCAACCTGCTAGGGCACGGGAAAGTTTAGGTGTGAGGACGTGAGCATGGCAAAAGACTTCATCGTGAAAGACATCTCTTTGGCGGCCTTTGGGCGCAAAGAACTGGATATTGCTGAGACCGAGATGCCAGGCCTGATGGCATTGCGTGAAGAGTATGGCGAAAGCAAACCGTTGACCGGCGCGCGGATTGTCGGATCGCTTCATATGACGATCCAAACAGCCGTTTTGATCGAAACCTTGGTGGCCCTTGGTGCTGACGTGCGCTGGGCGTCCTGCAACATCTTTTCAACGCAAGACCATGCCGCCGCCGCTATCGCCGAAGCCGGAGTGCCTGTTTTCGCGATCAAGGGTCAAACCTTGGAAGAGCATTGGGATTATCTGGACAAGTCGTTCCTGTTTGACGATGGCCCCAACATGATCCTCGACGATGGTGGTGACGCGACACTTTACGTCCTGCTGGGCGCGCGCGCCGAAGCGGGCGAAGACATCATTCCTGTCCCATCTTCTGAAGAAGAAGAAGTGATCAAAGCACAGATCAAAAAGCGGATGGAACAATCCCCTGGTTGGTTCACGAAAACACGCGATCAAATCAAAGGCGTGTCCGAAGAAACAACCACGGGTGTCAATCGCCTGTACCAATTGGTGCGTGACGGCCAACTGCCGTTTCCTGCGATCAATGTGAACGATTCAGTCACTAAGTCGAAGTTTGACAACAAGTACGGCTGTAAGGAAAGCCTTGTTGACGGCATCCGTCGGGCGACTGACACCATGATGGCCGGCAAGGTTGCGGTTGTCATGGGTTACGGTGACGTTGGCAAAGGCTCGGCGGCATCACTGCGCGGCGCTGGCGCCCGGGTCAAAGTGACAGAAGTCGACCCGATTTGCGCGTTGCAGGCGGCAATGGATGGCTTCGAGGTGGTCTTGCTGGAAGATGCGGTTTCCGACGCGGACATCTTCATCACGACAACTGGCAACAAGGACGTCATCCGTATCGAGCATATGCGCGAGATGAAGGATATGGCGATCGTTGGCAACATCGGCCATTTCGACAATGAAATTCAGGTCGCCAGTCTGCGGAACCACAAGTGGACCAACATTAAAGAGCAAGTCGACATGATCGAGATGCCGTCGGGCAATCGGATCATTCTTTTGTCAGAAGGCCGCTTGCTGAACCTCGGCAATGCGACCGGCCACCCGTCGTTCGTTATGTCGGCCTCTTTCACCAATCAGGTTCTGGCTCAGATCGAGCTATGGACAAAGGGTGAGGCCTACTACAACGAAGTGTACATCCTGCCGAAACATCTCGACGAAAAGGTGGCGCGCCTGCACTTGGACCGCATCGGCGTAAAGCTCACGCCGCTTGATGCGGATCAAGCATCCTACATCGGCGTAAAGCCCGAAGGGCCCTATAAGCCAGAACATTATCGCTATTAATAGGCGACGGCTTTGTAGGTCAGCAAAACAAGCCGGTGCAGATTATGCGTCGGCTTTTTTCTTGTCCTCTGTTTCGCTGTCTTCGAGGGTCGCCTCGACGATATCGTCGACCTTGGTCTCTTCGACTTCTGCTTCGGCCACGTCGGATGCGACGGGTAGGTCCTCGATATCGCTGCCCTCTTCTCCGTCTGATGCGATCAAAAGCGGCAGCATGTCCGCGCCGCCGGGCAAGATCATTTCGCGCTCCGGCGGCAATCGCCATGTCAGCGTGTCCAAAGATCCGCAGTTAGAGCATGTGGCGTTCCATTCGCCTTGGACATGTTGGCAGTTGTCGCACACCCAGCTTGGCCCACGGGGCGCAGTCACCGCCCGCGCCAGCCAGCCTTTGACGACTGAATCGCTCGCGCCTTGGCCTTTTTCGATCGCAGCCATCAGCGTGGCGACGCGAACGGATGGGTTCGTTTCTGCCAAATCGCCAATAGCGCGCTGCGCCTCGGGAAAATCCTCTGCCGCGATGTTCAACTCAGCGCGCAGCATTCGCGTTTCCAGATCGTCTGGCTTGATGCGTATCAATGGCTGAAACCGCTTCAAGCGTTCGGCAGGGGTCTCGTCCGGCTCAACAGCCGCAAATGCCGATGCCAGATCGGGATGCGGCAATTCGGTCCAAGCCTTCTTGATCGTCTTGATGGCTTGCCGTTTCTGACCCTTGTCGAGGTATGCCTGCGCGGCCATGACGGCGGCCGGCACCAGCATTGGCGACAGGCGGTTCGCCTGAATAGCCGTTTCGCGGGCCTTGTCCGCTTCGTCTGTGTCCTCGCTGGCTTTTGCTGCACTTAATGCAAGGACGGCGTCGCGCCGTTTGTGAACATCGCGCGGCAATGAGCCATGCTTGAGCTTGGCCGCGAGAGTATCGCGCGCGCCAGACCAATCTTCGTTATCCGCTTGAAGGCGCAGTAACACATCCTGTGTTTCTTCGTGCTTTGGCTTCAGCGCAAAGGCTGTTTTGGCAAGCTCCAACGCTGTTTCCGTGTCACCGTCGGCCAAACGTTGCTTCAAAATACCTCGAACCCCGACAAACCGCGTGCGGTCATCTGTAATCAGCTTTCGGTATGTTTCCTCGGCCTTCTTTTTGTCCCCCGACAGTTCAGCGGCCTGCGCCGTCAACAGGTTGGTGAGCTCCGGCCGATCTAAATACTTGTTGGCCCGCTCTGCTTTGACCAGCGCAAGTCGCCCTTCGCCAGAGGCCAGCGCCATCATGCCATCGGCCAGAGCGTCATACCCCTTTGCCAGACGGTTGCGGGCAAAGTAGCGCGACATAGCTGTTTCATCGCCGTTGATAAACAGCCACGTCGCCCGCAAGAGACCCAGCAGTTTGAGCAGCAGCCACAAACCCACCAGCAACAGCACCAAGGCAATCACGGATTGAAGTGGGCCGAGTGAATATTCGAATGTCGCGACTTCGATCCGAATACCGCCGCTTGATTCCAGCAAGTAAGCGGCGCCAAAGGTCATAGCAGCGACGGCGCAGACGAACAGAATGATTTTAAACAGAGACCAGAGCATATGCGGTCCTTTTCCTCGTTTAGCCAGCCAGCTGTGCGGTCACCGCCTCGGCGGCTTTCAACACGTCACTGCGGGTTTGGGTAATTGCGAGCCAGTCCGCCATCGCAGTCTTGGCACTTTCGGGCAGCGCGTCTGCCTCGGCTAATGCTTGGTCCAGATCGCCTTGGCGGATGGCGGCTTCGACACGGCTCAGAACGGCGTCCGGATCGTCTCCGGCGCGGGGTGCCACACTGCGCGCGCCCAATTGGCGTTGCAAGAAACCGGCGAGCCCACTGCTGTCGGCTGTTTCTTCACGCGCTGCTGAGAGCGCCGCCCGCGCCGCATCCGCGACGCCATCTTGAATGGCCGTCAATGTTGGCGCGCCATTCTCGGCGGTTTGGGTCAAGGCGTCCGGCACATCGATATCCATCGCACCTTTTAGCGAGGCCAGAGCGTCAGCAAAGCCCGATCCAGACCCCAAAGCGGTGTTGATCTGCGCCATCGCTGCGCGTGCTTCGGCCCGTTTGGCGTTCAACAAGGCTTCTTCATCTCGGGATTTGAGCTCATCCAACAAGGATTGCAGCTCAGTTTGCTGCTGTTCCGCTGACGCCTGAAGGTTCGAGAATTGCGATTGCAGCTCCTCTGGCACATTATCGTCGACAACGGGCGCAGGTAGGTTTTCCAAAGCCGTCAGCCGATCATAGATTTCTTGTGGGATATCGAGCGCGGTTGGCGCCGCGGCGGGTTCTGGCAGGTTTGCCACCTGGTTTGTGAGGTCCGCGATGGCATCCTGCGCGGTGGACAGGCTGGCTTGGAGCGTTTCGACTTGGTCCTTTAGGGCCACGATCTCTGGGTTTTCGACTACTGGCGGTTCTTCGGGCGGGAAAACCGATTGGAGAAGACCGCCCTGACCGGCAAAAAAACCAGCCGCCGCCGTTACCACACCGGCAAGTACCATCGGCACGACTGACCGTTTTTGTTCCGCAGGCGCCGGGGGCGGGGGCGGAGGTGGGGCAGGTGCAGGCTCTTCCGGCTGATTGTCCACCTCTTCAATCGTCGTCTCTTCGATAACTTCTGGCGCGTCTTCTTCCGCCGCTTCAAGCACATCTTGCTCATCAACTTCAGCCACAAGCGTTTCCTCTTCCGCCTCAGGGGCGTCGATCACCTCGTCTTCCGCGCTGGCTGTGACGGTTTCCTCTGGCGCCTCTTGCGGGGCGTCATCCTGACCACTCTCTTCGGCGATTGGATCCTTTGTCAGGTTTTCGTCCTCGGACGGTTTATCGGCTTTTGACTTTGGCACCTGTTACCTCTCCGATTCCCTAAGCCCTAAGATACTCTAGCGAATTTATAGCCGGCGTCTCGCGCTCTCAACCCGAGGCGTGGGATTTCAGCCAAGTTTGCGTAGCGTCGCGCATCGCGTGGGCAGTTGGTTGTTCAGCTATAGTGACGCTCGCGAATGGCAAATTTTCCAAAGCAAGCGCGACAGAACGGCTCATCACGATCAGATGGGTGCTTTCCGGGCGAACGTCTTGCCGCGAAAAATGTGCTGCCGTTCTGGGCGAAAAGAGCGGGACGAGGGATTTTTCCGCCGCTTTCATATGATTGATGGCTTCAGAAGAAAGCGGTTGCAGGACCTGATCATAGACGATCGCATGATGAACCCGAAATCCCGCGTCAGACAAACGCCCGACCAAGTCCCCTCGGGTATGTTGCCCGGATAGATGCAAAAGAGATGGCCGCGCGTCGCTGTCGCTTAGCTTGCGCACAACGTCATCCGCAGTCTGGCCAGTTTGAACAGCGGACCAACCGCGGTTCGACGCCGCTTTGGTTGTTGCCTCGCCTACGCAAAAAGCAGGTCTTCCGTCGCCAGGGGGTCCATGCTGCGCACCGTTCGCAGACGAAAACACAACCGCATCGGTTTGTGGGAATGAATCTTCTGGCTGCAACGGAACAATCTCGACCAAAGGCGACACAACCGGATCTAAAACGTTTTGCACGTTGGGTGAGAGCGAGGACCAAAACCCAATCGATGCCCGCGTCGGGCGGGTCAGAACAAAAGGAATCAGTTTTGACAGCAAAGCTTCGGTCACACGCAACCTTAGCGCTTGGACAGAGTTTGCCGCAATCAGTGATGCTTCGCTATGTTTGAGTGCTTCATTTGCCTTTTACAGCGGACTGTTGCCGGAGATTATTGCGGCGGCAGAATGTTGTCCAAACTCTGAAAAGACTCGTTGCTTCGCCCCCGTCTCTCTGTCCTTTGCAAGTCGAGTGGGAGGAAGTCGCGCAAGGATTGCGTCGAGTCAGTGTCGGTTTGGCTGTTTGAAGTTCGCCTGCGCTGCTCAATCCGCCTTGTCGATGTCTTTGACTGAGTTGCCAAAGGTCTCCTCACCGGTATGGGCGCGGCGCCTTTCTTGATCCGTTCGTCCAACCGGGCGAACGTGTCAAAATCGACCACGCCGCTCACCAAAAGGTTTTCGCGCGCCTGAAAATCTGCCAGGGCCGCGCGCGTTGTAGGATCGATCACTCCAGTAACCTGCCCAGTGAAGAGGCCAAGTTGTTTCAGCCGCTGTTGAGCTATCTTTATGCGATCTGTTGGCGCCATCGCGACATAACTGTTTTCAGCGCCTGAGTTTTTTTGCGCATTCGTGTTGGGATCGGAAAGACAGGTCCAATAGGGCACGCCTGAGTGTTTCCCAATGAGCTCGATCAAGCTGACCTCGATCAAGTTTCGAACAGCTTGGCCGGTGCTTTCAAGCCGGTCGACTTGAAGTTCCAAATCAACTCCGGTCATCGAGATTAAACCGTAGCTTTCAAAGCCACGGTTACGATGCTGTACCACCATCGAATTCGCGACGGAAGCGCCAGGAACCACCCGCCGACTGGGAAACCCAACCAAATGCAGATCGACAGAAACGACGGAAATTTGGTTCTTGTTTTCAATCTGAGTAGTCTGAACCCCGGAAGCAGATCCAGAGGCTCGGTCCAGACTAATGGTCATATCGTCGACCACAACGCCACTGTCGAGCTGACTAATTGCGCCACGAACATAATAGCTGGGTCGCGGCGTGTCCGTTTTTTGAACGACCAACAGATCAATAAGACCCTGCGCACTGACCAATCCTTGATCCAAAAAAATGTAGGACTTGCTGTTGCGCGTCATGCGAACCAACGCATTGATCAGCATATCGTCGCCAGCCACGTTAATTCGGCGCGTATGATCAGCAATTCCCGTCGAAGACAGCAGCACTGTCGGACGTTTCGACTGAGTCAGCAGCCGGTCCATGCATCTAAGTGCGCCGTCAAAGGACGTAAAGTTACGAGCCGGACGTGTAATAGGCTGAGCGACATCCGGCGCGAGCAAAGCCGGCGCCTCATCGCACGCAGCCACAAGCGCGCAGATCAGGACAAGAAACCATATTCGAACCAGACGAACCATACACGCAGAAATGGCTGCCAAAGGTTAATCAAAAGCGACGATTAAAGATGGAGAAGTTAAAATTCGCCCTTTTATCAGTTGTTTACGATTTCCGTGAATCACTGCCCCTCGGGTGATCAAGTTTGGAGGTTTTCATGAGAAAGTTTGCAATCGCCGTGACATTGGTGTGCGGGACAGCCGTTCCACTAAAGGCTGATGTTCTCGAATTGTCGGTGAAATCAGACGCCTGCGCAATTTGGTACGCCTTGACTTTGAAGCAACATGACGCCTGCCCGAAACCGGCCCCTCTCGGATTGACGCGCGCCATAGACGAGGCCCCGGACCAGCCCGCCGCGCCTATGCCAAAGCCCGCCGTTTCGGCGGCGCATAAATCGTGGGCGGAAAACGGCTATTACATTCACTTTGATTTCGGCTCTGATGAGCTCGACACAACCTATCAAGATCACCTCGCCAGCTTATCCAACGTGCTGCTTGCCAGCGAAATGCGCGATCTCTGCGTGAAATTTGTGGGCCACACGGACGCTGTCGGAGGCGAAGCTCTGAACAAAGCCCTGTCCGAAAGGCGGGCAAAGGCTGTCTACGATTTCATGATCGGACCATTGGGTATGCGCGCCGATAGGCTGCTGAGCATTGGTATGGGTGAAAGCAAAACTTTACCGGAAATTTCTCCCACAGATGCGCGGAACAGGCGTGTGGAAATCCTCGCCCGCAAAGTTGAAGGGGGCGACTGTTCTGCATCGTGAACCGTAGAACTTTGTTGTCTGGCGGCCTCGCGTTCGCAGCGACACCAGCAATTGCCACACCATTGGTTTCGAGGTGGAGGCCAGGTGAAGCGGTCGCGCTTTGCATCGGTTGTACTGAATATCAAAATGCACCCAACTTGCGATTTGCAGGAAATGACGCCCAGGCCTTGGCCAAAGTCTTGTCTTGGTTGGGTTTCGAGAGCCGCGTTTTGTTAAATCCGTCGTCGGTCAGTCTAAGCAATGCGCTGTCCAATTTTGGAACGCGCGCTGCGTCTTCAAAGCTCATGCTGATCTTCTTTGCTGGTCACGGCTACATGTCGAACGGAGAGACGTTTGCGCTATTGGGCGACGCACCTATCGAGGCCTCCAGTGGACGCACGCATGCCTTTCCAGAGCATCGGTTTACCGAAAGCATGGCGAGTGAAGCGCGTGACAAAGTCCTAATTTTTGACGCTTGCCGTTCGAACCCTTTTATCCACGTCGAAAAATTGCCCCGCGGCGGCAAGCGCAATTTCTCGACCGTTGCAGGCCAATTCACAGCATTCGCGACCCAACCGGGCGCCGATGCTTACGACGGTCAAACGGCCAACAGCCCTTTTATTCGCGCGCTTGTTTCCCAGTTGTTGAACGCCCCCAAAACCATCGAAGACACAATGCGTTCTGTCCGCCTCGAAGTTATCCGAGAAACCGGAGGGCGTCAGGTGCCTTGGTCTCGATCTTCGTTGCTTCGGGATTTGTCTTTGCATGGGTCGATGACTTGAAGAGTGTCGGAAAATGGCCGGCTCAGCTTCATTGCCGGGAGCGATTTCTCTTCGAAGACCGCTTCACATTGCTGAGCCCGACAATCAGTTTTTGTGAGCAGAAAAAAATACACTAGCGGAAGTAACGGTGGCCTGCCTGGGTTGGGTCATAATCGTCTAATTCAGACGACGAGCATGGCAGATCTTTCAGGTTTAAGAGCATCAAACGGCGCTCTTATAGCTCGCGTCGGCAGTTACAAAGTGAATTATGCACAAGGCTGTGATTTCTTGGCTCACTTTTAGTCAGGCGTCGAACAACTCGCGAGCATGGTTGCGACCTTTCCCACAGACGGACGCACTTGTCTCTCTTTTGCGATCACCCGAACCTGGCGCGACAAGTTACGGCATCAGACCCTATTGGCTAAAGTTTAGGTCTCGGGTCAGTCTAAGGGGCATTTCCTTTGGCTGATTGGATCCAAACGTTGGAAGTGTCGGCGGTGTAGCGACCATAAAGTCTTCCCACTTCGGCAGCGAGAAGACAGTTTTGGAGGTTCTGATTGCAATAGTGGCAGTGACTTCGCCACCAAAACTCCCTGGGTTGCGCGAAAGTTTGGCTGCGATGAGGTCGGGTAAATGACGGATGGGCTCGAGGAAAGTGATCTCAATCAGAACCTCTTCCGCGCTAATTGGAGCCACGGCCTCGATTTTGCCGATATGGTATGGCGTTTCGATTTGCGTTGTTCCAAACTGAACATCGACTAAGCCGCCGACTTTCCAAACGCCTGGCCCGCGTAGCGGCATTCTTGTGGTTAGGGTTTTTATTTTGTGTAGCCTGTCCAAAAGAAGCGCCGAGACAGGTCGTTGCCGATTGCCCTCCGGCGTTCGGTCTACTTCGGCAAAAAAGATCAACGCATCGGCAGAGCTTCGCAGTTGTGGGTTTGCAAGAAGTTGGTTCAGCGTGTCAATTTCCTGTGTGACATACCCAAGGCGTGATATTGCCGTTTTGTAGGTGTCAGTTCCTGTGATTGCATTCTTCCACGCAACTTCAATAAGTTGATCAAGCGTGTCCATTTGTAGGACGAGCTGCCTTTTTGCTTCGGCCAGAAGGAGCGCATGTTTCAGCCGGAAATTTGGCGATTTTGACCTGTCTTTCAAAGCCGCTCTATATGCTTTTTCTGTAGTATTCAGAGTCTTTTCCGCTTGGCGCCTTTTGGCCACCAAGCGTTTTTGCGAAGCCCACACTTTTGTGCGCGCATCGTCGCATTCTGCTTGGGCTTTCTCCGCCACCGCTAAAGACAAGCCGTCAAATTCGGCAGAAGACTTCTTTTCCTCTGGGTTGTGTAGACACTGTAACAAACTCTGAAGACGCGCCAGCTCAGTCTTACGAATGTTCAGTTGTTCGGTTGCAGCGACATCATCGATTATTCCAATAATTTGACCAGCGCGCACTATCTCTCCGGGTGACACAAAGATTTTTGATAATGGAATATTCAGAGGCGTTTCAAAAATGAGGGTAGTAACCGGGAGTTGCGCCTTGCCGACCAATATCTCCTGTTCATCAAGCAAAGCGTATTGCACAAATGTTAATCCCGCGAGCGACAGGATAACTGATAGTGCGAGAGCCCAGGCGCAGAATGACCGTGTGATGTGAGGTCGCAGTCGCTCTGCAGGGCGTTTGTATCTTTGCCTACGCCGGAGTCTGCGCATCGCTACGAGCAATTTGTGTCGCGCGTGGATCGTATGTCTCAAGCTTCACGGTCAGTGACCGTTGATCGATCTCGGCCGAGGTTTCCACATCGGTTGCAACTGACAGAATAGTCGCCAGAGGGCTAAGACGCCCACACGCGCGCGGTTGCGAAACCTCTTGTTGAGCCTTTTGCAAAGTCGCTGTCGTTATTGGGGAGCCATTGTCTTGCATCCGCAGCAGGCAGTGTCCGACAAAGTGCTTGAATTCGAGCACGAATTTCTGGTGAACGCTTTCTGCACCTGTGTGCTGGCAGGACAGCGCCAGCATTTCAGATGCCAGTAAAGCCGCCTTTCTTCGGTTGGCTTCATCGCCCGGCCGTTTGAAATGTGAACGGATCCAGTTTTCAAGATTTTCTTCGATTTCGAGGCTTCTCTGCCCGACGAACCGCGCCCATCCTGAGGCTTGCCTTTCGCGAATGTCTTTTGCGTTTCCAAAGTCAACCATGCGCCCGTTTTGGAGGACCATGATCGTGTCGCACGCTTCGATCAAACTGCGGTTTTCGGTAACGAGAAATATTGTTCTGCCCAGCCGGGTTTCATTCTTGAAACGGCTCAGCAACATGCCGATTTGCTTTTCGCTTAGTCCATCTTCCGGCCGATCAAACAGATAAAGATGCGGCGCGACATTGAATGCCCGGGCAAAGGCCAACAGCTTCTTTTGGACGCTTGGCAAAAGTGTTGCGTTCGTTGTGGCGCAAATCTCTTCGGCAAGTTCGCTCGAAAAGGTCAGATGCTCTAACTGCCGTTTTGCGTGGTGCAAAACGGCGCCATCTTGAAAACAGGCCAGGTTCTCGGCCCCGCTTGCTGGTAAGATGATCGGCTGCTCAGGAAGGAGAACGGCAGGCACGGAAAATGCGCTTCGTTCCCGCCGCCAAGGATCAATTCCATTGATGCGCACTGTGCCAGCGACAGTGAGTTTGTTGAGGGCAAAAGGATCGGAAATCGCGGACAAAACAAGGCTCTTTCCGGCGCCGCTGTCGCCGGTTACGGCAAGCATCGTTCCTGGTGGCACGGATAGCGACAGATCGTCGATTATTGGTGCGCCGTCCGGGCTGGCGACGCGCAATTTGCGAACAATCACGTTATCGCGTCCAGCGTCTTCTTCGATAATCGATTCTGAGCTGACCTGGGCGTCCCGCTGCAAGGCGTGTTCGGGCGTTTTCAGGTGCGAGCGGACGAAAGCCAAAATTGCGACGCACGCGATCGTGTTAAGCAAAGCGAGCGCTGTCATTGCGCTGGGCGCGATGACTTCGGTAGCGACCAGATAGCTCGCTAGTCCGAACGAACCTACAAGAGCAAAAACCCCGAATGTAGCAACCAAAGCTGGAGCAAGCGTGTGTTCCGTAGCGTCGACGGTTGCGAGCGAAAATCCAACTTGGTCGCGACCTGTCAAAACCGGAGTCGCTTCGGATACCAAGAAGTCCCAGAAGCGTTCCCGCCTGCGCAATTTGCCCACGAAGACCAGGCAAAATCCGCCTAGCCCAGTCGCAAACAACCCTGCGATAGGCACAAAGGGGTGTAAAAAAGCTAAAATTGCGAAGGTAATGCAACCACAAAGCGCGTAAACGCGGATCGCCGCCGGGCCTCGCATGTAGCGTAGGCCCGCAAGGGCCCGCGCGTAGGCAAATTCAAAAACTAATATGCCTAAAACTGGAACCACGGCCACGATCGCGAGCAAAGGGGCCAAGATAACCTCGCCCTCATTGGCGACTTGGGCGTGAAAAAAGGCGGTGAGGACAGCCAAACTGACCGCGCAGGCGTAAATCATGACCGAAAACGCAGCGCCAACCACCGTGACCCAACCGGGCAACGTGCGATCGGTGGCCAGTGGCGAACCTTGTTCAACCAAGTCTGCCTTAACCTCATCCCCACCAACGAAATCGCCGATGTCTGTGTCGGTCCCCGTCATGATGCGAACCCCAGTTCAGTAAATGTTCGGTTCACCCTAAGACCGCAATCTTAAGAAGCCGTTGATCCTGTTTTGTTCCAGATAAAATATTTCGTCATTAGTAGATTAAACTCCTAATAACTATGAAGAAAAAAGCCCTGCTGCCGTTAGGACTTTGTCAGGAGATTGCGCTGTAACAACATGTCATCCGAACAAGAGGAACAGTGACATGGCAGAGCAAATCACGGGGCAAACGCTCGTTGGCACAGAGACCGATGAACATTTTCAGACGGGTCAACAAGACGACCACATCTTTGCAAACGCTGGAAATGACACTGTCGAAGCGGGTGCTGGCAACGACTATGTGCTCGGCGGATCAGGGCAAGATAAGCTCGTCGGTGACACAGCTGAAGAGCAAACTTTCTCGCCGGCAAAGATGGCGATTGTCGAAGATTACGACATGTCGGTTACGTTCGATTACGAGAGTGCCGGGTATAAAAACACGCTCGGGACTTACAAAATTGACCCCGAAACGGGCGAAATTTCGGATGTACAGATTCTATGGGCGAACGCTTCCCTCGCAGGCTCAGGTGGGGATCTTGTTTCTGGCGTTAGCAAACAAACCGTGAGTCTGAGTGCCGGTGATCAGGTGGGGTTTTTCCTGGTTGCAAACGGTTTCAACAAAAACGACTTTGGCAGTTTGCCGGAAGGTGAACTTAAGTTTGTTTCCGTTTTTGATTCCTCCGCGTCGGTAGATGGCAACGCTCCGCTTTTGCTCCAGCATGTGTCAAAAGAAGGCCAAGTCACAACTCTAAATGGATCGATCTACCATTCATCTTCTCGAACTTTCGATCATGCGATCAACGCAGACGGGCTCCAGCACGCCCTGGGTGCAACGGCCAGCGATGGCGCCTTGCAAATCCGATTTGAGGACTTGTTTGGCGGCGGTGACCGCGACTTTGAAGATGCTGTTTTTACTTTGGATGTGGGCGCGACAAATCTTGCTGCGATTCATGACGCCGCTGGAGTTGAAAGCCAAGAAAAAGGCGGCGCAGATCGTCTTGAGGGTCGAACCGGAGAAGATGAGATCATCGGTCACGCTGGCAACGATTTGCTCGTTGGTGGGGGCGCTGGCGCTGAATGGGAATTGGTGGATGGTAAATGGGTCTATAAGCCCGATTTGTTGAACGCCGACAAAAGCGATCCTTATGTCAAACTTGATGGATCCGCTGACGTAATCACTGGCGGTTCTGGCGCGGATGTTTTGATCGGGAACGCTGGCGACGACAGACTTTATGCCGGCAGCGGTGATGACCGAATAAACGCCGGTCTAGGCGACGACGCGGCCTATGGTGGCGCGGGAGCGGATGTCATCAACCTCGAAGACGGCGACGACTTTGCCGAGGCAGGCGTCGGTGCCGACACGGTCAATGCAGGCGCCGGCGACGACATCGTTTACGGCGACATGGTGAGCGAGAATGTCTTGAGACCGGGCGCAGAAGGCTCGGTTAACTTCGGCCAGTACGGCGAGACCCAAGGCTGGCAGACGTCCAAAAACGCAGACACCGGCCTGCCGGATATGTCTCAAACCGTCGAAACCGAAGCGGGCGAGACATATACGCTTTCCTTCGATCTGGCTTCAAACCTCCCCGCGGGCGTTACGCATGGCACGGTGGAAGTGCTTTGGAATGGCGAAGTCCTCGACACCTTTGATGCATCATCCGGCGTTTACCAAACGCATAGTTTGTCTGTCCAAGGCACAGGTGAGCCAGGCGTTCTGTCGTTTCGCAACATCCCCTCAGATGGCGCTGCCGCGGCTGATGCCGGACCGATCATCAACACGACGGATCCCATTTTCAACTACCAAAAGACGGTGAATTTGGGTGGGGAAGACGTGGATGTCGCAGCCTTTGCACCTGGTCAGTCAAAGCTTTATCAGATCACCACCGGCCAGCTCAAAGTCTTTGATACCGGAACAAATCAATATGTCGATGCAGGGCCGAGTACCGGGGTCAAGGTCAATGCGATCGGTTTGAACGTAGAAGACGACTTAATCTACGGAATTGCTAAGACCAGCGGAAAAGATGCGCTTGGCAACCCAGTTCTGACCAAAGATCTGGTGATGCTGGACGCGCATGGTCAGATGTATCGCGTCGGCAAAACTCCTGTTAGTGACTATGTTGGGGACTTTGACGCCGAAGGTAACCTTTGGACCTTTGATTCCTCAATCAACCGGATCACCAAGATTGACGTCGATAATTTGGACGCCGACGGCAATCCCGCGGTCGAAAACATCTACCTGCCGGATAATTTCTTTGGCGGTCGGGCCTATGACATTGCCTTTAATCAAAAGGAGCAAGCCTTTTATGTCGTAGAAGCACCGTCCAAAAACGGTATGCCGGGGGCCGTACATCGTATCGATGTCACAACGCTGGACGGCGGCGGCGTGCCAGTTCGCGAGACGATCCCAATTACAGAGACGCTTTTTGGCTCAGAAAGTGCTGCTGGCATGCCAAAAGGTGCGTACGGCGCCGTGTTCATGGACGGCGATGGGAACCTGTATGTGGGTCTGAACAAAGGCGATCACGACCTCGATAGCTCAACAGGCGTCAGAGGTGGGATTTACAAGATCAACTATGACTTTGAGACAGGCGAAGCGCATGCTGAATTCATGGCAAACGCCAGGACAACCGCCGCAAATGATGGCGCGGTTGATCCGCGCGCGATCGATCCATTTGCGGAGGTGGATACCGAGGCGACTGTACTGATCCGAAAACCGTCTCTGACCCTCGAAAAAGGCGGGGACGATGATCTTCGCGGTGGCGCGGGAAATGATGAAATGTATGGAAACGCTGGCGATGACGTCCTTCATGGCGGCACCGGCGAAGATACTCTCTCTGGCGGTTCCGGCGATGACCGCGCCTTCGGCGGAGCAGAGTCGGATGTTTTATCGGGCGGTGCTGGCAAAGACTTTTTGTCCGGCGATGCTGGAGATGACGTGCTTTCTGGCGATGCAGGTGATGATTACCTAAGCGGTGGCAGCGGAGACGACATGTTGCAAGGCGGTGCCGGCGCGGATGCCCTTCACGGAGAGGCGGGCAATGATCGGCTGTCAGGTGACGCCGGAAATGACGCCTTATTCGCGGGTTCTGGCGACGATTGGGCCGATGGCGGCGCCAATGACGATACCATTAACCTCGGCGCCGGAAATGACACTGGCTTTGGCGGTGCTGGCAAGGACTTTATCCAGGGCAAAGACGGCAATGACCGCATCGATGGAGGCGCAGGCGCAGACAAACTGGTCGGAGGGTCTGGCAGCGACACAATCGAAGGCGGCGCTGGCAACGATCATATGTGGGGCGGCCAATGGTGGCGCGACAATGCTTCAGATGTTTTCAAGTATCAGCATGGCGGCGGCAAAGACACGATACACGACTTTGAAGTAGACGCTGATCAGATCGACCTCACCGCTTACGGGCTGTCTTACGAAGACGTCCAAGACCGCATCATCGATCGCGGTTGGGCCACAGAAATCAATCTGGAGGGAATAGATAAGTCCGGCGCTGGCGACAAGATCCTGCTCAAGTCGATCAATCCGGACGACTTGAACGAAACGAACTTCCTTCTCTGAAATGGCATCAATTGCTCAAAGTGATGCGGCGCGCGCAGTCAAACAATTGCGCGCCGTGCTGCTCCCGCTCGTCGCCTTTAGTTTCGTGACCAACCTTTCGGTTTTGGTCTCACCGATTTTCATGATGCACGTGCTCAATCGCGTCGTGCCCACGGGAAACCTCAACACGCTCGCGATGCTATTTCTGATAGCGGTCGGGGCATTGCTCACGACATCAGTTGTTGAATTCTTCCGGGACCAGACACTTGGTAAATCCGGTGACTGGTTAGAGCTGACCTTGTCGCGAACTGCCTTGTCAGAGCGATTAGAGCCGCCAGCAGCGACGACGATGGGAAATGTATCACGATTGCGGGAGTTTATCGCAGGACAAGGCGCAACGTTGCTTTTAGATGCGCCTTGGATACCGTTGTTTTTGCTTGTGTTAACGCTCATTCACCCAGCGTTTGTCGCATTCGCTTTGACTGCGGCCTGTCTTCTTTTCGGTTTGTCCTGGGTGACCAAGGCGGTAACCGAGCAGACCAAAACGACAGTAAGTGCCGTTCGCCAGGACGGATCGCGAACACTGTCCCGCGTCGATCACCTTGGGCCTTCGGGTGGTCTAATGGCTCTCTACTCCAACTTGCGGGCTCTGTATCTGGCTTCACTGGATCAAATCGCGAAACCTGCGAACCGACTGCGGCGCGCTGACAACATATCAGCCGCATTAGGCCGCTTTCTGAGATCATTTTGCCAAATCGGCTCTCTGGCGCTTGGGGCCTACCTCGTTACGCAAGGATCCCTTTCCGCAGGTGGCATGATCGGGGCCAGCATCATTCTGGGCAAAACGATTGCAATTATCGAAGCCGCGACGCGCCTCGTTCCACAAGTCAAAGACGTGCGTGCAGCGTACGAGGCGCTAAACACGTCTGCCAACGCGCCGGAGGTTCAACGTACCGAAGTGGCAGACCTATCCGGCGCATTGAAAGCAGTTAACCTAACCATACCGCGCGGAAACGGCCGCCCGCCACGGATCGACCGCATTTCTTTCAAGATAAAACCGGGGGAGTGTGTCGCCATCATGGGCGCATCGGGAAGCGGCAAAAGCACTTTGTTGGAGGCTTTGTCAGGCATTTCGCCTGCTAAGATTGGTAACACGTTTTTGGATGAAACAGATGTACGAAGCCTAAATGATAGCGTTCGCCACACCGCAATCGGATATGTACCGCAAATGGTGCCAGAAATGAGCGGCACAATAGCGAGCAACTTGTCCCGATTTGATCCAAACCCAGATGACGCCAAGATCTTGGCTGCGTCGCGTTTGGCCGGAGTGCATGGTCTGATTTCTGCTCTTCCAAACGCGTACGAGACGGACCTTGGCAAAGAGGGCTACCTGCTTTCGGCAGGCCAAAAACAACGCCTCATGTTTGCACGCGCCTTATATGAAACGCCCAAGTATCTCTTCATGGACGAACCCAACGCACTTTTGGACCACGAAGGGGAACGCAACATGCTAGATGCGATCCATAGGCTTAAGTCCCAAGGCACGACGATCGTTTTGTCCGCGCACCGGTTGGGCATTGTGCACCTGTGCGACCGTATCATCGTCATGGAAGATGGAAAGGTCGTGGACATGGGTCAACGGTCCGAAGTCCTGGGGCGGATGGCAAGTGCGTACCGCCGCTTGCGGCTTCCAATTTCCGGCGGATCTATTCAGGACCTTTCAGATTGGATCGCCCGCCAGTTTACCCGCGAAGGCGACAGTGAATTCAGAGAACGCGCAACGACAGTAGCCACCGAACTCTTTGCATTCGGCCGCGACAATGGGCCCGATACCAGCGAACGCATGATCAATTTTGAGTTTGAGTTCATCGATGATGTGACCTGTTCCATCATGATGTCCGAACCGCGCCATCTCCAGATCGATGCGAAAGTTTCAAAGGTCCAGGAGCGTGTTCAAATGTCGTTGCCCAATCTTGACGGATTGAATCGGGATGAGCGATCACTCGCCGCCGTCATGCAGATTGCCGAAAAATGTGAACATCGAGCGGAAGAAGACCTGTCCGCTGTTTTGGCCACGATCGTGCATCGCCCGACACAGCAGTTGAGGGTCGTCTGAGATGATAGATAACGATCAACTACCTGCTGACATCTATCGGAACTTGCTTTGGGCCTTTTTGACTGTGCTGGTTTTTTTGGCCGGTTGCATACTTTGGGCGGGTCTTGCACCAATCAAAACGACGATCAAAGTGACCGGTGAAATATTGTCGGAGCGGCCGAGCTATGTTGTCCAACATGCGCGCGGTGGACGCGTTGGCAAAGTGCACGTGGCACAGTTCGACACCGTTCATCTTGGGCAGACCTTGATCGAATTTGACGTCTCGCGCGAGCTTGAAAAAAGGCAGTTATTGAAGGAAGAGCACGCCGTTTTGATAGCCGAGCGTGATGAAATCGAAGCGCGACTAGACGGACGCGCTTTGAAAGGTGAGCACTCCAGCCACGCGCATATTCATGCCTTGTATCAACAACGCGAAGCGGTTTTTCAAAACAGGGCGAACATAAGCGATCAGTCGGTTCAAGCGGCAAGAACACACCGCGCGTCCATCCAAAAAGAAGCGTCATTGAGAGAGGCCCAGTTAGAGCGCTTGGCAGACAGGATTGCAAAAACGGAAAGTCTGTCGGCCCGTGGTATTGCCTCGGAAGTGTACTTGGAACAACTCGTGAAGGAGGCGGGCCAGGCGGAGATTGAACTGGCGCAAATTCAGGCGAATGCTGTTCGTTTGGACGACGACATTGATAAGTTGCATATGGAAACCGCGGCAACGAAGGCAGAATACCTAGAGACGCTTTTGACGGGTCATCAAAGAACTTCGGATCGCTTGAGAACGGTCGAGAAACAGATCCTCGAGCTGGATCAAATCATTTCGCGCGCCGATGTAAAAGCGAGCCTGTCTGGCAAAGTTGCTCAGTTGAATTTTGTTCGCGAGGGTCTGGTTGTGCAACCAGGAGAAGACATCGCGGTGGTTAGCCAGGACCTGCAAGCGCCACGTGTTAATTTGCATATTCCGGTGCATTACGTGGATCAGATTGCTGTCGGGCAGCGCGGAACCTTGCAGATAACGAGCCTGCCGCAGAGAAATGCCTTGCCGATTGATTTGACGATTACCGGCGTCGCGGGGGAGCCTGTAAAATCGCCTGAAGGTGTCCCAGCCTACTTTTTGGCCAAGGCAACCATCGACACGGATACATTTGAAACCTCGATGAACCGTGTTGGGGGTAAGGAGATTTTGGTTTCGGGCATGCCTGTGGCCGCCAATTTATTTGGCGATGAAACGACGCTTTGGGCTTACCTGACCGACCCTTTGCACAACATGTGGCGCACGGCCTTTGAAGATTAGGCGTGGTCAGAGCGAAGAGATCAACGCCAGCGCCACAACCGCGACCATTGCGCAGGCCATACCTACGTTGATCAAACGCTGCGTTTTATGTGGCAGATTCAACGCATGCAGCCGAGCGCCTGCCCAAAGCCAAAGCAGATGGATCGGGATCCAAATCGCGTTGAAGACGATCAGTTTCAGGATTGTCTCGAGCAGAATGGCGTCCGGTAAGATCGGGAATCCAGAAAAGAGGGTAGAGGCGACAACGTAGGCTTTGGGGTTGATCGGCTGCAAAGCCAGCCCGTTCCATAGCCCCAGCGGTTTGCCGGGATTGATGAAACCAACGCGCGACCCTGCTGTCGCAACGCGCCAAGCCAGAAAGAGCAGATAACTGACCGAAGCGATGAGCAGGGCAATGCGTAGCCAAGGAATTGTAAACACAATCGCTGCGACGCCTGTTATCACAGCGAGCATCACCAGAAACCCGCCAATGCAAAGACCCGCAATAAATCCCAGCCCAGCGCGAAACCCGTATGCCGCACCGATACCTGCTGTGGTCAAAACGCCGGGACCTGGCGTAATCAGCAAGAAGATAACCGCTGCGATAAACGCAATCATGAGAGCGGTATTTCGAATGGCGCCAGTTGAGGCCAATCGAATTGAACGCCGATGCCAGGTTCGTCTGGGGCAACCGCAAGGCAGTCTTCGACAACAAGTGGGCGGTTCGTGTATCGGTCAATCGGGAAGGAATGCACTTCTAACCAGCCGCCATGATCTTGCGATGCCACAAGCGAAACGTGCAGTTCTTGCATCCCGTGAGAGCATACGGGAACGCCAGCGTCGCGTGCCAATGCCGCGACCTGAAGCCAGCCGGTGATTCCACCACAATTGGAGGCGTCGGGCTGGACAAAGGCGAGGTTTGATTGCGCCAATGCCATTTCAAATTCGTGGATTGTATGAAGGTTTTCACCCATTGCGACGTTCATTCCTGTCGCGGCAGAAATTTCTGCGTAGCCTGTGTAATGATCTGGGATGATTGGCTCTTCGAACCAGAGAATGTTTTGATCTTTGACGGCATTTGCAAGCGAGATCGCTTGTTCGACCGTCATGGAATAGTTCGCGTCGATCATGAAGGCAGTTTCAGGCCCGATTTGTGCGCGCACCGCCCGAATGCGCTCCAGGTCTTCGGCTTCGGTCGGTTGACCGATCTTGATTTTGACGCCGTTCAAACCTGCATCCAGATATCCTTGGACATGGCGCAAGAGTTTGGGCAACGGAAAGGCCAGATCGATGCCACCGCCATAAGCCTTGCAGGTTTTTGCAGCGCCGCCGGTCATTTTCCAAAGTGGCTGGTTTGCGGCCTGGCACCGCAAATCCCAAAGCGCGATATCGACGGCAGAAATGGCAAAACTGAGGATGCCGCCGCGCCCGACGTAATGCAAGTGCCACAGCATCGCGTCGTTTAATGCTTCAACGTCCGTTGCGTCTTGGCCCAGAAGAAACGGCGCGAGGTCGTGTTGGATCATTGCGGCGGTGGCGTGTCCCCCGCGGCCACCGTTGTAAGTATATCCAGTCCCGCTGCGCCCATCGTCCAAGGTTACTGTCGCGGTGATGAGGTGAAAATGGGAGTGATCGCCGTGTTTGGCGTCAACCAGAACCTCATCCAGAGGAACCGCGAAGAGGCGGGGTGTGACGGAAACGATCTTGGTCATGCTGCGTTCCGCATGAAGTGTTTGGAGGTGGATTTTTTGGTTGGCCAGCCACACAGCTTTGGGCCAACGTTCGGGTTTGGATATTTGTAGCCAAAAGAAAGCATGTTGTGGGACAAACGTCAGAGATTTTGGCACTCTGGCACAGGGCTGATAACCGTGCCGTCCGAGAGATGCTGCAATAGATTGTCAACGGTAAGAGCACCCATTGCCGCGCGTGTTTCAACGGTGGCTGAGCCAACATGCGGCAGAAGGACAACGTTGTTAAGTTCGCGCAAAGCTTGGGGCACATGAGGTTCGGCTTCGAAGACGTCGAGGCCGGCCCACCCAAGTGTTCCCGATTGCAGCGCATCGATCAGGGCAGCTTCGTCAACGACAGAGCCGCGCGATACGTTGATGAGTGTGCCGTTTGGGCCGAGGGCGGCCAAAACCTCGGCATTGACGATTTTGTTTGTCGACGGACCGCCGGGTGTGATGCAGATCAGTGTGTCCACATCACGGGCCATATCCACAAGCTTGGGGTAATATGTGTAGGGCACATCTTTTTCATTGCGGGAATGGTAGACGATCCGCGTGCCCCAGGGCGCGAGCTTGTCAGCGATTGCTTGGCCGATACGGCCCAGACCCAAAATACCAACGGTCTGGTTGTCGGCAGAGCGTGTCAGCGGCGCATTGCCTTGCGCTTCCCATGTGCCGGACCGCACGTAAGCGTCATCCCGCAAGAGCTCGCGGTAGCAGGCCAGCATGAGCATGACAGCGGTTGTCGCGACCTCGGAGTTTAGGACGTTAGGCGTGTGCGTCACCATTATGCCGCGTTCGACACAGGCCGAAGTGTCGATTGCATCATAGCCGACGCCATAGCAACTGATCATCTGCAGGTTCGGCAGCGCGTCCATGATCTCTGGCTTGACGCCGTCGTGGCCGTTTGTCGCGATATGGGTGATGGCCTCGGCGGGATAGGTTCCGTCAGCCAATTTGTGGATGGTGAATTCCTCTTGGAGTCGGGACCGCATCACGTCTGTGATGCCGCCGATTTGCAGCAGATCAGGCATCCTGCCGTACCTCGGTGCGTTGTGTGCCAAGACCTTGAATCTCAAGCTCCATCACGTCGCCGACGTTGAGATAGACTTGCGGCCGCATACCGTCACCCACACCTGGTGGTGTGCCGGTCGAGATGATGTCGCCGGGATGGAGGGTGAAGAGATGGCTGAGATGCTCGATGATCTCGGCGACGGTGAAAATCATGGTGGCCGTGTTACCGGTCTGCATTTGTTTGCCGTTCACTTTGAGTGACATATCAAGAGCCTGCGGGTTTGGCACGTCATCTCGGGTGACGAGGTACGGGCCGGTCGGTCCGAATGTGTCGCAGGATTTGCCCTTGGTCCATTGGCCAGTCAGGTTCTGTTGGAAATCCCGTTCGGAGACGTCGTTTACGATGCAGTATCCGGCGACATAGTCCAGCGCGTCATTCTTGGAGACGTATTTGGCCTCTTTGCCGATGACAACGCCCAGTTCGACCTCCCAATCGGAGCGTTTTGACCCGCGGGGCATAACCACATCATCATTCGGGCCAACGATGGCGGAATTGGCTTTGAAGAACAAAATAGGGTGCTCGGGGATGGGCAGCCCCTGCTCGGCGGCATGATCGGAATAGTTCAGACCGATGCACAGGAATTTGCCAAAGTTGCCGACGCAAGGCCCAATACGCGGATTGCCGTCCACAGCAGGAAGCGTTGAGGGGTCCAAAGCGCGCAACCGATCTAGCGAGGCGTCGTCGAGCATTGAACCTGTGATATCGTCTATATGTTCGCTGAGATCGCGCAAGGTGTCGCCATCCATAAGTCCGGGCTTTTCCGCGCCGGGTGCACCGTAACGAACGAGTTTCATGGTCTTCCTTCCTAGTGATTGTCGCGCGGCAAATAGCGGCGCGAGATGTCTTGATAACTGTCTGCATTCGCGAGGGTCATGCCCTGGTCAAAACGCCCGACCTTCTCGCGGAAAATCTCTTGCCAGGGAGATTGGCTTTCCGGCGCGTCATAGCCGCCGGCCTCTGTCAAGGCACGGGCGCGCCCGGCCAATTCATCGAGCGGCACCAGCATGTTAACCGTGCAGGCGTTCAGATCGACTCGTACCATGTCGCCGGTTCGCAACAGGGCGAGCCCCCCGCCGTCTGCAGCTTCGGGTGAGGCGTTCAGGATAGACGGTGAGCCGGATGTGCCAGATTGGCGGCCATCCCCGATACAGGGAAGTGCTTCGACGCCTTGTTTCAGCAAATAAGCCGGAGGCCGCATGTTGACGACCTCTGCACCACCTGGATAGCCCTTTGGCCCAGCGCCGCGCATGAACAGGATGCATGTGGCGTCGATGTTTTCTGCGGGATCATCGATGCGGTGGTGAAAATCCTCGGGTCCGTCAAAAACGATTGCGCGCCCTTCAAAGGCGTTTGGATCCTCGGGGTTTGCCAGATAAACCGCGCGGAATGCGTCGCTTATGACGCTGGTTTTCATAATCGCGCTGTCGAACAGATTGCCGGTGAGGTTGATGAAGCCAGCGGCGGACACCAGGGGGTCGGATACAGGTTTGATGACGTCCGTGTTCTCAGACCGAACGCCGGCGCAGTTGTCGCCCATCGATTGCCCGTTGGCGGTAAGTGCCTCTGGGTGCGGCAACAGGCCTGCTTCCAAAAGCTCTCCTACCACGGCAGGGACACCGCCTGCGCGTTGGTAATCCTCGCCAAGGTAGGTGCCAGCGGGCTGCAGGTTCACGATCAATGGCACGTCATGGCCGATCTTTTGCCAATCGTCATTGTCCAAGGGCACGCCTAGATGACGGGCAATGCCGTTGAGGTGGATTGGTGCGTTGGTCGAGCCTCCAATTGCCGAGTTAATGACAATAGCGTTTTCAAACGCCGCGCGGGTCATGATGTCAGACGGTCTCAAGTCTTCCCAAACCATCTCTACAATGCGCTTTCCGGTCTCATATGCCATTTGCCCGCGCTCTCGGAAGGGCGCAGGAATTGCGGCAGAGCCGGGCAATTGCATACCCAGAGCTTCGGCCAGCGAGTTCATCGTCGTGGCCGTTCCCATAGTGTTGCAATAGCCAACCGAAGGCGCGGAAGAGGCGACAAGCTCCATGAACCCTTCATCATCAATCTCGCCAGCGGCCAGCATTTCGCGGGCTTTCCAGACGATTGTTCCACTGCCGGTCCTTTCGCCGCGGAACCATCCGTTGAGCATCGGGCCGACGCTGAGCGCGATGGAGGGAATGTTCACAGTCGCGGCAGCCATCAACAAGGCTGGGGTGGTTTTGTCGCAGCCGATATTCAGAACGACGCCGTCCAACGGATAGCCAAAAAGTGTCTCTACCAGGGACAAATAGGCCAGGTTTCGGTCCAACATGGCGGTTGGACGTTTGCCGGTTTCCTGGATCGGGTGCACAGGCACTTCGATGCATGTGCCGCCAGCTGCGATGATCCCGTCGCGCACCCGCTTCGACAGCTCGATGTGATGCCGATTGCACGGGCTCAGGTCGCTGCCGGTTTGCGCGATTGCGATAATTGGCTTGCCGGATTGGAGCTCTGCGCGGGTGAGGCCGTAGTTCAGATACCGTTCGAGATACAATGCCGTCATTTCGGGGTTGTCCGGGTTCATAAACCACTTGCGGGATCTCAGATCCTCGATGCCGATTTTCTTGGTCATTGGCCTGACCATCCTCCGTCGATGATGTGGGGGTGTCCTGTGGTAAACGCGCTCTCGTCGCTGGCGAGGTAAACGACCAGCGCGGCGATTTCGTCGGCCGTTGCCACCCGGCCCATAGGTTGACGAGCGACGAATGCCTCCATCGCAGCGTCATAGCTGCCCATCTCTTCGCCCAGCGACTTTACGCGGTCGTGCCAGGATGGGCTTTCTACGGTGCCGGGGCAGATACAGTTGCAGCGAATGCCTTGCTTGATGAAATCGACCGCGACCGATTTTGTCAGCCCGATGACGGCGGCTTTGGTTGTGCCATAGATAAAACGATTTGGCGCGCCGATTACCGAAGAGCACGCCGAAGACATATTGATGATCGACCCGCCGCCGCGTTCGATCATGCCCGGCAAAGCCGCTTGGATGGTCCGCATCATCGACCGAACATTGAGGTCGATTGCAAAGTCCCATTCCTCGGGTTTTGCATCCAGGACCGAGCCGTGATGAACGTAACCTGCGCAATTGAACAGAATGTCTGGATTGGCCCGTGCGACGCCTTCTTTGATGCTGTCAGGGTTCAGCGCATCAAGTTCGAAAATTTCCAAATTTTCGTGATTCGTGTTGCGAATCGAAGATAGGGATTTTGGGTTTACGTCTGTCGCGCAGACATGGGCGCCCGCTTTTGCCAAAGCGATTGCGCTGGCCAAGCCAATGCCCTGACCAGCAGCCGTGACTAAGGCGCGCTTACCTGCAAGCCGTTGGTTTTCCAAATTTTTCTCCCCCTTAAGCGCCGGATTTTCGTTGCGCCGATCAGACGAGACCGGGGTTCCGAAGCTTATATATTTTTTTGATCCAACAAAAATCCGGCCCGGCGGGCTGGTCGATTGTCGTGTTTCCGTTAGCGTAAGACAGACGGCGGGTTTTGACCACCGCCTAGAATTTGAAGGCTCGGGGAGGGGCCGTCGGATGGCAGAAAAACCGAATGTAACACTCATGGGGACGGGCCTGATGGGTGTGCCGATGGCCCAAAATTTGATGGCTGCCGGGTATGCTTTGACCGTCTGGAACCGCAGCGCTGATCGGGCGGCGCCGGTGCTTGCGGGTGGCGCAAAATGGGCGGACACACCTGCCCAAGCGGTTGCGCATGCCGATGTGATCATCACCATGCTGTCGGATGGCTATGCGACCGGCGCTATCATCGATGATCCAGACGTGTCAGCGGCCCTAAAGCCAGGGACGCTTTGGTTGGATATGTCGTCTGCAAAACCCGAACATGCGCGCGAGCAAGCTTTGACGCTGGCGCAACTGGGCGTGCACCACCTGGATGCGCCTGTGTCCGGTGGCACAAAGGGTGCCGAGGCAGCAAGTCTCGCGATCATGGTTGGCGGAGATGCGGAAACCTTTGCCAAAGCGCGGGTGATCTTCGAAGCGATGGGGCGGCCCGTTCACGTCGGTCCTTCGGGCGCTGGGCAGCTCGCGAAGCTGGCCAACCAAACGATTGTTGCGGTCACAATCAGTGCAGTGGCCGAAGCGACACTGCTGGCGCAAGCTGGTGGTGCCGACCCCGCGGCATTGCGCGCCGCATTGGCAGGAGGGTTTGCCGACAGCGTCATTCTGCAGCAGCACGGCGCGCGTATGTCAGAGGGCAATTTTGAACCCGGGGGCCTTTCAAAATTCCAGCTCAAGGATTTGGACAACACATTGGCTGAAGCCGCGCAGCTCGGGCTTACTCTGCCGTCAACTCAGGCCGTCCGCGACCGTTTTGCGACCTTTGTAAATGCGATGGGTGGTGCGGATTTGGATCACGCCGGTTTATACCTTGAGCTGAAATCAAAGCAGGGGAATCAGGCATGAGTAAAATACTCGTTTTGGGCGGCGGCGGCATGATTGGCCAAAAACTGGCCCAACGGTTGCAGCCGACCGATGACGTGACGCTATTCGACATTGGGTTCCCCGCAGAATCTGCGCCGGGCAAGCAGGTCATCGGGAACGTCGCGGACCCCGCCGTTGCCAGACGCTTGGCAGGCGAACGTTTCGATCTGATTTATCACCTTGCCGCTATCGTCTCGGGCGAGGCCGAGGCCGATTTCGACAAAGGCTGGTCGGTCAACATGATGGCGATGTGGCATTTGCTAGAGGCTCTGAAAGAAGAGCATCGCGCGTCAGGTGGCGCTTACGTCCCGAAAATCGTCTTTACCTCGTCTATTGCCGTTTTCGGCGGACCGTTTCCAACCAAAATCAACGACACGTTCCTGTCTGCACCCCAAACCAGCTATGGCGCGCAAAAGGCGGCTTGCGAATTGATGCTGACGGACTTTAGCCGCAAAGGGTTCGTCGATGGGATCTCGCTGCGCCTCCCAACGATTTGTGTGCGTCCTGGCAAACCAAACGCTGCGGCCTCTGGGTTCTTTTCAGGCATCATCCGCGAACCGTTGAACGGTCAGGAGGCGATACTGCCCGTGTCTGACAAGGTTCGGCACTGGCATGCGAGCCCTCGCGCCGCCGTTGGCTTTTTGTTGCACGCGGCAAATCTGGATACAGCAATGCTCGAAGATCGACGCGCGCTGAACTTGCCTGGCTTTAGCTGCACCGTTGCCGAACAGATCGAAGCGCTGCGACGCGCAGCGGGTCAAAACGCGGTCGATCGCATCAAACACGAGCCGGATGACACGATCATGCGAATCGTCGCCGGTTGGCCGCGCGACTTTGATCCGCAGCGCGCAATCGTTTTAGGGTTTAAGGCAGAGCAGAGCTTTGGCGAGATCATTCAAGTTTACCTTGAGGATGATATGCCGTCAGCCAACCGCGGGTAGCGGGATGTCCTCGATCAGGTGGCGTGCCAGGTGATCGTGAATTTTTTGGCGTGTCAGCCGTTCGTCACCTGCAAGCGCAGCTTCGAGGATGTCATGGTGCTGGCGGATGTTGTTTGAGATGTAATCAAACTGGCGATCATCGACCATCAATTGCTGGCGAAACTGGGCATAGACCTGGTGGTGCGTGGCTTTCAAAGTGTCGGAATCGCAGGAAGAAATGAGCGTTTCGTGGAATTGCCGTTCGGCCTTGAACCACAGCGGAACCAAAGGCTCTGCGTCCTCGACCGCGTGAATGCGCTTTTCAATATGGCTCAGCTGATGGTGCGCGGCGGTCAGGCGCGCTTCCCATTCCACGCCGCCTTTTCGGATCGACATACATGTGCCTTCGCCTTCCAAAAGAACCCGCAAATGCGTCAATTCATGGCGCAGTCGGTCTGACCGTTCCGGTACGCGAAAGCCGCGCTGCTCTTGAAAGGTGACAAGGCCAACGGTTGACAAACGGAACAGCGCTTCGCGTACAGTAGAGGCCGAGCACCCAAGCTCTTCGCGTAGATGTTCTGCCCGTAGCTTTGCTCCGTGCGCATAGCCGTTGGTCATCAGGCGGTATCGCAACGTGTCGTAGATGTCTTTGTCTTGTGGCACGAAAAGCCCCTGATTGTCCTCGGCTGGACGAGACTATAAATCAAAAATCACGAAAATCTACCAGAATCACGAAATTCCGGCTAATTTCACTTTATTCTTGGCAGATGTGTCATCCCAACGTAACCTTCCGTTAGCGTTCGCACCCAATGCCCGAACAAGAGGCTTTGTGAACACGCTGCAACGTCTGGGAGGACAACATGAAAATATTGAAAAAAGCAGCCGGTGTGGCTGCGGTTGCTGCTTTGGCAGCGACGACTGCCATGACGGCAGATGCTCAAACAACAAACTTGCGGATCCAAACGCACTACGCCCCTGAAACGGTTTCGGGCAAGCTGGCCGCGCAATATGTCGAAGATATCCAGACAATGTCTGGTGGCGAAATTCAGGTCGAAATGTTCTATTCGTCTTCTGTCGTGAAGTCGGTAGAAACATTCGATGCCGCTGCAACTGGCATTCTTGACTGCGACATGACGGGCGGCGGTTACCAGACGGGTAAGAACTCTGCGTTCCAATTCGTTGGCGACATCATGGGCGGATATTCCACCCCATACCAGCAGCTGAGCTGGTTGTACTTTGGCGGTGGCAAAGAAGCTGCGGCGCCGCTTTACAACAAATACGGCATGGAGCTGATCGGCTGGTGGGTCTACGGCCAGGAATCCTTTGCATCAAGCAAGCCAATTGAAAAGGTTGCGGACTTCAAAGACTGGAAATTCCGTTCCCCTCCAGGCATGGAAACAAAGATCTTTGAAAAACTCGGCGCAAAGCCGATCGTGATGGACTTCACCGAGATCTTTACAGCGCTGGAAACAGGCATCATCGACGGAGCGGATGCGTCCGGCCTCGCAAACAACGTTGGTCTGGGTCTCTATGACATCGTTAAGTATGCGAACTTCCCCGGCTTCCACTCGATGCCTTCTGACCACTTGGCATGTAACAAAGCCGTCTTTGACGCGATGCCAGCAAGCCATCAGCGTATCATGAAAGTCGCGATGGAAGCCCTGGCGCTGCGTACAGCGTTGACCTTCGAAAAGAAAAACGCCGAAGCAGCAGCTCAGCTGCGTGAACAGGGTGTCACACTGTCCCAGTGGGCGCCGGACGAGTTGGCAAAGTTCCGTGCGGCTGCGCAGGCAACATGGCCTGAATTCGCGGACACACCAGAAGCAAAAGCTCTGGTAGATGCGCACATGTCTTACCTGTCACAGCTTGGTCTGGTTTCCAACTAAACCGCACACAGCACTTGACCCCGCCGTCCCTGCGGCGGGGTTTTTTTGCCCGCGAAATCCATTCAAAGACGCGGGTTCGCCTAAGGGGGGTCCACATGCAGGAGAAGTCTGGAAGCCTGATTGAATGGCTCGTTCCTTTGGCGTTCATTCTATGTGCCGGATGGGTGACGTGGCACATGCCGGCCTTTACGCTGGACTGGAATCCGCCCACTGATCCGTCTCAGTTCGACAAACTGTCCGCGCTCTTCAAGCGCAATGACGTCACGCCCGAGATGGGCGGCCTGTTTGGCGGCTTTGCCGACATTGTCGATTGGATCGCCTTGATTGGCCTGCCGGTATTTCTGGTGATTGGCGTTCTGACTGTGCGCCGGGCCGCGATGGAATTTGAAAGCTGGAAAGCGCTGGATCGTGTCGCAGTTTTCATCGGTCGCGTAACAATGATGCTGATCGTCTTGTTGTGCTGCGTGATGCTGTACGAGGTTTTCGTACGCTATGTCTTGTCGGCGGCAACTCTTTGGGCGAACGAATTGTCGCTGTGGCTGGCGGGTTTTATCTTTCTCTGCGCTGGCCTCTACGCGATGCAACAGCGCAGCCATATCCGCATTTTTCTGCTCTACGACGTCTGTCCCCGTTGGCTGCAGCATGTCTTCGACACGATCTCCACGATCCTCATCGTGATGTTCGCCTTTTTCCTTGTGTACGGAGGGTACGGCGAGGCCTTTGACAAGTTTTATCGTTGGGAAACGTTTGGAACAGCTTTTGACCCGCCAATTCCTGCAACGATCAAGCCGATGGTGTTGCTGGTTGTCTCGCTGGTGGCGATCCAGGCCGTGATCAATCTGGTGTCAGATTGGAACAAAGAGCCAGAAACGCACTCTGCCGCGGACGACATCGACGAACACGAACTCGAAATGTTGCGTCGTCAGGTCTCTGGCGACGACAAAAAGGATTAAGCTCATGGATATCGGAACCATCTCCCTTGTCCTCATGCTGGGCTTGATTGTCCTGCTGGCGATTGGAATGCCACTTGGGCTGGCCTCCGCTATTCTTGCGGTGCTGGTCCTGGTTATGAAGTTCGAGCCCGCCTTGCTTATGAATCCGTTTGCATTTGGCGACGGAATATTGACCGGCCGACCGGGGTCAGGCCCTCTCAATATTTTGGCTCAAAAGATATACGGGCTCTTAACCGACTACGTGCTCATATCCATTCCGCTCTTCATCTTTATGGCCGCCTTGCTTGAACGGTCTGGCATCGCGAAAGAGATGTATTCGTCTCTGAATGTCTGGCTGAACCGCACACGCGGCGGCATTGCCATCGTGACATCGATTATGGCGGTGATCATGGCCGCAATGTCGGGCATCATCGGTGGTGAGGTTGTCTTGCTTGGTCTGATCGCGCTGCCACAGATGCTGCGTTTGGGATACAATCAGAACTTGGCGATCGGCACGATCTGTGCGTCAGGTTCACTGGGAACGATGATCCCGCCGTCGATTGTTTTGATCATTTACGGTCTGATCACGGAAACCTCGATCAAAGCGCTTTTCACTGCGTCCTTTATTCCCGGTTTCATGCTGGCGAGCTTCATTATCATCTACATCATCATTCGCACCCAGATGAACCCAACGCATGCGCCCCTCGCCGAAGAGCGGTTGGCAAAAGAAATTGCCGAAGCCCCCGATGGCAGCGCGCAAAAGGCCGAGCTCGAGGCCGAGCTGGCCGAATTTGAAGCACAGCCAAAGGGGCTTGAGAAACTCAGCCTCTTTGCCTCGTTCCTCTGTGTTCTGGTGGCGGGCTTTGGCTCTGCGCTGTTTCTTCGCGCAGGCTTTTTCGAAGTCACCGGTGAGAATGCGCGGAATACCGGCGCGCCGATTGCCTATGGCACGGCGGATTACCTGCCTTGGTTCGGGGGGTCGGTGATTGTTTCGTTGCTTTTGATCTTCTTCGTCTTTGGCCGCGCAAAAACGGCTGTCGGTTGGTCGATGGGCAAAGGACTTGTCCCGCCGATTGTCGTGATTGGCGTCGTCATGGGATCGATCTATGGCGGGATCACCGGCATTACAGAGGCCGCTGGCATGGGCGCATTGGCCGTTTTGGTCCTGGCCATCTTCCGTGGCGAGGCGTCCTTTGAGTTGGTTTGGGACGCGTTGATGCGGACGTTGAAATCAACGGGCACGATCATCTGGGTGACGATTGGCGCCGCCGCTTTGGCGGGCGCCTACACTATCGCGGGCGGACCGACCTATGTCGCCAACTTTATCGTTGCATCCGAACTGCCGACAATGTTCGTCATTTTGATGATGATGCTCATCTTGCTGTTCATGGGCGCCTTTATGGATTGGGTTGGAATTGTTCTGCTGATTATTCCAGTGTTCCTGCCAATTGTTCAGCGCCTGCCAATCGAAGAGATCGGCTTGTTCGGAGAACTTAACCCACGCCATGTGGCAATTTGGTTCGGCGTCGTCTTTTGTATGAACATGCAGGTGAGCTTTCTGTCACCACCGTTCGGTCCAGCGGCGTTTTACCTCAAGTCCGTTGCGCCGGCCCATATCAGCCTGACCGATATCTTTAAGGGCTTCTTGCCATTCATTGGCATTCAGATCCTTGCCTTGTCGGTGTTGCTGATCTGGCCGCCAATCGTGTCCATCTTGCTCTAGGGGCATCACGATGAGCTTTGTGCGTTTAGATCCGTCCGACAGCGTCGTCACGGCGATCCGTCCCATGCAAGCGGGCGCATTGGTCGAGAACGTGCTGACCACCGGTCTTGTCCCAACCGGGCACAAAATCGCGACACGCGCGCATGCGGTGGGTGAGCCGATCCGCAAATATGCCCAGATCATTGGTTATGCCGCGGAACCTATTGCGCCCGGCGATCACGTACACACGCATAATGTTGCGTTTCGGAACACCGACGCGGCCTATGAGTTCTCGACAAACCTGCAACACGTCAGACCGGTGCAAACGTCGGACACCTTTATGGGATTTCAACGTGCGAACGGTCGGGTTGGCACAAGGAACTACATCGCGATCGTGACATCGGTGAACTGTTCGGCAACCGCCGCACGGATGATCGCAGATCACTTTACCCCCGAGGTGATGGCCAAGTACCCAAACGTCGATGGCGTGGTGGCGTTTGTTCACGGCACGGGCTGCGGTATGGGCGGTGATGGCGAAGGCTTTGAAGCGTTGCAGCGTGTCATGTGGGGCTATGCCAAACATCCCAATCACGCCGGTGTTCTGATGGTCGGCTTGGGCTGTGAGATGAACCAAATTGACTGGTTGCTCGAGGCGTACGGGCTTGAGCACGGTCCCTTGTTTCAAACCATGAATATCCAAAACGTTGCTGGTCTGCGCAAAACGGTAGAGACGGGGGTAGCCAAAGTCGAAGCGATGTTGCCTCTGGCAAACGACATTCAAAGAACCCAATGCCCGGCGTCCGAGCTTATGGTCGCGCTGCAATGTGGTGGATCGGATGCCTGGTCGGGTATCACCGCTAATCCGGCTCTTGGCTACGCGTGTGACTTGCTCGCCGCTCAGGGTGGCACCGGTGTTCTGGCGGAAACTCCTGAGATTTACGGCGCCGAACATTTATTGACACAGCGCGCCATTGACCGCGCGACCGGTGACAAGCTGATTTCCCTGATCCGATGGTGGGAGGATTACACATCCCGAAACCGCGGCAGCATGGACAACAATCCGTCGCCAGGGAACAAAAAGGGTGGCCTAACAACCATTTTGGAAAAGTCGCTGGGCGCGGCGGCCAAAGGCGGAACTTCGCCTTTGATGGGCGTTTACAAATATGCCGAACCGGTCACAGCGCGCGGTTTCGCCTTTATGGATAGCCCCGGATACGACCCGGCCTCTGTCACGGGACAAATCGCAGGCGGCTGCAACTTGGTCTGTTTCACGACCGGGCGCGGCTCGGCCTTTGGATCAAAGCCAAGCCCCACTATCAAAGTCGCGACCAATTCCGAAATGGCACTGCGCATGTCCGAAGACATGGATGTCAACGCAGGTACGATCTTAACAGATGGCGTCAGTGTCGAAGAAAAGGGCCGCGAGATTTACGATCTCTTTCTGCGCGTCGCTTCTGGGGAACAGTCGAAATCCGAAGCTCAAGGTCTTGGGGATTACGAATTCGTGCCCTGGCAAATCGGAGCGACGATGTGAAACGTATTTTGGTCGTCGGCGGCGGGCTTATCGGCATGCGCCACATGCAAGAGGTTTTGGACCATCCAAACTGTGGCCTGGTCGGTCTGGTCGATCCAAACACGCATATTTCGACGCCAGATAGCGTCGTGCGCTTTTCTCAAATGGAGGACGTTGCAGAGCCCGTGGACGGCGCCATCATCGCAACGCCTACGCAATTGCATGCGCAGCATGGCGCCTACGCCGCGGCCCGCGGGTGGCATATTCTGGTCGAAAAGCCTGTTGCCCAAGATCAAAGCGACGCAAAAGCTTTGCGCGATGCCGTGCGCCAGCATGGTATAGGGTCATTGGTCGGTCATCACAGACGTTATCATGCGCCCGTCAAACAACTGCGCAATCTACTGTCACAAGGTGAAATTGGGCAGATCGTTAACGTTTCTTTAATCTGGGCAATGCGTAAACCCGACGCTTACTTTGAGAACAACTGGCGGACAGCAGACGGCAGCCCAGTTATGATCAACCTGGTCCACGACCTTGATGTGTTGCGATTTGTGGTCGGAGAAATCGATCAAGTCGCCGCACTGCGCGGCGGGTCTGTTCGTCAGACAGATCGGTTGGAAAGTGGCGCCATCGCCATGACGTTTGCCAATGGCGCGACAGGCACGATTTCCTTTGCCGACACCTCGCCTTCGCCCTGGGGGTTCGAAGCGGGAACTGGCGAAAATCCGAATATCGGCACAACCGGCGAAGATATGCTTTGGATAACCGGAACCCGCGGCGCAATCAGCTTTCCGTCGATGACCCTCTGGCGTGGAGAGAGCTGGTCGACCGCGGCTCAGAAATCACCAATGCCGGTGCTGCAAAACACGCATACCCCACTGCGGGCACAGCTGGACCATTTCTTAGAGGTGATCGATGGGGCAACGCCCTTGATCGACATAAACGATGCCAGCCGAACATTGGATATTGCGCTGGACATCGAACGACAGATGTCTCGCCAAGGACAAGAGCGTGCTGCGCGAACGGCACCTCAATAACGGCCTTTGGCAGCTTTGGCTGCAATTGAAACGCGACTGCAAAGCCATCTTGAATGGCACTGAATTGAGAGGATCTTGGAAATGACAAAACCAACAATTGGATTTATTGGCCTAGGGTTGATGGGTGCGGCGATGGTCGGGCGTCTGCAAGATCTTGGCTATGCTGTTACGGTGACGGCCAACCGTTCGCGCCCCAATATCGATGCCGCCGTTGCCCGCGGCGCGACCGAAGTTGCCACTGCGCGCGATGTCGCGCAGGCGAGCGAGATCGTCATGCTGTGCATGGACACATCCGACAGTGTTGAGACGCGCATGCGTGGGGCGGATGGTGTGATCGCGGGCCTTAATCCCGGTGCCGTGGTGATCGACTTTGGCACATCGCTGCCTGGATCGACGATTGCCCTTGGTGCTGAGGTGGCCGCAGCAGGCGGAACCTATCTGGATGCGCCTTTGGGCCGAACGCCTGCGCACGCGGTTGATGGGCTTTTGAACATCATGTGTTCCGGCGAAAAGAGTGCATTCGACCAAGTAGAGCCTGTTTTGAAGGATCTGGGCGAGAATGTTTTTCACCTCGGGGCGCTAGGATCAGGGCACACGATCAAGCTTATCAACAACTTTTTCGGCATGACGGTGGCGGCCACGATGTCCGAGGCGTTTGCGATGGCCGATGCCGCCGGGATAGACCGGCAATCGCTTTATGATGTGATGTCTGCTGGCCCGCTGCGATCCGGCATGATGGATTTCGTCAAAGGCTATGCCGTTGATGGCGACCCATCGATGCTGGCCTTCGCGATCAAAAACGCAGCAAAAGATGTCGGCTATTATCGTAAGATGAGCGAAGATTCAGGCTTTTCGACCGTGATGTCCAACGGCACCTTTGAGGCGCTAACCGGTGCACGCGACGCGGGGCGGGCCGAGGACATGGTGGGTACGTTGGTCGACTATTTTACATCGCGCGCGCCTGACTGATGGTTGCTACGACGCAAGGCATCGAAGACAAGCCCAGGTCCGGCATTTTGCTAATGCTGGGCGCGTGGTTGATGTTTGCGTTTGTCGACACCGGCGCCAAATGGCTGGCGGTCGCTGGCATCGTTTCCTTTCAGCTCGCCTTTATGCGCTACTTTGGACACTTCGTCATTGCGACGGCACTCATGTTGCGCGACGGCGTGAATGCCGACGCATTTCGCCTGAGCCATCCTTGGCAAGTGGTTACACGCGCCTTGCTCTTGATCAGCGCGACGATATCGAACTTCTATGTTCTTCAATTCCTGCCGCTGACGGTCGTATCGGCCATTATGTTTTCAAGCCCGGTGATCGTCTGTTTCTTGTCTATCTGGCTATTGAACGAACAGGTCGGCCCGTGGCGCTGGGGCGCAATCGTTCTTGGATTTGTGGGCGTTCTGATCGTCGTCCGACCATTCGGAACGGCGTTTCATCCAACGATGCTGATGGTGATCTATAACGCAACGGCGTTGGCCTTGTATTCGATCATGACACGCCAATTGGCAGGCGTCGTTTCCACAGACACGATGCAATTCTATATGGGAATGCTTGGCACAGCTGTGCTGCTGCCCTTCGCGATCTGGGTGTGGCAATCGCCTGGCGGTGCACTGGACTGGACCATTTTGATCTCCATCGGTGTCTTTGGCTGGGCGGGACATCAAATGCTGACCGTTGCGCATAGATTTGCCACGGCAAATACGCTGATGCCCTTTACCTATTCGTTCATGATCTATCTCGCGATCCTCAGCTTTTTTGTCTTTGGACACATACCTGATGCTTGGACCGTGGTAGGGGCGCTTGTGATTGTGATGTCTGGCCTCATCATTTGGAGACGGGAACAAGTATGACCAAGGTTGCGTGCATCGGCGAAGCCATGATCGAGCTTTCGCTCAGCGGTGATGTGGCCGATGTGGGTGTGGCAGGTGATACGCTGAACACGGCCGTCTATCTCAAGCGGGCGGCGCCCGCCTTTCACGTCGACTATATAACACGTGTGGGCGATGATCCGTTTTCCGATAAGATTCTGGACTTTATCGCCGCACAAGGCCTTGGGACGCATCAAATTGCGCGCGACGCAGGCAAGTCGCCGGGTTTGTATGCAATCACAACTGCCGCCGACGGAGAGCGAAGCTTTATCTATTGGCGCGAGGCTTCGGCCGCGCGCGATCTGTTCCACGACCACGCCTTTGATGTTTTGGCCAGCTATGATGCAGTCTTGCTCACTGGGATCACGATGGCGATTTTGCAGCCGGACGTGCGCGCAGCTTTGTGCACCTTTTTGGAAAGCTGCGATACGACCGTCATCTACGACAGCAACCACCGACCGCGTTTGTGGAGCAGCGAGGAGACCGCGCGCCAAACCAATCAAAGGATGTGGTCGTTGGCGGACATCGCCTTGCCCTCGATTGATGATGAAATGGCGATCTTTGGAGAAACCGCTGCGGAGGTTGAACGCCGATTTGGCCTCGTGCAGGCGGTCGGCGCGCTAAAGCGTGGTCACGAAGGTCCAATATCCATCGGACAAACAGTTTCGCAGACTTATCCGCCGGCAGATCACGTGGTTGATACCACAGCCGCCGGTGACAGCTTTAACGGATGCTACGTCGCGGCCAGACTTTCGGGGAAATCTCAAGCAGAGGCTTTGATGGCGGGCCATATGTGTGCGCGTGCTGTTGTTGGCCAAAAAGGCGCAATCGTTAAGCCCGCCGCCTAGCTAGGCAGAGATGAGCGTCACCGGATCCACGCCCCGCGACACGCACGCGGCAATCTCATCAGCCATTGGATCCTGCAGACGCCGCCCCGCCTGCATTTCGGCCCGACAGAATGTAGACCAAGCAACCAGTGCTTTTTCCAAGGCAGGCGAACTGAGGCCTTTTAGGTGCCGGTCCCGCATCGTCGCGAGAATTCGATAAGGTAACTTTTGGCTTCCATCCATCGCGATTTGCCGAAGTTCATGTTTGATTTCGGGCGTCTGAAACCGGGCGATGAGCGCTCTGGCATAGTCCTCTGCCCCTGAGACCTCCGGCGGCAACGTCTCAATCGCTTCTTGCATAAGGTCGCGAGCATCTCGTGCCAGGTCTGGGTCCGCGATTGCTTCGTGGACATAGGTGAAACCGGCATTAATGCCAGCATAGGCAAGGAAAGAATGCGCCCCGTTCAACATCCTCAACTTGCGCATTTCATGTGGGGCGACATCCGCCACAAAGTCTACACCCGGCCAATCAGGTCGCGGTCCGGAAAACGTGTCTTCGATCACCCATTCTCGAAATGGCTCAGTTGGGACGGCCATCTGATCGCCGGTTCGGCTGCGTAGCTCATCCGTGGTTGCTGGGGTGATCCGGTCGACCATCGCGTTTGGGAATGCCAACAGCTCAAAATCCATCTCTAAACAGGCGGAAACGGCAAAATCCCGGATGGCCTGGCCCAGTTTAGATCCATTGTCTTGCATGTTGTCGCAGCACAATACCGTTGCCGGTGCCCTACGTTGGGCCAGCCCATAGGTGAGATAACCGATGACACTTTGCGGAGCGCCTGTTTCCAGCTCGGTTTGCACCGCAGGATGGGTCAAATCCAGGCGTCCGTTTTGGTCAAAACAATACCCCTTTTCAGTCACTGTTGTGGAGATAATCGCAACGCTGGGATCTGCGAGCGTCTCGACAACCGCGCTTGGATTTTCAGGGGCAACGAGAACGTTATCGAAAACCGTGATCTGTTTGGGCGGCTGACCCATCACCGCAAGAGTGTATCGCCAGTTTTGTCCGATCAGCCCGTCGCGCACTGTGGCTGATCGCAAGCTAACGCCTGTGACGGTCCATCCGCCCGCATCCTGTGTGAAGTCTGCCAAATGCGCGCGGCAAAAGTTCCCCACGCCGATATGCAAAATGCGTCCACTCATGCGCTGAGCCCATATGCGTCACGCGCGAGGTCGGTCGCCAAAAGTTTGGCCAAGTAGGCCGCATCGCTCATGTCAAAGAAACCTGCTTCGACTTGTTGCGACAGATGAAGCGCGCTGGCGCGGCGCCAAAGATCATGCCGTGCGGGGATCGAAAGGAAGGCGCGCGTGTCATCATTGAACCCCGCCAGGTTGTGATACCCCGCTGTCTCGACCACTGAATCAAAGTAGCGCGCAATGCCAGCTGCACTGTCGTGGAACCACCACGGCGGCCCAATCCGCAGGGCAGGCCAATGGCCCGCCATCGGGGCCAACTCGCGGGCATAGGTGCTTTCATCAAGCGTAAAGAGGATCAGCTTGAACGCATTCGAATTCCCGACACGGTTAAGAAGAGCCTCCAAACCGCGAACCCAATCGGTTGCCACGGGAATATCGGCGCCTTTGTCTCGACCAAAGGCAGACATCACCAGATGGTTTGTATTGCGCCGAGAGCCGCCGTGTATTTGCATTGTCATGCCGTCTTCGACGGACATCTGCGCCATTTCGATCAACATGTGCCCATAAAACCGGGCACAATCCTTTGCGGCAATCTCTCCCGATCGCGCTTGTTGGAACAAAGGCTCAGGATCCTCAATCCATTCGGTGTGAACGGTCTCGATCGCATGATCCGTCGCCGTCGCCCCCCTCGCGCGGAAGGCCTCTCGACGCTGGCGCAAAGCCGTTAGAAAGCTTGAATAGGTCGTGATTTCGACCCCGGAAACAGTCTCTAATTGTTTGATGTTGGCTCTAAAGTCTGGGAAAGACGGGTCCAGAACACCGTCTGGGCGAAACGTGGGTATCACCCTCCCTGACCAGGCGCTGCCGTGCATAGCGTCATGATGGTTCAAAAGGTCGGTCGCATGGTCTGTCGTTGCCAGGGTTTCGATGTTGAACCGCTGAAACAACGCGCGTGGTCGAAACTCTGGCAACGCCAGTTTTTCACTGATCTGATCGTACAACTCGTCAGCGGTATCCGCACTGGGTTTCGTCTCTAACCCTAGGGTTTCTTCGAAAACATATTGTAACCACCCTCGACTTGGTGTCCCCAAGAACAAGTGCCAGTTCTTGCAAAAGAGACGGAAAACCGCCCGCGGGTCTGCTCCTCCTCGGATGCCCAGATCCTCGAGCGGTATGCCCTGAGAATAGAGCATCCGAAACACATAGTGATCGGGAATGACCAATAGCTCGGCAGGGTTCGCAAAGGGCGTGTCCTTAGCGAACCAAGACGGGTCGCAATGTCCGTGTGGCGAGACAATCGGTAAATCACGGATGTCCTGGTAAAGCCGTTCTGCATTTCCGGTTAATCGCATGAACCCCACCTCAATTCTTTGCTTGGACCACCCTGCAATTCCTGTCACGATAGCGCAAACAGGAAGATCAAATGAACATCGTTCTCATCGGTTTGGGCATGGTCTCTGACACCCATATTGCCGCTGTCAAAGCCTCTGGGCTCAACTTGTACGGCGTTCTCGCACGCAGTTTGGACAATGCCGCCAAAGCATCCTCAGTTTTCCCTGGCACGATCCTTTTCCAGACGGTTGAGGAAATCGCCTCTGACCCAAACGTTGATTTTGTGATCCTTGCCACGCCGCCTGACGCGCGTGTCGAAATTGTCGATACGCTGAGCCGCGCAGGCAAGCCGGTTCTTAGCGAAAAGCCGATCGAGCGCACCTTCCAAGCCGCCAAACAGGTGGTCGATCTCTGTGCGTCGCGCGGCGTTCCGCTTGGGGTCACGTTCCAGCATCGCGCGCGCGCAGCGTCGCAGGTGTTGAAAGAAAAGATCGACGAAGGCTTTTTGGGAGATATCGTGTCCCTGGACATGGCCGTGCCGTGGTGGCGGCCACAGTCCTATTACGACGCACCTGGTCGCGGCACCTATGCGCGGGATGGCGGCGGCGTTCTGATTAACCAAGCCATCCACACGCTCGACCTTGGCCTCTGGCTCTGCGGCCCAATGGCCAAGGTGCAAGCGAGTCTTCGAACAACCTCAATGCACCGGATGGAAGCCGAAGATTGGGCGAGCGCCTTCTTTACGCTGGTCTCTGGTGCAACGGGCAGTTTGACGGCATCGACAACGGCCTATCCAGGCGGAACAGAGACTGTTCGCATCCAGGGCACTCTGGCCAGCGCGACCCTTGCGGCGGGTGTATTGGACATTGCCTATCTGGATGGTCGGCTAGAGAGCTTTGGTGAACAGGCAACTACGGGCGGTGGCGCCGATCCAATGGCGTTCACGCATGCGTGGCATCAATCCATCATTGAGGATTTCGCGACTTGCCTAAAGACCGGGGCAAGCCCCATTGCGACCGGTCAAAGTGCGTTGATGGCGCATGCAGCGATTGCCGCGATGGAGGATGCCTCAGCCAAACGCGCTGAAACGGAGGTGGCCCAAATATGAGCTTAACCTGCGTTGCCATCGGCCTGGACCATCGGCACATCTATGGAATGACCGAAAACATGATCGCTGTTGGCGTTAACTGTTTGGGATATTGGACCGAGGGCGATCCGAACACGTTGCCAGGTTATCAAAAGCGGTTTCCCGATCTGGCGCGGTTCGAAACGCTGGATGCCGCGCTCGGTTCCGGCGCAGATCTCGCCTTGATCTCAGCCGTTCCTGCAGATCGCGCCGATTTGGCCATTCAGGCGATGCAAGCCGGCATGGACGTTATGACTGACAAGCCCGGCGTCACCGATTTTGCCCAGCTCGATGCTGTGAAAGCTTGCGTTGCAGAGACAGGGCGGATTTGGTCAGTGAATTTCTCTGAGCGTTTTGAGACACCAGTAACCACGCGGGCGCTCGAACTTGTGCAACAAGGCGCCATTGGCAAAGTCGTTCACACCGTGGGTCTGGGACCGCACCGTTTGAACCGCACGACCCGACCGAATTGGTTTTTTGACAGAGACCGCTATGGCGGGATCCTGACAGACATCGCAAGCCATCAGATAGATCAGTTCTTGTGCTTCACAGGCTCCAATACGGCCAAAATCACGCTTGCGCATGTCGCCAATCACGCCAATGCGCAGGATCCGGGCTTGCAAGATTTTGGAGAGATTGGGCTTAGGTCCCAAGAGGCGAGCGGCTACATCCGTGTCGATTGGTATACGCCCGATGCTTTGCCAAACTGGGGTGACGGTCGGCTGACGGTACTGGGTACCGAGGGGTATCTCGAGCTGCGAAAATACGTCGACGTTGGCGGTCGTGCCGGTACGGATCACTTGGTCTTGGTCAACGGCACGAGGTGCGAGAACATCGACGCAACAGATGCTGGCTTGCCGTACTTTGAGCGGTTGGCAAATGACATCCGCGACCGCACAGAAACGGCGATGACGCAAAAGCACTGTTTCACTGTGATGGAGCTTGCGCTGAAGGCTCAAAGCATGGCGGAAAGCACGTGATTAGGGTCGCAATATTAGGTGCCGGCATAGGGCGCGAGCATCTGGCGGCCTATCAACGTTTGCCGAGCCAATTCACTGTGTCCATGCTGGTCGATCAGGATATGGACCGAGCCAGTGGATTGGTGTCCGGCGACACCATTCGGATCGAAAGTGATATCAAATCGGCCATAATAGACCCTGATATTGACGTGATTGACGTTTGCTTGCCGCCGCATCTCCATGTCGAGGTCTGTCTGGCAGCTTTGGCGCACGGAAAGCATGTCATTTGTGAAAAGCCGCTCACCACCAGTTTGGCTGATGTCGATCGTTTGGAAGTTGCCGCTGCCAAGGCTGATCGGCATGTGTTTCCTGTGTTCCAATATCGCTGGGGTCCGTCTTTGGCCCAGATGATGCATCTGATCGATCTCGGCTTAACCGGCAGGCGCTTGTCGGCCAGTTTAGAGACCCATTGGTTGCGTGGAGCCGATTATTACGCCGTGCCGTGGCGTGGCACTTGGGCGGGCGAACAAGGGGGAGCGGTCCTTGGGCACGCCATTCACAATCACGACTTGCTCTGCCATATATTCGGACCCGTCGACGCGCTCGGCGCATTCACCACGACGCGGGTGAACGACATCGAAACCGAAGACTGCGCCGCGATTGCCTTTGAAATGGCAGACGGCGCGTTGGCGACATCCAACATCACTTTGGGCGCCGCGTTCGACCGGACGAGGCTCAGGTTTGTGTTTGAAAAGCTGACCGCAACCTCAGGCGATGCGCCCTATGCCCCGGGCGCAGATCCCTGGCGTTTTGAAGCGCGCGATCCGGTTTTCCAATCAGAGATTGATCACGCTTTGCAAAGTGCGCCAAAGCCAAAAACCGGGTTCGATGGCTTTCTGACAGAGGTTTCCAAAGCCATCGAGGGCAAACAAAACACCGCCATCACGTTAGCTGCGGGCCGCAAATCGGTCGAACTGGTGACGGCCATTTACGCGGCCGCGCGAACGGGTCATCGGGTCAACCTACCCTTGCCGACCTCTCATCCAATGTATGCGGGGTGGCAGCCGTGAAACAATGTTGGCGGTGGTTCGGGCCACAGGATCCAATCAATTTGAGCGATTTGCATCAGGTCGGTGTCCAAGGGATCGTCACCGCCTTGCATGGCATCCCGCCGGGGCAGGTGTGGCCCATCGATGGGATTGTTCAGCGTCAAGACATGTTGAACGCTGCCGGATTTACCTGGGATGTGGTCGAAAGCCTGCCGGTCTCGGAAGCGATCAAAACGCAAGGCCCACAAGCGGCCGAGCATCTGGCTGCTTACGTCGAAAGCCTGCGGAACCTTGCGAAATGCGGTGTGCATACGATTTGCTACAACTTCATGCCAATCCTTGATTGGACCCGGACCGAGCTTCGCCAACCGCAGCCGCACGGCGGCACGGCGATGGCCTTCGACTTGGTCGACTTCGCCGTTTTCGATCTGCATCTGCTAGAGCGGAAAGAGGCCGTTCACGACTATGACCAAGCTACGCGCACCGCTGCGGACCGCAAAGTCAGATCGATGTCTGTTTTGGAGAAACAGACCCTAATAAGGACAATTGTGTCTGGTTTGCCAGGCGCAAATGACAATTGGACGCTGGACGACGTGCGCAGTTTGCTGCAGACGTATGACCGAATTGACGCCGACGTTTTGCGACGCAATTTGACAGATTTTTTGAGCGAAGTCGTTCCCGTCGCAGAAGCGCTCGGCATGCGGTTGTGCTGTCACCCTGACGATCCGCCGTTCTCTCTGTTGGGGTTGCCGCGTGTGATGTCCTCAGCCGAAGATTACGCCCAGATCTTGAACGCAGTAGACAGCCCGGCGAATGGCGCGACGCTGTGCACTGGGTCGTTGGGTGTTGCTCCGGGTTTTGACGGGCCGTCTTTTGTAGAGCGCTTTGGCCCGCGGATTCACTTTGCGCATCTTCGCAACACCAAACGGGCGCAAGGCACAGACACGCGCCGTCCAAATTTCATCGAGGCGCCGCATTTGGAAGGTGACACGGATATGGTCGCGACTGTTGCAGCACTGATGCGTGAATGTGCCCGCCGAAAATCCGAAGGACGCGGCGACTGGCAAATTCCGATGCGGCCCGACCATGGGCAAGAGTTGCTGTTTGATTTGGGCGGGCATAGCCAACCTGGTTACCCGTTGATTGGCCGGATGCGCGGTTTGGCAGAGTTGCGCGGCATTATGGCCGCGCACGAACAAGGATAGTTTTATGAGCACGAAGATTCACGACATGTTGCGCGAGACGAACGTCATACCTGTATTGGCGTTCACGGAGGTTGACGAAACCTTAAAGATCATTGGCAATATGATCTCGGGCGGCGTGACCGTTATTGAATTGACCATGCGCAGCCCCGTCGCGCTACAAACGCTCGAACGCGCAAAGGCCGAGTTTGGCGATCATGCAACGCTTGGCATGGGCACGATCATGAACGCGCAACAATTGAAAGATGTGCGCGCAGCGGGTGCCGATTTTGGAGTTAGCCCCGGGTTAACCCCGTCCTTGCGCGATGCGATTGTCGACAGCGACCTGCCGTTTCTACCCGGCGTCGCCAACGTTTCGCAGGCGATGGGCGCACAAGACGCAGGCTTTTATTTTCAGAAATTCTTCCCTGCCGAACAAGCAGGTGGCGCGCCCTATCTCAAAAGCATTGGCGCCGTATTGCCGGATGTTACGTTTTGTCCGACCGGGGGCGTAAACACGAAAAATGCGCCAGACTATTTGTCACTGACGAACGTGGGATGCGTCGGCACCTCCGCTTTGACGGCACTGGCAAAGCCAGACGGATGGGATTTGGGAGCGTTTCAGGCTCAGGTAGCCGCGCACTTGCCGGCGTGAGGCACAGATATGTTAATTTGCTATTAAGGGAATTCAAAATTATTGATTGAAATCAATAATTTAAATCTTTTCTGTCCTCCTTAACCTTGGTAAAAATGCCGCGTGGGTGATGAAAGGAGCGAGGAGATGTCTGTCTCCCGATCGTTTTCGTTATTGTCCCCGCTTCTGTTGACTGCGTGCGGCGCGGCATATGTCTCTCCGACCATCGGGCCAGAGGCCGCCGGGGCCCAAGTTTCAGTTGTGCCGCTAACGGTTGCCACTCTGCCCCAGGCCAATGCGACGCCGTACACGCCGCAAAAACTGCCTGCGGCCTTTTCTGGCGGTTTGCGCGTTTCTGAACCTGGCGACCCGGTCAATCTGCCGGCGAACCCGATTGCGGCGCCTATGCCGCCAGACTTGGTTAACCGCCCTCCACCAATTGTCAAAGCTGAGCCCTATCGGTTGGGCATTGGCGACGTTGTTCAAATTATCACAACAAATGACGATACCTTGGCCGTTGGCTTGGCCAGTTTGCTTGTTCTGCAAAATCAGCAACCGCAATTTTCCATTCGTGACGATGGCTCCATCACGCTTCCCGACGTTGGTACCATTTCGCTTGCGGGTTTGACGCTCAAGGAAGCTGAGGCCGCATTATTTGATCGCTTGCTCGATGAGCAGATCGATCCGGGTTTCCGGTTGGAAGTATCAGAGTTTCACGCCCAAAAGATCGCAATTGGAGGGGCCGTTAACCAAGCCAAATTGCTGCCCATTGGCCTGACGGCGCCCACATTGGCCGAGGCTCTGTCCGCAGCAGGTGGGGTGTCCGCGCCGAACCACGCGCATGCGTCGCTGCGGATATATCGAAACGGCACTCTGTATCAGATACCGCTTAAAGACTACTTGTCCAAACCAGACTTGCAGACCCGGCTTCTTTTGGCGGGTGATGCCGTTTTTGTAGACACGTCTTATGACCTCGACCGAGCCGAGAAATTCTACGAACAGCAACTGGATGCAATCGCGCTGCAGTCTGGTTTGCGCAAAGATGCGCAACTGATCCTTGAGAGTGAAATGCAGATCCAACAAATGGCTTTGCGAAATGCGCGTGACGCATTTGTTGCGCGCCTGACGGTTGATCCGGATCAGAGAGACTATGTTTTCTTGACGGGCGAAGTCGATAATCGCGGTCGCCAGGCTTTGCCTTTCGGCAAACATGCGAATTTGGTCGACATCCTTTACGGCAGTGGTGGTTTTTCGCCGGAGTCCGGGGATCCGTCGCAGATCTACGTCCTGCGCAAAGGCAAAGGCGGCGTGATCGCTTGGCATCTGGATGCGCGAAATGCGGCGGCGTTGGTGGTCGCGCAAGAGATGCTTATGCGACCAGGGGACATCATCTTTGTAGAAGAGCAAAAGATCACGAAATTCGGCCGCGCGCTCGATCAAGCATTGCCATCTTTGATCGCCGCCGCTGGTCGCGTGGCAACGCAATAGAAGGGTCAGGTCGGCGATTTTTCCAAAGCGCCCCCTCGTTCCACCTTTGTATGTGGCCACCTGACGTAACCCGTTACCTTAGTTTCCGGGTCCGTAATTCGCCTGGTCAAAAGTGCTCCAAAAGGCGGTTTTTCACCCGAGGCCAAAATTTCAACGCTTTTCCTGATGTCCGCAGCTTTGGTGCGATCCCAGCGCGCGCAAAAGAGCGACGCATCGCAGTGTTGTATCAAGATTTGAGCGTCATCGCAGGCGAGCAGAGGCGGCAAAACCATAATTACGTGGCGATAGGCTGCCTTGGCTTTTGTAAGGAATGCTTCAAATTCGGACGACGACAACAAAGTGAGCGGGTCGCCTTCTGATGCCTCGCCGGGGATCACATCAATCACGGCGTCCTCTGTTCGGATCAAAACTTCTGTCAACGAAGCCAAACCTGTTAACACGGCGGCCAACCCGTAGGGTGGTGGCAAACCGCCGAGTTCTTTTCCTAGCGTCGGCCGATGCATGTCCGCATCAATTAAAAGAACTCGCCCCCGGTCGGAAAAGGCGAGGGCTAGGCCCAAAGCGACCTGGTTTTGACCTTCATTCGGATACGACGCCGTTATTGCAAGAAATCGTGGAGTTTTGCGGGCCTGCCACAGATCTGAAGCGATATCGGCACACTTGCTATTGAACTCGGCCTTTCGGGTTTGAAGGATCGAAATCGAATACGGCGGCTCCGGGTCTGGCAAAGTAGCCAGCGTTGGCAAACCGGTAACGCGCTCAAGCTGATGCGAATCTCTCAGACCGCCGCGATGCCGCCCTGAAATCAAAGCCCAAATGCACCCAGTAAGCACTCCGATGAGGCCAAACATCGAAAAAACCAAGCCACGCCGCGGCGCGATGGCGCGGCCTGGGGGTTCTGCGCGCGAAATGATCCGTGCGTCTGGACGGTCAGTGCCTGCCATAGAGGCCAAAGATTTTAACTGAGCATGCGTGGTCGTCCGCGCTGTGATTAACGTTGCGATATGTGTGTCCAAATCACTGAGGCCGCTGCGATTTTCTGAATATCGAACGACGCGTTGCCGCAGAACGATTTCCGCCTCCGATACGGAATTAAGTTTCTTGTCGCGCTCTTCTGAAACGGCCTGGTTCGACAACCGTTCTTTGCGCAGCTGCAGCTTTTTCAACTCGCTTTGTAGTTCTCTGAGGTGAGTGTCCGTGACGGTGTCATTTGCGTTTGCAAATTTCGCCCGCTGGGCCTCGGCGCGCGCAATGTCTTTGGCTTGTTCTGATACGCGTGATCGAAGAGCCCTTATCGCTTTTTCCCTTTCGTTGGCCTTCTTTGCGGTTTGATGGTTGAGATATTCGTGCGCAACCGCGTTTGCGATCAGCGCTGATTGTGTCGGATCGCTTGCGCGTGACTTAAGTGCGATCACCAGGGTTCCCGGCAGCAAATCGGGTTTCAGCACCTCTTTGAGCGCTGAAGCTGATATTGAGGGTTGTCGTTGAGCCTCCTTCAGGTTCTGCACGGCGGCTTCCAAGACGGGTTGGCTGATAATAATTGCTAGCTGTGTTTCTACCTCAATTTTGCGCCCTTCTATGCCGGACCTTTGTTCGATTTGTTCGTATGCGTCATTAGGTGTCAGATCTAATTGGATCAGCGCTTTCGCCTCAAAGACCTTTGGTGCCAATAGCGCTAGATAAAGACCCGCAAGAATGAGCGCGGCCGCAACACAGTAAATGGGTTTAGAACGACCGGCCCAAAGAATAGCGGGCGCACGGGGGAAAGGGTTAACCATACCTTCGACCACAGAGTCTGGACGAACCGAAAAACGCGGTGTGAAATTTCGAACGCGAAGTGGGCGTTCATTGGTGTCGGTTTGTGGCAAATTAGACAAGCCTTTGAACGAACCGGAGTCACCCTTCCCTACCGTGCGGGTGCTTAACAAAAGGAAAAGATTTCGGAGGTTCGAGCTGTATCGCTCACCGCCATGTTCAGCGCTAATTATCCCGCTGTTGTTCAAACACACTGCGCAGATAGTCGGAAAGTAACTCAAACTCTGTTGTTTCGTTTGACACGCTTGCGCCGGAAATCTGATCGTCGGCGCGGTCTACGCTTGGCTCAGGTGGGTCTTCTTCCGGCAGCTCCGCTATCAATTCGTTCAAGATATCTTCGACCAACGCGTCACGGGATGTTTGGGTGCGCACGGAAAAACTTGATCGCGCGGCTTGGGTGGATTGCCGAGGCCGATTTGGCAAAATTTCTGAGACCTGCGTGCCAAGGTCTGGAATAGCGGCACCTGATTGACGGTTGTCTCGACGGTTCAGTATGTCGATTGCATCGGCCACGTTCATGCCAAGCTCTTCGACCAAATAGCTCAAATGCTCAGGGTTGGAGACTGGCGGCGGCGCAGGTTTTTGCTGCGGAATGGGCCAAGTCTCTGACTGTTGTGTATGGAATGTTGGCTTGGTCTGAAGCCTTGCGATTTCTGCCAGCAAGGTCTGCACCTGTTGTTGCAGGGCCGCCACTTCGCCGTTTTCTTGGAGTGGCGCAGCTGTAACTGGGGGCTGAGCCCAGACCTGCGGTAGGGTTGCCGTGTTGGGCGCGGTTTGAACATTGAGCGCCTGTGCCAAAGCCAGTAGGTCGCGTTCAACATTGGAGGTGTCATCTGACTGTTCAGGCGCGGCCGCCGCTTGCTCCCTTTGAATGATTGGGGCGGATTGATTGCGCAGAACGGTTGGGTCCCAAGTTGAGGATTCAAATCTGTTTGTAGATGGCGCAGTGTCGCCTGGCACGGGCCATCCCCTTGGGAATGAGGTTGGATTTTGGCGTGAAGCAACCCAGCGTAAATACGTTGTGACCGCGCCAAACCCGGTGAGCGACACGCGTGACTTCTCGATATCGCCGCGTCTGATGACCAGATCACCACCGACACTGAGAAGGGATTCCAACCGAGCATCAAGGGGCATCATCACTGTTGGTGGAAGTTCTATCTCCGTGAGGCCTTCTGACACGAAAATCTGATCACTTGCGCGGTAATCCTGCACTTCCAACTGGAGGGCGCCTTGCGTGTTGAGAAATACGATCAGGTCGCCCTTGCGCCCTTGGCAATTTGTTGTCGCGGGTCGGCACAAGACCTCAAAGACGTCGGTGTCCAGACGGGGTGCCGGGGCGAAACGCGCGTAACCGTCTGGATCAAAGCGAAAGTAGACGCCTTCGACCAGACCTTCTTGGAAGGTCGGCCATCCAAAGCTGCCGCGCAAATCTTGGCGAGCTTCGCGCGCACCGATGGCGAAGGGGATCGCCGTATCGAGAATGGCGTTTTCGGGCTCAAACCCCGTTGTTGCGCCAGGATCTTGCGCATTCGACGTAGTCCCAATGGCAGAAGCCGCGAGAATTAGAGAGAAAAGGAAATGTCGCATCAATTTCGTACCTCCTGATGCAGAGAGTGTCTTACCGCAGGAAGCCAGTCTTTTTCTTGTGGGGGGTCGGGATAGTTGCGCCGGATGCGCACGTCTTGATCCCGGAATGCGGTGTACCAAACCTCGGTGTCGCCCGTGTAAGGCGTGAGTATGCGGCCCTGAACCTTGTGGAGCAATGACGTCAGAATGATGCCGTTGTTGTTGGCTGTAAAGATTTCGACCCGGCCTTGGCCGCGTTCGTAGAGGCCCTCGTACATACCATTTTCGGGGTCATAGAGTTCGATGATCGCCTCGTAGAGGACGTCAGTGTAATCGGTGTCCCACAACGCCCAAAGGCCCAAGGCAGCTTTCGCGGCGACGGCGGCGTGGTCTGGTACATAGTCACCGCGTGGGGTGACCGTGTTCCAAGGGTAGCCGTCAGAAAAAATCGTGTCGTATGTAAAGTAGGGCGGGCCTTTCACATTGTGCTCTGACCGAGCGGTCATAAAGCCTGTGCGGCGCCAGCGGTTTTCCTGCACCTCATAGATGCGATCCGCGAATTCGGCGCGCCAGCCGTCCGAGCTGATCCAGTCTGGGCTGCTGTCGTCGTGTGGGAGATCAAAGCCAAGTTCGAGACCGTCTTGGAGGTAAGATTCTGTGACGACGTAGTTTTGCGAATGGAAAATTCTTGGATCGCGTCCGTCGTAAGGTACGGGGACATCGTAGATGGCGGCGGTTAAAAACGGCTCGGCCCGGTGGGCAAGACGTGGCTGAAAACCCCAAAGGGCAAAGCCTTTGGCGGCGTATTCTTCATAGCCAAGTCGGCCCTCTTGGGCATAAACGGTCTCGCCCGTCTCTTTGTCGACATAAGCGCCGAACAAAAGACCTTCTGCGTCGACGGTGTTAGAAAAGTCCCATTTCAGCAGAACTGAATCGACCGTGTTTCCCAGATGGGGATACCGATTTTTAACGATCCGCATCCAAACCAAGAAACGACCAATATCCAGAGCGGAAAAGCCGATTTCGCCTGGCTTGTTGGTGTAGTCGACCTTGGCGCCGGTTTTGGTGTGGTACACCTTGTTCGGCATTTCGTTGCGAAAAAGGTCTAACCCTTTGATCGTCGTCAAAAGCCGCGTAAGCCGCAGATCAAGTTCAGGTTTTTCGATCAGGCAAAGTTCATATGCTGCGACAACACCGGCAATGTAGGACGCCGTGTCCCATAAGGTCGTGGACGGATAATTCCCCACAGAATTTGCAAGTCCGGTCGTTTCTTGCGTGAACTTTTCAAAATAATGCCAAGCAACTTTTGCCGCCCGCAATTCTCGTTCATTCAGGAACCCGCGCCGCGGGCGATACTTGCGGACGTATTCGTTTCGAACCGTGTAGCCGGCGGGTTGATCCCGCCCTTGATCCAACTTGTCAAAGTAATCCTTGGGCATCTCGCACATGCGGGGCGGCTTGATTATCTGGGGCTCACCGCGCACAAGGCTGGTGGTCGCGGCGGGAAGGTTGCCGCGCATAAGCGCAGGAAGGTCATCGTAAGCGCCGCCAGCGATGATTGGATTGATCTCTTCGTAAGCTAGAAAAAGAGAACGGGCGGTCGTGGCGACATACCACGCCCCGGCCAACAGCACGCCAGTACAAGAAACCCAAAGTACAACCATGAGGCCCGGGCCTGTTCGGTTATTTTGGGAACTGTGTTGAGACATAACCCACCCGTTTCAAAGACATCGCCTGATTGACTAGGCGCAAGACTGTTAAGAAGTAGAAAACCGGAACTCGATTTTGCTGCGCCGGGTATTTGATGCCAGTGTCAGGTGCTGTTAATCACTGCTCGGTAATCCGGACAGAAAGCGGGCGGCCTTTTGACAGTCACGACCACCATTTTGGGCATCGAAAGCAGTTGTGATGACACGGCTGCGGCGGTTGTCGTGTGCAGCGGAGAAACAGGCTCTGTCAGGTCAAATGTGGTCGTCGGACAGACTGAGTTGCACGCAGCTTTCGGGGGCGTCGTGCCAGAGATTGCGGCGCGCGCGCATGCCGAGAAATTGGACGTCGCTATTACAGCGGCATTGGCCGAAGCGCGCCTTTCGTTGCAGGACGTCGACGCGATCGCAGTCACCCGCGGGCCCGGTTTGATCGGTGGCGTTGTGTCTGGCGTGATGATGGCCAAGGGGTTGTCGGCGGCGACAGGAAAACCTTTGTTTGGCATCAATCACTTAGCTGGTCATGCGCTGACGCCTCGATTAACGGATAACGTCGTTTTCCCGTATCTGATGTTGCTCATTTCTGGGGGGCATTGTCAGTTTCTGTTGGTCAAAGGGCCTGACGATTTTACCCGGCTTGGCGGCACAATCGATGACGCACCGGGAGAGGCGTTTGACAAGGTCGCGCGCTTGCTTGGGTTGGCGCAGCCGGGTGGCCCTGCGATCGAAGCGGCGGCTAAGTCTGGTGACCCAAACCGCTTTGCCTTTCCACGACCCCTTTTGGACCGGCCGGGCTGCGATATGAGCTTTTCGGGGTTAAAGACCGCTGTTCTGCGCGCGCGCGACCAGTTGGTCACTGAACAGGGCGGTTTGACCCGGCAAGATCAGAGCGATTTAGCCGCAAGTTTCCAAGCCGCAATTGTAGACGTTTTGAATGAAAAAACCCGACGCGCTTTGGAGGTTTACTCGGCAAGCGGCGCCGCGCAGCCCACGATTTGCGTGGCGGGCGGGGTTGCTGCCAACGCGCAGATTCGGGCAGGGCTCACCACATTGGCCAAAGGATTGAACGTTCGTTTTTGCGCGCCACCTTTGCCGCTTTGTACCGATAATGCAGCGATGATCGCGTGGGCCGCGTATGAGCAAATGCACACGCGACCCGCTGACGACATGACGCTGAGCGCAGTGCCCCGCATGCCCCTTGATCGATCCGCTCAGGCTATGCTTGGCAGCGGAAAGAAGGGGGCAAAAGCGTGAAAGTTGGTGTCATAGGCGCCGGTGCGTTCGGGACCAGTTTGGCCATTGCGCTCGCCTCAAAATGCTCGGTCACCATTTGGGCGCGAGACATTGGCCACCTGACCCGTGCGCGCGCCTCGAAACACCTGCCAGATGTACTGTTGCCCGCTTCGATCAACGTGACCGGCGATTTAGCGGATATTGATGCTGACGTCTGCCTGTTGGCCATCCCGACGCAGCAGTTGACATCCTTTTTGACGGACCACGCCCCCAAGATACGCGCATCGCGCGTTGTGCTGTGCTCGAAAGGGATCGATTTGAAAACCGGTCTTGGCCCCGCTGAGGTTTTGCGAAGCCATCTTCCCGACACGACCGCTGCGGTTTTGTCGGGGCCAAGTTTTGCCGTTGATATTGCCCAGGGCAAACCAACGGCGCTGACGTTGGCGACGGCGTCTGCGCAAGCAGGCCAAGATTTGCAACACATCCTGAGCACCGAAATGCTGCGGATTTATCGCAGCACCGATGTGACGGGCGTGCAGATTGGCGGTGCTCTGAAAAACGTGGTCGCGATTGGCTGTGGCGCTGCAATGGGTGCGGGTCTTGGAGAATCGGCGCGTTCCGCTTTGATCACGCGCGGTTTCGCTGAGATGGTGCGTTTCGCAACGGCGTCTGGGGCGCAGGTTGAAACGCTGTCCGGCTTGTCCGGCTTGGGCGACCTGGTTCTGACAGCAACGTCCGACAAAAGCCGAAACTATCGCTTTGGGATGGCGCTGGGCGCGGGTGAGGCTTTTGGAGATCACGTCACCGTGGAAGGCGCGGCAACTGCGCAGGTGTTGCGACAGATCGCAAAAGCGCGCGGTATCGAGATGCCGGTCTGCGAAGCGATTGCAAGCTTGGTGGCGGGTGACGTCTCGGTGGCCACTGCCCTAAGATCCCTGCTGGCGCGGCCCTTGCGCGAAGAGTAGTTTGCCGCAAACGAGACGCATAACCATAAAACCGGTGGGAGCCGACAAATGGCTTTTTGGCTTTTCAAATCAGAACCCTCAACCTGGAGTTGGGACCAGCAGGTCGCCAAAGGGCCCGTGGGCGAAGAATGGGACGGTGTTCGAAACTATCAAGCGCGTAATTTCATGCGCCAGATGGAGCTGGGCGATCTTGGTTTCTTTTACCATTCGCAAAGCGAAAAGGCGGTGGTTGGGGTCGTCGAAGTATGCGCCGAAGCGCATCAAGATAGCACGACAGACGACGTGCGCTGGGAATGCGTGGACATTCGTGCCGTTCGCCCGGTGGTCACTCCGGTCACGTTGGAGATGATCAAACAAGATCCACGGCTGACCGAGATGGTCTTGGTCAAGAACTCGCGCCTTTCTGTTCAGCCCGTTACCGCGGACGAATGGCAAATTGTCTGCGACATGGCCGGGATTTCTGTCTGACCGGCGACGGGCAATTCTTTCTAGCCAAAAATCCACGTCTGAGCTTACCTTTGAAACAGCCAAAGGGAGGTTCAGATGGAATATGTGTCTGTGGTTGTCGCCGGTGTCGCGGCATTTGTGTTCGGGGCGATCTGGTATTCGATATTGGCCAGTCGATGGGTGGCTGCCTCTGGGGTCGTTACTGACGACAGTGGCCAACCGGCCAATCGATCCGATCCAGTGCCCTACATCGCTGGCTTGATCGGAGCGATCTTGGTGGCCGGAATGATGCGGCACATGTTTGTTCTGTCTGGCATAGACACTGTCGGCAAAGGTCTGATCTCGGGGCTTGGTGCCGGTCTGTTCCTGGCAAGCCCTTGGATCGTGACCTGCTACGGTTTCGCTGGCCGACCACGCCAGCTCACGCTGATTGATTGCGGGTATGCGACCGGGGGATGCGCGGTGATTGGCGCAGTTTTGAACGTATTTTGACGAAAAAACCCGCGCTAACGATGGCGCGGGTTTCAACTCTGAATATCCAGATCTTAGCCGTAAACGGATTCTTTTCCAAAGTGCTTGGTCAGCATGTAATAAACGACCGCGCGATACTTGTTCCGCTCGGACTTGCCATATGTTTCGATCACCGAATTGATGGCGTCCATCAATTCAGGACCGTCTGACAGACCCAGCTTTTTGATCAAAAAGTTGTCTTTAACAGTCTCCAGCTCGGATGGCTGGCTAGACGCGACAGTTGAAGCGTCGGCATTGTAGATCGCTGGACCGCAGCCAATCGTAACCTTGGTCAGCAGATCCATGTCTGCTTCCATACCGCACTTGTTTTTCAGATCATCCGCGTATTGCGCGATCAAATCATCTCTTTTGCCCATTATTCACTCCCAACCTGTTGACGTCGCTCTTTATGAGCAGGCGGCCCTTCGGACCTAGGCGCCGCTAGAGTAACGAGTAATGGGATTGGAACAATCTTTTTCGTGCCGATGTTGCATTTGACCGCGCAGGCAAAGCATAGGCAGGCGCTTAGTCCTCTGTCTCGGTTTGACGTGCCGCCCGGCGTTCCAATTTCGCAGCGAGGTTCAAACCAACGTTTGGGCGCGACCAAGGGCATACGGCGATGCAAATCGCGCAGCCGTGGGTTTGGTTGAAGAACGGCAGGCATTTGTCAAAGTTCACGTACCATTTCTCCACACCGCGCACGGTTTGCTTTTCCGGGCTCAGCGCCTCGGGTGGGCAGGCGTCTTCGCAAATTCGACAGTTCTGGCAGAACGCGTCGATGCCAAAAGTGCGTGCCTTTGTTGTGGCAAAAGGGGCGTCGGTCAGCACTGCAGACAACCGAAAGGATGCGCCAAGCTCGGGATTGATGATCGACCCGTGTTTTCCCAACTCGCCAAACCCGCAGGCCAAGGCGGGCGGGATCATAGAAAGCGCACCGGTCATCGGGCCGGTCACTGCCTCGGCGTCCCATCCGCATTCGCGAATCCACGACGCGACTGCCTTTGCCGCGGCCGCGGCGCGCCCGTATTGCACCATGACTTCCAGCCCGGCGGATACCTTTGGGGCGGTTTTGATCTCGTCGTAATCGTGTTGGACACCGAGCATTATCACAGTGGACTGCTCAATTCGGTGACCTTCGTACACCCAATTTGGATCCATCCGAGCGACGCCCGTCATCTCGCAAACACCTTCGTCGACAAAACGGTCGAGTTCCGTTGTCCAATCGTAAGGCGAACGCTCTTGCGGTTCGCTCGCGACCTCTAACAAAGGGGCGTCCAACACTTTTTGCCGCTTGGCCCGTTCGATGGCAAAGCCTGGTTCTTTTTGGGATTGCATGAAAAAGTAATGTTGCGCGCCGGCGTGCGGAATATCGTCAAGCTGCGGCGACCAATAGACCATGCTTGGGGGTCTTTCGTCCGTCTCTCCTAGTCCATTGATGGTGTTGCCACTGATGTCCGGCCATCTGGCCATTTGTTCAGGATCAGGGGTGAACGGGCGATATGGGCTAGGGCGAGGCATGCCAAAGTGTCGCCTGCCCAAGCGATCCAATCAAGCAATCAATGATTTCGCCTCACAAAAGTGAATCGAGAGCGACAAAGGCACCGACACCAATGGCGGCGCCAGCAACGCATGCCAAAATCATCCAGCGCCAAAATGGTCGGCGTTCGGCGGGGGCGGGATTAGATTGCGCGATAAGCGCTGCTTCGACTAAGCCAGGCAGCCGGGGACCGAAGCGACCAAGGACGCGCGCGGTGTTGGCCAAATCTGTGATAACGGCCTTGGGGCCAATGGATTTCTGGATGTAGTCGGTTACCACCGGGCTGGCGACTTTCCAAATGTTGATATTGGGATTCAAAGACCGCGCCACGCCTTCGACCACTACCATTGTCCGCTGCAAAAGAATGAGCTCGGTGCGCGTTTCCATGCCGAAACGCTCTGTAACCTCAAAGAGGTAGTTCAACAGGCGCCCCATCGAAATCTTGGACGCATCCATTCCAAAAATAGGCTCGCCCACTGCGCGCAAGGCACGCGCGAATTCGTCAACATCTTTGTCGGCCGGAACATAACCGGCTTCGAAATGCACCTCGGCGACCCGCTTGTAGTCTTTGCGGATAAATCCAAACAGGATTTCGGCGTAAACCCGGCGTGTGTATTCATCGATATGGCCCATGATGCCAAAGTCATATGCGATGACGTCGCCATTGGGCGCGACCTTCAAGTTGCCCTGGTGCATGTCCGCGTGAAAGTAGCCGTCGCGCAAGGCGTGCAACAAAAAGAGCTTTAAGACACGTTCGCTTAGGGCAACGCGGTCGTGGCCCGCCGCGTCGATAGCGGCATTGTCGCCCATTGGAACACCGTCAGCCCATCCAAGCGTCATGACACGTCGGCTGGAATATTCCCATTTGATCGAAGGCAGGCGAAAGCCTTGGTCGTCCTTTGTGTTGGCCGAGAACTCTGAGGCGGCAGAGCTTTCGAGACGCAAATCAAGCTCTCCACGGACAACTCCGTCGAAGTGTTCGATCACGTCCATTGGACGCAAACGTCGCGCCCCCGGAGCGAAGATTTCAACGATGCGTGCGGCCAGGTAAAAGGCATCGACGTCTTTTCGAAAGGCCCGCTCAATCTTTGGCCGCAGAACCTTGACGGCGACGTCCTCGCCGGTTTCTCGCAGCTTCGCCTTATGAACCTGAGCGATCGAAGCGGCGGCAACAGGTTCGCTGAATTCTGAAAAGATCGTGTCGTGGGGGATGCCAAGCTCGCGCTCGATCTCGGCTTTTGCGGCATCGTTCGAAAACGGAGGCAGTTTGTCCTGAAGCACGCGCAGTTGCACCGCAAGTTCGTCGCCCACAACGTCAGGCCGGGTCGACAAAACCTGGCCAAACTTGATGTACGCAGGACCCAACGCCGTCAGCGCGCGGGTCGCGGGCGGCATCGACGGGTCGCCTTTATAGCCCAGCCATTGAAACGGTTTGCCCAGCGCCCGGGCCACAAACCGGAGCGCTTTTGGCGCTTCGAACGCGTCCAGAACAACGTTCATCGCGCCTGTTCGCTCAAGCGTGGCGCCCGTTCGGATCAGGCGAATAATATTGTGAGGGCCGCGCATCAGTGATGGTCCACGCTTAGATTTTCCATCCGGAATGCAGACAGGCCACGCCCATCGTCAGATTGCGGTATTTGGCGTTCTCAAACCCGGCCCCGCGAACCATGCTTAGAAATGTCTCTTGATCCGGGAAGTTGCGAATGGATTCGACCAGGTACTGATAGCTGTCGCGATCATTGGCGATCACCTGCCCCATGCGGGGGATCACGTTAAAGCTATAGAGATCATAGAGCTTTTGCAGACCTTCGTTTGGCAATTGACTGAACTCTAAAACCATCAGCCGACCACCCGGACGCAACACGCGATATGCCTCTTTCAAGGCGTCAGCAGGCCGCGTCACATTTCGAATGCCGAAACTGATGGTGTAGACATCAAAGGTATTGTCCTCGAATGGCAGCGCCATCGCGTCGCCAACCAGCCAGTCAAGCTGATCAGCCATGTTCTCGGCCTCTGACCGTTTTCGGCCTTCGATCAGCATTGATTCCGTCAGATCAAGAACGGTCGCATGGGCATGGCCGGCGCGCTTGAGAAAGCGGAAAGAGATGTCGCCGGTGCCACCCGCCACATCCAAAAGCTTTTGTCCGGCGCGGGGGGCAAGCCAATCCATCATCGCGTCTTTCCAAATGCGATGGATTCCGACGCTCATGACATCGTTCATGACGTCATATCGGTTCGCAACCGAGGAAAAGACGCCTTGAACGCGGCCCGCCTTGTCATCTTCGCGCACGGTTTCAAACCCGAAATGGGTTGTCTTTTCGCTTGTGTCGCTCATGGATGCGGTCTTTCTAGCAGTTCAAGAGTGTTATAGGTCCCTGACGCCGGACCACAATGTTCCGCCTTGCCGCAGGAGTCACATGCCCGAATTGCCCGAAGTCGAAACCGTGATGCGCGGCTTGGCCCCAGCGATGGAAAACGCGCGGATCGCGCAGGCCTTGGTGAACCGCCCAGATCTGCGGTGGCCGTTCCCTGAGAATATGGCGCAACGGCTGCAAGGGGCGCGGGTTGAACGGTTACGCAGGCGCTCCAAGTATATTCTGGCAGACTTGGATACCGGCGAGACGTTGCTGATTCACTTGGGCATGTCAGGTCGGATGATGGTTTCCGGCGACCCATTGGGGCAATTTGTGCACGCGCATCCGGCCGCGGAAAAGCATGACCATGTCGTGATCGATATGGACAACGGCGCGCGCGTGACCTTCAACGATGCACGCAGGTTCGGAGCGATGGATTTGATGCAAACGGGTGCGGAAAGCGCGCATCTGTTGTTGCGTAATCTGGGGCCAGAGCCTTTGGGCAACGCTTTTCACGAAACCTATTTGATTGGTTCGCTGAAGGGGAAGAAGACGCCAATCAAGTCCGCCCTATTGGACCAGCGGATCGTAGCGGGTCTGGGCAACATTTACGTTTGCGAAGCGCTGTTTCGCGCAGGAATTTCCCCAATTCGACTTGCCGGCCGGATCAGCGCACAGCGCGTCCGCAGACTTGTCCCCATCATCAGAGACGTTTTGCGTGACGCCATCGCCGCTGGCGGTTCCTCGTTGCGGGATTACCGGCAGGCCGATGGTGAATTGGGCTATTTTCAGCATACGTTCGACGTCTACGGGCGCGAAAACGAACCTTGTCGCAGGGTGGGATGCGGTGGCACCGTCGCCCGTGTGGTTCAGTCTGGTCGGTCCAGCTTCTACTGTAAGACCTGCCAGACGTGACTTGAATCGTACGTGGCGCGTGATAATCCTTCCCGCTGAACATTCATAACCGAAAGCTCATCTATGGCCTACGAGACCATCATTGTTGATATCGAAGATCACGTCGCGCAAATGACGTTGAATCGGCCAAGCGCGCTGAACGCGCTCAATGATCAACTGCTCGAAGAACTGGCCGACGCGATGACGGCGGCGCAGGCCAATGACAAGGTGCGCTGCATCGTCCTGACCGGCTCTGAAAAGGCGTTCGCTGCTGGTGCGGACATCAGCATGATGAAAGACAAGACATTCGTAGAAGCGTTTGGCGGCGATCTGTTCACCGCTGAAACAGAGGCCATGATGCGGATTCGTAAGCCGGTGATCGCGGCCGTTTCAGGTTATGCGCTAGGCGGCGGGTGCGAATTGGCGATGCTGTGCGACTTTATCATTGCCTCGGACACTGCGAAGTTCGGTCAGCCTGAGATCAACCTAGGGGTGATCGCTGGACTTGGCGGGACACAACGCCTGACCCGCGCTATTGGAAAAGCCAAAGCGATGGACATGAATCTCACCGGTCGCTTCATGGACGCCGAAGAAGCCGAGCGCGCCGGATTGGTGAGCCGGATCGTCCCGGCGAAGAAGCTTTTGGAAGAAGCCCACAACGCCGCACAAAAGATTGCCGAGAAATCGATGGTTTCGGTCATGGCGGTCAAAGAATCGGTCAACAGGAGCTTTGAGGTGCCTTTGCGAGAAGGCCTCTTGTTTGAGCGTCGCGTTTTCCACTCTCTCTTTGCGACCGAAGACCAAACCGAGGGTATGTCGGCGTTTTTGGAAAAGCGCGAGGCACAGTTCCGCGACAAGTGAGCCCGCGCCACTTGACTTGACGTCGAATCCTGCGCATACGCGCGGCTTCGCAACTACCGCACCAACATTTGGGACGAGATAATCATGGCAAATTCGCCTCAGGCCAAGAAGCGGGCCCGTCAAAACGAAAAACGCTTCGCTGTAAACAAAGCGCGCCGCTCGCGCATCCGCACATATCTGCGCAAGGTCGAAGAGGCGATTGCCTCGGGCGACAAGTCTTCCGCAGAAGCAGCGTTGAAAGCGGCACAGCCAGAATTGATGCGTGGCGTGACCCGCGGCGTATATCACAAAAACACGGCTGCCCGTAAAATGTCGCGCCTGTCTGCGCGGATCAAATCGCTTGGGTAAACCCCACCACAAGTTGAATTCAAAAAGCGCCGCCAAGTGTGGCGCTTTTGCCTTTCTGGGGCCTGCAAAATGCGGGTCCGGAGATTCTTTTTCTGCAATTTCAGAGTCAAGTTTTAAGTTCTCTGGACGGGCCGCGCGCGCATTCGCTAACAACATATGTGCGATTCATTCGCGACTTGGGGGGACAGGCCGGCTTCACCACCTAAAGTGGGATTTGCTGGGTCCGCGAGAGATGGTTTTGCGGTAAACCGGACTGCGCTGCGGCGCGTCCAACCTGTCGGTTAATACGGTGTGCGGTTGGCACGGGTTAGGCTTGAATTGGGTACGATTCAAGCGGCATGTGTCTTGTTGCCTTTTGACTTGCGGTTGGTGCCATATTGGGCGCCATGTGTCCGCGACCCTGACAAAAACAATCGGTCTGCCTTGCTGGGACGGCAGGGCGCCAAAAGAGATTAGAAGGGACGGGTGCGCGCGTATGACGGGGGAAATTTGGGGCCAGCTGCAGCACAGATTGCAGAAATCGGTTGGAGAGAATGCTTACAAGACCTGGATCGAACCGCTTCGATTCCGCGAATTGGTTGATGGGGTCGCGACATTGGATGCGCCTACACAATTCCTGGGAAACTATGTCAGCCAGAACTTTGCAGATATTATTTTGAACGAAATGAATTCCGAAAGCGAAACCGTCCGCCGCCTGAACTTTTCCGTCGCATCCGGGGCCTCTTCTGAACCTGCCAAGCCTGCGCGCAATGCAGCGTCTGCGTCCACGAATGACGGCGCCCAGGGATCAAAACTGGACAGCCGGTTCACGTTTGACAACTTTGTCGTCGGCAAGCCAAACGAACTGGCTTTTGCCGCCGCAAAGCGGGTCGCCGAAGGCGGACCAGTCACATTCAATCCTCTGTTTCTCTACGGTGGCGTAGGGCTTGGTAAAACGCACCTGATGCAGGCTATTGCCTGGGAATTGCAGGCAGGAAAACCGCAGCTGAACGTTCTGTACCTCTCCGCTGAACAGTTCATGTATCGTTTTGTCCAGGCGCTGCGCGATCGCAAGATGATGGATTTCAAATCCATTTTCCGCTCGGTCGATGTCCTTATGGTTGATGACGTTCAATTCATTGCCGGCAAGGACAGCACGCAAGAAGAGTTCTTTCACACCTTCAACGCGCTTGTGGATCAGAACAAACAGATCATCATCTCGGCTGACCGCGCTCCGGGTGAGATCAAAGATTTGGAAGATCGCGTAAAGTCGCGTCTGCAATGCGGCTTGGTCGTAGACTTGCATCCCACGGATTACGAGCTTCGCCTGGGCATTCTGCAAAGCAAAGTAATCCAGCAAAAGGCAACCTATCCTGGATTGGTTGTCGAAGAAGGTGTTCTGGAATTCCTCGCACATCGTATTTCGACAAATGTGCGGGTGCTAGAGGGCGCACTGACCCGATTGTTTGCCTTTGCTTCGTTGGTCGGACGTCAGATCGATATGGATCTGACGCAGGATTGTTTGTCAGACATCCTGCGTGCCTCTGATCGGAAAATCACGGTCGAGGAAATCCAGAGGAAGGTGTCCGAGCATTACAATATTCGCCTAAGCGACATGATCGGCCCCAAACGCCTGCGCAGCTATGCGCGCCCGCGTCAGGTTGCGATGTATTTGTGCAAGCAGCTGACATCGCGTTCGTTGCCCGAAATCGGACGCCGTTTTGGCGGACGGGATCACACGACCGTCATTCACGGCGTTCGGCGCATTGAAGAGCTCAAGCAGCAAGATGGCCAGATCGCTGAGGATCTGGAAATGCTTCGGCGCGCGCTGGAAGAGTAATCCTGGCCCCGCGCCAGTGACCGAGGGCCGTTTTCCTAGGAAAACGGCCTTTTCTTTGACCTTTGGGTCACGCTGGCGCCCCGATGCGCTTTTCCCAAGCAACCCGTCCTTGACCGGCCTGATCTTAGGCTCGAAAAAACAACAAAATACTTGTGACTGCGGGCAATTTGGCTAACGTGCCGGTCCCGGCGTGTTGTGGGGAGAGGGTTAGATGAAAATTGCGGTTGAACGGAACATCCTGCTCAAAGCAGTCAGCAAAGCGCAATCCGTTGTAGAGCGTCGTAACACCATTCCGATCCTTGCCAATGTGCTGATCGAGGCAGAAGGCGCCGACGTGACCTTCCGCGCGACCGATCTGGACATCGAAGTCGTCGATCGCGCCCCTGCTCAGGTAGAGCGCGCAGGCTCGACCACGGTTGCTGCCACGACGCTGCACGAGATCGTGCGCAAATTGCCGGACGGGGCTCTGGTCACTTTGACGGCGGATGCAGCCGCTGGTCGTCTAACGGTGGATGCAGGTCGGTCGAACTTCTCCCTGGCGACGCTTCCAAAGGAAGATTTTCCAGTCATGGCGTCGTCTGAATATGCGTCCAACTTTTCCGTCACCGCTCCGGTTCTCCGCCGTTTGTTTGACAAGTCCAAGTTCGCGATTTCCACGGAAGAAACCCGCTATTATCTGAACGGCGTCTATATGCACATTGCCGACAGTGATGGCAGTCGCGTTTTGCGCTGTGTCGCCACAGATGGTCACCGTCTTGCGCGTATCGATGCAGAATTGCCGCCAGAGGCAAACGAAATGCCAGGCGTGATTGTGCCGCGCAAAACCGTTGGTGAGTTGCGCAAGCTTTTGGACGATGACGAAGCGCAAATCGCCGTTTCGGTGTCCGAGACCAAGGTGCGCTTTGCGACGCAAGACATCACGCTGACGTCCAAAGTCATCGATGGGACATTCCCTGATTACACGCGGGTTATCCCGACCGGCAATACGCGCAAGCTCGAAGTGGATGCGAGCGATTTCGCACAAGCGGTCGACCGTGTCGCGACCGTGAGTTCGGAGCGTTCGCGCGCGGTGAAGATGCAGCTGGACGAAGATCGGTTGGTACTTTCTGTCAACGCACCTGACAGCGGCGCCGCCGAAGAAGAGATCGCTGTGGCCTATGGTGACGAAAAGCTGGAAATTGGGTTTAACGCCAAATATTTGCTAGAGATCGCCAGCCAAGTTGACCGCGAGAATGCGGTGTTTCTGTTCAACTCCTCGGGCGATCCAACGCTGATGCGTGAAGGCAATGATACGTCGGCCGTTTACGTCGTCATGCCGATGCGGGTCTGATATCTGTCGACGCCAATGACACTGGCGCTGACGTCTCTGACCCTATCTCATTTTCGATCCCATAAGGTCGCCCGCATTTCTGTGGATGCCCGGCCTGTGGCGATACATGGGCCGAACGGCGCGGGTAAAACCAATGTGCTTGAGGCGCTCAGCCTCTTTTCGCCGGGGCGGGGGCTGCGTCGATCGAGTGCAGAAGACATGACCAGGCGGCCCGAGGCGCTGGGCTGGAAGCTGTCGGGGCTTTTGCAAACGTCGCACCAGATGCACGAAGTTGATATCTGGTCAGAAAACGGAGCGGCCCGGCAGGTCAAAATTGATGGCAAGGCAGCGTCTCAGACGGCCTTGGCCGAGTTTGTGCGTGTCCTGTGGCTGATCCCGTCGATGGATCGGCTTTGGATCGAAGGCGCCGATGGACGCAGGCGTTTCCTTGACCGCATGACGCTTAGCTTTTTTCCGTCTCACGCCCAAGCTTCGCTGGATTATGAACGCGCCATGCGCGAGCGTAACCGCCTGTTGAAGGATCAAATCCGGGATCCGGCCTGGTACGGCGCGCTAGAGCGGCAAATGGCCGAGGCGGGCGCACAGTTGCATGAGAACCGCGTTAACGCTTTGTCCAAGCTCCAGATCGCTCAGCAGGGCGCGGAGACGGCTTTTCCGTCGGCAGATCTGGTGTTGACGCACCCGGATATCCCGTTCCCGGAGAATTTGAGAGACGCCTTGGCAGACAGCCGTAGCCGCGATCTGGCTGTGGGTCGGACTTTGGTCGGGCCGCACCGCGCCGATCTGGAGGGCACCTATGTTGCAAAAGGTGTCCCAGCCAAGGATTGCTCCACCGGCGAGCAAAAGGCTCTTTTGGTGTCTTTGATCCTCGCAAATACACGCGCGCTGGCTGCAGAAACGGGAACACCGCCATTATTGCTGCTTGATGAGGTTGCGGCGCATTTGGATCAGGATCGGCGCGCCGCGCTTTATGACGAGATCTGTGCATTGGGCGCACAGGCCTGGATGACCGGAACAGAGCCCGGGCTGTTCGATGCGCTGGGCGATCGGGCGCAATACTTGCATGTGACCGATGCCAAAGGCGAAAGCGAGGTCACCGGCCCATGACGTTGTCTTTGTGGGATATGGCGCTCTATACCGGCGCCTTATTCGTGCTGTTTTTGACGCCGGGTCCGGTGTGGGTTGGCCTGATTGCACGCAGCCTGACCGGCGGATTTCACGCGGCTTGGCCCCTTGCGTTAGGGGTCGTTGTTGGCGATGTCTTGTGGTCCTTGCTGGCCATCTTTGGCGTCACGTGGATCCTGTCCATTTATGGCGGGTTCCTAGAGCTTTTGAAGTGGGTGGCGGCTGGGATATTCCTTGTCATGGGCGCGTTGGTTATCCGATCCGCGGGCAAAGCCATAGGCTCTGACACACGGCTGACGCGACCGGGCATGTGGGCTGGATTCCTTGCTGGCTTGGTTGTCATTCTGAGCAATCCCAAAGCCATTTTGTTTTACATGGGTATGTTGCCGGGATTCTTTGACCTTAGTCGGCTGACCATCGCCGATGTTGCCGCCATCGCCGCCTTGTCCGCGATTGTGCCTTTGTTTGGAAACCTTGGTTTGGCCGTTTTCATCGACCGTGCCAAACGCCTCATCACAGATGAAAACGCATTGCGTCGGACAAACATTATCGCCGGGGGTTTGCTGATTTTCGTAGGCTTGGTCATCCCCTTTGCCTAAGACGCAAAATCTTGTGTCGGTTGCGTGACATTCCCTGCCAAAAGGCATATAAAATAACAGAAAAATACAAAGGCGGAACAATGGCAGAGACCGAGCGCAATCAAGAAGATTATGGCGCCGATTCCATTAAAGTTCTCAAGGGCTTAGAAGCGGTTCGCAAACGTCCAGGCATGTATATCGGTGACACCGATGATGGCTCGGGCTTGCATCATATGGTTTACGAGGTCGTCGACAACGGGATCGACGAAGCTTTGGCCGGCCATGCGGACTTTGTCCGGGTGGTTTTGCATGGCGATAATTCGGTTTCCGTTCGGGATAACGGACGCGGGATACCCGTTGGCATTCACGAAGAAGAGGGCGTTTCAGCTGCCGAAGTGATCATGACACAGCTGCACGCAGGTGGTAAATTCGATAGCAACTCGTACAAGGTTTCCGGTGGTTTGCACGGTGTTGGTGTCTCGGTTGTGAACGCGCTGTCCGTTTGGTTGGATCTTCGGATTTGGCGCGACGGAAAAGAGCATCATGCACGCTTTGAGCATGGCGAAACTACAAAACATCTAGAAGTCGTTGGCGACACCGATGAAACAGGCACCGAGGTGCGGTTTCTTGCGTCGACCGACACGTTTTCCAACACCGACTATGTGTTCGAAACGCTGGAAAAACGCCTGCGTGAACTTGCCTTCCTGAACTCTGGCGTTCGCATCATCTTGCGCGACGAACGACCGATAGAACCACTAGAGACCGAGCTTTTTTACGAAGGTGGAGTGAAAGAGTTTGTCAAATACCTCGACCGCTCGAAATCAGCGGTCATGCCGGAGCCCATTTTTATGTTGGGTGAACGCGACGACATTGGCATCGAGGTGGCGATGTGGTGGAACGACAGCTATCACGAAAACGTTTTGCCGTTTACCAACAACATTCCTCAGCGCGACGGCGGCACGCACCTGGCTGGCTTTCGGGCCGCACTGACCCGCACGATCACCCGCTACGCTCAGGAGAGCGGAATCGCAAAAAAGGAAAAAGTGAACTTCACGGGTGACGATGCGCGCGAAGGGTTGACCTGCGTCCTGTCTGTCAAAGTGCCCGATCCCAAGTTCAGCTCTCAGACCAAGGACAAGTTGGTCAGTTCTGAGGTGCGCCCGGCGGTCGAAAGCCTGGTGAACGAAAAGCTGGCGGAGTGGTTCGAAGAGAACCCGGCTGAGGCCAAGATCATCGTTGGGAAAATTGTAGAGGCAGCGCTGGCCCGCGAGGCGGCACGCAAAGCCCGCGAATTGACGCGACGCAAAACCGCGATGGACGTGAATTTCCTGGCGGGCAAGCTCAAGGATTGCTCTGAAAAAGATCCCTCCAAGACCGAGCTCTTCCTCGTTGAGGGTGACAGCGCGGGCGGCTCGGCACAGACCGGGCGGGATCGTCTGACGCAGGCGGTGCTGCCCTTGCGCGGTAAGATCCTGAACGTGGAGAGAGCGCGGTTTGACCGCATGCTGTCCAGCCAAGAGATCGGCAATCTTGTGATGGCGCTGGGAACAGGCATCGGCCGCGATGAGTTCGACGTGTCAAAGCTTCGCTACCACAAGATTGTCATCATGACCGATGCTGACGTTGACGGCGCGCATATTCGCACGCTTTTGTTGACGTTCTTCTATCGGCAAATGCCAGAACTGATCGAGGGCGGGTATCTGTACATCGCCCAGCCGCCACTTTTCAAAGTGTCCCGCGGCAAATCCGAAGTGTATCTGAAAGATCAGGGCGCCTTGGACGATTACCTGGTCGAACAAGGCACTCAAGGAGCGGTCCTGCGCCAAGGCAATGGTGAGGAAATCACAGGCCAGGACTTGGTCCGCGTGGTCGAAGAAGCGCGGCAATTGCGGCGTGTGCTCCAGGCATTCCCGACGCATTACCCCCGTCATATCCTTGAACAGGCGGCGATCGCCGGTGCCTTTGTTCCAGGGGCTGTGGATGCCGACCTGCAAGGCGTTGCCGACAAGGTTGCCGCCCGTTTGGACTTGATCGCGTTGGAATATGAACGCGGTTGGACGGGACGTATCACACAGGACAAAGGTGTTCGCCTTGCGCGGATTTTGCGCGGTGTCGAAGAGGTCAGAACGCTTGATGGCCCAATGCTGCGGTCTGGCGAAGCGCGCAAAACCGGGTCGTTCACGCAATCGCTGCAAGACGTTTACGGTCTGCCGGCCACGTTGTCGCGCAAAGAACGGGTGCAGCTTATTCACGGACCTTTGGATTTGTTGAACGCGATCCTTGAAGAAGGTGAAAAAGGACTGTCTCTACAGCGCTACAAGGGTCTGGGGGAAATGAACCCGGATCAGCTTTGGGAAACGACGCTGGACCCGGATGCGCGCACGTTGTTGCAAGTACGTGTGGAAGATATGGCCGAAGCGGACGACTTGTTTACCAAGCTGATGGGCGATGTTGTTGAGCCGCGCCGCGAGTTCATCCAGCAAAACGCGCTAAGCGTTGAGAACTTGGATTTCTGAGAAGAGCTTGCTGGTGCGGTGTGCCAGCTTGACCCACGTCCAGCTTTCTGAACAGGCTTGTCCGTGATGACGGAAAAACAAGACGCCATTTTAACGCTTTTGCCTGCCCGGCTGAAAGAGGCGCGCCGCGCGCAAGGTTTGTCGCTGGATGCGGTGGCTAAATTATCGGGTGTTTCACGCTCTATGGTCAGCCAGATCGAACGCGGCGAGAGCTCACCCACCGTTGCGACCTTATGGAACCTGACAAAGGCGTTGCAGGTCGATTTCGCAGGCCTTTTGGACGAAGCGCCACAAGCGGATCAAATCCAGGTCATCCGCAAATCAGAAGCGCCCAGGATCGAGAATCGTGGATCGGGCTGTTCCATCTGTATCCTCTCTCCTCCGGAAGATGCAGGCCGGCACGAAGTCTATGAACTTCGGCTTGATCCCGGTGGCGATCTGTCCAGCCAACCTCATGCAAAAGGTGCGCGAGAGCATCTGACCGTTGTTGAAGGCCGTTTGGAAGTGACCAGTGGTGAGGCTACCCAGACTTTGGGCGCAGGCGACACGGCGCGTTATGCTGCTGATGTGCCGCACAAAATTCAATCTGTCGAAGGGCCAGCCTTGGCTTTTCTGATCGTTCAGGATGCATAGGTTTCCATAATATCGGAATTCTGTACGATATAGTGAAATCCACTATTTCGGAATCCTGTCCGATATGTTAGCAGTCCCTCCAAACGGAGAGACTCATGACAGCTGCATTCCTGGACCATATTTCGCAGACGCTTCTGAATATCGAAGCAGAGGGTCACTTAAAGGTCGAACGTCTTATCACGTCTCCGCAACGCGGAGAGGTGTCGGTAGGCGGTCGATCCTTTATCAACCTGTGCGCCAACAATTACCTTGGCTTGGCGGATCATCCTGACCTGATTGCCGCTGCGCAAGCAGCGATGGAACCACATGGGTTCGGTATGGCCTCTGTTCGGTTCATTTGCGGAACACAGGACTTGCATCGCGCTTTGGAACAACGTCTGGCCGCCTATCTGGGGAAAGACGACGCAATCTTGTTCGCAGCGTGTTTTGACGCCAACGGCGGCCTGTTTGAGCCGCTCTTGGGTCCAGAGGACGCCATTGTATCAGACACCTTAAACCACGCGTCGATCATCGACGGTATTCGGTTGTGCAAAGCTAAGCGCTATCGCTACGCCAATTCCGACATGGATGCGTTAGAGGACCAGCTCAAGATCGCCAGAGCCGAGGGCGCGCGTTTTGTGATGATCGCGACGGACGGTGTTTTTTCGATGGATGGCTATTTGGCCAAGCTTCCTGAAATCGCCGCACTTGCTCAGAAATATGATGCTTTGGTGATGGTGGACGATTGCCATGCCACCGGTTTCATGGGTCCAAAAGGCGCTGGTACGCCAGCCCATTTCGGTGTCGAGGTCGACATTCTGACAGGCACTTTGGGCAAAGCGCTTGGAGGCTCGATCGGAGGGTACATCGCCGGTCCACAAGCCGTGATCGATCTATTGCGACAGCGCGCAAGACCATATCTGTTTTCCAACTCCTTGCCCCCCGCAATCGTAGCCGCGGGGATCGAAGCGTTGCGGTTGGTTGAAGAAGGCGACGCCCTGCGCGCCCAACTTTTCGAAAACGCAGAATATTGGCGCGCCGGTCTGACCCGTCTTGGCTTCGAGCTATTGCCGGGCGAGCACCCGATTGTACCGGTGATGCTGGGCGATGCGCATCTTGCTCAGGCCATGTCTGCAAGATTGTTTGCGGAAGGTGTCTACGTCAGCGGCTTTTTCTTTCCTGTCGTTCCAAAAGGTCAAGCCCGCATTCGAACCCAGATGAACGCGCGTCTCAGCCGCGATCAGTTGGACCGCGGACTGGATGCTTTTGAAATCGCTGGCAAAGACGTGGGGGTCTTGTGATGACAAATGAAATGCACGCTCTCGTCAAAGCCGAACCCAAAGAGGGGCTTTGGCTCAAGACGGCTCCGGTCCCTGAAATCGGCGCAGACGATGTTCTGATCCGCGTCAAAAAAACCGGGATTTGCGGCACCGATGTTCACATCTGGAATTGGGACGAGTGGGCGTCCGGAACTGTGCCGGTGCCGCTTATCACGGGTCATGAATTCGCAGGCGAAATTGTTGAAATAGGCCGCAATGTCGAAGGCTTGTCGCTTGGGCAACGCGTTTCTGGAGAAGGGCACCTGATCGGCAAGAAAAGCCGTCAAAGCCGAGCGGGGAAATTCCACCTGGACCCTGAAACCAGGGGTATTGGCGTTAACGAACAGGGGGCATTTGCCGAATATTTGCGGTTACCTGCGTTCAATGTCGTTCCACTGCCGGACGCAATATCTGATGACGTAGGAGCGATTCTGGACCCGCTCGGAAACGCGGTTCACACCGCGCTCAGCTTTGATGTATTGGGCGAAGATGTCCTGATCACTGGGGCAGGCCCTATCGGCATTATGGCCGCAGCGGTTGTTCGGCACGCAGGGGCGCGAAATGTCGTGATCACCGACGTCAATCAAGATCGCCTGGATCTCGCGGCACAGGTCGCCGATGTCGTGCCGGTAAACGTCGGGCATCAAGACCTGCGCGATGTCGCAAGCACCCTTCGGATGACCGAAGGGTTTGATATTGGCCTTGAAATGAGCGGGAACCAACAGGCGCTGGATCAGATGGTCGAAACGCTTGTGATGGGCGGTCGCATTGCTTTGCTGGGCATTCCGCCGGGCAAAAGCCCGGTCGATTGGAGTCGCATTGTTTTCAAAGCGATCACCATCAAGGGCGTCTATGGCCGTGAGATTTTTGAAACCTGGTACAAGATGATCGCGATGTTAGAGAACGGCTTGGACGTGTCTTCGGTCATTACGCACAGATTTTCCGCCCATGATTTTGACAAAGGCTTTGCAGCGATGAAGTCTGGCAAGTCCGGCAAAGTTGTCTTGGATTGGACTTAGGCTGTGCCTTTGGACTAGCGCCAAGCTTGGTTCAATGGCTGACGGCCTTGCGGAGTCAGCCGCCACACCTGGCCGTCTTGGAACACGGCAGCTGTTAAAGGATGTCCGTATCCTGCGCCGGAATCCAAATTCACGCGGTTCCCATAATGGGTTGCCTCTTTGACAGGCGTGTGGCCGTGCACGATCAGCTTGGGATGGCGGTCCCGATAAGAATGAAATTCCTGTCGAATCCAAATCAGGTCTTCTTCGGTTTGGTCGGCCAGTGGAACTTGGGGCCTGATGCCTGCATGCGCAAAGAACAGATCGTCGGTTTCGAACGTCAGTGTCAGATCGTTCAAGAAGGCGACATGTGAGGCGGGTACCGCCTCGATTGTGTCACTGTGGACGTCCTTTTCACGACGCGTTGGCGCCACTTCGATACCGTAGGATTCCAAGGTGGTGCTGCCACCCAAGCGTTCGTGTAGCCAGTAAAGCTCGACCATCAAATACGGATCATATTGTGGTGGCGATTGGAGGAAGTATCGGAACATACGGTCATGGTTGCCCATCAGAAACACCCAGTTCCGTCGCGCGCTTTTGCCTTCGATTAAACGATCTATGACGCCTTTGCTGTGAGGCCCGCGATCCGTGTAATCGCCAAGAAAAACGATATGCACGTCTGTGCCGCCATCTGCTTCGACAAGGGACAAAGCGTGATCCAGTAATGCCAATTGTCCGTGCACATCGCCGATGGCGTAAACTGGTGCGCTCATATTGACTCTCCTAAACGAGAACGCCGCCTGCGCAGGCGGCGTTCTGTGTGTATCAATCACGGATTGGCGCTTTAGGCCACTTCGAATTCCAATGGTTTGACCTGTTGGAACATGCCTGTGCCTTCCAGCGTGTTCAAAACCTCGCCCGAAATTGGATGATCCACGTATAGAAGCGCAATCGCTTCGCCTCCGACCTCGGACCGTCCGAGGGTAAAGTTGGCGATGTTCACGCCGTTTTTGCCCATCGTGTTGCCCAAAAGACCGATGATGCCAGGCACGTCTTCGTTCGTGGTATACAGCATATGGGCGCCAATTTCCGCGTCGATATTGATGCCCTTGATCTGAATGAACCGCGGTTTGCCGTCCGAGAATACAGTGCCTGCAACAGATCTTTCGCGTTTCTCGGTGACAACTGTCACTTTGATATAGCCTTCAAAGACCCCTGATTTGTCCTGATTGGTCGTGCTGATTTGGATGCCGCGTTCTTTGGCGATCAGAGGCGCAGACACCAGGTTCACGTCAGGGTTCGTGCGCTTCATGATGCCCGCCACGACGCTGCAGTTCAGAGCCTCTAAGTTCATGCCAGCGACCGACCCGTCATAGAGGATGTTGATCGCTTCGATCGGTTCGTCCGTCATTTGTCCAATGAACGCGCCAAGGTGGCCTGCCAGGCTAATCCAAGGCCCCATGACCTTGGCCTCTTCGGCGGTGACAGAGGGCATGTTCAACGCATTCGTGACTGCGCCGGTAAGCAAATAGTCGGACATTTGCTCTGCGACCTGCAAGGCGACGTTTTCCTGCGCCTCTGTTGTGGCGGCGCCCAAATGCGGCGTGCACACAACGTTGGGCAAATTGAACAACGCGTTTTCTGTTGCGGGCTCTTCCGCGAAGACGTCGAACGCAGCACCGGCCACATGCCCTGACTTCAAAGCTTCGGCCAAGGCTGCTTCGTCGACCAGACCGCCGCGCGCGCAGTTGATGATGCGTACGCCAGGCTTCATTTTCGCGATAGCGTCAGCATCGATCATACCGGCGGTCGCGTCCGTTTTCGGAACATGCAGCGTGATGAAATCTGCGCGCGCCAACAGATCGTCCAGGTCAACCTTTTCGACGCCCATTTTGTCCGCCTTTTCCTCGCTGAGGAACGGATCATAGGCCAGGACCTTCATTTTGAGGCCGCGGGCACGGTCGCACACGATGCCGCCGATATTGCCTGCGCCGATCACACCAAGCGTTTTGTTGGTCAGCTCAACCCCCATGAACTTGGACTTTTCCCATTTCCCGGCGTGGGTCGAGGCCGAGGCCTCGGGGATTTGACGGGCGACTGCAAACATCATTGCTATGGCATGTTCGGCCGTTGTGATCATGTTGCCAAAAGGGGTGTTCATGACGATCACACCTTTTTTGGAGGCAGCTTCACGGTCGACATTGTCGACGCCGATCCCTGCGCGCCCGATGACTTTGAGATTGTCAGCCTTTGCCAGAATGGTCGGGGTGACTTTGGTGGCCGAACGGATCGCAAGACCGTCGTAATTGCCGATGATCTCGGCAAGCTTTTCTTTGTCTTTGCCAACATCGGGCATGAAATCGACATCGATCCCGCGGTCGCGGAAGATTTGAACTGCTGTTTCGCTCAGCTTGTCAGAAACGAGTACTTTGGGCATTGGGTTTTCCTTGTCGCCTCAAGGGGCATGGTCCTGAGGGCTTAATGTTTGTGCGGGCTTTGGGGTTGTGAGGCCCCGGGCTAAGCCCGGGGCACGACTTAGGCAGCTTGGGATTGGGCGGCGATCTCGGCCTCAAACGCCCAAGACAGCCACGGCAACATCGCTTCGATGTCCGAGGTTTCCACCGTGCCACCACACCAGATCCGCAGACCGGGAGGCGCATCACGATAGGCGCCGATGTCCAGCGCGACGTCTTCTGCCTCTAACCGTTTGGAAACGGCTTTTGCGAATGTTGCGCCATCCAGAATGCGCGCGTCGGTGAATTTTAGGCAAACCGATGTTGTGGACCGGGTCGCGGCATCCGTGGCCAGAAAGTCGATCCAAGGCGTGTTCTGGACAAAGGTTTCGATCGCACCAGCGTTTGAGTTTGCGCGTGCAATCAAACCTTGCAGACCACCAACCGACCGCGCCCAGTCGAGCGACAAGAGATAATCTTCTACTGCCAGCATGGATGGCGTGTTGATCGTTTCGCCGCGGAAGATACCTTCGTTCAGTTTTCCGCCTTTGGTCATGCGAAAGATTTTTGGCAGCGGCCAGGGCGGTGTATACGTTTCAAGCCGCTCGACTGCGCGCGGGCTCAGGATCAGCATGCCGTGCGCAGCCTCTCCACCCAGCACCTTTTGCCAAGAGAATGTCGTTACATCCAGTTTGTCCCAAGGCAAATCCATCGCGAATGCCGCCGAAGTTGCGTCGCATAGCGTCAGACCTTGGCGGTCGCTGGGTATTGCATTTCCGTTTGGCAAACGCACACCCGATGTTGTGCCGTTCCAAGTAAAGCAAACGTCAGCGTCAAAATCGACGGCAGAGAGTTCGACGATTTCGCCATATTCGGCGGTGCGGACCGTGGCATCCAGTTTCAGCTGCTTGACGACGTCCGTCACCCAGCCAGCGCCAAAACTTTCCCAGGCGAGCATCTCGACCGGGCGTGCACCCAGCATGGACCACATTGCCATCTCAAAAGCGCCAGTGTCGGATGCTGGAACGATCCCAATGCGATAATCCTCTGGCACGCCAAGGATGTCGCGTGTTTCGTTGATGGCAGCTTTCAGCTTTGCCTTCCCGACGGCAGCGCGATGGGAACGGCCCAGAGGCGCGTCATTTAGCTTTGTGAGGTCATGAACGGGGGGTTTGGCACAAGGGCCAGAGGAAAAACGCGGGTTAGCCGGCCGCGTTGCCGGTTTTGTCGTATCAGCCATGATACCCTTCCAGATATATGCCCCTCGTTGGGGAGGGGTGTCCCACAGACGCGTCTATGGGAGGTCGTGGGCTGGCACAACCGGAAAAAGCGCCCTATAGCGCCGCATGAGTCGCGTTTTGCGACACTCGTGTTCACTTTCGGAAACTCTGCCCATGTTTGTTTGCACCTTATTGACGGCTCCGACAGCTCGCACGCTTGAGGCGGCTCTGGTTGAGAATCTGCGAAATGCTTGGGGCGGTGGCGATATCGTTTGGCTGTCGCCAGACGAAGCGGCAGAGTTCGAGATACCAACGCGACCTGATACCTTTTGGGATGTTTGGGCCGATCTGCAAAGCATGAAGGTCGATCTGGTTTGTCAGACAAAAGCTGGGCGCAAAAAGAAGATGCTCTTGGCCGACATGGACAGCACCATGATCCAGCAAGAATGCATCGACGAGCTGGCCGAAGAAGCCGGCGTAGGCGCCTCTGTCAAAGAGATCACGGCCCGCGCGATGAACGGAGAGCTGGATTTCGATGGCGCCTTGAAAGAGCGTGTAGGCCTGTTGCAGGGCCTGCCAGAAACCGTGATTGCGCAGGTGTTAGACACTCGAATTGACTTGATGCCAGGTGGTCCTGCGTTGTTGGCAACAATGAAGGCAAATGGTGCCTATGCCGCCTTGGTCTCTGGCGGCTTTACGGCGTTCACGCAGGCTATTTCACAAAAGCTTGGGTTTGATGAAAACCGGGCGAATACCCTGCTGGTTAAAGACGGTGTTCTGACCGGC
>CAZYQC010000001.1:0-166469 GCA_964649815.1 uncultured Rhodobacterales bacterium | reverse complement strand
GTTTGATGAAAACCGGGCGAATACCCTGCTGGTTAAAGACGGTGTTCTGACCGGCCAGGTTGGGCTGCCGATCCTGGGGCGCGAGGCAAAGATCACCGCGCTGGAAGAGATCACCGCACGTTTGCAGATCGACGAAGCGGATGTCATCGCGGTCGGCGACGGAGCAAATGACCTGGGCATGCTGGGGCGTGCCGGAACGGGTGTTGCGCTGCATGCCAAACCTGCCGTTGCCGCGCAGTGCGACGTACGCATCAATTTTGGCGATCTAACGGCACTTTTGTTCCTGCAAGGCTACGCTGCATCAGAATTCGTCAGCTGAGATCACAGCAAGGGCGGAGCTGTTCTAAGCGTCGCGGCGGCAATGTCGCGTCGATTGCGCACTGGCGCTGATGTGTAGCGCAAGGCGACGGGGTCATCCGGGCTAAGCACGCCGAGCTTTACCAAAATGGCGGTCAGCGCGCATTCACTGGCCCGTGTCGCGCCGTCCATGATCTTAAGCGCGATCCCTTTTTTCAGCTCTGGCAAGATGGCGATAAAGACGCCTTCGGCCCCCGTTTTGACCGCGACTTTGTTTTCGAGTGCGCGCATCAAAATGGTGCAGGCGCGCCCTTCGCCCGCTACCAGCTCGGGATGCGACACCATAGCTGAGGTAAGCTGTCCATGCGCGCTGTCGGGCTTTGCGTTTGCAAACTTGGCCATTGCGCGGGCCAATCCGGCGACGGTGGTCGCAAAGTTAGGCGCAGAACACCCGTCGATGCCGTATCCCAATGCGGGCATCTCGGTTGCACGTTCAAATGCGTCTTTGACAGCCATTTGCACGGGGTGATCGGGATCATTGTAGTCCGGTCCAGCATTTAGATGCGCGCCAAGCGTCAGAAACCCGCAATGTTTACCAGAGCAATTGTTGTGGTACTGGCAGGGGCTGTCGTCAGACTTGATCAAAGCGATGCGGGCGGCGTCATCATTTGGTTCTTGCGGACCGCATCGCAGGTCCTCATCCTTTTTGCCGAGGTCTTTAAGCCAAGTTTGAACACGGTCGGTGTGGATTGCAGCACCGTTGTGCGACGCACAGGCCAGAGCCAGGTGTTCTGACCGCAGGCCGGCTTGCGTTGCTGCGCCACTTTCGACCAATGGCAGCGCCTGGATCATCTTGCACGAAGACCGGGGAAGGATGACGGCGTCCGGGTTGCCCCAGGCCATTTCAACACTGCCGTCTGCACCACAAACGACTGCATGACCGCGGTGGACGCTCTCTAAAATGGGTCCCCGCCACAGTTCGGCCATCGAGACTGGTTCGACCACAAGCAATCCCCTTTCAATTCTGCGCGAAAAGCTGCCAATTCAGCTTTCGTAACTCGCGACTTTTGCGCTAATGTGCGAAGCATCGAGCGAAAACAATGCCAAAACAATCTGGCATGGCAAGAACGTGCCAAATGGCACACAAATTTGAGGCAATACAGCTTGGAGGCTGTGACTATGGGAATTTGGACCAAGTTCTTTGTTGGCGCGGCTGCGGCGGCTGCGATGACGACTGCGGCGGTTGCACAAGACCAAAGCACCAATCGGGTGGCCGCAAAAACCGACTGGAGCGTGTTTGTAGAAGATAACCCAACAGAATGTTGGAGCGTTTCTACACCGAAAGAGACAGTCAACACGCGCGACGGTCGGGTCGTTGCGGTTACGCGCGGTCAGATTTTGCTGATGGTTTTCTATAGACCAAGCGCAAACGCCAAAGGTCAGGTGGCCTTTACAGGCGGTTATCCATTTGCGGGCGGGTCGACCGTTAATGTCAACATATCGGGCAACGAGTTCGAAATGTTCACGCAAGGCGAATGGGCGTGGCCAGCGACGCCTGCTGACGACGCAAAGATCGTGACTGCGATGAAGCGTGGCGCGAACGCAGTTCTGACCGCTCGGTCGAGCCGTGGCACGACAACCAAAGATACGTTTTCGCTGCTTGGGTTCACCGCGGCGGTGGAAGACGCAGAAAAGCGTTGCGCGGGATAAAGCTCTGGTGGCGGTCGCTGTGTGATCGATGACCGACTGGGTCCGTTAAGGCCAAAAAGCCCCGCGCCGACGCGCGGGGCTTTTGTTTTTGAGGGGGCGTGGCTGTCGAATTCTTTTGATCCTTTCAGAATTCCCTATATAGAGGCGCATCCCCAAGACTGGACCGAGCCCGATGACTGCTGACGCACCGATCACGCAAGATGTTTTGACCATTCCGCGCAAATTGCCGGAGGGGCCCATGAACCTTGTCGGTCTGACACGGGCACAATTGCGGGACGTTCTGATTGAAAACGGGACGCCAGAAAAGCAGGCCAAAATGCGCGTCGGGCAGATTTGGCAGTGGATCTACCAATGGGGCGTGCGCGACTTTGCCGAGATGACAAACCTGGCAAAGACGTATCGCGCGCAACTGGCCGAGCGGTTTGTGATCGAGATACCTGACGTGGTTTCCAAACAAGTTTCCTCGGACGGGACGCGCAAATATCTGGTTCGGATCGCCGGTGGCCACGAGGTTGAGGTTGTCTACATCCCCGAAGAAGGGCGCGGTACCTTGTGCATTTCCAGCCAGGTGGGGTGCACGTTGACGTGTTCCTTCTGCCATACCGGAACACAAAAGCTGGTTCGCAATTTGACCCCAGCCGAGATCGTCGGACAGATCATGGTCGCCCGCGACGATCTGGATGAATGGCCCGTGCCAGGTGCGCCAAAGGACGAAACGCGACTGTTGTCCAACATCGTTTTGATGGGAATGGGCGAGCCTTTGTACAATTTTGAGAACGTCCGAGACGCAATGAAAATTGCGATGGATGCCGAAGGTATATCGCTAAGCCGTCGCCGGATCACCTTATCAACCAGCGGTGTCGTGCCGGAAATTGCACGAACTGCGGAAGAGATTGGATGCCTGTTGGCCGTGTCGTTCCATGCAACGACCGATGACATTCGCAACAAGCTGGTCCCGATCAACAAGCGGTGGAATATTGAGACGCTGCTGGACGCTCTGCGGGCGTATCCGCGTCTCACCAATTCAGAACGGATAACGTTTGAATATGTGATGCTGGACGGAGTGAACGACAGCGACGAAGACGCGCGCCGTTTGGTCAAACTTATCGAAGGCATTCCGGCGAAAGTGAACCTTATTCCGTTTAACGAATGGCCGGGCGCACCCTACAAGCGGTCGTCCAACAATCGCATTCGCGCCTTTGCTGACATCATCTACAAGGCTGGATACGCCTCTCCGATCCGTACGCCACGCGGGGAAGACATCCTAGCGGCCTGCGGCCAGCTAAAGTCCGCGACAGAGCGGGCTAGAAAATCCAGAAAAGAGATTGCCGCCGAGGCAGGGCTGTAGTCATCGAGGAAACAATTTCAGCCGGATTGTTCTGAAATCGCCCTCTAATCACCGACGTGATGCCCGATTGTTGCCCCATTGCGCGTTAAATTTGTACTCAGCAGAAACACTGAGGCAGAGGACAGGCACATGTTCAGCGCAAATACGAATGCACCGTTGCAATTGATCGAAATGATGCGGGAAGAGCGGAAAAAATCGCTGTCGCATCGCGAATGGAAACACCGCATGGCGGGCTACGGCTATGCGATCAAGGAAACATCACGCGGCCAAATCGTTGAGAGTCTCAGCCGCCGGATGGAGATTTGCTCGGTTCCGCCTGAGCTTTACGCATAAAAATACCCATAACCGTCGCTCGGGTCACTGACCTGGGACAGCGGGAACCTGTCGAGCAGGGCAGGTCTATCGTCCTGGTATTTCTTGCCGCGCAGGTTCAGGTTGCCAGTTGTTGATAATGTCGATCGCTTCTTGTGCGGTTTCGACAAAGCGGAAGAGATCCAAGTCGTTGGCGGCGATTGTGCCTGCCTCCGCCAACGCATCCCAATTTACGATCTTCTTCCAAAAATCTTTTCCAAACAGCAAAAATGGAACCGGCTGCATGCGGCCGGTTTGAATCAGCGTCAGCGATTCAAACAATTCGTCCAACGTGCCAAAGCCGCCGGGGAACACACAAATCGCCTTTGCGCGCATCAGAAAGTGCATTTTGCGGATCGCGAAGTAGTGGAAGTTAAAGCAAAGTTCGGGTGTGACATATTCGTTCGGTGCTTGTTCGAACGGCAGAACAATGTTCAACCCGATGGAAGAGCCTCCGGCATCAACCGCACCACGGTTTCCAGCCTCCATCACACCGGGGCCGCCACCGGTCACAATCACATTTTCGCGCCCCTGACTAAGCAGGGATTTTTCGGTCATGAGCTTGGCAAAAACGCGGGCTTCTTCATAAAACCTGGACAAATCAGCCAGTGTTTCTGTCCGCGCCGATGCTTTGTTCACTGGATCAGGGATGCGCGCGCCGCCAAAAAGAACAATGGTGCTTTCCACGCCGCGTTCATCGAGAATCATTTGCGGTTTGAGCAGTTCAAGCTGCAACCGGACGGGGCGAAGCTCCTCCCGGCACAGGAATTCTTCGTCTGCAAAGGCCAATCTATATGCAGGCGCGCGGGTTTGCGCTGTATCCGGGGCGTCTTCGGCCGCATGACGGTCGGTGCTTGCGTCGCGAAATGGACTTTGCCGGTCGTCTTTCATCGTTGTACTCCTACACTCTTTGCAAACATTGGCCCTTGCGTGATCAGTAGAACCAGCCTGGCATTGCGCATGCAAACACAATCGTGTCTAAGCCGCGCCGAACCTTTGACGGAGATGCACTATGTCCAACGCCGCACTTGAAACCGCCATCGAAGCCGCCTGGGAAGCCCGGGATACAATCACGCCCGCTACAACAGGCGAAACCCGCGATGCAATCGAAGACACGTTGAACGCGTTGGACGGTGGCACCTTGCGCGTGGCCGAGAAACAAGCCGATGGCTCTTGGCATGTTAACCAGTGGGCCAAAAAGGCGGTTTTGTTGGGCTTTCGGCTGAAAGACATGGAACAGCAGCCCGGCTCGGCCCAAGGCGGGTCCTGGTGGGACAAAGTCGACAGCAAATGGAAAGACTGGGGCGACAACCAGTGGAAAGCAGCAGGCTTTCGCGCGGTGCCGAATTGCGTTGTCCGCAAATCCGCTTTCATTGCCCCGGGCGTGGTTTTGATGCCGTCTTTCGTTAACCTTGGCGCATATGTCGACAGCGGCACGATGGTCGACACTTGGGCCACTGTCGGTTCTTGCGCGCAGATCGGCAAAAACGTCCATTTGTCAGGCGGTGTTGGTATCGGTGGCGTGCTCGAGCCGATGCAGGCTGGGCCAACGATCATCGAAGACAATTGCTTTATCGGAGCGCGTTCCGAAGTGGTCGAAGGCGTTATCGTGCGCGAAGGCTCCGTTCTGGGCATGGGTGTCTTTATCGGTCAGTCGACCAAGATCGTCGATCGTGAAACCGGTGAAGTGATGTATGGCGAAGTTCCGTCAGGTTCGGTTGTTGTTGCTGGTTCCATGCCGTCGAAGAACAATGTCAGCCTCTATTGTGCGGTCATCGTAAAGCGTGTTGACGAAAAGACCCGTTCCAAAACTTCGATCAACGAGCTGTTGAGAGACTAACCCGCGAAGCGGCGCGGCTAACGTTTCGTTGGGCTGCGCCGCGCAAGGACGCCTGTGCCATGCCAAGCAAACATCAGGTCTATACGTTGGTTGTCGAGGTTGGGCGAAAAACCGGGGACGGTTTGCCAGACGCGGCGACAGGTGCCGCGTTGATGCTGTATTCCAGCGGCGTCGACGAAGCGGAAGCCGTGCGCGAAGCGGTGGCAATCCTCAAACAGGCTGACATGGCGCCGCTGGATGTGACAGGGTACGGCACCCGCAAAGAACGCGAGGCCCAGGGCCACACAATTGAGGCCGATGAGCAAGATTTGATGGATCGTGCTTTGGCAGAAAATGCCGTCATCGTGGCGCAAGTCACGCCCTTTTTTGACGATGAAAAGGGCTAGGCAGCGCGGCCATCAATCAACGTGATCGCCTCGAAAGGGCGGAGTTCTTGCGCGATGCGGTGGCCGTGCTCTGGAAGCGTGTCACGTTTGAACCCTGCCAACAGCGACGCGGCAAGCCGTTCCTGATCTCTGCGAATGCGGCCGACATATTGGCTTTCTAAAGCGCAGCCGACAGCATCCAAAATATCGTGTTTCGGCATGATCAGCTGATGGTAGGTCGCCAAGGACCCCTGGTTCAAAAAGGTCCCCACCCGACCGTCAACAAGATGTCGGGCAGGCACCAAAACGGCCTCTCGCCCAAAGTCGTATTCCACGTCTGACCCACTTAGTACGAGCCTTTGATCCGGGCTGACGATGATGTCAGAGGTTAGCCCAAGGTAGGGAGAGCGCAGGTGCACCGGCGCAAAACTGCCGCGTGCAGGCACGGTTCTGCTGATCTTGTGCAAAACCGGGACTCGGGCATTCTTTGTCGAAATCAGCATGTCCCCACGGCCGATCTGCGAAATCGGGCGATAGCCGCTGGGCGAAAGAAGCGGTGTCTCGGCGCTTAGGCTTGGTGTTGGTCCGATGGGTTCAATCCGCGTCGAAAGTGCTGCAAAAACGATGTCATGCGCCATGTATCGACCGTGGCCCAAAATCGTGTTTCGCCAATCTTCCAGCGCAAATGCCAGCGGGTTTTCGACATCGCGCTGCAAGACCAGATCGCTATCTGGCCTTTCGAGGCAGAGCTTTCCCCAATTGTGTTTAACATCCCACATGTAGCTGATGCGAACGACATCGGTGCGGTCTGTCGTGGGGAATGGGACGGAGGCGTGGGTCAGGTCCTCGCCTTGCTGGATCACAAGCGTGGCACCGCCGCCGGGAATTGCGCTGATCAAAAAGGTTCTGTCGCTGGGATAGGTGTGCGCGAAACCAAACAGTTCTTGAGGGCGCGCGTCTGGGGACACGCGGGTTTCCAGAACAAACGTGCCTCGGTCAAGATGTTGGGTATCGCGTGGAAGCTTGCGAAACCCAAGATCGTGGCCAAAGCCCTCTGGTGCGAACCGCCCCTCTAGCCTGTCTATGATGCCGATCCAACCCATATGCCGTCAGGCCACCAACCGCGCTTGCTGTCGCCATAAGTCCGCTTCGTAGCGACGCAGGGTACGCCGCGCGGCAGGCGAATATCCTGCGCCTGTATTTGGGTCGAGTTCCGGGAAAAGGCGGCAAATCTCTGCAAGCGTCTCTTCTTCGAAGAGGCTCGTGGTTTGAGGTCCGGGCAGAAAGCTCTCGCTGGCCACGCCTTCGGTAAAGATCACCTGATGTGCGTCAAAGAGGACATGGACATATGTCACCTCGCCGCCTGGACGGCGGCGAATAGAGGTGTCGTTCACCAGGTTTTTGGCGGCGACGAGAACCTCCGCCTCTCCGAACAACAGTTCGGCCAATGCGTCTTGGATCAATATGCGATGCTGCGGCGAAAATTGGATCGCACGATGCGTGCCCAAGGCATTTTCGCCAAACTCAATCGGTGCCATGTCGCCGGTGGCCTGCACCGTGCGCATGCCAATCCATCGCACAGGCTGAAAGCCATCATCTTTGGTTAGAACAAGGTCTCCGACCCGAAGGGTTTCAATTGGACGGGGGCCATCCTCTGTTTCGACCGTCGTGCCCGCCACGAAACAGGGCACCGTCGTGATTTTGACGAGGCCCGTGTCATCCAGCGTTCCATTCGTCGAGGTATAGGTGAAGTTAAAGTTCTCAAGGTCACCGTCGCTGCTGACTGTGATGGTTCCATCGGTGTTCAGCGTGACGACCTGGCCGGTTGGCAACGCAACCGAGTTGGCAGCTGGGTTGTTGGCGTCAACGGGTACGTTGTTGATATGCGTGATCTCAAGCGTGCCAGAGCCGATATCATTATCGAGCACATCCAGAGTTTTGCTGCCGCCTTGGAACAGATTGGCGGAATCGTCCACTGCGACGAACGCGGTTTGAACGGAGTCTGCGGCGATCAACAGCGATGAATCGTAAGACGAATCGCCGACATCTGCGATCCCGATGCGAATGGAGTTCAGCCCAGGCGTGACCGGAATGGTCAGCTTGAGCGTCACAGTCAGCCCGTCCATCTCGGTGTTGAATGCGTCAGATGTGTTGTCCAGAAAAAGGTTCTGGTTGTCGGTGCTGTTGATGTTGCCCGGGTCGGTGTCGCCGTCTCCGACACCTAAATCCACCTGATCAGCTGCTGTCAGCGGAACGTTGCCGCCGTTCACCCAAACGCCCACGAAATCTTGGTAGATTGAGTTGGTGAACTCTGGATATTCGTCGGATGCGAAAACGAATTGCATCGTCATGACGTTTCCAACAGCGATAAAATCAACGTCGAGATAAGCCGCATCAAACGTGCTGCGCCCGGCTGTGTCGTTAAAGAGGCTATTGTTGTTTTCGCCAGTCGTGTTCGTTGACGTGCTGTTTGACTGGTTCGATTGGCCGTTGGTGTTTGTGTATTTCTCTACATCACCGCTCGACAAGATGATGCCGCTGTCGCCCGGTGTCGCGCCGGCGGCGATGCTGTCGCCGCCAGTGTAAATGCCGGCTGAATCGATATCGCCTGTGTAGTTTGCAGACACGACTGTAACGCCATCACCAAAGATGGCCTCCGCCATATCAACGGCGGTTGTACCCTCGCGTACGGTTGTTATCGGAAGTTCCGACGCAGCAACCATATCAGCCCACCTCTTTGTCCTGGGCAGATGTTGCTACAGCGCGCAAGACGTCTCTTGCGAAAACGGCCAGATTGGCTGTGAACACCGGATGTTACCGGCAGCTGCGTGTCCCTGCCTCAGGGGATTATTTATCCATAGCCTAGCATGCAGGTGATGTGGCTGTTAACCGATTATTGGAACAGGCGTTTCCCGCGCGCCATTTTCGCCACAAATTTGCCCTGAGGTTGCCATATGTCCCCCGTTGATCCCGTCGAATTGACTGCGAAACTCGTGCAATGTGCGTCTGTGACGCCGCAGGACGAAGGTGCTTTGAGCATTCTGGAGGCCGAGCTTTCGGCGGCAGGCTTTGAATGTGTCTGGGCGGATCGCGGAGGAATTCGCAATCTCTATGCGCGGTGGGGCGACAAGGCGCATCCGCGCACATTCGCTTTTAACGGCCACACGGATGTGGTCCCGGTGGGCGACGTCGCCGATTGGACCCACCCGCCGTTCAGTGCGCAGGTCGAGCGCGGTGTTATGTACGGGCGTGGCACCACCGACATGAAATCTGGTGTGGCGGCTTTTGCCGCCGCGGCCTGTGATTTTGTCCAACAAACGCCACCCGACGGGGCTGTGGTCTTGGCTATAACGGGCGACGAAGAAGGCGACGCGCTCGATGGGACGCGCGCTTTGCTGGATCACATGGAGCGCAGCCAAGAACGCTGGACCGCGTGCCTCGTCGGAGAGCCGACATGCCCTGAGAACATGGGCGACATGATCAAAATCGGACGCCGCGGGTCGATGACGGTGTTTTTTACAGTCACTGGAAAGCAGGGACACTCAGCTTACCCGCACCGAGCCAACAACCCGTTAACCGGGTTGGCCCGTCTGATGGATCAATTGGCGTCGCACGAGCTGGATACCGGCACAGAGCATTTCGATCCGTCCACCTTGGCCATCGTAACAATCGACACCGGAAATCCAGCAACCAACGTCATCCCCGAGCGATGCACCGCGACGGTCAACATTCGGTTCAACGATGCGCATTCCAGCGCGTCTTTGATCGAGTGGTTGCGCCAGATGTGCGACGATATTCAAAACAGTTTCGGCCTGACGGTCGAAATGAGAACCAAAGTATCGGGAGAGAGTTTTCTGACACCACCCGGCCCGCTTTCTGAGATGGTTTCCAATGCTGTCGAGGTGGAAACAGGGTTGCGGCCTGAGCTAAGCACGACAGGCGGCACATCCGACGCGCGTTTTATCAAAGACCATTGTCCAGTGGTCGAATTTGGCTTGGTCGGAAAGTCCATGCACCAGGTCGACGAACATGTCGACGTGTCACACATCCGGCAGCTCAAATCCGTTTACAGCCGAATTCTAAAGGATTTTTTCGCATGAGCACGCATGTCTCGGTCTCCGATGACGTGCAGGCTTGCTTGGCGATCCGCAGGGTCGTTTTCATCCACGAGCAAGGCGTAAGCGTAGAGGAAGAAGTCGACGGGCTGGACCCAGATGCAACGCATCTATTGGCCTATCGCGACGGCCAAGCTGTTGGCACCGCGCGGATTTTGTTCAAAGGATCGGATGCCAAAATTGGTCGTGTCGCCGTTCTAAAAGCTGCCCGCGGTAGCGGATTGGGGGCTGCCTTGATCAAAGCTGCGATCGATGTCGCCAAAGATACGCCTGATGTTTCGCGCGTCGTCCTGGGTGCACAAACGCATGCGCTCGGCTTCTATGAAACGCTCGGCTTTTCCGCGTTTGGACCGATCTATGATGACGCCGGAATTCCACATCGTGATATGGAACGTGTTCTTTGAGACCTTGCCTGATTGTCATGGTCAAAGAACCGCGGCCAGGGCGGGTTAAGACCCGCCTGGGGCGTGAGATTGGCATGGTGCCTGCCGCTTGGTGGTTTCGACACCAAACGCGATCGCTATTGCGTCGTATTCGTGATCCAAGGTGGGACATTGTGCTTGCCGTTAGTCCGGATCGCGAAGGTCTGATGAGCCGCGTTTGGCAAAGTGACTTGCCCAGATGGCCGCAAGGTTCGGGCGATCTGGGTCAGCGTATGTCGCGCGTCATGGCACGGGCGGGTTCACGGGTTTGCGTTATTGGCGCGGACATCCCCGGCATAAAGGCTCAAAACATCCGCCGCGCTTTCGACCTTTTGGGCGACCACGATGCCGTTTTTGGGCCTGCGCCTGACGGAGGCTATTGGTTGGTCGGCCTAAAGCATTCACAGCCGCTGCCCGCTGGTTTTTTGCAAAACGTGCGCTGGTCGACCGAATTCGCGTTGGAGGATTCCGTTCGGTCGCTTGGGTCTGCACGTCTGGCTTTTGCGGACACGTTATCTGATGTCGATACCGCCGCTGATTTGGCCATGACGCGACGCAGCGCGCGTGGTACCTGACGGGTATGAGCCAACTGCCAACCAAAGCGCAAATCCTCGACTGGATTTCCGCTAACCCCACTCTCACCGCTAAACGCGATATCGCCAAAGCCTTTGGGATCAAGGGTGCTGCGCGGATTGACCTTAAGCGCCTGCTGAAAGAGCTGGAGGCCGAGGGCCATCTGGAAAAGCGCAAAAAAACCTATCGCGACCCGGACAGGTTGCCGCCAGTCAGCGTGCTCCAGGTCACAGGGCCAGATGCCGATGGAGATCTCTTTGCCCGGCCGTTGGAGTGGCAAGGTGATGGGCCTGAGCCTGTCGTTTTGGTCCTGCCTCGCGCATCGGACCCTGCGCTGGGCGAAGGTGACCGAATACTCGCGCGGATGACGCTTGTGCAACAAGCAGACCACGCATACGAGGCCCGTCTGATCCGAAAGATCGGCTCTAACCCGCATCGTATCTTGGGTGTTTTTCGCGCTGGCTCGGAAGGTGGGCGGATTGTTCCGGTCGACAAAGGCAGCGACAAGGAATGGCTGGTCACTGCTGGCGCGACAGGTGGCGCCAAGGATGGAGAGTTGGTCGAAGGCGAAGCCGTCGGCCCCAAAGCGCGGATGGGCCTGCCCAAAGCCCGGATCATCAACCGTTTGGGCGACCCTTCAGCGCCCAAAGCGGTGTCTTTGATCGCCATTCACCAACATGGCATTCCAGACGCCTTTCCAGACGATGTCATAGCAGAGGCAGATGCGAAGAAACCTGTGGACCTTGGCGACCGCGAGGATTTGACCGATCTGCCTCTTATCACGATCGACCCGTGGGATGCGCGAGATCACGACGACGCCTGTTACGCGCATCCTGATGACGATCCGAAAAATTCCGGCGGTCACATTTTGTGGGTCGCGATTGCCGATGTGGCGACTTACGTCCGTTCAGGAAAGCCGTTGGATCGCGAAGCGGTAAAGCGCGGTAACTCAACCTATTTTCCAGACCGCGTCGTGCCGATGTTGCCTGACCGTTTGTCTGGCGATTTATGCAGCCTGCACGAAGGCGTTCCGCGGGCTTGCATTGCGGTGCGCATGCAGATTGATGCGCATGGCGAAAAGATCTCGCACAGCTTTCACCGGGGCCTGATGAAGTCGCCTGCGGCGCTCAATTACGAAGAAGTTCAAGCCGCGATTGATGGCACGCCAAATACGCGAACCGAGCCTTTGTTAGAGCCTGTTTTGCGCCCGCTGTATGAGGCGTATGAGGCATTGCTCAAAGCTCGCCGTCAGCGCCAGCCGCTCGAACTGGACTTGCCTGAACGGGAAATCGTTCTGGCCGAAGATGGAACAGTCGCGTCCGTGTCGTTCAAGGACCGGTTGGACGCACATAAGCTTATTGAAGAGTTCATGGTGCTTGCCAATGTCGCTGCGGCTGAGACCCTGATCGCAAAGCGCACGCCTTTGCTGTTTCGCGTTCACGAGGAGCCAGATCCAGAAAAATTGGACGCTTTGCGAGAGACTGCAGGCGCAGCCGGTTTGAGCTTGGCCAAGGGTCAGGTTTTGAAGACCGCTCATCTAAATCGATTGCTGAAGCAAGCAGCTGAAACTGAAGATGCAGAGCTTATCAATCTCGCGACCTTGCGGTCTATGACCCAAGCTTACTACAGCCCTTCGAATTACGGTCATTTCGGCCTTGCGTTGCGATCATACGCGCATTTCACTTCTCCGATCCGGCGGTATTCGGATCTGATTGTTCATCGTGCGTTGGTTTCGGCACATGGGTGGGGCGATGATGGGCTGACGCAACAAGACATCGAAACGCTGGAAACAACGGCACAGCACATCTCGGACACCGAACGCAGGTCGATGACGGCTGAGCGGGACACCACGGATAGATACCTTGCATCATACCTAAGCGAGCGCGTTGGCAACGAATTTACCGGGCGTGTAGCCGGGATCGCAAAGTTTGGGATTTTCGTGAAGCTGGACGATTCAGGCGCGGATGGCCTCGTTCCCATGCGCAATATTGGCAACGAGTATTTTCATTATGACCGAGACACGCAGACACTGATGGGATCAGACAGTGGGCGGCTTATCAGAATTGGTCAGCGCGCCCTTGTTCGTCTGTCCGAGGCTGCACCAGTGACCGGTGGCATCGCTCTGGAATTGCTCGAGCTTGATGGCAAACGTGTCACCCAAGGTCGAACCTCGCCCGCAGGGCGGACACCACGACGAAAAGCCGCCAAAGGAAAGCGCAAAGCTGACAAGGTTAAGCGGAAGGTATCGCGCCGCAGGCGCTAGCGACTCGGTCGCAGTAGGACATCAAAACGTCATCTTTTGCGATGCGCCTGCTCAACCGTGTTGCAACGGGCGTTGCCGCCATAGCGGATAGGATTGCCGCGACGCTTGCGTCGGCGCTGCAAGGGCGTTGTCCGATCAGAAAAGGCCCTTGCCAAAGTCGGACGGTCAAAACGGATAGGTCTTGTTCAACCCGGTCCATTCTTTGATCCGGGTCCAATCGGGCGAGACCTGTGAAATGCAAACCCGACAAAGCTTGTTTACGCAGGCCACGGGTTACAAAACCGCGTACCAGCTTGGGAATAGGGGCGAAATAAGTCTCACGTATCGTAGGCCAAACCGCGTCATCGCCCCAACGATCCAGAACCAGATGAAAGTAAAGATGTTCCTCGGCCATGCGGGTTAACGCGCGGGCATCTGCTTGTTCCAGATCGTTCAGGTGTGCGTCGACATCTGCGCCTTGTTCGGCAAGGTGCGCCCGGATGGCATCGCTGTCACCAATCACGCGCCCGGCGTCCCGAATGGCCGGCAGTTTGCCCATTGGGAAATTTCGCGGGTCTGAATGATCTTCACGCTCCCACGGCACGCCGGACAAGGCCAGCAGATACATGGCTTTCACACAAAACGGGCTGGATGCTGGTTGGTTGAATGCGGTCGGATAGGTAAGCAGCGTAATCATTATCGGATATCCTTTTGTTTTTTTGCGATTTACCGCGATGCACTGTCAAAAACTGGCAGGATTTCGTGTAAACCTAGGTCATGACCCGCACCCACCGATTGTTCCAGCTCATGCAAGCGCTGCGAAGATTGCCCAGCCCAATCACAGCAGAAAGCCTGGCCGATGAAATGGATGTGTCTATCCGTACGATCTATCGCGACATCGACGCCTTGCGCGGTCTTGGTGCCGTCATCGATGGTGAAGCGGGCTTTGGCTATACGCTCATCGAAGATGCCACGCTTCCTCCGCTGGGGTTCGAAGACGATGAGCTCGAGGCCCTCGTATTGGGTCTGCGCGATGTGGCGATCATTGGCGATCCAGCGTTGTCGCGGGCCGCAGAATCGGCCTTGGCCAAAATCCAGGCGCGGGTGCCTCCGCGCCAAGCACACCGGCTTGAGCACGCGATCTTGGATGCGCATCGCTTTCACCGACCCGCGGCGCCCAGGATCGATGTTGGTGTTCTGCGTCAAGCAACGTGGGATGAACTGGTTGTCAGATTGTTGTACCGGGATGTGCAGGACCGAGAGACCGAGCGCGAGGTGCAGCCACTGGGTCTGGTCTATTTCGAAAACAGCAATGTTTTGATGGCCTGGTGTCTTTTGCGACAAGACTTTCGCACGTTTCGGTTGGATCGGATCGTTAAACTGGACGTCACAAAGACCAGCTTCCGACCCAGGCGCGTCCCTTTGTTACGGCAACATCTTGAGCGACTGCGCGCGATCCATGATGAGCGGACGCAACAAGCGGAGCCTCGCGTGTGACACGAAAGACGCCTTTTGAGAAAAGGCGTTTGGCGTTAGACTGGGCTCAACAAAAACAACAGAGCAGAGATTTGCATGGCTTGGAGACATTGCGCGGTGGGCTTCGCGCTTATGGTTCTTGCACCACAAGCAACGGCGGCCAACGTAAACAAAACGCTACGACCTGAACTGCGACCAACCGCAAGCGCAACACCCGTCGCGATCTTTTCCGCCGCTCCGGTTCTGCGTCCTCAGTTGAGACCGGGCGACGTGGTATCAGAGCAAGAGGCGCCAGCCGTTCAAGACGCCGCGTCCAACGCCGCGTTCCAAAGGTGGATCAAAGGTTTTAAGTCAAGAGCGCTGGCAAAGGGCATTTCTGGCGCAGTGTTCGACCGGGCGTTCCGAGGTGTGCGTTACGATCCCGAGGTTATTCGCCGCGATCGAAACCAATCCGAATTCACCAAAACGATTTGGGAATACCTGGATTCTGCTGCGTCCGACACGCGGGTGCGCAACGGCAAAGCTGCATTGCGAAAGGAGCGCAGAGTCCTTGAACAGATTGAGCGGCGCTACGGAGTGGAGAAGGAGGTCGTCGTCGCCGTTTGGGGTTTGGAAAGCGCGTATGGCAGCTACAAGGGCGACGACGATGTGATCCAAAGCCTTGCGACGCTGGCGTACGACGGAAGACGCGGAAAGTTCTTCGAAGGACAGTTGATTGCAGCTCTGAAAATCATTCAGGCAGGCGACGTAAACCCCCGGTTGATGACTGGATCCTGGGCCGGCGCAATGGGTCATACGCAGTTCATCCCGACGTCCTACCTTGCATACGCGGTGGATTTCACCGGCGATGGAAAGCGGGACATTTGGTCGGATAATCCGACAGACGCCCTTGCGTCGACAGCGGCTTACCTCAAGCGGTTTGGCTGGGTCTCGGGTCAGCCTTGGGGGGTCGAGGTGCGCCTGCCATCCAATTTCAACTACGCTTTGGCCAATCGAAAGATCAAAAAGTCGCCAGCCGAATGGGGCAACTTGGGCGTAAAGGACATGCAGGGCAGACCAGTGCCGAACTATGGGTCTGCGTCGATCTTGCTGCCTGCAGGCGGGCAAGGCGCGGCCTTTATGATCTTCAAAAACTTCTCGGTGATTGAGCGCTACAACACCGCGGATGCGTATGTCATCGGCGTTGGTCATCTCAGCGACCGCATCAAAGGCGGACCCAAGATTCAGGCCAATTGGCCCAGAGGCGACCGCGCTTTGACATTTCGTGAGCGAAAAGAACTGCAACGCCGTCTGACCCGGAAAGGGTTCGACACCAAGGGCGTGGACGGAAAGATCGGCCCGTTGACGATCGAAGCCGTCCGGGCCTACCAGCGCAGCGCTGGCCTGGCCCCGGACGGGTATCCGTCTTTGACGTTGCTTAAGCGGCTACGATAAGGCCCGTTACCCCGGCGACATACCCCGCAAACGTTCGGACCGGCGGCGCAGCAGTTCGACTGTTGCCAATAGCAAGATTGAGATCACGACCAAGATGGTTGCGACAGCCAGAATGGTGGGCGAAATCTGTTCGCGCAGGCCGATGAACATTTGCCAAGGCAACGTCTTTTGTGCGGCTGATCCAACGAAAAGCACGACGACGACTTCGTCGAATGACGTGATGAACGCGAACAAGCCGCCTGAGATAACGCCAGGCAGGATCAAGGGCATCTGGACGCGGAAGAACGTCGTCACAGGGTCCGCCCCCATGTTTGCCGCCGCCCGTGTCAGCGAGCGGTCAAAGCCGACAAGTGTCGCGGTAACGGTGATGATCACGAACGGAATGCCAAGCACCGCATGGGCCAAGATCACTTTGATATAGCCAACGAAATTCTGCCCAAGGCCCAGGTTGTCCTCAAGCCAATTTCCCATCGCCGAATAGAAAAAGAACATGCCGGTGGCCGAGATGATCAGCGGTACGATCATCGGTGAAATAAGGATCGCCATAATGGCGCGGCGACCGGGTACATGGCTTTGACTAAGCCCGATAGCGGCCAGTGTTCCCAGCGAAACAGAGATCACCGTCGCAATCGGCGCGATGATGAGCGAGTTCTTCAATGCCCGTTGCCAATCATCATTGCCGAAAAAGTTCCTGTAGTGCTTGAGCGAATACCCCTCAGGGTCCAGGCGCAGCATCTCGGGCGTGAAGGTGAAAAAGTCCTGTGCATTGAAGCTCAGTGGCATGACCACCAAGATCGGTGTGATCAGAAAGATAAAGATCAGCGCGCAAATGACGCGGAACGCATAGTACCAGATCCGCTGGCCTGTTGTTGCATATGGCGGCAATCCCATGACGTTACCCCAGCTTAACGTTGTCGATGCCGACGATCTTGTCGTAGGCCCAGTAGAGGATCAAAACGACCGCCAGCAAAATGGTCCCCAGCGCAGCCGCTAATCCCCAATTGAGCGATGACGAAATGTGATAGGCGATCCGGTTGGAGATAAAGACACCTTTGGTGCCGCCGACGATTTCGGGGGTGATGTAATATCCGATGGCCAGAATAAAGACGAGGATCGAGCCCGCCCCGATCCCGGGAACCGATTGCGGGAAATACACCCGCCAAAACGCAGTCCAGTTGGTTGCTCCAAGCGATTTCGCAGCCCGCAAGTAACTCGGCGGGATCGTTTGCATCACCGAGTACATGGGCAAAATCATGAACGGCAACAGAATGTGCGTCATTGCGACGATAGTGCCGAATTGATTGTTGATCATGATCAATCGATCCGCATCGTTGACCAGCCCTAAGAAGACAAGCACGTCATTGATAACGCCCTGTTGTTGCAACATGACCTTCCAGGCGGATGTGCGGACAAGCAGCGATGTCCAGAATGGGAGCAAAACCAGAATAAGCAAAAGGTTGGCTTTGCTCATTGGCAGGTTAGCCAGCAGCCAGGCCACCGGGTAGCCAAGCAAAATGCAGCAGCCCGTGATGACCATGGACATCCACAAGGTGCGGCCAAAGAGCGTGATATAGATCTGTTCGTTTTCTGGCTTAACCTGCGTTCCATCGAGCGTTTGTTCGAGATCGACAGAGTTCAAGAAATAGCCCGGGGTGTATTCTGGCGCATATAGCGTGAGCGTTTCCCAGATCTCTGACTCGCCCCACTTTTTGTCGGCCTTGATGAAGGCCTCTGAGATCGAGACAGGCTCCAGATCGGCGATGGCCGAGATCGCAGATTGGATCATCAGATTGCTAGTACCTGAGCCCGATTGCAGGTCTGTGTAGACTGCGGTGAACAGGAAATCTTCTAGGTCACGTTTGCCGATTTCGTCGCCCTCAGCGTCAAAAACCGCCTTCCAGCGATCCCAGCTGCGCGCCGTAAATGGCAAGGCTTCACGGGCCGCCCCATCCGCCATCAGGGCCGTCCAGGCCGCAGGGTCTTCCCAGTCGCCGTTGGCATCAACGATTGCGTCTGTGTAGGTGTCCGTGTCGAACCGACCGACCGCGCGTCCGGTCTTGCGGAACATAGACGAGGCGCCGGTTTGTTCGTAGTTCAGGCGCGTGCCAAGCCGGGTGTGGAGCTTTTGTTCCTCGGCAATGAACAAATCCACATAAAGCTTGGTAAAGATGTCTTCGCCTGGAATACCGCCGCTTTCGACATCCCAGCTTTCAAGCGACTGGATGGTTTCGGGCAAAGTTTCAGAGACGATTTGGTTTTCGACGGACCGAAACAGCATGTTCGCGATCGGAACGACGAAAGTAATGAGTACAAACAGCAATAGCGGCGCGATAAGCATCAGCGCGCGCAGTTTCTGGCGCCGCAAGGCGCGTGCTAGGCTGCGTTTCAGCGGCGTTCCATCCGCCGCGAGCATTGGTCCGGTCGTGTCGGTCATTCGTAGCCTTCTGCAACGACAATCGCGCCATCAGAATTGGCTTGGCGAATTTTCATGTTTTCTTGGTACTCGGGGTCATTATACGCCGCGAGCGCGTCTGCGTAGCTTGGGAATTCTATGACAACGTGGCGGGGGTGAGAGGTTCCCTCCAACGTCTCAGATGTGCCACCCCGGACCAGAAATTTGCCGCCAAACTTCGGCATAATCTCGTTGTTCTTTTCTGCGTAGGCCTTGTACGCCTCAGCGTCGTGAATGGTCACATGGCCGATGATGTATCCCTTGGGCATACGCTTGCTCCGGTCGGTGGAAAGAAAGGGTGGGCATTTCTGCCCACCCCGAATTTAGCTTATTGAGCCAGCCAAGCCTGGAATTTCGCGTCGATGTCGTCGCGATAGTCCGCCCAGAACTCATAGTTATAGAGCAATGTGTTGGCTGCGTTGTTTGGATCGGTTGGCATGTGTGGCGCCATGTCGATGCCAAGGTCAGCGTGCTTACCAACAAGCGGCGCAGAGGATGCGCGTGCTGGGCCATAAGAGATGAACTTTGCCTGATCAGCCAGACGCTGTGTGTCTGTCGCGAACATAACAAAGTCCAACGCGCGGGCTTCGCGCTCTGGGCTCAGGCCAGTTGGGATGATCCAACCGTCAAGGTCGAACACCTGCATGTCCCAAAGCATACCAATCGGCTGGCCTTGCTCTTCGATCGCCGAGAACAGGCGGCCGTTGTATGTGGAACCCATGACGACTTCGCCATCAGCCAAAAGCTGAGGTGTGTCGGCACCAGCGGACCACCAGATTACGTCGCCTTTGATCGTGTCCAGCTTGTCCAGCGCTTGCTGCTGACCTTCAGGAGTTGCGAGCACGTCATAGATGTCGTCTTTCGCAACGCCGTCGCAATACAGAGCCCATTCCATGTTGTTGATTGGGCGCTTCTCAAGGCTGCGCTTGCCTGGGAACTTGGCTGTGTCGAAGACGGCGCAAACAGACGTTGGCGCTTCGCTGACCAGGTCCGTGCGATAGCCGAATGTTGTCGAGTAAACGATCTGTGGGATAAAGCAGTCAGAAACCAACAGGTCGCCAAAGTCGTCAGATGCGGATGTGCCATCTGGCGCGGCGGCCAACTGTTCGTCCGCGTCGATTTCGAGGGCCAGGCCTTCGTCGCAGAGACGGATTGCGTCAGCCGCAACAACGTCAACGACGTCCCATGTGACGTTGCTCGCTTCGTTCATCGCGCGCAGTTTTGCAACCGCTTCGGCCGAGCTTTCGTCCCAAACCGCAGTAACGCCAGCGTTGTTGGCGATATAGGGTTCGACATAGGCTTTTTGCTGGCTGGACTGGTATGCGCCGCCCCAGCTGACAAGTGTCATGTCGGATGCCACGCGGCCGTCCGCGACGGCCAGGCCAGTGCCAGCAACCGTCAGGGCCGTTGTGGCCAAAAGTGTTTTGGTGAGTTTCATTTTTATCTCCCAGTTCGGTGCCCATTTGGAATTTGGATCAGCGCCATGGGCTTTGCGCTGCCCTGAGTGAACCGGCGTGGTCTGCACGCCGGATATGTCATCAAGCGTCCAGCGCTCGACAATCTTCTGCCAGCCAACCGATGTCGATCGTTTGGCCGGGCTGCAACCGCACCTGATCAGGCGCGTTTCTTGTTTTGATGATAAAATCGTCAGTACCAGCGACCCGAAGACGCGTTCTGAAAATGTCCCCCATATAGATGAACTCCAGAACTTCGGCCTTGAGCGTGTGCGCCCCTTCCTTCAGCCGGTCTTTGTTCATTTCTACGCGTTCAGGCCGGATGGAAACGCGCGTGCGTTCGCCTGCTTTGGTCACGTTTACGGGTTTGGCATCGATGAGTTCGCCACCGTCCAATTGGACAAGCGCCACACCATCCTTGATTTCTTTCACTTCGCCCAAAAGCGTATTGTTCTCGCCAATGAACTGCGCAACGAAACTGTTTTCCGGCTCTTCATACAGCTTGTCTGGCGGCGCCAATTGCTGAATACGACCGTCGTCAAACACGGCAACGCGGTCTGACATGGTCAGCGCTTCGGTTTGGTCGTGCGTCACGTATACGGTCGTGATCCCAAGAGAATGCGCCAGGTTCGTGATCTCGAACTGCATATGTTCGCGCAGTTGTTTGTCCAAAGCGCCCAATGGCTCGTCCATCAAAACAAGCTCGGGCTCAAAAACCAGCGCGCGGGCCAGCGCGATGCGCTGCTGTTGACCGCCTGACAGTTGCGCAGGACGGCGACCGCCAAAGGCGCCCATCTGTACCATATCAAGCGCGCGCTTCACCTTTGCATCACGTTCGGATTTACCGAGTTTCCGAACTTCCAAAGGGAATGCCAGGTTTTCAGCCACCGTCATATGCGGGAACAGCGCATAGTTTTGGAAAACCATCCCAATGCCGCGTTTGTGCGGTGGGATGTTGTTGATCGAGGTCCCACCCAGACGAATGTCGCCGTGGGTCGCTGTTTCAAACCCTGCCAACATCATCAAACATGTGGTTTTGCCAGAACCAGAGGGTCCTAACATCGTCAGGAATTCCCCTTTGGGCATGGAGAGGTTGAGGTCCTTTACGACGAGCGTTTCGCCATCGTAACTTTTTTGCACACGTTCGAATTCGACGAACGTTGCGTCGCCAGACGTTTCGGCCACTTTAACTCCCCATATTCGGCAGCGGTTTTTCCGCTTTGGTGGATAGTGAAGAAACCGGGATAGTATTGTCAATGCAAACACTTGACGCGAAGGGAAACCAAATGACCAAGCGCCTCCCTTTTGAGCCGACGGAGTACTCGGCCAGGTTGGAAAAATTGCGAAAATCGATGTCGGAGCGCGATTTGGATTGTTTGATTTTGACCGATCCAAGCAACATGTGCTGGCTTACGGGCTACGACGGCTGGTCGTTTTATGTGCATCAAGCGGTCATCGTACCACCGACAGGCGATCCAATTTGGTGGGGTCGCGCCCAGGATGTCGCGGGCGCGTTGCGAACGGTCTGGATGTCTACAGGTTGCGTCGTTGGGTACGCCGAACACTACATACAGACACCAGAGCGGCACCCAATGCAGGATTTGGCGCATAAGTTGCGGGACATAAACGCGCGTCGCGTCGGGGTTGAAATGGAGAATTACTATTACTCCGCCAAGGCACATCAGACCCTTTTGGACGCCGGTATCGCGTTGGAGGACGCGACCGGGATGGCGAATTGGTGTCGCGCGGTAAAATCCTCGGCCGAGATTGCGACAATGCGCCTCGCTGCGCGCATCTCGGAAAAGGTGATCGACGGGATGATCGACCGGATTGAGCCAGGATTGCCCAAAAATGAAATCATCGCCGAAGCCTATCGCGATGCGATTCGAGGTGTTGAAGGCGCGTGGGGTGATTATCCGGCGATCGTCCCGCTTGTTCCGTCAGGCGCAGATGCGGCTGCGCCCCATATGACATGGAACGGCGATCCGTTCGAGCACGGTGTCGCCACGACAATTGAAATTGCAGGATGCTTCCGCCGCTATCACGCGCCTCTCTGCCGCTCCGTTTTCCTGGGCAAGCCGCCGGATGCCATGACAAGCGCCGAAGCGGCTGTGCAAGAGGGGCTTGCCGCGGGGCTTGATGCGGCCCGCGCCGGAAATCAGGCGCGCGATGTTGCCGCTGCGCTGAATGGCGCATTGCGCAAGGTCGGCATCGAGCGCACAGCGCGTTGCGGGTATCCTATCGGGCTAAGCTATCCGCCCGATTGGGGAGAGCGGACAATCTCGTTTCGGGCGGAAGACACGACGTTGCTTGAGCCCAACATGACGTTTCATTTCATGCCGGGCCTCTGGATGGATGATTGGGGCCTCGCAATCACGGAAAGCATCCGCATTGCGCCGGACGGTCCGGCTGAATGCCTCTGCGACCGCCCGCGCGCGATGACCATCAAACCCTGAGATCAGGAGGCCGGAACCCAAAGGCCTTCGTCTTTGACGATCTCATACGCCTCATCCAGTGCCTTGCGCGCCCGACTGGCAAGAATTTCAATCTCGCTTTCCGAGATGACCAGCGGCGGTGCTATGATCATTCGGTCACCGACATGGCGCATGATCAAGTTGTTGGCGAAACACCGTTCGCGGCAGATGTAACCGACTGTGCCAGGATCAGAGGCAAAGGCAGCGCGGCTGTCTTTGTCCGGGCTAAGCGCCATTGACCCCATAAGTCCGACCGCGGTGAATTCGCCTATCATCGGGTGATCGGTCAACGCGCCCATTGCCGCGTGCAAGGCCGGCGCGGCGACGTCGCGGACGTGTTCAATGACATTTTCCTCTTCCAAAAGGCGAATGTTCTCCAATGCGACCGCAGAAGCCACCGGATGCCCAGAATATGTATAGCCGTGGTTGAATTCGGTTGCGCCAATGACCGCGGCGACTTCATCACAGACGACTGAACCGCCAATGGGTTGGTAGCCAGAGCTCAGCCCTTTGGCGATGGTCATGATATGTGGCCGAATATTAAGCGTTTGGCTGCCGAACCAATTGCCGGTTCTCCCAAATCCGCAAATCACCTCGTCAGCGATCAAGAGGATTCCGTATTTGTCGACGATTTTCTGCACTTCGGGCCAATAGGTGTCGGGTGCCACGATGACGCCGCCTGCACCTTGCACGGGTTCCGCGATGAACGCAGCGACGCGGTTTGGTCCGATCTGGAGAATCGCCTCTTCCAGGGCTTGTGCGCGTGCGCGTCCAAAATCCTCTTTCGTGTGGCTTCCGCCTTCTGCCCACCAGTTTGGCTGATCTATATGGTGAATGTCGGGGATCGGCATTCCGCCTTGCGCATGCATGCCCGCCATGCCCCCTAAAGACCCCGAACCGACCGAAGAGCCGTGGTAGGCGTTCTTGCGGCTGATAATGACGTTGCGCTGAGGTTCTCCTTTTTCGGCCCAGTAGGTGCGGACCAAACGGATGTTTGTGTCGTTCGCCTCCGAGCCCGAACTTGCAAAAAAGACGTGGTTCAGATCGCCGGGCGCCAGTTCCGCGATTTTCTGCGCGAGCGCGATGGCCGGCACGTGGGTCGTTTGGAAAAACGTATTGTAATACGGCAGTTCGCGCATTTGCCGCGCGGCGACCTCGGCAAGTTCGTCACGCCCATAGCCGATGTTAACACACCAAAGCCCAGCCATGCCGTCTATGATCTCGTGTCCGTCACTGTCGGTCAGGTAGACGCCCTTGGCCCGCGTGATAACCCGCGCGCCCTTTGCCGCAAGCTCGTCTCCGGTTGTGAACGGGTGCATATGATAGGCCGCGTCAAGGGCCTGAAGCTCTTCTGTTGGAAGATGATTCGAGATTTGGGTCATGTAAGCTCCGGAGTGGGGTGCGCGATGCTGAGAATATGGGCGCGCTGGGCGGCGTCAATCCAACGTGATGGAATCCATCTTGTCTGCGGTCAACAAAGTTGGTTTCATGATCGGCGACCGGAAAACCGGCGCGAATAGGGGAGTTTACATGAAACATCTGATGCTCGGCGCAGCCGCATCTGCGTTGGTGGCCACAAGTGCCTTGGCGCAGGAAGTGCGCGTTTACAATTGGTCTGACTATATCGACGAAGACCTCCTGACCAAATTCGAAGAGGAAACAGGTCTTAACCTGATCTACGACGTGTTCGATTCGAACGAAGTGTTGGAGACTAAGATGCTGGCCGGTAGCTCCGGTTATGACATTGTTGTTCCATCCGGTACGTTCTTGCAGCGCCAGATCACCGCGGGCGCTTTCCAAAAGCTCGACAAAGGTCAGCTGCCCAACATGGAAAACATGTGGGACGTTATCGACAAGCGCGTTGCCAAATATGACCCCGGCAATGAATATTCGATCAACTACATGTGGGGCTCGACTGGCCTTGGTGTGAATGTCGACAAAGTTAAGGAAGCTTTGGGCGACGACGCTCCTTTGGGCTCTCTTTCCCTCATCTTTGATCCGGCCAACATGGAAAAACTGCAATCGTGTGGCGTGCACTTCTTGGATGCGCCGACCGAGTTGATCCCTGCGGCGTTGGCCTATCTGGGTGAAGACCCTGATGCACAAGACGCAGATACCATCAAAAAGGCCGAGCCGGTCCTGACCGCGGTCGCGCCTTACGTTCAGAAGTTCCACAGCTCTGAATACATTAACGCTCTGGCAAATGGCGACATTTGCGTGGCAGTTGGCTGGTCAGGAGACGTTTTGCAAGCGCGGGATCGCGCGGCCGAGGCGGATAACGGCGTGAATATTGAATACTACGCCCCATCCGAAGGCGCGTTGATGTGGTTCGACCAAATGGCCATTCCTGCGGATGCGCCAAACCCAGAGGGTGCGCACACGTTCCTGAACTTCATCATGGACGCGCAAAACATGGCTCAGGCGTCGAACTATGTTTACTATGCAAACGGCAACCTCGCGAGCCAGGAGTTCCTCGAAGAGGACGTGATCGGCGATACGGCGATCTACCCTGATGCTGCGACATTGGAGAACCTCTACACCACATCCCCATATGACGCGAAAACACAGCGCGTCGTGACCCGGATGTGGACGAAGGTGAAATCTGGCACCTGACGCAAGACATACAAAGGCGCGGTCGATGGATCGCGCCTTTATCCTTTTTAGGCGGGGATCTTAGTGCCACAGACTGTATTCGCCCCTTGGACCGATCCAGGTGAGACACCACTGATCCGGTTCGAAAATGTCACTAAACGGTTTGGCGATTTCGTCGCAATCGACGACCTGACACTCGATATCTACGAAAAAGAGTTCTTCGCGCTGTTGGGGCCATCTGGCTGCGGAAAAACGACCATGATGCGCATGCTGGCAGGGTTCGAGGACCCCACAGAAGGGCGCATTACACTGGCAGGCCAAGACATCGCAGCCGTTCCGCCGAACAAGCGCGCGGTCAACATGATGTTCCAGTCTTATGCACTGTTTCCGCACCTGTCGGTTTGGGACAACATAGCCTTTGGCCTGCGGCGCGAGAATAAAGACAAAGCAGAGGTGGCCAGCCGCGTAGAAGAGATGCTGCGGCTCGTTCGGCTTGAGAAATTCGCCAAACGTAAGCCGCATCAGATTTCAGGTGGACAGCGACAGCGGGTTGCGCTGGCCCGGTCCTTGGCCAAGGCGCCAAAGCTACTCTTGCTTGATGAACCGTTGGGCGCCTTGGACAAAAAGCTACGCCAAGACACTCAGTTCGAGCTGATGGACATTCAGGAAAAGACGGGGACAACCTTCGTCATCGTGACGCATGACCAGGAAGAAGCGATGACCGTCGCCAGCCGTGTGGCCGTCATGGACGAAGGCCGGGTCATCCAGGTTGCGACGCCAGAGGATATCTATGAGGCGCCCAATTCCGTTTACGTGGCCGATTTCATCGGTGATGTGAATATCCTCAAAGGATCTGCCAAACCCGTCGGGGAAGGCCGGTTTGCCGTCGATTGGAAAGCAGGCGCTGCACCTATCATCGCGGACAGTGCCATGCCGTTCTCTGATGGTCAGACCTGTCATTTGGCTTTGCGGCCAGAAAAAATCTCAATCCACGGTGAAAAACCGGATGGCGCGGAAAATGCCGTCAGCGGCAAAGTGTTGGACATCGCCTATCTGGGGAACCTGTCGACGTATCACGTGGAATTGCCCAGCGGGCTGGTCATCAAAGCCCAAACCGCCAATACCAAGCGGGTAGGGCGGCGCGATTTCACGTGGGAAGATGACGTCTGGGTTAGCTGGGACGCCGGTGCTGGCGTTTTGCTGGCCGAGTGATGATGCACATGTTCGCGATGATAGGAACAGGTAACGGGCAAGGCCTGTTCGACCAAAGCCAAAGGGGCACGTCATGAAACGTGCCGCTCTGATCGCGATCCCGTATCTTTGGCTGCTGGCGCTCTTCCTGATCCCGTTTGCGATCGTCTTCAAAATTTCGCTTAGCGACATCGCCCTGGCGATCCCACCTTACACGCCGACCATGAAGGATGGTCTGTGGACAATGCTGAGTGGGTTGGACTTTGAGAACTTTGTCTTTCTGACCGAGGATGATCTCTATTGGAAAGCCTATGTCTCGTCGCTCCAGATTGCGTTTTTCTCGACCGTTTTGACCCTGCTGGTTGGCTATCCGATGGCATACGGAATGGCGCGGGCGCCGCAGGAATGGCGACCGACTTTGATGATGTTGGTGATATTGCCCTTTTGGACGTCGTTTCTGATCAGGGTCTACGCCTGGGTCGGAATTCTGTCGACCGAGGGTTTCTTGAACCAGTTCTTCATCGGAATTGGCGTCATCAATGATCCGCTCACGATTTTGAACACCAACACCGCCGTCTACATCGGAATCGTCTACACCTATTTGCCGTTCATGATTTTGCCGATTTACGCGGCATTGGATCGATTGGACGAGTCGCTGATCGAAGCGGCTGAGGATCTGGGATGCTCGCGCTTTCAGGCGTTCTGGCTTGTTACGATCCCACTCTCCAAAAATGGCATCATTGCCGGTTGTTTCTTGGTGTTTATCCCAGCGCTGGGAGAATTCGTGATCCCGTCCTTGTTGGGTGGTTCCGGCACTTTGATGATTGGCAAAGTGCTTTTTGAGGAATTCTTCTCGAACCGAGATTGGCCCGTTGCAAGCGCGGTTGCCGTCATTCTTCTGTTGATCCTGATCATCCCGATCATCTTGTTCCAGCGCAACGAACAGCGGAACGCGGAGGGCGATCAATGACACGCCTGTCTTGGTTCAATGTCGTTTCGCTCACGCTGGGCTTCGTCTTCCTCTACGTCCCGATGCTGATCTTGGTGATCTACAGCTTCAACGCCTCAAAACTTGTGACTGTCTGGGCAGGGTTTTCGACGAAGTGGTACGGCGAATTGATCCAAAACGAAGCGTTCTTGGACGCGGCTTGGGTTACGCTCAAGGTCGCTGTCATGTCTTCGACAATTGCCACCGTTTTGGGGACAATCGCCGCTTATGTGCTGGTGCGCGGAGGCCGGTTTTTTGGCCGCACGCTCTTTTCCGGGATGATCTATGCGCCGCTGGTCATGCCAGAGGTGATCACTGGGCTTTCATTGCTGTTGCTCTTCATTGGGATCGGGCTCGACCGAGGCGTTCTGACGATTGTGTTGGCGCATACGACCTTTTCGATGTGCTTTGTTTCCGTGGTCGTGTCGTCGCGCCTTGTGACGTTTGATCAATCGCTGGAAGAAGCCGCTTTGGATTTGGGTGCCTCCGCGTGGGAGGCTTTCCGACTGATTACTTTGCCTATCATCGCGCCTGCGGTCATCTCTGGCTGGCTTCTGGCCTTCACCTTGTCGCTTGACGATCTGGTGATCGCGTCGTTCACCTCGGGGCCTTCGGCGACAACGCTTCCGATGAAAATCTGGTCCAGCGTCCGGCTTGGCGTCAGCCCTGAGATCAACGCCCTCTCCACGATCCTGATTGGCTTGGTGACGATTGGTGTTATCTCCGCGTCTTTGGCAAGCAAACAAGCGGCCTTGCGGCAGAAACGCGATGAGCAGGCGGCCGCGCGCGCCACATGAGGCGGATCTATCCTGAATTTGCCTACGGCGATGGGCCGCGCTCTGGCTGTTGGTGGGACGAAACCGTCGACATTCCGGGCTTCTCTGTTTTGGAAGGCGACATAAAGGCCGACGTCGTCGTTGTTGGCGGAGGGTTCACAGGCGTTTCCGCGGCTTTGCACTTGGCACAAGCCGGGGTCGATGTCGCCCTGGTAGAGGCATCTCGCTTGGCTTGGGGTGCCTCCGGGCGCAACGGTGGTTTCTGCTGTTTGGGTGGAGCGCGGACAGAAGACGCCGAATTGGACAGACGCTTTGGCAAGGAAGGGCGTTTGGAATGGTATGCGGCTGAAAAAGCTGCGGTCGATCTGGTTCACAGGCTGCTGACCGATTTGCACATAGATGCCGATGTGCATTCCGAAGGTGAAACGCTCTTGGCGCATCACGAAAAGAAAGTGCCTTACCTGGACGCCTACGCGCGTTCGGTCGAAGAAAACTATGGCGTCTCGCCGCGCGTCTTAGACGTCAGAGACTTGCCCGAAGAAGGCCTTTCCGGGCCATTTCATGGGGCTGTCACAGTCCCTGTTGGGTTTGCCCTGAACCCCCGCAAATACTTGGGCGGTATGATCGCTGCGGCCACCGGCTTGGGCGTCCGTATTTATGAACATTCGGCGGCGACTGAGGTCAGCTCTGGGCGCGTCAAAACGGCCCGCGGCGCAGTTCGCGCCGACAAAGTCATCGTCGCCACCAATGGTTATTCGAGCGAGGATACGCCCGCATGGTTGGCGGGCCGCTACATGCCGACGCAATCGACGATCGTCGTGACCCGCCCCTTGACCGGAGAAGAGCTTCAGACGGCTGGGTGGACGTCTTACCAGATGGTCTATGACACGCGAAACTTGCTGCATTACTTTCGACTGATGCCTGACAACCGGATGTTGTTCGGCATGCGCGGCGGGCTCTTGTCCTCACCTCAGGCAGAAGCAAAAGCCCAAGCCCGTGTGCATCGCGACTTTGAACGGATGTTTCCCATGTGGGCGCACGTTGAGCGCCCGAAAAGCTGGTCTGGTTTGGTGTGCCTTGCGCGGGATGGTTTGCCCTTCGCCGGTGAGATCCCAGGCCAGAGCGGTGTTCTTGCTGGGATGTGCTATCACGGCAACGGCGTGGCGATGGGCAGCTTTACAGGTCAGGTTTTGGCGCGTTTGGCTCAGGGCGAACAGCCCGAGCTATATCCTGCGGCGATGCAATCGCCTTTGCCAAAATTTCCGTTGGGCCGTGGACGCCGGGCATTGATGCCGTTTGTCTATGCTGGTTTGGCTTTGGGTGATAGGTGACCGCATTCAGACGTTGACAGCTTGGCCCCCTTTGTCACATGCCAAAGACAACAAAAAGTCATGAGGCAGGTGCATGCGTATAGCGATGATTGGAACTGGGTATGTCGGCCTGGTCTCTGGGGTGTGTTTTTCGGATTTTGGCCACGACGTCGTTTGCGTCGACAAGGACCCTGCGAAAATCGAGATGTTGGAGCGCGGCGAAGTTCCGATTTTTGAGCCAGGTCTCGATGACCTGATGGCCAAAAACACGAGCGCAGGCCGCTTGTCCTTCACGACAGACCTAAAGGCGGCTGTCGACGGCGCCGAAGCCGTTTTCATCGCTGTTGGCACACCGACGCGGCGGGGCGATGGTCACGCCGACTTGCGCTATGTCATGGCCGCCGCCGAAGAAATCGCCCAGGCGCTGACGGGCTACGCGGTGATCGTCACCAAATCGACTGTCCCGCTGGGCACAAACCGCCAAGTCAAACAGACCATCGCAAAAGCGAACCCTGACGCGGATTTCGATGTTGCGTCAAACCCAGAGTTTCTGCGCGAAGGGGCTGCGATTGACGATTTCATGCGGCCGGATCGCGTTGTGGTTGGGGTTCAAAATGAACGGGCCGCAGAGGTGATGTCAGAAATTTACCGGCCTTTGTACCTGCGTGAGTTCCCCATCATGGTGACGGATTTGGAAAGCGCAGAGATGATCAAATACGCGGCCAATGCCTTTCTGGCGACCAAGATCACCTTTATCAACGAGATCGCGGCGCTGTGCGAGAAAACAGGCGCAGATGTAAAGTTGGTCTCCAAGGGCATGGGCCTGGACGGGCGCATCGGCAACAAGTTTCTGCACGCCGGCCCCGGTTATGGCGGAAGTTGTTTCCCAAAAGATACTCAAGCTTTGGCCCGTATGGGGCAGGATCACGGCAGTCGGATGCAGTTGACTGAAACGGTCATCAAGGTGAACGACGAGGTGAAACGGCGGATGATCGATAAAATCGTCGATGCATGTGGCGGGGTCGTCAACGGAAAGACGATTGCTGTCATGGGCGTGACCTTCAAACCGAACACCGATGACATGCGCGACGCCCCAAGTTTGACGATCGTGCCATCGCTGGTCGGTAATGGCGCCAAAGTGCGCGTGGTCGACCCCCAAGGCAAACGCGAAGGCGAACAGCTTTTGCCTGGGGTCAACTGGATGGATGACCCCTATGTGGCCGTTCGAAATGCAGACGCACTTGTTATCCTGACGGAATGGAATGAGTTCCGCGCGCTCGATCTTAAGAAGATCGCGCGTAAGATGACGACGCCTGCGATGGCAGATTTGCGGAACGTATATTCGCCAAAGGACGCAAAGCGAGCGGGCTTTGAAACGTATGTTTCAATTGGTCGGGTCGACTATGGTGTGGCGGACGGCTAACCGGTGAAATACCTGCTTGCAGGCGTTCTGAAGATTGGCGCAAATGGCGCATGACTTCCGACATTCTGGATAGCCGCGTCTCTTGGATGCGCCTCGCGCTTAGCCTGGTTATAGGCATCGTGGCGAATGCCGGGATGTGGGCCATCATCGTCATTATGCCCGCGATCGAAGCTGAGTTTGGAACATCGCGCGCAGAGGCGAGCTTGCCTTATACGCTGACGATGATCGGTTTTGCTGTCGGGAACTTTGCAGTCGGGCGCGCGGTTGACCGCTTTGGAATTGTACCGACCCTGATTGCCTGTGGGTTTGGCATAATTCTTGGATATTGGCTGGCCACGATTAGCCCCACAATCCTTTGGTTGTCGCTTGCGCAATTGCTCATTGGGTTCTGCACCGCCGTGGGCTTTGGACCGATGATTGCCGATGTCTCGCATTGGTTCCTAAAGCGGCGCGGCATTGCTGTGGCGATTGCGGCCTGTGGAAACTATTTGTCCGGCGCGATCTGGCCTATCGCCTTGGCCGGTTATCTGGCCGAGGACGGGTGGCGCGCGGTCTATTTGCTGTTGGCGGGGCTGACCGCAGTGATTGTTCTGCCTTTGGCTTTTACTCTGCGTCGTCAGGTCCCGGAAGAAGCCAAGCAGGTCGCAGAAAACACTGCGCAGGCCAATCGCCAATCCTCGGGTCTTCCGCCGTCCGTTTTGGCGGCATTGCTTGGACTGGCTGGCGTCGGCTGCTGCGTGGCGATGTCGATGCCCCAAGTTCACATCGTCGCGTATTGCGTTGACCTTGGGTATGGACCTGCGGTCGGGGCGGAGATGCTGTCGCTCATGTTGCTGGGCGGTGTGGTATCCCGTTTGATCTCTGGCTTGATCGCGGACCAACTGGGCGGCGTGAGAACCCTTTTGATCGGCTCGGTCCTGCAGTGCATTGCCTTGGCCCTTTACCTACCATCGGATGCTTTGGTTTCGCTTTATTTCGTCAGCGCGATTTTCGGCCTTAGCCAAGGTGGCATCGTCCCCAGCTATGCGGTGATCGTGCGTGAATATATGCCCGCACGGGCAGCGGGAACTTGGGTTGGTCTGGTCTTGATGGCGACCATCCTCGGCATGGCAATCGGCGGCTGGATGTCGGGCTGGATTTATGACGTCACAGGCAGCTATCAGCTGGCGTTCTGGAACGGTATCCTGTGGAACGGCCTAAACATCGGCATCATGCTATGGTTGCTGAGCCGCGGCCGCCCCAGACCTGCCGAACCCGCTCTGGCGTAGGTGCAACCCTATTTCTGAGGCACGCCCACGTGCTGTGTGCCGCGCGCCTTTGCCAAAGCAATTTGCTTTTGACGCTCGCGGAACCGGTTTTTGTCAAACTCTGTCGTTTCATCGATGCAGTGGTGACAGCTCACGCCTTCTTCATAGGCGGGTGAGGTTGTGTCGGCGGGCAAAATCGGGCGCCGACAGGCAAAGCAGAGCTGATGCGGACCTTCTTTCAGGCCGTGGCCAACGCTGACCCGGGCGTCGAAAACAAAACAGCTGCCGTCCCATAGGCTGTCCGCTTCGTCGACCTCTTCCAGATATTTGAGAATGCCACCTTTGAGATGGTAAACGTCCGGGACGCCCTGGCCCAAAAGGTAATTCGTCGATTTTTCACAGCGGATCCCACCGGTGCAAAACATCGCGACCTTTTTGCCCTCATAAGCCTCTTTGTTCGCCTCCCACCAGGCTGGGAATTCGCCGAAACTGGCTGTTTTGGGATCAACCGCTCCTTCAAAGGTGCCGATAGCCACCTCATAGTCGTTCCGTGTGTCGATCACGACGACATCGGGGTCTTTGATCAGATCGTTCCAATCAGACGGCTGGACGTAGTTCCCGACACGCGCGCGAGGATCGACATCCGGCTGGCCCATTGTCACGATTTCGCGCTTAAGCCGGACCTTCATCTTTAGAAACGGCATAAAGTCGGAAAAGCTCTCTTTCCACTCCAGCTCTTCGCATCCGGGCAGGGTGCGAATATGTGCGATGACGCGCGCAATTCCATCGGCTGGCCCGGCAATCGTGCCGTTGATCCCTTCGTGCGCCAGCAACAAAGTGCCCATGACGCCATTGTCCTGCGCCAAGGACAAAAGGCCCTGTTTAAAGGCCGAAGGATCGTCAAAACGCGTAAAGTGATAGAGGGCGGCAACTGTGAACATGCGCGGCAAATACGCAATCACGCTGATCTTCTCAAGATGCCACGCGATTGACGTTCCCGCGCTAGAACCCTACGCCTTGGCCATAGTCAGGAGAGCCGCCATGACCGAAGCCTTGATCGTGATCGATGTTCAAAATGATTTTTGCCCGGGAGGCGCGCTTGCCGTCGCCGGCGGGGACGAGATTGTTGCAGGTATTAACGCGAAGATGCAAAGCGCCGATGCCGTTGTTTTGACGCAGGACTGGCACCCCGATGGCCATTCCTCCTTTGCGTCACAACACGACGGTCTGGGCCCCTATGAGATGACGCAGATGCCATATGGGCCCCAGGTCTTGTGGCCGGATCATTGCGTTCAAGGATCAAACGGAGCGCGGTTCCACGCCGACCTAAAGACTGATCTGGCTGATATGATCGTCCGCAAAGGGTATCGCCCATCGGTCGACAGCTATTCCGCGTTTTTTGAGAATGATCATACGACACCTACAGGTTTGGAGGGGTATCTGCGCAGCCGAGGCATTCAATCCTTGGTCATGGTTGGTTTGGCGACTGATTTCTGCGTGCATTTTTCTGCGGTCGACGCAGCCAAGCTGGGCTTTGACGTTGTCGTTGATATGTCGCTTTGCCGTGCGATTGATCTTGATGGATCACTGGCTGCGGCCGAAACTGCGATGAAAGAAGCCGGAGTGCGTTTGGATGGTTGATATCGCCACGCGGGTTTGGAACCACAAATGGAAGATCGACCCCATTGTGCGGTCTTTGATTGACACAGACTTTTACAAGCTCTTGATGTGTCAATCTATTTTCCGCAACAAGCCTGAAACCAAAGTCACCTTCAGCCTGATCAATCGATCCGATCATGTGCCAATGGCCAAACTTATTGACGAAGGCGAATTACGCGAACAGCTGGATCATATCCGCTCACTCAGCCTTAGTCGTGGCGAAAGTACATGGCTGCGCGGAAACACGTTTTATGGCAAACGCCAGATGTTCCGTCCGGACTTTATGGAATGGTTCGAGAACTTGCGCTTGCCGGACTACCATTTGGAGCGCCGCGGCGATCAATACGAACTGACCTTCGAAGGGTCGTGGCCCGAGGTCATGCTGTGGGAGATCCCTGCGCTTTCCGTTCTGATGGAGTTGCGTGGGCGTGCGGTTTTGAACCGCATGGGACGGTTCGAGCTGCAAGTTCTCTATGCGCGGGCTATGACGAAACTCTGGGAAAAGATCGAGGCGCTCCGCGATCTGGACGATTTACGTGTCGCTGACTTTGGAACGCGCAGGCGGCATTCGTTTCTCTGGCAGGATTGGGCCGTGCAAGCCATGTACGAAGGGTTGCGTGGCAAGTTCATCGGTACGTCAAACTGTCTGATCGCAAAAAACCGCGATTTGGAGGCGATAGGAACCAATGCCCATGAGTTGCCGATGGTGTATTCAGCGCTTGCGGAAACCGACGAAGCCTTGGCCCAAGCGCCCTACGACGTTCTGAGCGATTGGCACGAAGAGCATGACGGCAATTTGCGGATCATCTTGCCTGACACCTACGGGACAAAAGGCTTTCTCGAAAACGCGCCAGATTGGCTTGCCGGGTGGACGGGGATTCGCGTTGATAGCGGCGATCCGGCAACCGGCGCCGAGGTTGCGATCGACTGGTGGGAAAAGCGTGGCGAGGATCCTAAGGACAAGCTTATCATCTTTTCCGACGGCTTGGACGTGGACAAAATCATTTCCCTGCACCGGCAGTTCACGGGCCGTGTAAAGTTCTCGTTTGGCTGGGGCACGATGCTGACCAACGACTTCAAAGGGCTTGCCGCCGATGATGCGTTGGCGCCCTTCTCTTTGGTTTGCAAAGCTGTGTCCGCCAATGGTCGACCGACTGTGAAACTATCGGACAATCCACGCAAAGCGATGGGGCCTGCCGAAGAGGTGGCGCGGTACAAACGGGTGTTCAGCGTCGGTGCTCAGGAAGAGATCGAAGTGGTGGTGTAGCCCTTGAAGACAGAGCAGACCAGCATTCCTGACGTCATTGTTCTGACACCGGCCGTTTTCGGCGACGAGCGCGGTCAATTCGCTGAGACATGGAACGCAGAGCGGATGTCAAAGGCGGGATTGGATCGTACATGGGTGCAGGACAACCAGTCCATCTCCACCACGGCAGGCACGCTCAGAGGGTTGCATTTTCAATCGCCTCCGGTGGCGCAGGCCAAGCTGGTCCGCTGTGGGCGGGGCGCAATTTGGGACGTTGCAGTCGACATCCGCGTCGGCTCGCCAACGTTTGGGAACTGGGTTGGGGTCGAGCTGAGCGCTGAAAACCGCAAACAGCTTTTCGTGCCGGAAGGCTTCGCCCACGGATTTGTAACACGCACTTCAGACGCCGAAGTGCTCTATAAGGCGTCGGCGCCGTACCGCTCGGAAGCCGAAGGTGTCCTGCGTTGGGATTGCCCGGACGTCGGCATTAACTGGGACCTGCCAAATGGGCCAAGTGTGATCAATCAACGTGACGCCGAGGCGGCCTGCCTGTCGCAACTGCGCTCGCCCTTTGCGTTTGAGGACGTTTCGTGAAGATTTTGATCACTGGCGGGGCTGGTTTCATCGGCTCGACCCTGGTTCGACAAGCAATTGGTGCCGGGCACGAGGTCGTCAACGTGGATGCGCTGACGTATGCGGCCAGCCTGAGCAGTGTCGAAGCGGTTTCCAAACACCCCGGCTATGCCTTTGTCAAAGCTGATGTGGCTGATCCCGTCGCGATGCAAGACGTTTTCGATCAGCACAGCCCCGACGCCGTTCTGCACCTCGCCGCAGAGAGCCACGTCGACCGCAGTATCGATGGGCCCGATGCCTTTATGCGAACGAACGTGATGGGCACCTTTACTCTTTTGCAAGCGGCGCGCGCATATTGGGAAAAATCCGGGCGGCGGTCAGGTTTTCGTTTTCACCACGTATCGACCGATGAGGTTTTTGGCTCTTTGGGGCCTGACGGCAAGTTCAAAGAAACCACGCCCTATGCGCCGAATTCGCCCTATGCGGCCTCCAAGGCGGCGTCTGATCATCTTGTCAGGGCTTGGGGTGAGACCTACGGCTTGCCGGTTGTGACCTCCAATTGCTCAAACAACTATGGCCCGTTCCAGTTTCCCGAAAAACTGATCCCCGTGGTCATTCTGAATGCGCTCGCCGGACAGGCGATACCGGTTTATGGGGACGGGTCGAACGTGCGCGACTGGCTTTTTGTCGAAGATCACGCCGACGCTTTGCTGACGATACTTCAAAGGGGCGAAGTCGGTCGCAGCTATAACGTCGGCGGCAATTCAGAGGTGGCGAATGTCGGGTTGGTTCGGCTGGTGTGCAACATCCTTGATGATTTGAAGCCCGGCCCGCAGCCTTACGCGCAACACATCACCTTTGTCGAAGATCGCCCAGGGCATGACGCGCGATACGCAATCGATGCCAGGCGCCTTGAGGCCGAGCTTGGCTGGACACCTTCGGTTGATTTGGAAACGGGTCTACGCCGCACGGTAGCGTGGTATCTCGACAACGAAGACTGGTGGCGGCCTTTGCTGCAGCGCGATGGCGCTGGCAAGAGGTTGGGCTTATTGGAGTAGACGGCTCAGATACTGTCCATAGCTCGTATTACCGTATTGTTTTGCCAGCTCTTTCAAATCTGCAGCAGAAATCCACCCTTGTTCATACGCGATCTCTTCGGGGCATCCGACTTGTTGGTCTTGCCGCGATTGCAAGGTGCGCACAAAGTTTCCGGCCTCCAACAAACTGCTGTGGGTGCCAGTGTCTAGCCAAGCATACCCGCGCCCCATCCTTTCGACCGACAAGGCACCATCCGTCAAATAGCTTTCCAAAAGGGCAGTTATCTCAAGCTCCCCCCGTTTCGACGGTGTAAGCTTTTTTGCGCGGTCCGGGGCGGTGCCATCCGCAAAATAGAGCCCAGTGACCGCATAGGGCGAGGCTGGGATTTCCGGTTTTTCCTCAATCGCGGTCGCCTTCCATGTTTCGTCAAACGTGACCACGCCATAGCGTTGCGGGTTTTGAACGCGGTATCCAAAGATCGTCGCGCCATCGGTCTGGGCGGATGCTTTGTGCAGCAAATCGGTTAACCCATGACCGAAAAAGATGTTGTCACCAAGAACAAGGATGGATGGTGCGCCTGCCAAAAAGTCTTCGGCCAGGACATAAGCCTGTGCCAGGCCGTCCGGCGACGGCTGGGTGATATAGCTCAGAGATAGCCCCCATTGGCCGCCGTCGCCCATCAGTTTTTGGAACTGGTGCTGATCTTCGGGTGTTGTGATCACGGCAATCTCTTGCACGCCGGCCAACATCAGAACGGACAAAGGATAATAAACCATTGGTTTATCGTAGATTGGCAACAGCTGCTTTGAGACGGCTTGCGTAATCGGAAACAACCGCGACCCTGTTCCGCCTGCCAATATGATGCCTTTACGCTTCAAACTACGTCACCTTTTTCCCATTGCGCCACAAGCTCTTTGAGCGCGAGGCGCCAATCTGGCCGTTCCAGCCCAGTCGCCTTTGTAAATGACGCACAGTCTAGCCGGGAATTCAAAGGTCTTTGCGCGATCTTTTGACCATACGCCGCCGTAGAGACGCGTTCTATTTCGACCTTTTGATTGCTTTCCAGAAAGATCGCTTGCGCGAAGTCGGCCCAGCTTACGTCGGGCGAGCCGGAAAAATGATAAATGTCAGGGGCAATGCTGTGCGCGGTCAACCCGCGGGCCAAAGCCATTGTCGCATGGGCCAGATCATTTGCTGGTGTTGGCCCCCCAACTTGATCATCAATCACCCGCAGACTGTCGTGTGTTTCGCCCAACCGCAGCATGGTTTTGGCAAAGTTCTTGCCGGTTTCTGAAAAGACCCAAGACGTGCGCAGAATGGCGGCCCGCACGGATGTTTGAGCGATTGCCTGTTCTCCAGCCCGCTTGGAGAGGCCATAGGCGTTCAGTGGCGCGGTCGGGTCTTCGGGTCGGTGTGGGGACGGTCCTGAGCCGTCGAACACATAATCTGTCGACACATGCACCAGCGGAATGTCCGACGCGCCAGCCACGGCTGCGATGGTGGCGACGGCATCGCCATTGACGGCCATAGCCGTTTCCAAATCGTTTTCGGCGCCATCCACATCCGTGAACGCCGCTGCGTTAATGATCGCGTCTGGGCGTAACTCGATCACTTTGGAGTGGACCGCGTTGCGGGATGTCAGATCCACGTCCGCCCGCAAGAGGCCAAATACTTGATCTGGGTACAAACGCATCAGCGCTGAGCCCAATTGCCCGTTCGCCCCGAAAACCAAAACCCGCATTGCCATCGCTTAGATCACTGCCTCAGTCCCGACGGCCTAACACGTCACACGTGATCCGCCCAGCGTTGCGCGTTTGACCGATGATGCGTGCGCACCGCTTCAGAAACGTTAACACATGAACCGAATGAATTCGCGCGACAAAGAAGAGGGGTCTCCATGTCTGACACGTCGCCGAATTTAAACTTGCCGTACATCCTCCCTGCGCAGGCGCAAAAGCACGTCACGCATAATCAAAGCCTGGATTTGCTGGACGCGCTTGTTCAGGTCAGCGTTTTGGGGCGCGATGTGAACGACCCGCCCACCAATCCGCAAAGCGGAGACACCTGGGCCATCGGATCTGCACCCAGTGGTGCCTGGCAAATGCATCAACACGCCTTGGCTAGTTTCAACAACAATGGCTGGGTCTTTGTGCCTTTGCGTGACGGTGTCGTGGTTTGGGATGTTGCCCAGACCGAGTTGGCGGTGTGGACGGCGGGCGCTTGGCAATCGGCTTTGCAATTGGGCAGCGCGCCCGCGCTTTTTGCCGTCAACGCTTCTGCCGATATGACGAACCGATTCAGCGTCGCTTCGGATGCGACTTTGTTCTCTCATGATGGTGCGGGTCACCAGATGAAGCTGAACAAGGCAGGCGCGTCAGATACAGCATCCTTGTTGTTTCAGTCGGGATTTTCAGGGCGGGCGGAAATGGGCCTGTCTGGTTCGGATGCATTCTCCATCAAAGTGTCGCCAGATGGGACAAGTTGGGTCAACGCGATGGAGTTTGACGCAGCAACTGGTGTTGTCACAGGCGAAGCCATTCAACTTAATGAAACGGACACAAGCACCGGGCGGCTTGCGCGGGCGGATTTTGTCTATGGACCGGGCAACCTTTTGGGTCCTGTCGCGATGGCCGGATCTAACCCGTCAGGCGCAGTGATCGAAGCGGTGTCAAATGCAAATGGCCAATCTGTGCGCTGGGCAGACGGTACAATGATGTGCCACTTTCCCGCGCTTGATTTGGTGCAGGCATCCGCGACCCATTTGACTGCAAGCTGGACCTTTCCAGCGGGATTTGTGGCGCCACCGATGGTCACCTTTTCCTTGCCAACCGCTAGCGCCCAGTGGACGGATATCGCTCCGGGAGACGTCGCAATCGTGACACAGGACAGTACGGCGACCGACGCCGTTGCCACGCTGCACAAAGCAACGGCGGCAAACGCTCTGGCATCGTCTGCCCAAATCACAGGTGTATGCGGCCTTGCTGTTGGGCGCTGGGTTTAAGTGATTTAAAAACCCCGGATAATCCTATTAAAACGCATCGCTTAAGACGCGTCCGCGCCCCATTATCGACCCGCAAAACCCCTGCTGCACGGCAAATGTGTCTGCGACAGGCAAGGCAGGTGGTGAGCTATGGAATTGTCGTATCGCGGGCGCGGCGCATCAAGCGATCCGTTGTTGAATCACGGATTGTCGGGGGTCGAGGTCGTAGAGCTTTCGACCGGCACTTATGTTTATGCGCGCAACGGGGGTGAAGGCGGCGTGTTGGCCTTTCGCGTTGAGGCTGACGGTCAAACGCTGACCAGGACTGAGGAACGCTTTTTTCCTTGCACTTTCCAAACGGATCTGAGTCAGACATTTGACGTGGTATCAATCAGCGGTCAGCCGATGCTGATCGTTGGCGGCAATAGCAGCACAGGTTTGATGGCCTATGCTTTGACGGCTCAGGGTCACTTGGGCGACGTCCAAAGCATCGCCTCATTGCCGAACAGCATCTCTTTGGCAGGCAGCTTGGCGCATGTGTCAACGGCAGACGGCGCATTCCTGTATGTGTCGGACCCATCTGCAGGAGACGTTTACGGCGTGCCATTGGACGAGACCGCGAATGAGGTTCACTACGACCTGGGTGCGCAAGGTTTTGCACATCTGTCGGCCATCAACACATCAGAACGTTCTCTCGTTTTGGCGCTTCATCGGGCGACGAATGAGCTCTTCACCCTGGATGTTCGGCCCCAAGATGGCGCGTTGCACGAGGTGGACCGCCTTGGTCCATCGAACGGTCTGTGGATTTCCGACCCGACCGCTTTGGAAACCGTGTCTGCCTTTGGATCGCAGTTCGTTACCGTTGCCGCAGCAGGCTCTAACAGCATCAGTGTGGCGCAAGTGCAATCCGACGGTGCCTTGATCCAAACCGACCATCTGATCGACAATCGCGAAACCCGCTTTGGATCTGTTCAGACGCTCAGCGTATCTGAGGCTGGTGACCACGTATTTGTCGTTGCGGGCGGTGGTGACGATGGCTTGACGATGTTCAAGCTGCTGCCCACCGGACGCCTGGTCCACCTTGAAACGATTGTGCACCAGGTTGGCCACGGCCTGATGAACGTCACCGACCTGGACACCCATATCGTAGACGGCACGTTGCACACCTTTGTCACCAGCCAAGGCGACGGAGGCATCGCGCATTTCGGAAGTGATCTTTCCAACTTGGGTGTTGTCGTGACAGAGGCCACCACCCAAAGCGGGACATCAGGGGATGACGTTCTGCTTGCCCCATCGGAGTATGCGGGAGAACTCGACGGCGGCGCGGGCGACGACATTTTGGTTGCCCGGGGGCACGACCTGACGATGCGCGGTGGGAACGGGGCGGACATCTTTGTTCTGCAAGACACCGATGCGCAGTTCGTGATCGAAGACTTTCAGGTTGGTGTCGATGTGATCGATATGTCCGCGTTCCTCTTCCTGCGCGCACCGTCGCAGCTGGATGTGACGACGACAAGCACTGGCGCTATCGTGCTTTTTCGCGACGCGATCATCACTGTGACAAGCTCGGATCAAACCAGCCTGGAACGGCAGGACATTTTTGGCGCTGAATTTCACTACGCGGATCATTTGTTCTCCACGCCCGACCTCGACCTTAACGGCGACTCAGATCAGATAATCGGGACCAGCGCGAACGACACGCTTACCGGTACAGAACTGAACGACACCATTTTGGGCGGTGAAGGCGATGATGACATCGCTGGCGCAGATGGAGACGATACGATCCTCGGTGAGATTGGCGAAGACACGATCCGGGGTGGCCAAGGTGACGATACGATCGACGGCGGCACCGGCCACGACCGGCTTTATGGCGATGACGGCGATGACCTGATTGTGGCCGGTCCTGACAATGACGTCGTCGAAGGCGGCCCGGGCAATGACTTTGTTCTGGCCGACGGGGGGAATGATCGATTGATCCTTGGCGACGGCGATGACATCGCCTTTGGCGGAAGCGGGCGCGACATTATCCTGGGCGGCGCTGGGCGCGATACACTGGATGGTGGCGCCTCTCAAGATGAGCTGGATGGCCAAGCCGGCGATGATGAGCTTTGGGGCGCTGGTGATCGTGATGTCCTGTTTGGCGGGCCGGGCGACGATGCGCTAAGCGGCGGCAACGATCCAGACGAGCTTTACGGGCAAGACGGGAAAGACGCACTGGTGGGCGGTAATGGCAACGATCTTCTCGATGGCGGTCTTGGGGACGACGTCCTGTTTGGCAACACTGGAGACGACACGCTTATCGGTGGCGCAGGGCATGATCGCTTTTGGGGCGGAGCGGGGAATGACGTCCTGCGCGGAGACGGTGGCCGGGATCTCTTTGTTTTTGGGTTGGACCACGGGCAAGATACGATTTTGGACTTCTCGCCCGGTGCGGACAGGATTCAAATCCTCGCCTCTGATGCCGCATCGCAAAACCTGTCGTTGACCCAAACCGGCCAAGATGCACGCCTCGCTTTTGGAAACACGCAAGTCACCCTCGTTGGCGTGGATGCAAACGCGGTTCAAGAGGCGGACATCATGTTTGGGTGGTAGCCGTTTTTTGTGCTTTCCGACGCTCGCGGAACACAATCACCAGACCCGACGCGATGATCAAAAGGGCGCCTGGAAACAACTCGTTCCAGGGGGCCTCATCAAAGAACAACCACCCCAGCCCGAATGCGATTGGAATGCCAAAGTAGCTGAACGGTGCGAGGTTGCTTTGTTCGGTCAAACGATACGCGTAGATAAGGCACAAAACAGCGCAGCCACCGAAAAGACCCATCGCACCAATCCACAAAAGCGCCTCTGTATCCGGTGTTTGAAATCCGCCCGCAGACAGCGCGATGATCACAGCGGCGATGGCTGCCATAAAGGAGGTATAGAGGTTGATCAGTGGTGTCGGGATGTCTTCGTCAAACAGGCGCGTGGTCGCGCCGGCCAGTGCATAAAAGAAGGCTGCCGAGAGAGGGTAAAGCGCGTCGAACGTAAAGGTGTCGCCGCCAGGTTTCATGATCCAGATCACACCTGCAAACCCCATCAAAACCGCGCTCCAGCGCGCCAACCCGACCTTCTCACCCAGAATTGGGACAGCCAACGCGGTCATGAACAAGGCGTTTGCATACGTAATCGTAGAGGCCGTCGCAAAAGCGAGCTTTGCAAGGCCCAGATAAAACGACAACTGAGCCGCGGCGATTGCGCAGCCACGGAAGATCGCCAGCGGCCATTGGCGCAATTTCATCGGCTTGCCTGCAGCGCGCCAGGTCGGCGTGAGGTAAAGCGCGATCACGGCCGGGATAAGCCCAATGACATTGCGCCAGGCCGACAGTTCCGCCGCGGCAAAGCTGGGCGACAAATGCTTGATGACCAGCGCCATGAAGTCAAACAACACCAAAGCAACCAAGCTCAGGGCGATTGCCAAGGTGGTCCGATCAGCCGTCGCTCTAGTCATCTGGCGCCACCTTGCCGCGCAGCGATTTGACCGCTCCGCGTTCTTTCTTGGCTTTCAGTCGCCGTTTCTGAGACCCAAGCGTAGGCCGCGTTGCGATCCGTTTTTTGGGCACGAATGTCGCCTTTTCGATCATCTCGGCCAAGCGTTTGCGTGCAATGTCTCGGTTGCGTGCTTGGCTGCGGGTTTCGTCGCATTGAATGACGATTGCACCTTCATTCGTCCATTTTCGACCCGCTATCCGTTTGAGGCGCGCTTTGACCGGTGTTGGCAGGTTGGGCGACCGCTGCGCTTCGAACCGCAATTCGACTGCCGTCGAGACCTTGTTCACATTTTGACCGCCAGGTCCGCTGGCTCTGACAAATGTTTCGGTCAGTTCCCAGTCTTCCAATGTGATGGTGTCATTTACGCGGAGCATGAGTGGGAAGATGCGAACCTTTTTGGCAACGGCAAGGGGTTTCTTGCAGAACGCCTGCCCAAAGCGACGATGTCCGGCGCAGCCATCTGGAAACAGGGCGTCGCGGACGTGACGCTGGCGCCAAAGAAAAGGGCCGCGGAAAACGCGGCCCTTCCGAAAATCTTGTGGAGGGAGTCGGTTAGATCACCGATCCGCTGAGGCGGCGCATGCCGCTTGGGGCTGCCCTAGAGGCCTGCCTCCCCAGCTGTCCCGACACACTTCTCCAATGACTTTCCTGACACTGGATCACCTCCTTCCGTTTTGTTGAACTCATCCCCAGACTCGCACGAGCAGAGAATAAGTCAACACTTATGCGGCGTGTTCGGCCCGTGCCGTGAGCACTTTGAACGGAATAAGGGCAATCAGCGCCAGAGAGAGCTTTACCGCCCAGTCAGCGACCGCCAAGGACACCCACAACGGCGCCATTGGACCGACCCCAAGTAGGGGCAGCACTTCGTTTGCCCAAGCCACATCGTTGGCCGGTTCGATCCAAGCCAGGCCTGCTGAGAAGGCAATTGTGAAAAAGATCGCGGTATCAACAGTCGACCCGACAAGCGTTGACACAAGCGGCGCGCGCCACCATGCGCCGGACCGTAGCGCCGAAAAGATGCCAACGTCCAACATCTGCGCCGTCAAAAAGGCCAAGCCCGATCCGATGGCGATGCGCAATGTGACCAGTGGGCCGAATTCACCCATGATCTGAGTGCCAATCAGTGAACAGATGACGCCAACGACAAATCCCACGAACACGACTTTGCGCGCCGGACCTGCGCCATAGACGCGGTTCATCACATCGGTGACAAGGAACGCCAGAGGGTATGTAAACGCCCCCCAAGTGAGCCAGTTTCCAAACAAAAACTGAACGAGGATGTTAGAGGCCAACACGATGGCGGCCATGGCAATAATGCCAGGAAGATGAGTGCGCGTCATAGATTTATCCGTTTTTGCAAGGTGACGGGGACTTGGTTCCAACGATTGGAACGCGCGCCTCTTAATCGCAGCCCGCTCCGGGCGCAAGTGTCTCTGTCAGGGCATATTCAACCATCTCAGCGCGCTGTATGGACTTAAAGTTGTCATCTGAGACCATCGTAAAGCAAAGCGCGCCGCCTTGCGCGCGCCATACGGACAGCCCCTCCAGATTGTCGTGGCGACCGCGTTCAGTGGTCAGTAACACATCGCGTCGCAATGGTGTTTCGTTTAGGTCCAGCGCAGATATGCGCGCGCGAAACCCAAGCAGACCCAAGGACCGCTCCAAAAGGTACAGCGTTCCGTCAGGCCCAAAATCGGCTCCAACTGGCAAAAAGCTTGAGCTGTACGGGAGCGTTCCAACAATCGCCCAGCCGGTTTCTTCCAAACGGTAGACAGGGAAATGATCCTTTCCCGCGGGCGGTAGTTCCGAAAACGCCACCAGCCGCCCAAGAGGATCGATGGCCAGCGCCTCCAATCCTTTGTTGGCGACCAACGTTGAGAAATCTGGATGGGTCGACAGTAGCTGTGATGTGGCAATCCGCCGAACAACAGATGGTCTTTCGAAAGAGGCAAACGCCCCTTGCGGACCAATGGCCAATCCTTCGGTATCCAGACTGTCGAACTTGCGTGATAACAAAGTGGACTTTGCGTCCTGCAAACGCCCTCTTTGTCGCGACAGAGATACATCAAAGATTGCCCCGCGATCCGACAGAACGACCGCGCGCGCGCCACCTGCATCGACTTCGATCGCAGAGGCACCGGACATGTCCGGTATGGCAATTTCAGATACAAAGGTAAGGGCCGCGGGTTCCGCGCTTAGCGAGAGGCCAACACCGCCGAACATTGCTGCGGCAAGTCCGCAACCCGCAATTCGCGCCGCTTTTTGGGTTTCGGGGCGTTTGGGTTGGGCGGTGGCGGGTTCAAAATGTTGCGCACCCATTCTTCCGCCTCGGCGCAGCCGTCGCCCGGTGGCGGAGCGGCCTGATCGACGCACCCACGCGCGCCACGCGGACAGGATAGGCGTACATGGAAGTGATAATGATGCCCCCACCAGGGGCGTATCTTTCTCAGCCACTTCCGGTTCCCTTTTGCCTCTTTGCACATCTGAACCTTTGCACCTGGAAAGACAAATATTCTCGCAACGCGTTTGTCTTTTGCGGCGGCTTTCAGGATTTCATGATGCGCACGCGACCAATTGTTGTTCACGTAGGCCCCGTTTGCGCGTCTCAGCGAGATCGACGAAATGTTCTCTCTTTTTTGGCGCGACAGTTTGAGGTTCGATCCCGGCAGCATCCAGATGTCTGCATCCAGTCCAATTTGATGGCTGCGATGTCCGGTGAGCATGGGCCCGCCCCGGGGTTGCGAAATGTCCCCAACATAGAGCCCCCGCCACCCAGGCTGTTTCGCGGCCACAGCCGACAAATCTTTGATGAAATCGATCGTCTCGGGATGTCCCCAATTTCTGTTCCTGGACAGCCGCATAGCCTGCCAGGTGGGGCCGGTTTCCGGCAATTGAATGCCGCCGGCAAGACAGCCCTTGGCGTAGCCTCCGAAAGGGGCAGGGCGCTGCGTTGAGCCGTCTCGCTTGGCGCCGAATTGCTGTTTCGCCAGCTGTTGTGCCTCGGCCGCAAATGGTAGGCACAGGACAAGCGTTAAGATCAGGGCACAGGTATAGCGGATTTTGACCATTGATCGTGATCTCCCTCAGGGTTCACGTAGCGCAAAAGAAACAAGCCAAGGGCAAATAGAACTATGACGGGAATGTAACCGAACTGGGCATTCCCCGTCACCGTCGAAAAGAGACCAATCAGAGCGGGCGCCAAAAAGGCTGTGGCCTTGCCCGACAAGGCGAACAAGCCAAAGGCTTCGGTGGGCCGTTCAGGATGCGTATGACGCACCATCATGGAACGCGACGCAGCATAAAGTGCGCCACCTGCACCGCCGATCGCCGCACCACAGACATAAAAGACGATGTCTGGAATGGCGGAGTTCGGGTCCAATGCGATGATGCCAAAGACACTCTCGCGCGACATGCCGACAATGACGAAACAGACTGCAATCAGAATGTAACAGCAGAACTTGATCACGGGGCGCGGACCAAGGCGGCTGTCAAAGATACCACCAATTTGCGTCGCGATGGCCGCAGTGATGGCGCCCACAATGCCAAACACACCGATCTGAATGATGCTCCACCCTAGGATGAGCGTCGCGTAGACGCCACCTGCAGCATAAAGCGCGTTCAGCGCATCGCGATAAAACATCGACGACAAAAGAAAATTCAGCAGGGACCGACGACCCATCACGCCTTTGAGCGATTGGCGTAGATCGGCTAGCGCAGTGCTCATTCCGCCGGTCCGGTTTGGCTGACGCGGTTCCCGCACCCACAGAAAGAACGGCACCATAAAGAGAACGAACCAAATGGCGATGAATGGCCCAACCGACCGCGTCCCTTCGCGCGCGCTGGCATCAAGACCAAAGAGGGGATCCAACCCTGCAAGGGTCTTACCGCTTTCGTTTTCCGCCAAAAGCAGAAGCATCATAAAGAGCGCAAGAACACCGCCCCAGTACCCAAGCGCGGCTCCATTGCCGGAGATGCGACCGACCTCTTCTTTGTTCCCAAGGCTGGGCAGGATGGCGTTGACGAAGATCAGCATAAACTCGGCGGCGATCATGCCGATGTTAAAGGCGATCAAAATGGTGAAAAGGGTCGAGCCGTCGGGGTACATGTACCACAGACCCCAAGTCGTCACGACATAGACCAGGGAGAACATCCAAATCCACGGCATGCGTCTGCCGGTGCTGTCCGCATAGGCGCCGATAATCGGAGCGGTAAAGGCAATCAACAGACCCGCGACCATCTGGCCCCAAAACCACAGCGCTTGCGAGGCTGCTTTGGCGGCTTCTTCGTCCGCGATCTGAGTTTGGTAATACTCCAGCGAAACGGCCGCGAAATAGGGTCCAAAAACGAAGGTCAGGCCAAGCGTGTAAAAGGGCTGAGTTGCCCAATCAAAGGTCATCCAACCCCAAATGCGGCGTTTAAGTGATACGTCTGCCATGCCTACCCCCCGGTCTTGAGGGGATTAGACCGGTCGTTGCGCTATGGCGCAAGGCCGAGGGGCCGGTGCAGGTAAAAAACCTTGGCTAGGCCGCAATCTGTAGCTTTGCGGCGTCATCTTGCATCGGAGGCCAAGGCCGTGCGGCTTCGGCGCGGCTCCATGCAGCAATCCAATCCGGCATAGGTGGGGACGTTTCTGGCACACCAAACGCCTGGGCCAAACGGGGTGGGCGAACAATTCCGTTTCTATCGGTCACTGCGGCCCGATACAAAACGTGGTTTGCGCAGGTTCCGTCGGCCTTCCACATCGCCTGCTCTAGGTAGACGAATTTATCGTCCCAGCAGACCATCCGCGAACGCACCTCGAACTTTTCCATCCAGCGAATGCGCTGGCGATAGCGGACCGAGCTGCCTGCCATTGTCAGACCCCAGCCATTTTCCTTGAGCACATCAAGCAAGCCGCATCGCTGAGCGAGAACGAGGCGCCCTAGATCGAAAAGCGTCAGCGCCCGGCCATTGTTAAGCTCCATGAACATGTCCAGATCCCAGGGCATGCATCTGTGGTGCGAAACATGCACATCAGTCATGTTTTCAAGCCGTGGCAACCGACGGCCACGATAGAGATCTTTGCCAAGGCGAAAAAACGGGAACATATCCGGGTCTCCTTTATCTTTCTTGAAATGCTGCGCTGCAGCAGAAATTCAAGGAGCACGGTCATGCATCTTGCCCAGACGTCGCGTCACGCTTAGATGAAGGCCGTCAACACAAGGGGTTCGAATGCTTTCTATCCTTCAGATAATCAGCCTGCTTTTGGATATCGCATGGTTTATCATCATTGCGCATGTGATCATGAGCTGGCTCATCTCATTTCAGGTGCTTAACCCCTACCAGCCGTTCGTCGCGAACATTTGGAACGGCTTGAACCGCTTGCTCGAGCCGATTTACGGACCTTTGCGCCGGTTGCTTCCGAACCTAGGGGGGCTCGACCTTGCGCCGTTGGTTGCCCTGATTGGTGTGGCTGCCTTGCGTATCGTGGTCGCCAACAACGCAGCGTATTTTTACTAACACGCAGTGAGCGGTCAAACTGACCGCTCAATCTCTCCGAAAAAGCCGATAACTTTCAGGATTTTTCCGGCATCGTTGACTTCGACGACGTCAAATCCTGTCATCAAGCATTTGCCATTGAGGTGAATGCTCCAATGATAGCGGCAAAAGTTGTTTTGAAAGCCAATTTCGCTGGCGCGGGCGTAAACCGCGCCGGGGATCTTCTTTTGTGTTTCGTCGACCATTCTCAAGAATGCGTCCCGCCCGATGATGTTGTGATTTGGATCAACGAAATGGACGTTGTGCTCCAGCGCTTCAGTCACCCAGGCCTGCTTTTCCGCTGGATCCTCAGAGTTCCAAATAGCCATCATTCGGCTCAGACTATCCACGTAGGTCATTTCCACCTCCAAAAACAGACCAATGGTTTGTTTTTGTATTGCACGGCAAAAACTGTCAAGAGATCTCATGGCAACCCAGAAAGAGCGTTCCGATTCAACCAAGACCCAGCTTTTGCGGGCCTTCCGCGCGTCTTGCTTGGCGCGAGGGTACGACGCGACGACCACGCAGGTGGTTTTGGACGCAACCGGTCTGAGCAAAGGGGCCATGTACCACCACTTCCGAAGCAAGTCCGATATGATGGAGGCGCTCTACGCCCAAGAATCCCGCCAGGCGTTTACGGATGCGTCGGCCGACACGCTGGACCATCCGTCGCCGGTGGCGCGGCTTGCGGGGATTTGTGTGTCTTGGATCAAAGCCGTCCAAGATCCGTCCGTTTCCAAAATCCTATTCGACATCGGCCCATATGCGCTGGGCCACACGCGGGCGCGACAAATCGAAGACGCGCTGGCGCTCAAAGAAATATCGACCCTTTTGACGCAAGCGCAGTCTGCAGGTGAAATCATCGATTGCGACATCCAACTGACAGCGGCGTTCTTGAACGCGATGGTCGCCGAAGCGTCCCTGCACGCTTTGCGCACAAATGAGGACGTCACACAAACCTTGGAACACGGCGTGAAGGCCCTGCTATCTGGGCTTAAACCGTAAGTCTGGGAAAAACTAATGCCTAGGCAAAGGCTATTGGTCGGGAAAGACTTGTTCACCTTTCGTTAGCTTGGTTATCTATACCCAAACGAGCAAACCAAAAACGAACGACAGGGCTTTCATGGAACGCGCCTCGCAGCTCTTGCAGGAGGTATTCGGATTCGAAGATTTTCGCCCGGGTCAGGCGGAGATCGTAGAGGCTGTTGCAAACGGCCAGGACGTTTTGGCGATTATGCCCACAGGCGGCGGCAAATCGCTGTGCTTTCAGTTACCCGCGCTGATCCGCGAAGGTGTAACGGTCGTCATTTCGCCGTTGATCGCGCTCATGCGCGACCAGGTACGCGCCTTGCAAGAGGTCGGCGTCGAGGCCGGCGCGCTCACATCGGGGAACACTCCCGAAGAGACAGAGGCCGTTTGGCAAGCTTTGGAAGATGGCCGCCTCAAACTGTTGTACATGGCGCCGGAACGGCTCGCCTCAGGTGCGATCATCGGGATGTTGCGACGGGTCAACGTGACTTTGATCGCCGTGGACGAAGCGCATTGCGTCAGCCAATGGGGGCATGACTTTCGGCCAGATTATCTGCGGATCGGCGATCTGCGCGCGGCGTTGGACGCGCCGTTGGCTGCCTTCACGGCGACAGCCGATGCAGAAACTCGGGCGGAAATCGTAGAAAAGCTGTTCCAAACCGCCCCCGAAGTCTTTTTGCGGGGATTTGACCGGCCGAACATCCACCTGATGTTTGCCGCAAAAGACCAACCTCGTCGCCAAATCCTGAGCTTTGTGGCGGCACGCAAAGGGCAATCGGGCATTGTGTATTGCGGGACCCGTGCAAAAACCGAAAGCCTTGCCCGTGCCCTGAACGAAGCGGGACATCCAGCTTGCCACTATCACGGCGGAATGGAACCTGATGCACGCCGCGCCACTGAGGCGCGTTTCCAACAAGAAGACGGGCTGATCGTTGTGGCGACTGTGGCCTTTGGCATGGGCATCGACAAGCCTGACATTCGTTGGGTTGCACATGCCGATCTGCCGAAATCAATCGAAGCCTATTACCAAGAAATTGGCCGCGCTGGCCGGGACGGAGCGCCAGCGGAAACGCTGACGTTGTTCGGCCCCGAAGACATCCGCCTCAGGCGATCTCAGATCGACGAGGGCCTCGCACCTCCTGAAAGGCGGATGGCCGACCATGCCCGACTAAACGCGCTTTTGGGTCTGGCAGAGGCGTTGAAATGCCGCCGCGCGACGCTGCTTAACTATTTTGGCGAAGACGTTGCCAAATGTGGCACCTGCGATCTCTGCGATACGCCACCAGATGTCTTTGACGGCACCACAGCGGTGCGCAAAGCGCTTTCGGCGATATTGCGCACCGACGAATGGTTCGGTTCAGGCCATTTGATTGACATTCTGCTTGGCACGCTGACCGACAAGGTGCGCGACCGCGGGCATGATGCTTTGCCCACGTTTGGGGTGGGCAAGGAATACAATCGCCGTCAGTGGCAAGCGATCTTTCGACAAATGATGGGCCACGATCTGATCCGCCCCGATCCCGAGCGGCATGGAGCGTTGCGCATGACCGACGATGCGCTGCCCATCCTGCGAGACGAGCGATCCATAACATTGCGGCGCGACACAATCCAAAAAGCATCCGACCGCCCGGTTGTCCGGGCCTTAGTGTCAGAAGAAGACGCGCCAATGCTGTCGGCACTCAAAGCAAAACGCCGCGCCTTGGCCGAAGCTGCTCGTGTTCCGGCCTACATCATTTTCACGGATCGCACGCTGATCGAAATGGCGGAAAAGAGACCGCAAAGCCTGGACGACATGGCAAAGATCGGCGGTATCGGGGCGAAAAAGCTCGCAAGCTATGGCGATGCTTTCCTAGAGGTTCTGCGCGGCGCGCCTGCCGAAGAGGTGCACCCCAGCCGGCGCAAGCTCGCCGGTCAAAAGGCCGGCAACGTCTACGACGAATTGCTCGCGGTTCAGGCGGACCTTGCGCGGGGCGAGGCCGGGATCGACAAGCCGCTCAGCTGCTCGGCCTCGCAATTGGCCAAGGTCGCCTCTTTGCGTCCAAATGACGAAAGAGGTCTCGTTCAAGTGCTGGGCGACCGCAAAGCGGAACGCTTTGCAGCGGCGTTTCTGGACGTCCTCCGTCGGGCGAGCTAGGTCTCTCACAGATCAACGCAAAGGGGGCAAGGATGCTGGTTGTGATTTCCCCGGCCAAGCGGCTGGACTGGGCAGAGCGAAACATCGAACAAACGGCGCCTGCCATGCAGGCAGATGCGATCCGGCTTGCCAAAACGGCGCGTAACCTGACGCTTGGCAACCTCAAGGCTTTGATGGATCTCAGCGACGATCTCGCCCGGTTGAACCGCGACCGGTTTCGGTCTTTCTCTGAAACGCCTCAAGGCGGTGAAACACGTCCCGCGATGTATGCTTTCGCGGGCGACACATACATTGGTTTGGACGCTGCCTCGCTTGACCCCGACGCGGTGGCATATGCCCAAGATCACCTGCGTATTTTGTCCGGCCTCTACGGCGTTTTGCGCCCACTGGACGCAATCCAGCCTTACCGCCTCGAGATGGGCAGCCGTTTGAAAACACGACGTGGCGGATCGCTTTATGACTATTGGCGCGATGACCTGTCCAAGGCGCTGAACACGGACGCCGCCAACGCGGGTACAGATGTTTTGATCAATTGCGCCAGTCAGGAATACTTCGGAGCTGTCGCCCCCAAAGCTCTGAAACTTAATGTGATCACGCCAAGCTTTCTCGAAGACAAGGGCAACGGCCCCAAGATGGTCAGCTTTTTCGCAAAAAAGGCGCGGGGCGCGATGGCGCGCTTTATCGTCGAAAACCGGCTGAAAGACGCAGCAGCCATCAAGGATTTCGATGTCGGAGGCTACGCCTACGATCCGTCGCTCTCGACGCTGGAAAAACCTGTTTTCGTCCGCTCCTATCCCGAGACAAATGCCGCTTAACGGCGGCCTTCGCGCAGCCAGGCACCAATGATCAAGCTGGATGCCAGCAGCAAGACCAGCCAAGGCGGCAACAGGCCCATTTGGCGAATGTCTTGTGTCTCATAAGCGTCGCGCGGCGTAATGCCGATCCAGTTCCGCCCCGCAGCGGGCCGACCGGCCCGCACGTTGCGAATATTAGGCAAGCCGTCCTCGACGCGAATGATGCCACCGCGCAACGCATTCACAGCAGGCTCCAGAATGTCGCCTGTTGCGATCGTTTGCTCAAATTCCCGTGGTGCGGCGGGGCCAAGGCCGATCACCGCAGATTGGTCGCCGTTTTGGATGCGATACAGGCCGATTTCTGGGCCTTGGTAGTTTCCTTCGAAAAGACCTGGCGCGACTTCTCTCAGCTCCAACTCGGTGTTTGTCCCATCGGGGGCTGTAACAGTCGCGGGTGGTACGCTGTCTTCGAGCGTTCGGCGGGTTATGCGCATATCCTGCCCCGTCGCGCTCATCCGCAAGGATTCTTCCTCTAGCTCTGGCTCTTTCATCATCCAATGGGCCAAGCGGCGCAGCAATTCCAACTGTGGCCCACCGCCTTCGTATCCACGGCTCCATAACCAGGCATGGTCCGACGCCAAAAGCGCGACGCGACCTTCTTCGACACGGTTCAAGATCAACAACGGGCGTTCGTCTATCCCCGTCATGACCACCCGACCCTCGAGAGGGTCTACATCGACTTGCCGCAGCCAACGACCCCAGTCTCCTCCGCTCGGCAGGCCTGTTGTGACCGGATGGCGGCTGCCCATGTCGGTTACGCTGGGCAAATACGCTTCTTCGAGAACACGCGCAGTTGGTTGCGCGGGCAGAACCGCACCTAAGGGTGAGCGATAGAGGCTGTCCGCACTCGCGAAATCCGGCCCGGCGGCCACAAGCACCGCGCCCCCTTCGCGGATGTATCGGGCGACATTGTCCAAATAGAGCGCGGGCAAGATCCCGCGACGTTTGTAGCGATCAAAGATGATCAGGTCGAATTCGTGGATCTTTTCCTGGAACAGTTCGCGCGTCGGAAAAGCGATCAGAGACAATTCGCCAACCGGGACGCCGTCTTGTTTTTCCGGCGGGCGCAAAATGGTGAAATGCACCAAATCGACCGAGCTGTCGGACTTCAAAAGATTGCGCCAGGTGCGACCACCTGCGTGTGGCTCGCCCGATACCAGCAAAACCCTCAGCCGGTCGCGGACGCCATTCATTTGGATCAGGGCGGTGTTGTTGCGGTCGGTCAGCTCACCCTCGGCGGTTGGCACCGTAAATTGAATGACGTTCCGCCCGCCGTGCGGCAATGTCACCGGCAATTCGATATCTTCACCAATCCGAACTTGAAACCGCTGCGGCGGCGCGCCGTCGACCGAGATGTCGAGAGGGGCAATCGCCTGGCCTTCTGGCACGGCTCCGCTGTCTTCGACGCGTAAGGTGAGCGTCACGGCCTCTCCAATGATCGCAAAGGCGGGCGCATTGCGAACGATGAGGCGTCTGTCCCAATCAGTCGACCGTCCAGTCATCAGCAGATGCATGGGCGCAGGCACATTCGGTGCAAGGTCCGCATCGTGAATTTGACCATCGCTGATCGCGACAACCCCCGCGATACGAGCGCGAGGCTCTTCTGCGAGCGTGTCGCTGATTGCGGCCATCAGCTGCGTGCCTGCGTCGGCTTCTCCGTCTTCGATCGTGATCCGGCGCACCTCGGTGTTGGCGCGCGACGCAAGTGAAGCCGCCATTGCGTCTGCCGCATCCGTGGTTTGTGCAGCCCGATCCGCCAACCTTTGAGAGGCTGATCTGTCTTCGGCCAAGATAACGATATCTGTTAGCGGCGCACGGTCTTCTTGCTGATATGTCGGGCCTGACAGGGCCGCGATCACAACAAGGCCCGCTAATCCGCGCATGGCCCATCCGATGAGCCCGCGTGCAGCTGCCAATAGCACCGCAGCGAACACAACACCGGCCAGACCCGCAATAACGGGCCAAGGCAACATGGGGTCAAAGATAACGCTACCTGTCATTGGCCCAACCGATCCAAAAGAGCAGGAACATGCACCTGGTCGCTTTTGTAGTTCCCGGTCAGCACATGCATGATCAGATTAACGCCAAAGCGATAGGCCAACTCCCTCTGCCGCTCACCGCCAAAGCCCCGCCCAACGGGCAGCATGGGCGTCCCACTGTCGGTCACGGCCCAGGCTGCGGCCCAATCGTTGCCCCCGATAATGACAGGCGTGACCCCGTCATTGAGGTTTCGAAACGGCATGCCTTCGATCTGCTCGGCGCCCGGTGGGGCTGCCTCGACCCAGACCTCTTGCCCTTGGTAACGGCCGGGGAAATCCTGCAACAGGTAGAAAGTTCGCGTCAGGACATGATCATTTGGAACCGGTTCAAGCGCAGGAATGTCGAGCGGAGCGGCCAGTTGCTGTAGGCGGCGTCCATTCGGGCTAGAGGCACCAAACCCAGCGATATTGGCATCGCGTGTATCGAACAAGATCAAGCCGCCAGAGCGAAGGTATTCATTCAGTTTGGCATAGGCATCAGTCGATGGCCGCGGCTGATCCGGCGTAACTGGCCAATAAAGGATCGGGAAAAACGAGAGTTCATCTGTTTCGAGATCAACCGCGATAGGGGGCGCAGGTTCAACCGACGTCCTGAAAAAGAGCGTATCAGACAGTCCGCGCAGACCGGCCTCGGCAATTTCGTCGACGTTTGTATCGCCCGTCAGCACATGCGCCAGCGCAACCTCTCCTGCCGCTATGACAGCGAATTCAGCGTCCTCACTTTGGGCCAGCGCAGGCGGCGGTGAAAGCAGGAGTACAGTCAAGATCGCAACCGTCGTACCCGACAAACGCCGTGCGCCCAGCAGACGGCCTGACAATGCCAGCGTTGCGATCACGTCTAGCAAAAGCAGAGTGATTGCCCCAGCCAACAGCCAACCACCGAGCGGACGCTCTTGGATCGCGCTCCACCCGGCGACCGTCACATTCGCGGGCCATGAAATCGGGGTCAGCTCTTGTTCCAGCGTCACAACGCTTTTCGCATATCGCCGGTCCTCAAAGGCATAAATTCCTGGAGGAACCTCTGGCCCTGTCGGCTGGTTGACCAGATCCGGTCCATCGACACCGGGCAGAGTACCCGCGTCTTGCAGTCGTCCAAAGCCGTCTAGGATGGTATCGGCGGTCCAGGAGGTGCCTTCCAATTCTTCGGCCGTGGGGGCCGGGTTTGCGGAGGAAACCGCCAATCGTTCAAGCATCTCAACAAACAGACCAGACAGAGGGAGTGTCGACCATTCCGCATTTGCCGTGACATGAAAGAGCACGATTTGCCCTTGCCCCACCCGTTTGCGGGTCACTAGGGGCGTTCCGTCGGTAAGCGATGCGACCACGCGTTCGGCAAGGGTCGGGTCCGGCTGGGCCATGACCTGCGCGTTGACCGCGACATCTTGGGGAACCTCAAGTCCGAAAAACGGGCTGCCTTCCACAAAGGGCGCCAGTTGTTTCGGCGATCCCCAGCTCATCGCTCCGCCAACGCTGCGTCCGCCCGAGCGCAGCCGCACAGGCATCAATACATCTTCGGCGGCGCGGCTGACATCGCTGGCCGCAACTTTTGGTCCCGCAAATCGCAAGAGCAACCCGCCATCTTCGACCCAGGCAAGGATCTTGTCGGTTTCTCCATCGCTCAAGGTCGCGACATCCGCCAAAACCACGACATCGGGATTTGCAGGCAGGCTTTCACTGAGCGGTCCCGTCAAAAGGTCAGCCGTCGGAGCAAGCGCGCGTTCGAGGTAATGCAAAGGCGACAGGAGCTCTAATCCTTCGCGGCTTTCACGGCCCGAGACCAGCGCGACTTCTCGCCGACGCAAGCTGTCATCGGCCAAAGCTGTCGCACCCGCAGAGCGAAGCCCGCCGATTTCAAAACGCGTTACGCGTGCGCGCAATTCGGCAGGCAAGCTCAGCTCCGTCGTGGCCACCAGTTCGCCCTCGGCAAATGAGGCGTTGGCCTGCGCCAGCAAACGGGGATTGCCGGCAGGGTCGCGGCCTTGCGCAAAGACCGTGATGTCCCTTGCATTGCCGGGCAACAGGCGCTGGGCCGTGAGCTGTACCAGCCCGTCCGCATATCGCGCAGGGCGCAAGGCCATGACATTTCGCCCGCCTTCGATGATGGTGACGGGGCCAAGCGCGTCCAAACCATCCAGAACGGTCTCGCGCCCGGGATAGTCGACCCCGTCACTGAACCAGATCACTTCGGTCGCATCCGATGCGGCAATGGCTCCCAGAGCGGTGGTCACATGGTTTTCGTTGGGCAACCACGCTTGCGGTGAAAGCCCAGGCAGTCGTGTACGCGCGATATTTGCTGTCTGGAGCAACAGCGGCTCGGGCTGGGTGAGTTGAAGCACGGCCACAGGTTTGTCGGCGGCTCCGATCGTGGCAAGCTCTGCGTCCATCGCGGCCACTTGCGACGACCAATCCGCGGCTGCGGCCCAACTGCCGTCAAGCACCATCAGCACGGGTCCATTTCCAGCGCTATCGCCATCGCGCGGGTTGAGGACCGGCCCTGCCAAACCGACGATCAAGGCTGCGACGGCAAGCATACGCAAAAGCAGCAGCCACCAAGGTGTGCGTTCGGACACGCTTTCATCATCGGTCAGCCCCAAAAGGAGGGCCACACCCGGAAACCGCCGCCGAATGGGGGCAGGTGGGATCGCGCGCAATATTAGCCAAAGGATCGGCAACGCCGCCAGCGTCACCAACAGCCAAGGGGCGGCGAAACCTATGCCAGCAATTGCGGTCATCGCTGTGCTGAGCCTCCGTCAATGGCGCGCCAGATCCAGAGAAGCGCGGATTGCGCCGTCGCCTCGGTGTGGTGGAGCCCGTATTGCCAACCCGCAACGGAACACAGCGCCTGCAACTCTTCTTTGCGCTCGGCCAGGCGATTTAGGTACCTGTCGCGCAGGTCATTTGCCTTGAGCGTTTCATGTTGCAAGGTGCCGCCGACGCTTTCGAAAATGGTGCGGCCTTGGAATGGAAAGGCTTCTTCGCTGGGGTCTAGGACTTGCAACAGTACACCTTGAACGCCGCGATCGGCTGCCTTGGTCAGGGCCAGTTTGACGGCGCTGAGATCGCCCAGAAAGTCCGAGACAAAGAGCGCACGTGCATGCGGGATCATCGCGCGGTGTTCTGGTGGCGCGTAGTCTTCTTCTGCGTCTTCCGAAAACATTTGGGCCAAGCGTAGAACCTGCGCGTTGCCACGACGCGGCGGCAGCCGAGTTCCGGTAAGACCCACGCGTTCGCCTCCGCGGATCATCAAAATAGCTGCGGCCAGTGTCAAAAGGCGTGCCCGGTCAATCTTTGTGGGCAATGCATCAGTCGAGGCAAAGCGCATCGAGGCCCCTTGATCGACCCACAGCATGACGGACTGTGCGATTTGCCATTCGCGTTCTCTAACGAACTGCGTGTCCCCCATCGCGCTGCGGCGATGATCGATCAGGCGGCGGCTGTCCCCTTGTCGGGCTGGCCGGTATTGCCAAAAGTCGTCCCCCAAACCCGCGCGGCGCCGACCGTGATCACCCAATAGAACGGCACCGGCCAAATGCTCGGCCCGCGCCAAAAGCGGCGGCAAACGCGCAGCCTCGGCTTCGGCGCGGCTGCGAAGGAGGACGGAAGGTTCGATCACGCAGCAGCCTCGGTCCGCGAAAGCCCGGCGGCAGTGCTGTCGATCAGATCGGCAAGGCTGTCGCCGCGCGCCCGCGCGGCAAAGTTCAAAGCCATCCGGTGACTGAGAACAGGCCGCGCCATGTCGATCACGTCTTCGGCTGATGGGGCAAGCCGCCCTTGCAGCAATGCGCGCGCCCGGACCGCCAGCATAAAAGCCTGCGCCGCACGCGGACCAGGACCCCACGCCACGGTTTCCTTTACCTGCGCGCTGGCTTCTGCTTCGGATGGTCTGAAGGCACGCACGAGATCCAGGATCAATTCAACAACCGAGTCGCCAACCGGCATCCGGCGCAGCAGGGTCTGTGCTTGCAAAAGCTCTTCCTGAGAAAAGACCTGGCTGGCCTCAGCCTCTTCGGTTCCGGTCGTCGCTAAGAGAATGTCCCGCTCTGTGTCGCGATCGGGATAAAGTACGTCAATTTGCACCAAGAAACGGTCCAACTGGGCTTCGGGCAGCGGATAGGTGCCCTCTTGCTCGATTGGGTTTTGCGTCGCAAGGACGTGGAACGGCACACCAAGTGGCCGGTTCTCGCCCGCGACGGTCACTGTTTTTTCCTGCATGGCTTGCAACAGCGCAGATTGCGTTCGCGGCGACGCGCGGTTGATTTCGTCTGCCATTAGCAACTGGCAAAAGACCGGCCCCGGAATGAACCGAAACGACCGCGTGCCATCCTCGGCCGTGTCCAGCACTTCGGACCCCAAAATATCCGATGGCATAAGATCCGGCGTGAACTGAATGCGGTTGCCGTGCAGACCCATCACAGTCGACAACGTTTCGACGAGCCGCGTTTTACCCAGCCCCGGCAGGCCGATCAAAAGCCCGTGCCCGCCACAGAGCAAAGCGGTCAGAGTTAATTCGACAACGCGTTCCTGGCCGATAAAACGATTGGTGATGGAGGTCTTGGCTTGCGCCAGTTTTTCCCCCAGGGTCTCGATTTCAGCAACAAGGTTTTCCGGGTTGGTCATGACATCTCTCAGTGTGGGGATATATTCTTTCCTCTAACCTATCGTTCCTAAGGGAAATGGCAAAAGCAATGAGCGGACAAAAAACCGTGACACCAAATGCTGAAGGCATCGTTGCCTCAATAAACGCCACAAAATCACGGGGTTTGCCGCCGGTTCATTTGTGGAACCCGCCATTCTGCGGTGATCTGGACATGCGGATCGCGCGCGATGGCACGTGGTTTTATCAAGGAACGCCCATCGGGCGGCCAGGATTGGTCAAACTCTTTTCATCGATTCTCAAAAAAGAGGGCGAGAAATACTTTCTTGTCACGCCCGTCGAAAAGGTCGGTATCATAGTTGATGACGCCCCGTTCGTCGCCGTGGATTTCGATGCACGTGGCGAAGGGGAAGATCAACGGTTGACGTTCGTCACGCATGTCGAAGATCGCGCGACAGCAAGTGCAGAAAACCCTATTCGGGTCGTGCGCGACCCTAACACGGGCGAGCCGTCGCCCTACATTTTGATGCGCAGCAATCTCGAGGCTTTGATCGACCGCAAAAGCTTTTACCGGTTGGTAGATCTGGGCGAACACGACGACGGATGGTTTGGCGTACGCTCGTCTGGCGCGTTTTTCCCAATCATCCCCTCGGCAGAATTGCTGGAATAGGAGAGTTTCATGGCGACGTCCTCAGCCGTTATCATTGGTGCAGGCAGCGGTCTGTCGGCATCCCTTGCCCGCAAACTTGCAGCGCGGGGTCACGCTGTTGTTCTGGGTGCGCGAAATACCGAAAAGCTCGCTGATTTGACGGCGGAAACGGGCGCGCGCGCGGTTGCAATGGATGGGAGCAATCCTGCCGAGATGGCAGCGCTTTTTGCGGATTTGCCTGCGCCGGTGCGGATCGCCATCTACAATCCCTCGGCCAGACAGCGCGGACCACTGACGGAGCTTGATCCCGAAGAGGTTCGGCGCGCGGTCGAAGTTACCGCCTTTGGTGCATTCTTGATGGGCCAGCAAGCGGCGATGCGGATGCTGTCCAATCCAGAGGTTGACGGCAGCAAAGGCACGATCCTGTTCACAGGCGCCTCTGCTGGCGTCAAAGGCTTTCCGCAATCCGCGCCTTTTGCGATGGGCAAATTCGCGCAACGCGGTCTCGCGCAGTCTATGTCTCGCGAACTGCATCCGCAGGGCGTTCATGTCGCGTGGGTGAATATCGACGGCGGCATCAGCAACCCAGATCGACCAGGGCGCGTAGACGACGGCACCGACAAGATGCTGCACCCCGATGCAATCGCCGACAGCTATTTGGCGCTGATTGATCAACACCGCTCGGCCTGGTCCGAAGAACTTAACCTGCGTCCGTGGGTGGAGCGTTTTTGAACCGTGCTTTCGGCGTTCGCTGAGACCACAAGACACCGCAGGCAACAATTGTTGCGCCCAAAACCGCGTTAAGGTTCCAGTCCCCGCCCAGCGACACCATGATGATCATGACGTAAAACGGGGCAATGTTGACGTGAAATGCCGTCAGCGCGATGCCAATCCGCCCAACAGATGCAATGAACAAGATCTGGGATAGGGCCATCGCTGCCAAAGCGTAAATCGCAAGGTGTCCCAAATGCGTTGCGGTGATGCTGTCCGGCCAAGGAACAAGATCGAACGCGAGGCTTCCGCCCAGCATGATTGCAACGAACACGCCTGCGCCCGCAAAGGTAATGGTCGACCGCCCAATTGGCGACAGTTCAGGCAATTGTCGCACAGCCGCGTTGGAGGCCCAGGAAAACAGGAAGCCCGAGATCACCGCCATAATCAGGCCGATCCCCAAATCAGGGCTCGCCATTTGGCCCACCGCAACAGCGCCGCCAAACACCGACAACATCATACCGGTCACGAAAGTGCGCGTGAGGCGTCTTTGACCCTCCCAAACCTCGATAAGGGTGGCCAAGATAGGTGTCCCAGAGGCGACAAGCGCAACGGTGACCGGGTCGGTGTACCATTGCGCAAACAAAAGAAGGGTCGTCGCAAGACCAAAGCCGAAAAATCCGATGCGCAGCCCGGTCGACCAAGACGCGTCGCGCAGGCTGCGGCCGCCGTCGACCCACCACCAAAGCGGGATCAGCAGCGCCATCGCCATCAACAGGCGCAAAGAAATCAGAACCACTGGGTGCCATTCCTGCAAAAGCAGCTCGGCTGCTGGGAATCCCGCGGCCCATAGAATCATGGAACCGACGGCCAGAGCGTTCCCGCTCAACAAAGGTGCAGCGCCCGTGCCAACCACAGGCGGCCGATCTGGTGTCGGCGAATAGGACATGGACCTGTCCCCGTATTGGGTTCTTTTTAGAAGTCGTCAGTGGCCCCGTAGGACCGCCGATGGTTACGGATAATCCGAATCAACCCGCGCCATCTGTTCCGTTTTCGACGCGATGTCGCGTTTGAGCTTTGTTGCGACGCTGCCGCCCGTGCGAACACTGGATCATTTATCAGTATGCCCAAATTTCGTGCAGTCACCCTGACCAAGGGCGACGACTGTGCATCGTCGCCGAGTATTAGGCGGGTTCAAACGCGCGAGCCCGGCCATTGTGCGTTTGTGCAGAGCCCTCTTTGGCAAAGCGATAAGGTGCTAGTGGGCTTCCGCCCAGTTTTGACCTTGCCCCGCATCAACGGTGAGTTTCACATCCAGATGAACCACAGGATCTGGCGCATTTTCCATCACCTCTTTGGCGACCGAGATCAGCGCCTCAACGGCGCTGTCTTCAACCTCAAACAGCAATTCATCATGCACTTGTAGCAACATACGCGCGGGCAAATCCGCTATGGCATCCGGCATACGCACCATCGCACGACGGATGACGTCAGCGGCTGTGCCTTGAATTGGTGCGTTGATCGCTGCCCGCGCGGCAAAGCCAGCCCGCGGCCCTTTGGCGCCAATCTCTGGTGTGTGAATTTTCCGGCCAAATAACGTTTGGACATAGCCATGCTCTTTGGCAAAGGCCTTGGTGTCGTCCATATAAGTCCGAATGCCCGGAAAACGTTCAAAGTATCGATCGATAAAGCCTTGCGCCTCGCCTCTTGGGATACGCAAATTGCGCGCCAGGCCAAATCCAGAGATCCCGTAAATCACACCAAAGTTGATCGCTTTCGCGCGCCTGCGAATGTCAGGCGTCATCTCGCTGAGCGGTACGTCAAACATTTCGGATGCGGTCATCGCGTGAATATCGAGCCCATCCGCAAAAGCCTGCTTGAGCGCGGGTATGTCGGCAATATGCGCGAGGATGCGCAATTCGATCTGCGAATAGTCCAGCGCAACCAGGGTCTTACCTGGCTCTGATACAAACGCCTCGCGAATACGCCGCCCTTCTTCCGTTCGGATCGGAATATTCTGCAGGTTAGGGTCTGTTGAGGCCAAACGTCCGGTGGACGCGCCAGCGATTGCGTAAGACGTATGAACGCGCCCCGTGTCCGCGTTGATGTGATCCTGCAAAGCGTCGGTATACGTCGACTTAAGCTTTGACAGCTGTCGCCAATCCAACACGCGACCCGGCAGATCATGTTCTGTGGCCAAATCCTCCAGCACATCGGCTCCGGTCGCGAAAGCGCCGGTTTTGCCCCGCTTGCCTCCGGGCAACGACATCTTCTCAAACAGAATTTCGCCAAGTTGCTTTGGCGAGCCTACGTTAAACTTTTCGCCAGCCAACTCATGAATTTCGTCCTCTAGCTGCGCCATCTTCTGCGCAAACGCATTGGACATGCGGCTGAGGGTGTCGCGATCCACTTTGATGCCAGACCGCTCCATATCGGCCAAAACTTGGACCATCGGACGTTCCAGCGTTTCATAGACTTGGGTCACTTGCTTGGCGTGCAACAGCGGCTTGAACGCGGTCCAGAGGCGTAGTGTGATATCGGCGTCCTCTGCCGCGTATGGCACCGCATCTTCAATACTGACCTGATCAAAGGTCTTCATGCTCTTGCCAGAGCCTAAGAGGGGTTTAATCGGGATTGGCGTGTGGCTCAGATACCGCTCGCTCAGGGCATCCATACCGTGATTGTGCAATCCCCCGTGCAAGGCATATGACAACAGCATCGTGTCTTCGATCGGGGCGACCTTGATGCCAAGATTGGCAAAGATCTTGACGTCATACTTCATATTTTGACCGATTTTGAGGATGCTGTCGTCCTCCAAAACAGGCCCTAATAAGGCCAACGCCTCCTCCATCTGCATTTGGCCCTCAGCCAATTCGTCTGACCCGAAAAGATCGTCTGCCGCGCCTTTCTTATGCGCCAGTGGCACGTAACACGCATGGCCCGGCTCTACCGCCAGTGATATGCCAACCAATTGCGCCGTCATCTCATTCAGCGACGTTGTCTCTGTGTCTACGGCGACAAACCCCCGTGCGTAAATCCGATCTATCCAGGTTTGCAATGTTTGCGCATCCGCCACGCATTCGTGAACAGCTTGGTCAAAAGGCACGCTTGGCGTCGCTTCGGTCTCAACGCTTTGGGCAGGTGCCTCGGGAATAACAGGTGCCTCAACGCCCAGCTCTTCTGCGATCCGTTTTGTGAGGCTGCGGAATTCCATTTCAGCCAAAAAAGGCATCAGCATTTCCGGGTCCGGCGCCTTCACCTCAAGATCGTCCAGCGTGAAATCTATCGGCGTGTTCTGATCCAGAGTGACAAGCCGCTTGGACAATCGGATCTGGTCAGCAAAATCAATCAGCGTTTGTCTGCGTTTGGGCTGCTTGATCTCTTCGGCCCGCTCCAAAAGCGTCTCTAAATCTCCGTATTCGTTGATCAAGAGAGCCGCCGTCTTGATCCCGATCCCTGGCGCGCCGGGAATGTTGTCCACGCTGTCGCCGGCAAGCGCCTGCACATCCACAACCCGTTCTGGACCAACGCCGAACTTTTCTTCCACCCCATCCCGGTCAATGCGCCGGTTTTTCATCGCGTCGAGCATTTCAACACCGCCGCCGACCAACTGCATCAGGTCTTTGTCTGACGATATGATCGTTACTCTGCCACCGGCCTCGCGCGCCTGCACCGCCAGCGTTGCGATGATGTCGTCGGCTTCAAACCCTTCGAGTTCCTTGCACGCGATGTTAAAAGCTTCGGTCGCGCGCCGGGTCAAAGGAATTTGCGGACGCAAATCCTCGGGCATTGCGTCGCGGTTCGCCTTGTACAGGTCATAGATGTCGTTGCGGAACGTGTGGCTGCCTTTGTCGAAAATCACTGCCGCATGCGTCGGCGCGTTCGGGCCGTGATTATCCGCGATGTAACGGCGCAACATGTCGCAAAACCCCTGCACGGCTCCGACAGGCAGTCCGTCCGATTTTCGGGACAAAGGCGGCAGGGCATGAAAGGCCCGAAAGATAAAGGCCGATCCATCAATCAGGTGCAAATGATGCCCCTTGCCGAAAGTCTCACCCATACCTAGCCTCCTGCCCAAACATCATCTCTGAGGTTTTGCCATGTTCCTGCGCGCTCTGCTAGCTACGGTTTTCCTTCTTCCGACAACACCACTCGCCGCAGATGTTCTGCGCGTACCCGGTCTTTCTGACACTGCGCCCCCAAAGCTAGAGCTGCCTGCCTGCGCCAACACCGGTGATCAAAACAATTGCGCTCGCACATTGGCGTGCATCGGTGGAGATGGGCTCTGGTTTGACGGCCAGGCCCGGGGATGGAACGCAGGCGTTATCGCAGGTCAAATGTCCAACGGCGTCGTCTGCGGCGGCAATTGGAGCTACGGCGGCCTCTTCAACACTGCACGCGCCCAGATCACCTGCGAGGATGGCACAAAGGCCTCCCTTTTCTACTATGCCCAAGACAGTTTGACAGGCACTGGCAAAGCCCGAGGCTATGACAATCACGGTCGCTCCATTCGGGCCTGGACCGGCCACAACGTCCTCGAATTCCTCCGACCCGAAGCCGGCGCCAAACCGGAATTGCCCTGCACCGACGCACCTATACCGATCAGCTGATGACCACCACAAAGTAAGGAGTCCCGCGCATGGCCAGCATGCTTATTCACATCCACACCGGTCCTGAAAATCCGACCAAATGTGCGTTGGGCCTCTTGATTGGCCTCACCGCCGCCAAAGAAGGTCACGAAGTAAGCCTCTTCTTGGCTGGCGATGCAGTCCACCTTCTGTCGCCTGATCACGCAGACACAACAGGAACAGGCACTGGTCGAGTGGGCGATCACCTCGCCGGGCTACAAGAGCAAAACGTGCCGATGTTTCTGTCTGGAATGTCCGCCAAAGCCCGTGGCTATGACGACGCATTGATCGTCGACTACAACGCAAGCTTTGCGATGCCGCCCAAATTGATCGAACTGACTGTCAGCGCGGACAAAGTGCTCTGCTACTAGGCAGCGCGCTCAGACTTTGCCCTCAAAATCGCGATGCACATATTTGCAATCGCAATAAGGGCATTCCACCCATCCATGCTCGCCCGGGATTTGCAGCCAAACGCGTGGATGTCCCAACGCACCTTCGCCGCCATCACAGGCGATCCGATAACTGTCCACAATCTTGGTCTCAGGGGCTTCCACAGACATAACTGGCCTCTCTGGCTGGTGGCTCAGGTTATGTAAATTCAGCCCCTGCGAAGCAAGAGGCAAAACTTCGACGATCCAAAAATATCGCCCCAATGCCTTCTTTTGGATGCAAATACTCCGGGGAGCGCGAGGGGCAGAGCCCCTCGTTTACCAGCGTCCAATCAACGCTCTGCCCGATCAACCCGAACCGAATAGCAATTGTTTGCTGCGGATCGGACGTGGACATATGCGATCTCTGGATTTTCCAGGATCTCTGCGGCCCGCTCCGGAATGGCGTTCGTCGGCGTGACGCGTCCGGTTCCATAGAGAATGCGGTCATCTCGCGTGTAGCCTTTCACAATGTAAGCCGGCGCGGTGAGCGAGGCCGGGATCGCCCGCCCGCCGCCTGGCGCGCAATGTTTGGCACACAGAAATATCGGGCCGGTTTCCGCATAGGGCTGCGTGGTGGGGAAAGGCCTGTGCGCGATGATCAGATATGTTTCGCCTTTGGGCACTTGCCGGAGGCAATGACGACAGGGTTGGCCTGTTCCGTCTGATATGGCGCGTTCCGGCAGGTGGCCATAGGCGTCCCGTCCGCCATCTTGCAACGCGCGCACCTCTTCTGTGGGCAATGGTGTGAACGTGATCATCGTTTGCTCCTTTTGCGGTGTTCCAAAACACCCTGTCTCTAATGCTCGGGCCGAGGCGATCCGTTTCCTGCGGATTGCTCCAGGCTTTGTGACTTGGAATTGCGCTGGACTCTTCCGGAACAAAATAAGAACATGTAACCTCTGCTGCCAAAACGAGTCGCCATGTTCACCGAACTGTCGGTCACGTCCAATTTCACCTTTCTCACCGGGGCCTCTCATCCCGAGGAATACATGGCGCGTGCCGCGTTGCTCGGGATGGAGGCTGTGGCAATTGCAGATGACAACTCTGTTGCCGGGATCGTGCGTGCGCATACCGAAGCGCGTAAGATCAGGCGGCAGGTTCAAGAAAGGCGTGACTGGGATGCCAAGAATGCACCAATTGGGCCACCCGCACCTCTGGGCCTGCCCAAGCCTCCTTCGGCCCCTGTTGGCACTACGCCCCGCCTGATCCCGGCTGCGCGGCTTGTTTTTTGTGATGCAGCACCGCTGACGGTGTTGCCGCGCACGCGCGCAGGTTGGGGGCATCTCTGTCGCATTATTTCGCGCGGGCGATTGCGTGCAGAGAAAGGCGAATGCGATATCGCTCTGGCAGATTTTCTTGAATTCCAGGGGGATTTGGAAATCCTGCTTTGGCCAGAGGGCCGCTGGGAAGACACTGCACAGCGCCTCAAGCGCACATGCGCGGATCGGCTGCATCTTCTCATGCGCCCTCGCTATGACGGGCGCGATGCCGAGCGTTTTGATCGACTTGCAGCGCGTGCAAGAGCGCTTGATCTCCCATTGATCGCCTCTGGGGCGCCGATGATGCATCACGGGGCGCGCCGCCGGTTGGCAGATGTGCTCACTGCGATCCGGACCAAAACCAAAGTGGACACGCTTGGCCGACTTGCCTTGGCCAACAGCGAACAGCGTTTGCGCAGCACCGAAGAGATGATGCAGCTGTTTGTCGGTCACCAAGATGCGGTCCGCGCCACCACACGTTTGGCCAAGCGATTGAGCTTTTCACTGGATGAGCTGCGCTATGAATACCCCTCTGAAATCACCGAGCATGAAACACCTGCTCAACGGCTCGAAAGGCTCTCGTATGAGGGTCTAAAGTGGCGGTATCCCTCGGGCGCACCTGAGAAGGTTCAGAACCTGCTGCGTCATGAACTGGATTTGATCGCAAAGCTAAACTACGAGCCGTATTTTCTGACCGTCCGCGATATTGTTGCGTTTGCGCGCTCGCGGGACATTCTGTGTCAGGGTCGCGGTTCGGCTGCGAACTCGGTTGTCTGTTATTGCCTGGGCGTTACCTCTGTTTCCCCCGAGATTGGCACGATGGTGTTCGAGCGTTTCGTCTCCGAGGCGCGGGATGAGCCGCCAGACATTGATGTCGATTTCGAACATGAACGCCGCGAAGAGGTCATCCAGCACATCTATGATCGTTATGGCCGTCATCGGGCCGGTATTTGCGCCACCATTGTTCACTATCGCGGTAAACGCGCTATTCGCGAGGTTGGGCGCGCAATGAGCCTCACAGAGGATACGGTCGCGGCGCTTTCTTCTCAGCTTTGGGGCTTTTTCTCGACCCAAGGGCTTGAGCGTGAACGAATGGCCGAAATCGGTCTCGACTACGACGACAGGCGCCTCCGCCAGACGATTGATCTCGTCTATGAAATCCAAGGCTTTCCGCGCCATCTGTCTCAGCATGTGGGCGGCTTTGTTGTCACCGAAGGCCGCCTGGATGAGCTGGTGCCGGTTGAAAACGCAACGATGGAGGGGCGGACGGTCATCTGTTGGGACAAGGATGACATTGACACGTTGGGTATCCTAAAGGTCGACGTTCTCAGCCTTGGCATGCTGACATGCATTCGCAAGGCGTTTGATTTGCTCAAAATGCATCATCAGCAAAGCTATACGCTTGCAACTCTGCCGCCGGAGGATCCTCGCGTTTACGATATGCTCTGTGCCGCCGACAGCATCGGTGTCTTTCAGGTGGAAAGCCGGGCGCAGATGAACTTTCTGCCCCGGATGAGGCCGCGAAACTTTTATGATCTTGTGATCGAAGTTGCGATCATTCGGCCTGGCCCCATCCAAGGTGATATGGTCCATCCCTATATCCGCCGTCGCAACGGTGAAGAGGAGGTCAGCTTCCCGTCTGACGCGCTTGGCCAGGTGCTGCAAAAGACACTTGGTGTACCCTTGTTCCAGGAACAGGCGATGCAGATCGCCATTGTCGGTGCGGGCTTTACACCTGATCAGGCAGATCGCCTCCGACGGTCCCTTGCGACGTTCAAAAAGCACGGATCAGTCTCTGAGTTTCGGACCCTCTTCATGCGCGGGATGCGAAAAAACGGGTATGATGATGATTTTGCTGAACGTTGCTTCTCGCAAATCGAGGGATTTGGTTCCTACGGCTTTCCGGAAAGTCACGCCGCATCTTTTGCCCTTTTGGTTTACGCCTCAAGTTGGATCAAATGCCATCACCCCGGCATTTTTGCCTGTGCTTTGCTCAATTCTCAGCCGATGGGATTTTATGCGCCGGCGCAAATTGTCCGGGATGCCCGAGAACATGGCGTCGAGGTGCGCCCCATCTGCATCAATTCCAGCTTTTGGGACAATGTGATGGAGCCTGATGGCAAGGGTGGTTTGGCCCTTCGTTTGGGGTTCCGGCAGATCAAGGGTCTCGGCGAGGAGGACGCGAGTTGGCTCACCGCCGCGCGCGGCAACGGGTTTCAAACGGTGCGTGACGTCTGGCGCAAAGCAGGGCTTGGTCCAGCGATGATTGAGCGGCTGGCAGAGGCAGATGTCTTTGCGGGCATAGGCCTAAACCGCCGAGAAGCACTTTGGGCGGCGAAAGCACTGACACCTGGGCCGGTTTTGCCTTTATTTGCGACTGATATTGACGGAGAGGTGGTCGACGAGCCATCCGCTCTCTTGCCGGAGATGTCATTGGGCGAGGAGGTGGTCGAGGATTATGTCGCCACGCGTTTGACGCTAAAAGCGCATCCTGTCGCGCTTGTTCGTCATCTGCTGACACCGCCGCCTGGGCAAACCCCCGTCAGAATTTCCGCGAACCGCGCTATAGCACCAGATCTTTCGAAAATCAGCTACACACGCGGAAACCCCGATTGATGCGCCTCGTTCACCGGCATGCGCCCCGCGACACGATGCCGGATCAGCAACAACCGCTTCAAAAGCACCAATCACCACGGTAGGGTCCGCGCAAAGGCAACACAGCAGGTCAAAACATGCCCCCAAAACCAGTCGTTTTGTGCATCCTTGATGGATGGGGTCTGAGGGCTGAGACCGCTGGCAATGCGGTCGCTCTGGCGCATACTCCAACATACGATCACATCATGGCCACCTGCCCCAATGCCACTTTGATCACCTATGGCCCAGAGGTTGGACTGCCCAAAGGGCAGATGGGCAATTCCGAAGTTGGGCACACGAATATCGGCGCTGGGCGCGTGGTCGCGATGGATCTTGGACAGATCGATCTGGCCATCGAGAACGGTAGCTTTTTTCAAAATCCTGCCCTTCTGTCCTGGATCGATGGGATAAAGGCTGCAGGGGGGCAGGCGCACCTGATGGGGCTTGTCTCTGACGGCGGCGTTCACGGTCACATCACGCATATGATTGCAGCGGCTCAAGCCTGTAAAAACGCTGGATTAGAGACGTATATTCACCTGATAACCGATGGTCGCGATGTGGCGCCAACCTCGGCCTTGACCTATCTCGAAACACTGGAAAAGGCTCTGCCCAAGGGCGCCCGCATTGCCACTGTGGTCGGGCGTTACTATGCAATGGATCGCGACAATCGGTGGGAACGTGTTTTGCAGGCCTACACCATGCTCGCCTTTGGCGATGCGCCGCAATTTGCGTCCGCAGCAGAGGCGATCGAAGCTGGCTATGCACAGGATTTGACCGATGAGTTCCTGCTTCCGGCAAAGATTGGATCTTACGCTGGCCCATCAGAGGGTGACGGCCTGTTTTGCCTGAATTTCCGCGCAGACCGCGCGCGTGAAATTCTGGCCGCGCTGGGCGAACCGGAGTTTGACGCCTTTGACGTCGGGGATCGCCCAATCTGGTCTGGGCTGATTGGAATGGCGGAGTATTCAGACAAGCACAATCGCTTTATGACGACGGCCTATCCCAAGGCCGAGATCGTTAACACGCTGGGCGCGTGGGTCGCACAGCATGGGTTGCGGCAGTTTCGGCTGGCTGAGACGGAGAAATACCCGCATGTCACCTTCTTTTTGAATGGAGGCAAAGAACAGGCAGAGGACGGCGAGGCGCGGTTCATGCCAAAGTCACCAAAGGTCGCCACCTACGATTTGCAGCCAGAAATGTCATCGGGCGAGGTGACAGAGGAATTCGTCAAAGCCATTCACGACGGCTATGACCTCATCGTCGTTAACTATGCTAATCCCGACATGGTTGGTCATACCGGTGATTTGGACGCCGCAATGGCGGCGTGCGCTGCGGTGGATAAAGGCCTTGCTCAGGTCGTTAAGGCGTTGGACGAGGTTGGTGGCGTAATGGTCTTGTGCGCCGATCACGGCAATTGCGAAACCATGATTGATCCTGAAACGGGCGGGCCGCATACAGCGCACACAACAAATCTGGTGCCTGTGGCCATTGTCGGCGCGCAAGGGACGTTGCGAGATGGCATCCTTGCCGACTTGGCGCCCACGATCCTAGAGCTGATGGGTTTGCCAAAGCCGCCGGAAATGACGGGGCGGAGTTTGCTTGAATGACCCTTCGCTTTTGGCTGATTGCCGCGCTGACGCTCTTCCCCTTTAGCGGTTTTGCCCGCGATGACGCTGGCGCTTTGGCAGAGGATGCACGCCAACAACTCGAAGCTGCCGCCCAACAGCTAAGCGATGCTGAAAATGCGCGCGACCGTGTGCGTGCACTCACACAGACCGTAGAAGCCTATGAGAGCGGGCTCGAGGCCTTGCGGTCGGGCCTTCGCGCCGTGGCGATCCGAGAAGATCAACTTCAACAGCAGATGCGCGCCCAAAACGCAGAGATCGCGCGATTTCTAAGCGTGCTGCAAGCCATCCAACCAGCAGAGCTGCCGCAGGTTTTTCTGCATCCTGACGGACCTACGGGCGCGGCCCGTGCGGCAATGGTACTGTCAGAATTGACGCCCGCCCTGAACGTGCGGGCTCAGGCGCTGCGCCAGGATGTTGAAGACGTCCAAACCTTACGGCTTTTGCAAGAACAAGCCGCTGCGCAGTTGCAAAAAGGCTTAACCGACGTTCAGGATGCCCGCGCGCAGCTTAATCAAGCGATGGCCAACCGAACGGATCTGCCTTTGCGGTTTATCGAAGATCCGGTGCGCACAGGGCTGTTGATCGCGTCGAGCGAGACGCTGGATGCGTTTTCCAGCGGGCTGTCGCAAATCACGTCAGAAGACATCGGCTGGAACCCGCCAGATCTCGAAGATCGGATCGGTCAGCTGCGATTACCCGCGCGGGGCGTCATCCTGCGCAAATCGGGCGAGCCGGATGCGGCTGGCGTGACGCGCCCGGGCATCCTTTTGGCGACGCGCGCAGGTGCTTTGGTGACGACCCCTGCCGCGGCGACCATTCGGTTTGTTGGTCCGCTGCTCGACTTAGGCAACGTGGTGATCCTTGAATTGCGTCCTGATACGCTGTTGATCTTGGCGGGTTTAGATGTGACTTACGGGGCTGCTGGGCATATTTTGACCGAAGGCACCCCTGTCGGCGTAATGGGCGGGACGATGCTTACAAGTGACACAGCTTCGTTACGAGACGCGGAAGGGGCTGGTACTGTCCGCCCAGAAACGCTCTATATCGAAGTCAGAGAACAAAACGTGCCAAGGGACCCGTTGGACTGGTTTGGCGCAGGTGAGGACACGAAATAATGAAAAACTTCATTATGGCAGCAACGAGCGGCGCGCTGGCGGGTGTTATTGTAACCACCCAAGTGGCCGGACCATTGCTGGCACAGGAAGAAGCGTCAAAAGCATCCGTCTACGAACAGCTCGATTTGTTCGGCGATATTTTTGAACGCATCCGCTCGCAATACGTGGAAGAGGTCGATCCAGGCGAGCTGATCGAAGCCGCTATCGATGGCATGCTGACCTCTTTGGATCCACACTCCAGCTATTTGTCGCCGGATGACGCCGCGCAGATGCGGATCGACACACGTGGCGAGTTTGGCGGTCTTGGCATCGAGGTCACTCAGGAAGAGGGCTTTGTCAAAGTTGTTTCGCCGATGGACGGCACGCCCGCTTACCAGGCTGGTGTCGAGGCTGGTGATTTTATCACCCATGTGGATGGCGAAAGCATTTTGGGGATGACGCTAGACGAAGCGGTCGAGCGTATGCGCGGTCCGGTCGGATCGGAGATCATCATCACGATTGTGCGCGAAGGCGAGCAAGAGCCGTTTGACGTGACGATTGTGCGCGACACGATCGAGCTTCAGGTCGTTCGTAACCGGATTGTTGGCGACACTGTCGTTCTGAGGGTATCGACGTTCAACGACAAAACCACGCCCAAGTTGGAAGAGATGCTAGGCAAGGGTGTTGAAGAACTAGGTGGCATGGATGCAGTGAGCGGGTTCGTTCTGGACCTGCGCAACAATCCCGGCGGGTTGTTGACCCAGGCCATTCGGGTGTCTGATGCGTTCCTGAACGAAGGCGAGATTGTCTCTACGCGGGGTCGGGACCCGTCAGAGGGTGACCGATTCAACGCAACGCCAGGCGACATTGCTCAGGGCAAGCCGATTGTCGTTTTGATCAACGGAGGTTCGGCGTCCGCGTCAGAGATCGTGGCCGGTGCTTTGCAGGATCACCGTCGTGCGATTGTGGTCGGCACCAAAAGCTTTGGCAAAGGGTCTGTCCAAACGGTTATGCCATTGCGCGGGGAAGGGGCTATGCGTCTGACGACAGCGCGGTACTACACACCGTCGGGCCGGTCGATTCAGGCATTGGGTGTTAGCCCGGACATCATCGTCGAACAGCCCAGACGTGCGGTCGATGATGGAGATGAAGCGGAAGAAACCCGGGCGCGTCGGTCTGAGGCCGATCTTCGCGGCAGTTTGGATAATGACAGCCTGAGCGAAGATCAGATCCGTCAAATTGAAGCGGATCGTGCCAAGGCCGAGGCCGCGGCCAACCTGCGGACAGATGATTACCAACTGGCCTATGCGATTGATATCCTGACAGGTCTCAGCGCGCTGGGTCCACAGGACTGATCAGGCAATCGGATGGCCTTGCGGGGCCATCCAGCCGCGTCTAGCTGGTCTCGACGCAGTGTCTGCGGAACGCGCGTTTCAGCATGTCGAGCTCGGCGCGCAGCAAATCAACCTCGGCACGGATGTCGTTGCTAAGCACCTCTCCGGCCAAAAGCGTGAAGTCGCCAATTGTTTCGCTGACAAGTTTATCGACGACGGTGAACGTTTGAACCCCGTCCGAGATCGCCTCTTTCGGAACCTCGACGGTCATCGCCCAGCCGGTGCCTTCGTCCATTGCCGTCAACTTCATCGTTTGGACGGGCTGGTTCAGGTGCAAGACCTCAATCTGGGGAACCCCGGTTCCTTTTTGCGTCACTTGCGCAGTCCAGATGCCATTGCGCAGGCCGATTGGCAAAAGTTCCAGTGTTGACGTCATGCTCATGGTTCAAAGCTCCGCGCGGGGTCGGCGAGAGAAGGTCAAATCGCGCAAGGTCACTTGGTTCATCTCTGGCCCTTCGAAAATGAGATCAACCCAAGCTGCCTCGGACCGCTTTTCGTTGAGCTTGGAATAGGCGAGGTCGAACTCAACCATGACCTTTCCGCCACCTGGCGGAAGCTCTCGCACGATTTGTTCGGTATTTGGGCCGTGGCGCACATTCAGACGGGAAAAGATCTCGATCGGTTTTTCCATTTCGACGATGGCTTCTAAGCGGATCAAATGTGTTTTCTTCAACCCCGCTACCACGTCAGAGGGCAAATCCAGCACCAAAGAGAGAAACGAGCCTTCGAAGCGGAAGACATCCATGCGCAGACCGTAAGGAGCAAGATCTTCTTCGCGTACATTGCGCAGCTGCCGCAGGGACAATTCTGAATATTCACAATCGTGGAAAAGGGTGATCTCTTTTCCAAGCATCGACTTTGTTTGAACAGAACTCATCCCAAGAACAGGCAAACGGCCCCGCCATAGTTCTGGCCTCCACGACCAATCGGCATCCTGTGGCTTTGGAAAACTGGTCGATCCTATCGCAGGCAGCGCCAAACGCTCATCCGCGATGTGAATAAGGCCGTCGAGATGCGTGCGCAAAGATCGCGCAGATGCCCGAAGGCGCCGCAACTCAACCAATTCGAGCTGGCTTGCCTTGCGCGCGGCGCGCGCCCATCGCCGCATTGCCCCACGGTGCAGCAGTCGTTCAACCAATGGTAAAGTTTTTGCCGCCATCGCGCCTGTGGCTGATTGTTTCTAAACTGGCAACTATGTAGCGGAATCGCTTCAAAAAATGAAACACGCAATACTGCGAACTCTCAAAAAAAATGAGTTGTTTCGGCTCACTATTGTGGTTTTGGGGAATTTTCCCGTGTGGCCGCCAAACTTTGGTTTAGCAAGACCCTGCCATACGGCCCCAAAGGCGGCTCGTCCGCGGGCGTATAGACCGATATTCCAACAACATAGGCACCAACTTGCGTTGCCCCGCGCCAGTGATCTCGGTTGAGGTTTTGACTGGGGGGTGGACCATCGACGCGCAGAACCAATGAACGCGCGCCATTTAATCGGTCGATCACCTTGAACCCGTCGGGCAGCACGTCTTTTTCGGACAAAGCAGACGCATCGCCTTTGTCCAGGATGGTCGCAGTCAGCAAAGCCAGAGGTTCAAAGGCACTGCCATCTGGATTTCCGCCAAGACGGTCGCACCGTGCCATGAGGGCAAAGTTGGACCGAACGCTGCGGCGGTCGATGCAAAAGCCAGAAGGCGCCACCAGCGTGACGGCGCCGCCTGCCATGTCGGTTTGTTCAAGCGGCGCGGCAGCCTCGAACAAGCCACCGCCCCCGCCAGAGAGAAACTCAAGACCGCCCCCGGCCTGGGGCGCATCGCATGCGGCCAAGCCAAAGGTCAAAGCAAGCGTTAGGCCAGCCTTAGAGATCCATGTACTCATGCTTCTCCGCCGCGCCGCCAGGATGCGTGACCGCACCTTTGTAGGTTTCACCGACCAGTTTTGCGAATTTCCAAAGCGCGCCCGAAGCATAGATCGTCTCGCGCGGGCCAGCCCAATTTGCTTTGCGTTCGGCGAGCTCTTCGTCGCTCAGATCAACGCTAAGCTCACCTTTGACCGCGTCGATGGTGATGATGTCACCGTCTTTCAGCATCGCGATTGGGCCTCCGTGGGCAGATTCAGGTCCGACATGCCCGACACAGAACCCGCGGGTTGCGCCCGAGAAACGGCCATCGGTGATCAGCGCGACTTTTTTGCCCATGCCTTGACCGGACAAGGCCGCTGTTGTCGCCAGCATTTCGCGCATGCCTGGTCCACCGGCGGGACCTTCGTTGCGGATGACGATCACTTCGCCTTCTTTGTAGGTTCTGGCCTGCACCGCATCAAATGCGTCCTGTTCGCATTCGAAAACCCGTGCGGGGCCAACAAACCGCTGATGCTGTTGCTCGATCCCGGCGACCTTTACGATGGCGCCTTCTGGGGCCAAATTGCCCTTCAGGCCCACAACGCCACCCGTTTTGGTGATCGGGGACGAGATCGGGTAGATGACCTTGCCGTCTGCTTCGAGGTCAATTTTGTCAAGCTCTTCGCCAATCGAGTAACCTGTTGCGGTCATGCAGTCTTCGTGGATCAAGCCCGCTTTGCGCAACTCTTTCATAACAACATACACGCCGCCCACCTCGTAAAGGTCTTTCGCAACGAATTGGCCGCCGGGTTTCAGGTCGACGAAATACGGCGTATCGCGGAAAATTTCGCAAACATCATCGAGGAAAAACTCGATACCGGCTTCGTGCGCCATTGCAGGCAGGTGCAAACCGGCGTTGGTGGAACCGCCCGTGCAAGCGACCACCCGCGCGGCGTTTTCGAGGGATTTCAGCGTGACAACGTCACGTGCACGGATGTTTTTTTCGATCAGGTTCATAACCGCCGCACCAGAGGCTTCGGCGTATTGGTCGCGGCTTTCATAAGGCGCAGGTGCGCCTGAAGAATTTGGCAGCGCCAGGCCAATCGCCTCGGACACGCAGGCCATCGTGTTGGCGGTGAATTGGCCACCGCAAGCCCCAGCCGATGGGCAAGCAACGCGTTCCAATACATCAAGCGCTTTGTCGGACATATCGCCATTTTGGTGACGCCCCACCGCTTCGAACATGTCTTGAACGGTCAAATCGCGCGAAGCAAAGTCTTCGGGAATATCTGGAACGTTCGGGGCCTTGCCCGGCAGGATCGAACCGCCGTAAAGGAACACGGAAGGCACGTTCAAGCGGATCATTGCCATCATCATGCCCGGTAGCGACTTGTCACAACCGGCAAGCCCAACAATCGCGTCATAGCAATGTCCGCGCATGGTGAGTTCCACTGTGTCGGCGATCGCCTCGCGCGATGCCAGCGAGGACCGCATGCCTTCGTGACCCATCGCGATGCCGTCTGTGACCGTGATCGTCGTGAATTCGCGCGGAGTACCATAGGCGGATTTGACGCCCATCTTGACCGCTTGGGCCTGACGGTTCAGAGCGATGTTACACGGCGCGGCCTCGTTCCAGCAGGTCGCGACGCCAATCAGCGGCTGATGGATTTCTTCCTCGGTCATGCCCATCGCGTAGTAATAGGACCGGTGCGGCGCGCGGGCTGGGCCTTCGGTTACGTGGCGGCTGGGCAGCTTGGATTTATCAAACTGGCGCTTAAGCATGTCTCTCTCCCCGACTGAACGTTGTTGACCGCAATACAAGGGGCGAAACCGGCCCGCAAGCGGTGGCAGAGTTGTAATGAGCATCGCGGGCGATTAGGTAGGCGAATTGAGCGACGCATCCGACCAGGCTGACGCTGCCTGCCCGGATTGAGCAACAGGTCTTCGATGGAACGTACCCTCTTTTCCTTCATCTGGAAGTTCTCGAAACGCGATCAGATGGCCCTTTTGGCTATGACGTTGATCACTTTCCCCTTCCTTTACGCCACTTTGGAACTGCCCAAGCGGATCATCAACGACGCGATTGGGGCAGAGGTCGACTTGATCAACGTCTTTGGATTTGAACTGTCGCAGGTTCAATTCCTGATGGCGCTTTGTTTCGGCTATTTGGGCGCCGTTTTGTGTCACGGCTTGCTCAAGATGCGTCTGAACACAATGAAGGGCATCACGGCTGAACGGCTTTTGCGGCGTTTCCGGTTCACGCTGTTGTCTCGGATGACGCGCTTTCCCAAAGCCTATTTCAGGACCACCAGCCAGGGCGAATTGGTCTCGATGATCACGTCCGAAGCCGAGCCAATGGGTGGGCTTATGGGCGACGCTGTTGCACAGCCCGTTTTCCAGGCTGGTCAGATGCTTATCATCGTCGTGTTTCTGTTCTTGCAATCTGTCTGGTTCGGCTTGGCCGGGATTGCCCTGATCCCGCTACAGGCGTGGATCATCCCGATGCTGCAGCGCCAGATCAATTTGCTGAACAAAGAACGTATCCGTGAAGTGCGGGCCATTTCTTCTGAGATTAGCGAAACTTCGGCAGGTATTTCGGATCTGCGGACCAACGGCGGTTTGCGCTATCGCCTTGCGATGTTCACGGACCGTTTGGGCAAGCTGTTTGACGTGCGGTTCCGCATCTATCAAAAGAAGTTCTTTATGAAGTTTCTCAATAACTTCATCACCCAGCTGACGCCGTTTTTCTTTTATTCTGTGGGCGGTATTTTGGCCATTCGCGGCGACATCACCGTGGGCGCGCTGGTCGCGGCGCTGGCTGCATACAAAGACCTGTCCAGCCCCTGGAAAGAGCTTTTGACCTATTACAATCAGGTTCAAGACATGTCGCTGCGTTGGGACATTGTCACCGAAAAGTTTGATCCTCGCGGGATGGTCGACGAAAAGCTGTTTGACGAGGCGCCAGACGTCATTCCGCGCCTTCAAGGCGACATCGTCTTTGACAAGGTGACGGTGCGCAACGACGACGGCAACAACGTCCTGCAGAACATCGATCTTAGATTTCCAGCGGGCGCACGGGTCGGGATCGAAATCAAGAACCAGACCGAACGCCAAGCCTTTGCAGAGTTGCTCACGCGGGAAACACTGCCGTTTCGTGGCAGTGTGAGGGTAGGAGATCAGGATCTTGCGACGCTGCATCAAGCGGTTATTGCGGCTCGGGTCGGCCATGCCCATTCGAGGCCCTATTTGTTTCAAGGAACGCTGGGCTCCAACCTATTGATGCCGTTGCGCACCCACCCTCAGGAGGGGGTCGGCGAGAGGACGGGCCGTGACGGGGTCGAGGCCAGACGATCAGGAAACAGTTTGGACAGCCTTGAATCTGACTGGGTCGATCCCGCCTTGGCCGGGTTGGACAGCATCGATGACATCCGGGGATGGTGGTTCCAGCTTATACAGGCGATGGGCATTGATGATTTCATGTTCCGGCGCGTTCTGAATTCGCGCATGGATTACGATGCTCACGGCGATCTGGCCGCAGAAATAGTGGCAGTGCGCACTGAGATCGCGCACCGATTGCAGCAAAACGGTCTGAGCGACTTGGTTTACCGTTTTGACCCTGACCAGTTTAACCCGGCAGTGCCGTTGGGCGGAAACCTGTTGTTCGCTGCTCCGATCCGCGAGATTAGCCAAACGGGCCTCGCTGCGGAAAAAGCGTTTTTGGCGCTGATGATCGAATACGGTCTGAGTGAACAGATCATAGCGATCTCGCAAACGTTGGTGGACACGTTGCACCAGACCTTCGGTCGCGATGGCACGAACCATCCTCTCTTTACCGCGCTTGGCATTGACGAAGAGCTCTACGAAGAGCTGGTCAATATCGCGCAAAGACGCCGTGACAAAGGCGACGGCGCAGTTTCAGAGGATGAATTTGCCTTGCTGATGACGGTGCCGTTCGCGTTCACCGCCGAACAAATCGGACCGGCATTTCCCGAGGCTTTCAAGCAAGAGATCCTGGACATCCGGCTGGCGTCTGGCGAACAACTGCGCGCCCGCACAAGTAACATGTTCATCCCGATTGAGCCGACCAACTATCTGCCGCGTCTCACGGTCATGGAAAATGCTCTCTATGGCCGCATCTCTGCTATGGCAGGCAGCAAGCGGGAGGAAATCGAAAACCTCGTTGCGGACGTTCTGGTTGAGAAAGGCCTCAAACGGTACGTGGCCGAGGTTATCTTTGACCTAGAGACGACTCTGGGGGCCGCGAACCTACCAACAATCTTCCATGAACGCGGTGCGTTCTCGCGCGCCGCCATCAAGCGGCCTGACGTCCTTGTCTTGGAAAAGGCGCTTGTCAGCCACACGCCAGAGGCACGCGCGGAGACACGCAAAAAGCTGGGTGAATTGCTGCCAGATGCAACGCTGGTCTTTCTGGAAGAAAGCATCACGAACCAAGACGACTACGATCTGTTCATCAAGATCAGCGACGGTCGTGTCGAAGGTGTGCAGGCTGGCGAACATGACGAGGCCGCTGACGCAGGATCGGACGATCTGCGCAAAAAGCTAAGCGCGATCGCAAAGGCCGATCTTTTTCAGTCGCTCGATCAGCGCAACCAGCGTTTGCTTGCCTTCGCGGCGAATTGGTACAAGGCCGAGCCCGGGCAGCGCATATTTGAACAAGAAGAACGTGCAGACGCGGCCTATTTGTGCGTCGCGGGTCAAGCGGTGCTGAGCTACAAAAGCGATGATGGCGAAGATGTAGAAGTCACGACCGTTGAGCCCGGTCGCTTGATCGGCGACCTGTCTATTATCCTCGATGAACCCAGGGCATTAGCGCTGAAAGCGGTTAATGATGCTGTCTTTCTTCGGATCAGTGCCGAGGAATTCCGCGCAGTTGTTGAAAGCGACCGTGGCGTGCTCCTGAGTTTGTTGCAGACCGTGGCGGGGCATTTGATCGGCGCTGCGGACCTTTTGCGCCAGCAGCGTGTCGCCATACCGCAAGAGGCCGGTCCGCCTGCGCCGCCTCTCGCATGAGGTTTCTGCTTTCTCCGCACTACGACGCGCATGACGCCTTCTTGACTGCTGCCCGCGCGAAACCAGAGGTGTGGCGCCTGCTTTTGGGCGTTGTTGTCATCGTTGTCGCGCATTTTGGACTCAGCCAAATTTACTTCAGCTTGATCTTGGCGACGATGTCCAACACCTCTGCCGAACGCTTTCTAGAAGATATCGCAACCGGAAGAACGCAGGCTGGCCTGTATACGCTGCTGTTCCAATTTCTTGTCGTCTGGATTGCGGTTGGTCTGGCCTGTTTGGTCATGCATCGGCGCGGCTGGCTCTCCGTTCTTGGGCCGCTGCGTCCAGCACTCATTCAGTTTGGTCGCGTTCTGCTCGCTCTGCTCGCATTGGGCGCGGTGATTTTCGTCCTGCCACCTTGGGGTCAGCAGGTCGGATATGTGCCGGCGATGGAGCTTGGGCTCTGGCTATCGCTCTTGCCGCTGACTGCGCTTGCCGTGCTGGTTCAGAGCGGAGCGGAAGAGGTCTTGTTCCGCGGCTACTTGCAACAGCAATTGGCCGTGCGCTTTCGATCTCCGATCATCTGGATGGGTATCCCGTCAGCCCTCTTTGCGTTCGGGCATTACATGCCAGACAGCGCTGGCGGTAACGCTTGGATGATTGTGATTTGGGCCGGGATTTTTGGTCTTTTGATGGCGGATATCACAGCACGTGCTGGCACCCTGGGCCCGGCCCTTGCTATCCACTTTGCCAATAACATCTCTGCTTTGGCGCTAACCTCGCTACCCGATCAAATGTCAGGCTTGGCATTGTACCACATGCCGTTCGGTATGGATGACGAAGCCGCCCTGGCCGCGTGGATGCCCGTCGACTTTGTCTTCATGATCGTAATGTGGTTGACCGCGCGCGTCGTGCTGCGACGCTGATTGCATTCGTCGATTGCCAAGCGTATCTGACACAGAACAGACTTTTCAGGACCTATCGCGATGAACTGGATCTCCAACTACGTCCGGCCCCGCATAAACTCCATCTTTTCGCGTCGGGAAACGCCCGACAATTTGTGGACGAAATGCGATGAATGCGGAACAATGCTGTTCCATCGCGAGATGCGTGAAAACCTCAATGTCTGCACCAATTGCGGGCATCACATGGCCATCACACCGCGCGACCGCTTCACAGCCCTGTTCGATGGCGGCATCTTTACGCAGATCCAGGTCCCCGCACCGGTGGCTGATCCGCTCCAGTTTCGCGATCAAAAGAAATATCCAGACCGGATGAAGACCGCTCAAAAGGGCACAGGCGAAGAAGAGGCGATGCTTGTCGCAACAGGAGAGATTGGGCGCACCGGCATTGTCGCCGCCGCCCAGGACTTTTCCTTTATGGGCGGGTCGATGGGCATGTATGTCGGCAACGCCATCATCGCCGCCGCCGAAGAAGCGGTAAAGCTGAACCGCCCTCTGGTGCTCTTTTCCGCAGCGGGTGGCGCCCGGATGCAAGAAGGCATTCTTAGCCTTATGCAAATGCCCCGCACGACGGTCGCTGTGCAAATGCTGAAAGAAGCGGGCGTGCCATATATCGTTGTCCTAACCCATCCGACAACCGGCGGTGTAACGGCGAGCTATGCCATGTTGGGCGATGTGCAAATTTCTGAACCAGGGGCCTTGATCTGCTTTGCGGGCCCTCGCGTCATCGAACAAACGATCCGCGAAAAACTGCCCGAAGGGTTTCAGCGCGCAGAATACCTGCTCGAACACGGGATGCTTGACCGCGTCACGAAACGCACCGACCTCAGAGAAGAGCTGATCACCATCACCCGCATGCTCATGGGACTTTCGCCCGCGATCAAAGGCGATCTGCCAGCCCCTCAGGCAGACGAGGCCGCGCCAAGTGCTCAGGACGTCTCAGCCAAATGACGGCGCCAACATCGGACGCCATCCTCGACCGGATGATGGCGCTGCACCCCAAAGTCATCGACCTCACGCTGGATCGCATGTGGCGCCTTTTGGCTCGCTTGGGTCATCCTGAACGGGACCTGCCCCCTGTCATTCACATCGCAGGCACAAACGGAAAAGGCTCTACCCAGGCGATGATCCGCGCGGGTCTCGAAGCGGTGGGTCACAAGGTTCACGCCTACACCTCGCCGCATCTCGCCAGGTTTCACGAACGCATCCGTCTTGCAGGCCAGCTGATCAAAGAAGATGCCTTAACGGCTTTTCTGGACGAGTGCTACACCGCCAACGATGGCGCAGACATCACTTATTTCGAAATCACGACCTGCGCGGCCCTCCTGGCAATGGCCCGCACCCCGGCGGATTACACCCTGCTCGAGGTTGGCCTTGGCGGACGCCTGGACGCCACCAACGTGGTTGAGCGTCCGGCCCTCACGGTCATCACACCAGTTTCAATGGATCACGAAGCCTTTCTGGGTGACACATTGGCCGCCATCGCAGGCGAAAAGGCGGGCATTATCAAACATGCCGTGCCCTGCATCGTTGGACCTCAACAGGACTCAGCGCTCGACGTGATCGAAACCCGCGCCGCAGCACTTGGCGCGCCGTTATCCGTCTACGGGCAACATTGGCACGCGGCCCCGGAACGCGACGGCATGATTTTCCAGGATGAAACAGGTCTCTTGGACCTGCCGCGCCCAAACCTGCCTGGCGATCACCAAATCCAAAACGCCGGGATCGCGCTGTCAGCCCTGCGCATGTTGGGCGTTCCAGAAACCGCTTACGAAGCCGCCGTCACCAAAGCCCAGTGGCCCGCCCGCATGCAACGCCTCACGTCCGGCCCTCTTGCGGATATAGCCGCACGTTCAGGCGCTGAGCTCTGGTTGGACGGCGGACATAACCCGGCGGCTGGTCAGGCCTTGGCAAAAACGCTGGTCCAGCTTCCAAAACGTCCAACTCATTTGATCTGCGGCATGCTGAACACAAAAGATGTCGCTGGCTACCTGGCGCCCCTCGCCAGCGTTGCAATGGATTTGCATGCCGTCGCCATTCCCGGCGAAAAGAACACGCTCGACCCGTCCGAGGTTACCGCGATTGCCCAAAGAATTGGCCTCGCCGCACATACTGCCGCTGACACAGATGCAGCGCTCAAGACGATCCTAGACCAATCCCCTCACGCCCGCGTCTTGATCTGCGGCAGCCTCTATCTCGCGGGCCGCATTTTACAGACGCACGGCTGATCCACCTTCTTTTGGATCCAAATACTCTCGGAGAGCGCGAGGGGTGAAACCCCTCGCATCCGTCGGATGGCCAACGGCCATTCGAAAAAAGGATTTTTACTCCCCCCATCCCTCGGCCTGCATCTCCCGCAGTCGCGATGCCGTACGCTCAAATTCAAAAGTACCTTCCCCTTCGACATAGAGCATCTCAGGCACCGCAGCTGCGCTGGCAATCAAACGTACGCGCGCTTCATAAAGCGCGTCGATCAGGGTCACAAAGCGTTTTGCCTCATTAAAGTTCGACCGACCCAATTGTGGGATATCGTCAATCAGCAGAACCTTGCAGGCCTCCGCAATCGCCAGATAATCGCCCGGTCCAAGCGGTTTTGCGCAGAGATCAAAAAACGAGGCGCGCCCGACGCCGTTGCGAAAGGCGGGGATGTCGATTGTACGCCCTTTGATATGCAGAACCAGCGGGTCCGACGCAGCTTGTCCCGTCAGATCGCCCCACAGCGCGTTCATCGCTGATCTTGCGTCCGGACCAAGAGGCGTGAAGTACACCGGGCTGCCGGACAACCGGTTTTGGCGATAATCATGCGGTGACGTCAGCTCGTGCACCACCATTTTGCTTTTGATGAGGTCAATGAACGGCAAGAATAGCTGTCTGTTCAGACCATCTTTATACAGATCATCGGGCACGCGGTTAGAGGTTGTGACAACGATAACACCCGCCGAGAAGAGCGCTTCGAACAGCCGCCCAACAATCATGGCGTCCGTAATGTCGGTGATCTGCATCTCGTCAAAGGCCAAACAGCGCACCTCTTTGGCCACCGCAGCCGCCACCGGCGCGATTGCATCGTCAACGCCATCTTGCCGTGCCTTGTGCATGGCGGCGTGGATTTCTTGCATGAATGCGTGGAAATGAACGCGTCTGGCGGGTACGTCTTTTAGTCCGGCCACAAACAAGTGCATCAACATGGATTTGCCGCGCCCAACACCCCCCCACATGTAGAGGCCCGGTGCGGCCTCGGGAGCTTTCTTGAAAAAGCTCTTCTTTATTGGCGTGTTCAGCGCCGTGTGGATGCGATCCAATTCGGGCAAGACGGATCTTTGCGCCGAGTCATCTTTCAATGTTCCGGCAGCAACCGCAGCGTCATATGCGTTCAAAACGGCACCCATTTCCGTGGTGTAGCCCGGGCGTTCTGCAAGGAAAAGGTATGATCAGTCTTTGTGAACTTGTTGGACACGAACGCTGATTTGACCTTGGTGAATTTTCCAGCGCAGAGTGGGTGTCGCTGGATCCAGAATCAGGCTTTTCGCAACATGACCACCAAGTCCGCGCCGCTTATCACCCCGGTACTGATCATTGGCTCGCTTGTCATTCTGGTGAGCTTCTGTATCCGCGCCTCTTTCGGCGTTTTTCAGATCCCCATTGCGGATGAATTTGGGTGGTTACGGACGGAATTCTCGCTTGCGATTGCGATCCAAAACCTGGCTTGGGGTATCGGTCAGCCGATCTTCGGTGCGATTGCCGAAAAGATCGGAGATCGCAAAGCCATCGTCTTAGGCGCGTTAACCTATGCGCTTGGCATGGTGCTTACAGCCTTTTCGACAACACCGCTCGAACACCAGCTTTACGCCTGGTTCGTTGGCTTTGGCATCGCGGGTACAGGTTTTGGTGTGATCCTCGCTGTGGTGGGCAGGGCATCAACCGATGAAAACCGATCTATGGCGCTTGCCATTACATCTGCTGCTGGTTCGGCTGGTCAGATTTTCGGAGCGCCCATCGCCGAATGGATGCTGGCCATAATGTCTTGGCAAGGTGTCTTTTTGTGTTTCGCAGCGGCGATCCTGGCGGTTTTGCTGTTCCTGCCCTTCATGCGGGTTCCGCCAATGGCCAGCAAGGCCGAGTTGGAAGAATCGATGGGCACGGTCATCAAACGTGCGTTCAAGGACCCTTCATATACCCTAATCTTCCTGGGGTTCTTCAGCTGCGGCTATCAAGTCGCGTTTCTAACAGCGCATTTCCCGGCCTTTGTGACCGAAGTGTGTGGCCCGATTGATCCGGGCGGCATGCTTGCCGGTATGGGTATTACGACGACAAGCGCCTTGGGCGCGGCCTCGATCGCTCTGGTGGGCATCGCAAATGTCGGTGGCACTTTGATCGCAGGATGGTTGGGTAAGTATTACTCCAAGAAATACCTTTTGGCTGCGATCTACACCGGCCGTGCCATTGTCGGCGCCATGTTCATCATGTTCCCGATGACACCGACAACCGTTATCGTCTTTTCGCTTGCGATGGGCTCTCTTTGGCTCGCCACGATACCGCTGACCAGTGGTCTGGTCGCGCATATCTACGGTTTGCGCTACATGGGCACGCTGTACGGCATTATCTTTCTAAGTCACCAGCTTGGCAGTTTCGTAGGCGTTTGGTTGGGCGGGGAGCTTTATGATGCTTACGGCAGTTACGACGCAGTTTGGTGGATCGGCGTTGCTGTTGGCGCCTTTAGTGCCATCGTGCATTTGCCGATCAAAGAAAGACCTCTGACAGCGCCACAAGCCGCCTGATCAGGCGGCTTGCCAACGCTCAAGAATGTAACGCGCCGTCATCAGATCCAGATGCGCGCCGCCCCCATTTTTGAAGATCGTGATATCCTCGGGCGATCTGGTGAAAAGATCGAGCGTGTAAAAATCTGCTATGATGTCTTCTGGCGTTATGACGCCGTTTTTGAGCGGGATTTCAATTTCGCCAATATGCCCGACCGTCGTCTCACGCGCATCGACAAAAATGCGCCCTTTCTGCAAGGCCGCGTCATCGGCCTCGCGCATATCTGGGCGATAGGCGCCGATCATGTCGATATGCTGACCAGGCCGTAGCCAGTCACCTCTCAGGATGGGCTCTGTGGTCATGGTGGCGGACGTGACCACATCCGCCTTTTTCACCGCGCTTTCCAAATCCGCTTCGACCGAAATGCCCAAGTCATCGGCCAAGGCTTTGGCCCGCTCTGGGGTTCTGTTCCAAACCGAAAACTCGGCCTTGGGAAAAAGCGTTGAGTAAGCTTCGAACAAAGATCTTGCGACAGTGCCCGCACCAACGATCAAGATACGCTCGGCATCTGGGCGGGCGAGGTGTTTGGCTGCAAGCAGACTGTCGCCAGCCGTCTTCCATTTGGTAACGAGGTGAAAGTCGATGATTGTTTCCAACTCTCCCATGTCGTCAGTGAAAAGCGTCACGCCTCCGTTGATCGAAGGTTTGCCTTTTTCCGTATTGCCAGGAAACACCGTCGCAGATTTTACCGCGATGCCCAGCCCGTCAATCCACGCGGCCCGGCTCAAAAGGGTGTCTGTGTCGCGGTACAAAAACGTATCGCCAACACTTGCCTTCGGCCGTTTGTGACCTTCAGCCAGGGCCTGCGTCAAACCCATCCAATCCAGGTTCGCTTGCCCTTCGGCAAAGGGGATGTTTGGCACGCTCATGCTGCAGCCTCCGGCGTCAACAAACCTTCCGAGACCAGGCGATCGGCCCAGCCTTGCGGACCTTCAAAAAGATGCGTGTTCCAACCCCGTCCCGCAGCGGCTTTGATGTTCTTCGGACTGTCATCGGTGAACAAAAGATCCGCACCAGAAAGGCCGCTTTCCTCTTCCAGGATTTCATAAATTTTGGCTTCGGGTTTGATGACCTTCAGATGTCCTGAAATGAAGTCGCGATCGAATTGGGTCAAAAACGGATAGTGTCCGGCGGCAAAATCGTATGTTTCAACGCCAAAGTTGGTCAGAGAGAACACCGGAACCCCAGCCGCTTGCAGCGCGCTCATCAGGCGAACGGAATGCGGAATGGCGGGCGAGGCCATATCCAGCCAGCGGTCATGCCAAAGCCGAATTTCAGCCGCCCATTGTGGATGCGCATCAGCCATTGCGAAAACCGTTTCCTTGAAAGGAGCGCCGCGATCGACGTTCAGGTTCATGCTGTGCAAGTCAACTTCTGCAAACAAACGCTTGCGGCGGTCTTCTCCAATTTCGGCGTCAAACAGCCGTGTGGGATGCCATTCCAGCAAAACGTTACCTACGTCAAAGACGACGGCTTTGATCATTGCGCTGCTCCTTTGGCTTGTCGCATGGCCTTTTCTAAGGCGTTCAAGAAACGTGATCTGTCAGATTTCGAAAAGGCCTTGCCACCGCCTTGTCGAAAAGGGTCTGCGGCGCGAAGGTCCGCCATCAGATCCCGTGTCGCCAGCGCAGAGCCGATGTTTTTGTCCGTTAACGCGTCGCCATTGTGCTTCACCACGAGGGCGCCCGCCGCGACGCATTTTGCTGCCAAAGGGATATCGCCGGTCACGACAATATCCCCCGGTCCTGCGCGTTCTGCGATCCACATATCGGCAATGTCCGGCCCATCAGGCACAATTACCGTTTCAACAAGAGGGTTTTGTGACGGTCGCAATCCACCGTTCGAGACGATCTTGATCGGCACATGGTGACGCGTGCCAACCCGTTCCGCCTCTTGACGGACGGGACAGGCATCTGCGTCAACAAACAGGGTCGTCACGCGCCCAAAGCGTCTGCGTGAAAGGCCACATGCTCGCCCATATAGGTCGAGACGAAAAAGTAGCTGTGGTCATAGCCGGGCTGCATCCGAAACACGCCGTCCTGCCGGCGCGCGGCCATTGCATGCGCTAAAGCTTCGGGCTTGAGCAGATCGAGGAACTGGTCAGAGCCGCCTTGGTCGATCAAAACCGGACCGTCGAACCCAACCTCGGTCATTTGCACGGTCGCGTCGTGTTTCTGCCAGGTCTCTTCTGCAGCGCCGAGATAAGCGCCCAATTGTTTGCGTCCCCAATCGCTTGCAGAAGGGTTGGTGATCGGCGCGAACGCGGACACCGAAGCAAAGCGGTCCTGATGGGCCATCGCAATGGTCAATGCACCATGTCCCCCCATCGAGTGTCCCGTAATGCCCTGGCGGCTAAGATCGACGGCAAAGTCTGCACCGATGAGGTTCGGCAATTCCTCGGTCACATAGCTCCACATTTTGAAATGTGGGGACCAGGGGGATTCTGTCGCGTCCACATAAAACCCTGCGCCTTGGCCAAGATCGTAAGCGTCGTCATCTGCAACGCCTTCGCCGCGCGGGGACGTGTCTGGAAACACCAAAGCCAGCCCGTGTTCGGCGGCATATGCCTGAGCGCCGGCTTTGACCATCGCATTTTCGTGCGTGCAGGTCAGACCAGAGAGATACCAAAGAACCGGCACAGGCATGACCTGCGCCAAAGGCGGCATGTAAAGGCCAAAGGTCATATCACAGCCGCAGACGTCAGAGGCATGTGTGTAAACGCCCTGGATCCCCCCAAACGCACGATTTTCGGAAACGGTTTGCATCGGTAATCTCCCCTCGTTGTGCCCTTGCTAGTCAGCCCGGCTTGGCGCGTCCAGCCCTATGTCTGCACCCAGGCGATGACGCTGGACAAAGTGACAATGCTGATCACCGTCGAGACCAAAATAGCGGCTGAAACGCGCTGGGGCGCGACCCCGTAATGCTGGGCCAGAATATAGACGTTGCCCGCCACAGGCATGGCCGCCGCGGCGATGATCACGCTGGCGCCAAATGCGTCGACATGGAACAGGTAAAAGGCCGCAAAAGCCACGGCCAGGGGGTGCAGGAACAATTTGCAAAATGAGATCCAGCCCGCAATCGAAAGCCTTTCAGCCGATTTTGACGCCAGCGACGCACCGATTGCGAACAAGGCCCCTGGCGTGGCAGCCGCGCCTAGAATGGACAGAAATTCATTCACCGGAACCGGGATCGGTAGGTCAAAGCCCGACCAGGCAAGACCCGATGCCATAGCCAGGATCATTGGGTTTTTGACCAGACCCATGCCAACGGTGCGGAAAATGGACCAAGACATGCGACCATCGCGGCTGCCGGTGACAAGGATCACGATCAGCGACGAAAAGAGGATCAGATCGATAGCCAAACACAGCATCACCGGTCCAATCGCCTGTTCACCCAGCAAAAGCGTGAGCATCGGAATGCCAAGGAACCCGGTATTGCCGATGACCGCGCATTGCGCCTCAAAAGCGTTGGTCGGCACGTCGAGATTGCGCAGGAACCCAACAAACGAGGCTATGCCGTAAACAAATGCGGTGCCCCACAGGTACGCGGCGACCAGACGCCAATCCCAAACCTCGGCCAGCTCTAGATTGGCGGAAAACCTGAAAATCATGGCAGAGAGCGCGAAATAGAAAACGAACTTGGTCAGATAAGCCGTCGCTTCTTCGGAGAAAAAGCGGGTACGGCCTGCCCAATAGCCCAAACCGATCAAGGCAAAGAAGGGCAGAGTTTTCAGAAAGATCGCGACCATGCCTGACCCCTATCTTGGCCAGATCGACAGGTCTAGGTGGTCTTGGGTGGGAATTTAACAACACGTCGCACTTTGAGGCCGTCGACGTGACACATGTTTTTTCTTTGAAACTGAACGATTGAGTTTATGTTTACTACCGTTAGGGAGAAATTGCCTTTCAATGAACAAACCGGCGCAAATCGTCCGCAAGGGTCGGAAATTTGATCAGGTCCTTGCGGGGGCCAGAACTATTTTCATGCGTGACGGCTTTGAAGGAGCCAGCGTAGACGATATCGCACGCGAAGCCGGTGTCAGCAAAGCCACGCTTTATAGCTATTTCCCTGACAAGCGGTTGTTGTTCCTCGAAGTTGCGAATGCCGAGTGTCAGCGTCAGGCCAAAGCCGTGATTGATCTTGTGGATTTGAACGCGACGCCGCGTCAGGTTCTGACAACAGCCGGTCGGTTCTTTTTGCGCTTTATCACCTCGCGTTTTGGCCAACAGATCTTTCGCATTTTCGTCGCTGAATCAGGGCGTTTTCCCGAGATCGGGCAAGCGTTTTACATGACCGGCCCGAATGTCACGCGCGAGGAGATGGTCCGCTTTATGTCCTTTGCGGTCGACCGGGGAGACCTGGTGATTGAGGATCTCTACCTCGCGGCTGACCAGTTTGCCGAGATGTGCAAAGCGGGCGTTTGGATGCAGCTTATCTTTGGCATGATCGACGACGTGTCGGACGAAGAGATCGCCTATATCGTAGGCGAGGCTGTCGAGACCTTCATGGCACGATACGGGGCCTAATCTTTCTATTCCGCTTCACGATGCACTCGACTCTGGAGGGCGACTCGTTCTATTTCTGAATGAGAACAAAAATAGAACAAAGGTTTTGCGACGGCCATGCCCGACCGCCGTATTTTGTCTCTTTGGTTTCCCAGAATGGGGGCGGAGCGTTTGATGCGCCGCGCGCCCTTGTTGGCTGATCAACCGTTGGCGATTGTTGAAGAGGCGCAGAACATGCAGGTGGTCTCTTCGCTAAACGGCATGGCGCAAGCAGCGGGCGTTTTTGTGGGCCAACCTGCGCGGGATGCGCATGCAGTATGCCCACATCTGCTTACACGCCAGCGGTCTGCGGATGCAGAGACGCGCTTTCTCGCGGCACTTCAGCGTTGGGCGGGCAAGTTTAGCCCTTGGGTTTCGCCTGAAGATGCCGATGGTTTGGTCGTTGATCTAACAGGCTGTGCACATCTTTTTGGTGGAGAAGAGCAACTGATCGGTGTGGTGGAAACAGATTGCGAAGATCTAGGTCTCACTGTGTCGATTGGCTTGGCAGATACCCGTGGGGCGGCTTGGGCGCTGGCGCGGTTTGCCGGGCAGGCGGCCAGTTCTGATCGCTCTGGTGACGCAATTGATCAGGAAGCTCGGGCAACGCGATCTCGGGCGGGAAAGCGCAGGCACTGGACCAAAGGTGGCGCGGCTCCAGCAGTCCGTTATAGCGCCTTGGCCAAAGCAGGGCGCATCGCGGCACCTGGGCAGACCTATTGTGCATTAACCCCACTGCCGATTGCAGCGTTGAGGTTGCAGGGCGACACCGCTGCACAGTTGAACCGTCTGGGACTGCGGCGGGTGGGTGATCTCTTGGGTCAACCCCGCGCCGCATTGGCCAGACGCTTTGGCAAGGGCCTGGTGCTGCGGTTGGATCAGGCGATGGGCAGCGCACCAGAGCCGGTCTCTCCTGCAAAGCCGCCTGATCATTTTGCTGTGCGCATGACGATGCCCGAACCTATTGGCCTGATCGAAGACATCGAGGCCGGTATCGATCGCCTATTGCCGCGCTTGTGCAGCTTGTTGAAACAAAAGGGGCGTGGTGTACGCCGCATCGCCTTGCAAGCCTTCCGGTCTGATCACGCCGTCGAAACTGTAGAGGTCGGTCTGGCGCGACCCTCGCATATCGAAGATCGCATTCGCCCCCTTTTGGTTATGAAAATTGATGATATCGATGCGGGCTTTGGCATTGATATGCTGCGCTTAGAGGCGCTGCAGACTGAGCCTCTGCATGACATACAAGCGGTCGGCCATCTGCAGGCAGGGGCAGCGGTGCGCAAGCGGCTGGATGGACATACAGCACTTGATGATCTGATGGGCCGTCTGGGTGCGCGCGTAGGTCTGGAGAGCATCACGCGCCAATTGCCATCTTCTAGCAACATCCCCGAAAAGTCTCATACCCGGCATGTGGCGGCTTGGTCATCGCCACCGGCAGATGCGTGGCCTCGCCCAAATGCACCGCGGCCGGTTCTGCTGTGGCGGCCAGAGCCGGTCATGGCGCCAGACAGGCCGCAACTGCCGCAGACATTTCGCTGGCGGGGGCAGGATCTAAAACGGCTAAGGGCCATTGGTCCGGAACGGATCGCACCGGAATGGTGGTTGGATGACCCCGATTGGCGCACAGGCGTACGGGATTATTGGGTCACCGATACCGAAGACGGCCAGCGGCTATGGCTTTACTATGCGCACGGAGCCGGTATGTCCTCTGGCTGGTTCTGCCACGGGAGCTTTTGTTAAGCTTCAAAAGGATGCCGCACCCCGCAACGGATTGTCTCCAGCACCCAAACTTACCCAAGGGTCAGCTATCCTCACCAAGCTTTGGTGCGGGTCTGTGCAACGCCAATTGCGCGTCACTAAAGATGATCGGTGTGCGAACACCGGGAACGCCATCCAGGTTAATCTCCATGCCGCGCGCAACGACCTGCGGGTCTGCCATGACTTCTGCGAGATCGTTGATCGGACCCGCCGGCACGCCTTCATCCTCGCAAGCGGCCAGCAAATCTGCCTTGCTGCGCCGAGATGTTGCCTCAGTCAAAAGCCGTGTCATCTCATCGCGATTGGCAATCCGGTCTTTGTTGCGCAGATACTCGGGGGCCTCAGCCATCCACCCAACACCCAACAAACGGCACAGCCGTTGATATTGTGCGTCGTTGCCAGTGGCGATGATGATATGTCCGTCGGCACAGTCAAAAACCTGATAAGGCGTCAGGTTCATATGCGCATTGCCCATCCGGCCCGGAGCGACGCCGCTGGTCAGGTAGTTGAGCGCTTGGTTCGCCGTCACCGCCACCGCAACATCCAGCAGAGCCATATCGATATGCTGACCTTTGCCTGTCGAATGCCTCTGGTGCAGCGCCGACAAAATTGCCGTTGTGGCGTAAATCCCGGTAAAGATATCGGTGATCGCCACGCCTGATTTCTGTGGTTGTCCCTCAGGCTCTCCGGTGATCGACATCAATCCGGACATGCCTTGAATGATAAAGTCGTATCCTGCGCGGCTGGCGTAAGGGCCTGTTTGGCCAAAGCCGGTGATGGAGCAGTAGATCAGCTGCGGAAACTCGGATTTCAGGCTGTCGTAATCCAGCCCATACTTTGCCAAACCGCCAACTTTAAAGTTTTCGATCAGGATATCCGCATCCGCCAACAGCTCTTTCAGTTTCGCCTGACCCTCGGCCGTTTTGAAATCGAGAACGACGCTGGCCTTTCCGCGGTTGGTTGAGTGGAAGTAAGAGGCCGACACATCTTCGTCGCGCGTCACAAACGGAGGGCCCCATTGGCGCGTATCGTCGCCGCGTGGTGCCTCCACTTTGATAACATCAGCGCCCAGATCAGACAGAGTTTGCCCAGCCCAAGGCCCGGCCAAAACGCGCGCCAATTCAATAACGCGCAAACCTTTGAGTGGTGAAGACATGGCAGTCTGTTGCGCTTTTTCAGCCGGGTAGGCAACAAAAAACGCGACCTAAGCAGGGCTCAGTTCGCGTTTCCATTTGCTTGCATCGAGACGAATTAGCCGTTTGCGGCATCATCCAGAACGGAACGAAGCTCATCATAGGCCATGTTGTTGTACTTTTTGCCGTTGATCACAAAGCTGGGCGTGCTGCTGATGTCGTCCTGCTCGGCGTTGTGCTGATACCAGGCGACCAGACGCTGCAATTGCTCGCCGTCTTGCAAACAGGCTTCGATCTGATCGCTGCCAAGACCTGAAACGCGACCTATCTTACGGAGCTCATCAACAATGGCAGACGGATCACCGCCGCCCGCGCGGGTCCAGTCGGACTGGGTTTTGTACAATTGGTCAGTAATGCCAAAGAACCGCTCTGGGCCTGCACAGCGTGCAATTGCGCTGGCCCAAAGACCAAAACGGTCAAAATAGACCTCGCGGTAAATGAAGTTGACCTTGCCGGTATCGATGTAGTCGGCTTTCAGTTGCTTGTAGGGGCCGTTGTGAAAACGTGCGCAATGCGGGCAGGTGTAGCTGGCGTATTCGATCATGGTTACTGGCGCGTCTGGGTCGCCAATCTGCATCTCGATCACGTCGCCGAACTCAACATCTGTACTGGCTTGTGCTGCGCCAAGCGGGTTGGCTGGTGTCGATTGAGTGCCTGCTCCTAGGTAAAAGTAAGCGCCCAATGCTACTGCGACCACGCCAAAGGCGATGGCGATCCAACGGGTCATGTTTGGTTTCCTTTTTTCTCTTTATCTAAGATATGCGCGCCCAGTTGGGTCAAAGCCATGCGCAAAGTGTCATCTGCGACACCAGCAGCAGTATCTCTGGCATGTGCCACAGATCCCGGTGCTGGCGTCTTGTCAGGCGAAGTGGGCCGTTTTGGTGCGAAGTCTACGCGACCTTCTGAAAACCCGTGCCGTGCGGTTTGTGTAATTCGAATGCGTGTGATCGCGTTGTAGCCGTAGACCGCGTTAACCTTTTCGCGGAGGCTGTCTTTCTGCATCTCAAGCATCGGCGCCTGAGACCCAGTTGTGAGCAGCGTCAAAGTGGCGCCAAGACCTTGCCTGCCATAGGAAACTTCGACCGGGCGGGCGATTGCGGCAACTTGTTCGCCCACGATTTCGCTCCAATGGGTCAACAACTTCGACTCGGAAAACCCACGCCCCTGGCTGGCACTGCGGATTTGCCCCGCCAAAAGCTGGCTGGTTTTCGTGAAACCGTTTCTTTTAGACTGGCGGGTCGCCATCGCGCGTTGTCCTCCTACATCGCGATAAGATAACGATCTGCGGCACAATCGCCAGCAGCGCTGTAGGGGCAGACATAAATTTTGAGTGATATCACGTCGTCTTTACTCTCTTGGTATGACGTTCATGCCCGTGTGATGCCTTGGCGCGTGCCGCCGCAAGACCGGAAACAGGGCATGGCGCCTGACCCCTATCGGGTTTGGATGAGCGAGATCATGTTGCAACAAACCACCGTTGCAGCCGTTAAGTCCTATTTCCTGCGCTTCACCGAGCTTTGGCCAACGGTGACCGACCTGGCCGCAGCCGAAGATGCCGATGTCATGGCGGAATGGGCCGGACTGGGGTATTATGCACGCGCGCGTAACCTGCTCAAATGCGCGCGGGTCATACGTGATGAATTTGGCGGCCGGTTTCCAGATACCTATGACGCTTTGCTGACTTTGCCGGGTGTTGGGCCGTACACAGCTGCCGCGATTGCATCGATCGCCTTTGACCGCCAAGCCACAGTGCTTGATGGAAACGTAGAGCGTGTGATGGCGCGGTTGCACGATGAACACACACCATTGCCAACCGCCAAACCAATCCTGAAGGCGCTCGCGGATCAGTATACGCCGCCTATCCGTCCAGGCGATTATGCTCAGGCTGTCATGGATTTGGGCGCCACGATCTGCACGCCAAAGAACCCGGCCTGCGGCATTTGTCCGCTAAATTTTGCGTGCCAAGCACGCCATGCTGGGACTGCGCCAGACTTGCCCAAAAAACTGCCCAAAAAAGCGAAACCGACCCGGCATGGCATCGCTTTTGTCGGGCAAAGACAGGATGGGGCATTTCTTTTGGAAACTCGGCCAGACAAAGGTTTGTTGGGCGGCATGCTAGGATGGCCAGGCAGCGATTGGGTGGACACATCACAACCGCTTCCTACTGCTCAGCCGCCGATCCCGGGGGAATGGAAACCTCTTGGCGCGCATGTGCAGCACACGTTCACGCATTTTCATCTTGAGCTGCATGTTTGGGTGGGTGACGTGACAGACGTGGCATTGCCAGCGAACGCCCAGTTCGTCGCGCGGGCCAATTTCCGCCCCACAGATTTACCAACCGTCATGCGAAAAGCCTTTGATTTGGCCAGGTCGTCGTTGGCGTGATCCAACGCTTTGGGTTTGACCCAACCACCTGTTTCTTGCATAAATTTGCGCAATCAAGTCTCGGTCTAACCCAGCAAACAGCGCGCAGTCATATGTCTCAGATTATTGCCCCGGCACAGGTTGCCCGTTTTCAGAACGCGGCTCCGTTTTGGCTTTCGTTTTTGATGTTTCCAATCGCTTGGATTGGTGCCGTGTATGGCGGTTGGACGGTCATTTTGTTGCCGATTTTGACCTGGTACCTGTTTGCGGCTGTCGATTTCGCCGTCGGCTTGGACGAAAATAATGCCTCGCTTGAGACGACCGATGATGATTTGTTCTGGTATCGCCTTCTGACGATCCTCTGGGCGCCTGCACAATTCGTGATGCTATTTGCTCTTTTGGCCTATGTCGCGCCTGCAGAGCACCTTAGCGCCCTGGAAAAGGTCGTTCTTTTCTTTGGCGTTGGTGTGATCACGGGCACGATTGGCATCAACTATTCCCATGAGTTGATGCATCAAAAGAACAAGCTCGAGCGGTGGTGCGCTGACATCCTCTTGGCGATGGTTCTTTATTCGCACTTTCGGTCCGAACACCTTTTGGTCCACCACAGATACGTCGGCACGCCGCGCGATCCGGTGACCGCGCGCATGGGTGAGAGCTTTTATCGCTTTTACCCACGGGTGCTGCGCCAATGCTGGGAATCCGCCTTTGCAGCCGAAAAGTCGATGCTAGCGCGTAAAGACTTGCCTTGGACGGACCTGAGCAATCCGTTTTGGCGCTATTGGGGCTTGCAAGCGTGCATGCTGATCCTTGCGGCTCTTGTCGGTGGCTGGGTCGGGATCGGGCTCTTTTTGGTGCAAGCTGGTGTCGCCATCTGGCAGCTCGAGCTTGTCAATTACATCGAGCACTATGGCCTGACCCGCAAGCATTTGGGCGACGGCAAGTACGAACATGTTCAGCCGCGACATTCCTGGAACGCGGCGCACAAAGCGTCCAACTGGTTGTTGATCAATTTACAGCGCCACTCAGACCATCATTACAAACCTGATCGCCGGTTCCCTGTGTTGCAAACCTATTCGGATGCCGAAGCGCCCAACCTGCCGTACGGGTATCCGGTGATGACAATCGCTGCGATGATGCCGACTGTGTGGCGCCGCGTGATGAACCCGCGCGTCAAAAAGTGGCGCGCGATGTATTACCCCGAGATTACGGATTGGCTGCCCTACAACAAGGCAGCCAATCCACTTCCGCGTTAAGCCACCTCGGGCAGAGGTGCGTTGGCCAAATGTCCGGTCTTTACGTAGATTAAGCAGCCTTCTTTGCTGAAAGGCGTATGCCGAGACAAATGTGGGGAGCGTATCCATGTGCCTTTTGGATAGCTGCCGTGTTCATCCTCAAACGTGCCTTCGAGAACGAAGATTTCCTCGCCTCCCCAATGCGAGTGGGCAGAGAATTCGGTCCCCGGAGCCCACCGCACCAAAGCGACATTCTCAGACGCGGATGAGTGCAGCGAAAGAACGCTGAGACCTTCAACAAGACCCGGTTGAAAGGCCGCGTTCTTTGTGTCGACGGCGAATTGCGCCTGATCATCTTCGTCGAATTGATGAAGCTTGACCAGAATCGTCGCGCCCTCTGGTCCGATATGGGGGCGATGGGCGGTGCCGATGGGATTGCGCACGTATGTTCCTGCCGGATAGTCGCCGTGTTCATCCGAAAACACGCCTTCCAGCACCAGGTATTCTTCGCCGCCACCATGTGTGTGGGCGTCAAAAGTGCTGTTGGGCGCAAAGCGGACGATGGTTGTGGCGCGCGCGACCTCATCGCCGATCCGATCCAGCATCATGCGGTCGACGCCTGATGCTGGTGAAGCGACCCAATCATAATCCTCCGGTCTGATAACGACGCGTTGGGTAAAATCTGCATTCACTTTCATTCCGGTTCCTTTCAATCTTGATGTCTAACGCGACGGGCTAGCAACTCTGTTGCTTCGTCGTAGGCGCGCGCATTTTTTCGTTCTCGCGCAAGAAGTTGCGCGCCTTGTACCAATGCCAAAGTCGCTTTGGCCTCGGCAGTTGCATCCACTACATGTTCGATAGACCCGTCCGATTTGGCCTTTTCGAAAACTGCCACAAGCCAGTCGACGCTTTGCGCATGGAACTGTTTCAGATGGGCAAGTACGTCGTCATTAAAGCTGTCCCTGGATGCTGACATCGCCACGCAGAGACACAGCTGTTTGCCCCCGGCAAGAGCGCGGCGGTACAGCTTTAGGTAAGCAATCAGCTTGGATCCCGCAGTGGTTTCTTGTCGGTCAATGCGGGCGAGATCACTAAGAAACCTTTGCGCATAGTCTTCTACCAATGTGACGGCCAGATCTGCCTTGGTTGGGAAATGGTAATGAACGCTCGCTTTCTGGATCGATGCGGCCTTGGCTAAGTCGGCAAAGCTAAACGCGTCCATACCCTTGCGCCGTACAAGGGTTTCCGCCGTTTGAAGAAGGGTATCGCGTGTTGTCATATCTACCATCTGGTAGGTAGGTATCATGATGTCAAGGCATCGGTTCGATTTTGCAACTTTGCGCATGATCCTTGGCGTGATCTACGCGTGCGTCCAGACCTGAACTTTACCGTCCAAACCACGGATGGTTTGGTTTTCGACATTGGCAAATTCGCTCAGATCGCTGCCTTGGCGTGAGGCTTCGGAATAGGCCTCGTCGCTCAGGACAAGCCGGGTTTCCAGGCTGCGGGTCAAGCCTTCCATGCGGCTTGCCACATTGACTGTGTTGCCAATGACCGCAAACTCTAAACGGTTGGTGCCGATGTCGCCCATCACAATGGGCCCTACATGCAAACCTACGCTGACCCTAAGGGGTTCTTCGCCAGTGGCTTTGCGTTGCGCGTTCAAACCATCAACCGCGACCAACATCTCCATTGCACAGTCCAAGGCGCGCTTGGTGTCGTTCTCTCCTACAAAGGGCGTGCCGAACGTCGCCATAAGACCGTCGCCCAGATATTTGTCCAACGTACCGCCATGTTGGAACACGCAATCCTCCATGCGGCCATGAAAAGATTGCAGTGTCTTGATGACTTCGCGCCCGGGCCGTTCAGCGGCGTAGCGGGTAAAACCGACGAGATCGACAAAAAGGACCGCCACATCCTGTTCGCGCACCTCGCTAAGCGAGTCGTCGCGTTGCGACAGCTCGTCCACCACGTTGGGCGAGAAGTAGCGCGACAGGTTCGATCGCTCTCTTTCCAGTTCTGCGTTACCCAGCAAGAGGCGATTAAAGCGGCGGATCGACAAGGCAAGTGTTGCTGAGACGATCAGGAACACAACGACCTCTTGTATTCGAACGTCAAACCGCACGTTGTTTGGATCCAGAATGTCGTGCATCTCCAATTCGGTCCCAAAGGCGTCGATTGCAGATTGCGTCAAATCCGGGTCACTGCGCCCAAAGTACCAAATTCCCAAACAGGCAAGCCCCCACAAGCCCGCCGTCCAATTGCCAACCGCAAAAATCGTCCGCCACGAATACATCAGAGTGGCGCAGGCCAAGATGATGTAGAGGTAGGAAAAATTACCAAATCGGAAGACCATCGCCGAGGGCCAGTCGGCCGTCGCAAACGGATTGGGCAATCCAATCGCGACGATTGTGATGACCAGATCAAAGAACAACAGCAACAGTTCCCAGCGGTTTTGACCGACCGTCCCGACCCGCATCTGAAAGTATCCGTTGATCGCAAGCAGCAAGAGCAGGAATTCAAACCACAGGACTTCGATCCTTGGGTTCAGAAAGGGCAGCATGATCGCCACGACACCCAAAGCAACCCACCGCGCCCGCGTCGCCAGCAGAAGACCTTCGTTCTTGTGATTGACCAACGCAGCTTCGGTGAACCTGTTGGCTTCTATGTCTGCATTGCTGATGTGATCCGGCAAATCGGACTCGGTGAAGGTGGGCAATTGAATGGTGCGTGGCATATTCACTGCTCTCTTTGGGGTCGCTGATCTAATGTTAATGTGTTTAACACAAGAAAAAAGCCCCACCTGCATTCAGGTGGGGCCAAAGTTATGTGCCGTTGGCAACTTTGGGCTCATAGCCGCAGGCACAGGCGGTAACTGTGTCGTTAGTTTTTCATCTCAGAACGGATCTGCTGGCGTAAAACGTCGATGGGAACGGTCTTTCCATCGCGGCGGAAGTGCCAATAGGTCCAGCCATTGCAGCTGGGGGCGCCTTCAAGGGCCGCGCCAACCTGGTGAATGGATCCTTTCACATCATCCCCAATAAGCGTGCCGTCTGCGCGCACTTTGGCCGTTTTGCCGCGCGGCGAATAGAGTGCCTCACCCGGCCGCAACATCCCTCTCTCGACCAGCTGGCCAAAAGGAACACGTGGCTCGGCGCGCTTGGAGGAACTGACTTCAAGAACGCTTTTGTCGAACTTGCGCACCTTGGCGATCCGGTCTGTCGCAACCTGTCGATAACTCTCTTCGCGCTCGATTCCGATAAAGTCGCGGCCCAGCATTTTGGCGACCGCACCTGTTGTGCCGGTACCAAAGAACGGATCAAGGATAACGTCGCCCGGATTTGTTGTGCCGACCAAAACGCGGTGCAACAGGCCTTCAGGCTTTTGCGTCGGATGCGCTTTGTCGCCGTTGGCGTCTTTCAAACGTTCGTGGCCTGTACAAATTGGCAAAACCCAATCCGATCGCATCTGAATGCCTTCGTTCAACGCTTTGAGGGCTTCGTAGTTGAACGTGTACTTGGCGCCTTCGTCGCGGCTGGCCCAAATCATTGTCTCATGCGCATTGGTAAAGCGCTTGCCCCGGAAATTGGGCATCGGGTTTGACTTGCGCCAAACCACATCGTTCAAGATCCAAAACCCTTCGTTTTGCAGCGATGTGCCGACGCGAAAGATGTTGTGATACGATCCGATAACCCAAATTGCGCCGTTTGGCTTGAGCAGGCGACGCGCCTCTTTCAGCCAGGCATTTGTAAAGTCGTCATAAGCTTTGAAGCTAGAGAACTGATCCCATGCGTCATCTACAGCATCGACCATTGAATTATCGGGCCGATGCAGTGTGCCTTTGAGCTGCAAATTGTAGGGTGGATCGGCAAAGATCAGATCAATGCAACCGTCTGGAAGCGACTGCATCGCCTCGATGCAATCACCCGCAATAATCGTATTGAGCGGAAGCGCGGATGCGCCTTCGGTTACGTCTTTCATCTCTGCCTCGTCCCTGACGCTTTGTGCGTTCTGTGGTTGCCAGCAAGATGAGTCAAAGCTGATTCGCCGTCAAATCCTTTTTGAATCAGTCACTTAGTAATTTCTCTTGATACAAGATATTGTGCACCGGCTTGAACGAGCGTCTATGATGTGGGGTTACACCCAAATCTTGAAGCGCCGCTTTGTGGCTTTTTGATGGATAACCCATGTTTGTTTCCCATCCGTAGCCAGGGTGCTGTTGCGCCAAATCCACCATAAGCGCATCGCGCCTTGTTTTGGCCACAATTGAAGCCGCCGAAATCGACAGAGAGCGTGTATCGCCTTTGACCAAAGCGGTCGCGGGCAGCGACAAGTCGGCGGGAATCAAATTGCCATCGATCAGAACGTGGTTTGGTTGAACTGGCAAATTCTCCAGCGCGCGACACATGGCAACATGCGAGGCGCGCAAAATGTTCAAAACGTCAATCTCGTCCACACTCGCTTCACCAACGCCGACCCAAGCGCGTTTTTCAATCTCTGCGGCCAAAGCGTTGCGGGCTTTGGCTGATAGTCGCTTGCTGTCGTTCAAGCCGTCCGGGATGTCGTCCGGATTTAGAATGACCGCTGCGGCCATAACAGGACCCGCCAAAGGACCCCGGCCGACTTCGTCTACACCGGCGACCAAACCGTAGATGGACGTCTCGATGTCGTATGTTGGCCAAGTCACCATGTGAACAGAGATACGCCAGATGCCCGAGCCTGGACATGGAAAAAGGGCGTGGATCGCTCCACGCCCCTGGCACTCGTTACTCTGCTCGATCAGTTGTGTGCCATTTGATAGCCGTGGCGGTTCAAGCAGCGTGCGCTGAAACCCTGGCGGCGGCCCTGATCTGTCCAAACACGGCGATAACATTTGTCAGGCAGCGCGCTCAGATTGACGTGGTTTTTTTCTAGGCAACGCTGTCCAAATGCCCGGACACGTCCGTGATCAGAATGCCAGCTGCGCAGGCAGCGTCCAGGCAGCACCTTGTGGTGCGAGCGCTTTGGCTGGGTGTAGGCGTGATCTTCGTAGTACCGCCGATTTCTTTTCACGTGACCGTGCTGGTGATTGCGATTCTTGTAGACGTGTACATGTGATTTTTGGTGCCCTGGGTGCCTGTGATAGCTGGACTTGTTCTTGTTGTCCTTGTTGGCGTCATGGATGGCAGCACCCAAGACAGCGATGCCCAAGATGGCAGCCAAGGCGCGCGCGGTGTCTTCGCTGTCAGCGCGTGCCGGAGCGCTGGCGGCGCCCAAGGTTGTGATGGCGACAGCCGCGGCTGCGATGAGTTTGATAAAGGAACGGTGCATGTGCGGGTCTCCTGTAAATGTGGTGTCGTGCACTCGCTTGGTGCCGATGTCCGCAACTTGGGTCCAAGCCCGCCCGTCAAGCAATAACGCGGCATTGTTATCCGATAACGTGGCTTCTAACCGCTTAAGGTTATTGAATATCACGGCCCCAACGCGCAGTGTCTTGGCATGAAACATCTCGCTCTTTCTTGCGCGCTCATCTGCGCTATGGCCTCGGGTGCATCGGCCCAATGCTATGCGGACTACAAGGCCAAACAGGACAATCCCTTGCGCCTGCACTATGGTGTTGCGCAAGTTAACGGCGCTTGCTCACAAGGGAATGCGCGTAACCAGCTCAGCAGCCGTTTGGCTGGAAACGGCTGGACGCTTCTTCAGGTCATGAGCGTGTTTGGTGCCGAAGGGTTGAACCAAAGGAAAGACAGTGCAGGACAATACTTCCTCCGCTACTGAGGCACGCCGTACCGGTGGATTTCTGGTTGCTGCCGGTGTGGCGGCGATTGTTGCCTTGTTGCTGGCGGTCGCTCTGTTTCTGTTTTTGACGCTGCCGGATGCGGGCGCCTTTGACGCCCGCGTTGAACGGATGTTCATCGAAAACGCCGATCTAACTGGACGGGCTGAGATCAAGTTGTTGGAGATCTTGGCGCAGTCAGGCACCGCCTTTTCTGATACTTTGGCCAGCTATCGGATCGTCATCTTTGTGCTGCTTGTGTTTGCCACGGCTATGATGATCGCGGCGCTGGTCTTTCTTATTATGATCGTCACGCTCAACCGGCGCTTCGCCCAGATCGAGCGTGCCGGCATTCAGGTCAATTCACTGTTGATAAGCCGCGACGAAAAGACCGTTTATCTAAACAACATGGGTTTCAAGCTGACCGATGCAGCGATGGAGACGTTGTCCATTCTCGCTGAGGCCCGGATGGATGACGAAGTTCTCAGCGGTGCCGAGATCGAGGGCATCATCTCGGGTCGGTCCGCGGCTGACTGCGAAGAGGCCGCAGGTGCGACGCGTATCAAACGTCTGCGCGGCGGCCTTGGCAATCAGTTGGTCAGCGAACTGTTGGTCAAAAACATCTCGCGCCGTGGATACATGTTGTCTGTTGAAAAGGACGTTATTCGGGTTCTCTGATCACGTCCCCAAATAGTCGCGCAGTTCTTGCGGCGGGTCTGCCAAAAGCTCGGTCGTGTCGACCGGCGCGCGCATGCGACCCTGAGAAATCACAAGGGTTTGTTTGGCAATGCGACGCGCATCTTCGGGCGCGTGCGTGACCATTAGCAACCCGGCACCTGTTTTATCGAGAAGCGTGGCGAGTAGGTCCAGCATCTCGCCACGCAGCGCGGGACCAAGCGCGGCAAAGGGTTCGTCCAAAAGCAGCCAGGGGCGGGCCATGAGTGTCACGCGGGCCAAAGCTGTCCGGCTTTGTTGCCCACCTGAAATTTCAGCGGGATACCGATCGCCGTAGCCGTCCAGGCCCACATCACTCAGCGCTTGGGCCACAGTCTTTTGGTCAGAGTGTGACAAGCGCAAGCCCGGTTCCAACGCGAGGCCAACGTTTTGAGCCAGGGTAAGATGCGGGAACAGATTGCTGTCCTGAAACAAAGTCGCCATTCCTCTGTCGGCGGGCAAAGCGTGGGTCACGTCTTGCCCGCCGACCAAGATCTGCCCGGATGACGTCTCAATGTAGCCGCCAAGGGCATTGAGAAGGGTCGACTTGCCTTCGCCGGATGGCCCCATGATCGCGATGCGCGCACCTTGGTCGGCGGTGAACGCACCGCTCAATTCAAAGTCACCTTGTCGAACGACCAACTCCCGCACTTCAAGCACGTCGTTTCCCCCAAGCATCAAACATCCAGAACATCGCGAGCGCCAAAACCAACAGCAAAAGCGCCGCACCTGCCGCGGCATCTGTGCGATAGGCACTGGTCAGACGGTACATGGCCAGGGGCAAAGTCGCTCGGTCTGGGTCAGCGAACAACGTGATCACCCCCAAATCACCTGCCGACAAGGCCGCCGTCAAACCGGTGGCAAAACCGATCTGTGGTTTGCAGCGGGGCAGGATAACGATGCGCCACGTTTGGAGAGGTGAAAACGCCAAGGATGCGCAAAGCTTGCCGTAGCTGTCCAAGGCCTCTTTGATCGGCGGCACCAAGATCCGCAGTGCAAATGGCAAAGCGACCAAGGCGTTCACCGATGCTGTCACCCAAAAGGCAAGGTCGGCTGGGTCAAAAAACGGATATATGATCAGGAACCATCCCGTGCCGATCATCAAAGGCGAGGCGGCGAGGGCTAAGATCCCCAGCGCTTCGACACTGCCGACACGCCTAGTGGCGATCCAGCCCGCCATCGGCAGGGCAAGGCCGATCATGATGCCAGTGCTGACCAAAGCCACCCAAATGGACGTGAAAACCGATGGCCAAATAGAGCTTGGCAGATCGAACAGGCCGCCCATGCCTCGCAACGTCAGTGCCAAGAGAGGTAAGATCAAAAATAGTGCCCCGGCAGCAATCATCACACCATCTTGCGCTTTCAAACTGTGAGATTGCGCATCCCAGCGCGCCACAGGGCGATCCATACCAGCGCCAAACTGGACTGTGGGAACCAGCCAAAAGGCAACTGCGGCGGCTGTTCCCGCCATCACGATCTGAACGAGCGACAAAATCGCAGCGCGCCCGAGGTCGAACTCAAAGCGAAAGGCCTCGTAAATGGCCAACTCGACTGTGGTGGCGCGCGGTCCACCCCCTAGGGTGAGAGCCACGGCGAAAGACGTCAGGCAAAGAACAAAGATCAAAGCGAAAGCACCTGGCACAATTCGGCGCAACAGCGGCCATTCCAGAATGCGAAACACAGCGCTGGGCGGCAGACCCATTTGCGCAACCAGACGAAAACGCTCGGCCGGTAAGCTCAGCCAGCCAGATAGGATCAAGCGCGTGGCCAAGGGAATGTTGAAAAAGACATGGGCCAGGACAACGCCCTGAAAACCGTAGATGGAAAACCCCGGCACCCCGAGAAAGGATAAAAGATCGTTCGCCCATCCGTTGCGGCCAAAAACGATCAACAAACCCATGACAGCAGTGACAACGGGCAACACGAACGGTGCACCCAGCAAAACAATCAAGGCCCGCCTGCCGGGGAACGTGCGCCGTGCCAAGGCCCGCGCCAAAGGGACTGCAAATAGCACGCTCAGCGCGGCGGACCAAAACGCTTGATGAAGCGTGAAAAGTATCGCTGAGACATCTCCAGCGCCAAGGCTGAACTGACCACCCGCCCGCAGGATCACCGCAACCAGCGCCGCGATTATCGCTCCTGCCGAGAGAGCCGCAGTCAAAAACCCAGTGCGCGAAGACAGAGTGACCAAGGTCAAATGTCTGCGGTCGATCCTCTCTTTGCGCACCTGGGTTGGCATATGCGTTAATTCGAGAGCGCGGTTAGCCACTCAGCCAATGCCGCATCGCGGATCGCGGGTGCTTCGTCCGACGGCACCAAAAGAGATGTGCTTGGTGTTGGAAGAGTGTCAAACCCCTCTGGCAATCCGTCGCTTGGCATAACTGCGGGGAACATCCAGTTTGTCGTCGGAATGATCGCCTGAAAGGCGTCTGATACCATAAAGTTCAGAAACTGATCAGCGAGCGCTTCTTCATCCGTACCCGCCACTTTTGCAGCGACCTCGACCTGCATGTAATTGCCCTCTTCAAAAACGGCGGCGGTTTTGCTGTCGTCGCTTTCCGCGATGAGGTGATAGGCGGGCGAGGTCGTGTAGCTCAGAACCATGTCCGCTTCGCCTTCGAGGAACAAGCCATAAGCTTCGGACCACCCTTTTGTGACCGTGACCACATTGTCCGACAGCCCCGCCCAAATCTCGGGCGCAGCGTCGCCATAGGCGGTTTTGACCCACATCAACAGACCAAGGCCCGGGGTAGACGAGCGCGGGTCTTGGATCACAATTTTTGCATCGCTTTCCGCCAGAGCTTTGAAACTGCTGGGCGCGGCCATGTCCGTGTTGTGAACAAAAGCGAAATAGCCCCAATCAAACGGGACAAATGTGTCATCTGTCCAAGCAATCGGCAGGTCATATTGCGCCGTCACCTTGTGCGGCGCAAAAAGGCCGGTTTCTTTTGCCGCCGCCGTCAGATTGGTATCAAGTCCCAACACAATGTCGGCTTCGGTGCGCTGACCTTCCAGCTTTAGTCGCGCCAAAAGCGCGGCACCATCGCCTGCACCGACAAATTGCAAATCACAGGCGCAGACCTTTTCGAACGCCTCTTCAACGGCAGGTCCAGGACCCCAATCGCTGACAAAGCTGTCATAAGTGTAGACTTTCAAAACGGGTGTTTCGGACAATGCGGCTGTCGCTCCGATAACAATCGAAGCCGCTGCAAGGGGAAGAGATTTGATCATGTGATCCTCCAAATTGCAGGCGGCAGGGCAGGCAAAATGGGATCGTCCCAAACCTTCCCTCCGCCGGTTCTAACCGGTTCAGGTTCTACGGGTTCGCGAATGCATCTCAGCCCGTTGCCGGGCACCCCGAGGTGAGGCGCACATTAGTTTGCGCCTCAAGCAGGTTCAAGCCATCACTTCAAAGGTATGAAGGGGGTTCCAAGGGGCTTGAGCCCAGCCCACGCGTCGCAAGGACTTGGCAAGCTTCCGCATGGCGCGTATGCCCTGCCGAAGCAAATTCGGAGCGGGTGATGAGCCTTAACACTTTTGGACATCTCTTTCGGGTGACAACCTGGGGCGAAAGCCACGGACCAGCGCTAGGCGCGACCGTGGATGGCTGCCCGCCAGGCGTCCCGATCGATGCTGCTGATATTCAAGTCTGGCTCGACAAACGCAAGCCCGGGCAAAATAAGTTCACGACACAGCGCCGCGAAGCGGACGAAGTCAAAATTCTGTCTGGTGTTTTCGAAGGGCAGACAACCGGGACGCCGATCCAGCTTATGATCGAAAACACCGATCAGCGGTCCAAGGACTACTCAGAGATCGCAGAAAAGTTCCGGCCCGGTCACGCAGATATCACCTATTGGCTGAAATACGGCATTCGCGACTATCGCGGCGGTGGGCGGTCGTCTGCGCGCGAAACCGCTGCACGTGTCGCTGCCGGGGGCTTGGCCCGCGCGGCGCTCAAATCCTTGGCGCCTCAGATCGACATTCAAGGCTACATGGTGCGCATGGGCGCGCACGCGGCCAATCGCGAAGCGTTTGATATGGCGCAGGTCGATCAAAACCCGTTCTGGACCCCGGACGCTGGCGCAGCTGAAACCTGGGCCACCTATCTGGACGGCTTGCGCAAATCCGGTTCCTCCGTCGGTGCGGTGATCGAGGTTGTAGCAAGGGGCGTGCCCGCCGGCCTGGGCGCACCGATCTATGGAAAGCTCGATACAGATCTTGCAGCGGCGATGATGTCGATCAACGCGGTCAAAGGTGTCGAAATCGGCGAAGGCATGGCTGCGGCTGAACTCACCGGCGAAGCCAACGCGGATGAGATTTTCATGGGCAACAACGGAGAGCCCGTCTTCTCGTCGAACCACGCGGGCGGCATTCTGGGTGGCATAAGCACCGGCCAAGACGTCGTTGTGCGGTTTGCCGTCAAGCCAACGTCGTCCATTTTGCAGACCCGCAAGACGATAACCAAATCGGGCGAGCCAGCCGAGATCGTCACCAAAGGTCGCCACGACCCTTGCGTCGGTATCCGGGCGGTTCCCGTAGGAGAGGCGATGATGGCATGCGTTATACTGGACCACCTGCTGCTGCATCGCGGTCAGGTGGGCGAGAACCGGGGCAAAATCGGCCCGCAATGAGCGAGGATTACAATCCTCCGCAAGATCCACTCGTCATTCTGCACGAAGACGCGCAAGTGCTCGGCGTGGAAAAGCCCAGCGGTTTGCTGTCCGTTCCTGGCAAAGGGGCGCATCTGGCCGATTGCCTGCTGTCGCGGGTCCAGCACGCCTTTCCCGATGCGCTTTTGGTGCACCGATTGGATCGCGACACATCCGGCGTCATGATTTTCGCCCTTACCCCACACGCACAACGCCATCTGGGCCTTTCTTTTGAGCGTCGGCGCGCCAAGAAAACCTATATCGCAAGGGTTTGGGGTCATCTCAGCCCGAAAACAGGCACGGTCGATCTTCCCCTGATCGTGGACTGGCCCAATCGACCCAAACAGATGGTTGACCATGAAAATGGCAAACCGGCCCAGACCGAATGGCGCTGCCTCAAACATGATGCCGACGGCACAAGCCGGGTCCGTTTGATGCCTCATACCGGCCGCTCCCATCAATTGCGCGTGCATATGCTGGCCTTGGGTCATCCGATATTGGGCGATCCGTTCTATGCAGAGGGGCCTGCGCGCGATTTTCCGCGGCTGATGCTGCATTCAGAAGAGTTGCGCCTCCCCCACCCGGAAGGTGGGCATGCCTTGCGCCTGCGGGCACCCGCGCCGTTCTGACGCGCTGGCATTCGCCACCCGTTCAAGGGTAAACTGCCACCGATGACCCGCCGCATGTTGCAGATCGCCAAACTACATTGCGCAGCGCTTCTGCTTGCAGCACTCGCTTTGGTCGGCTTTGCGCACAAAACGGCGCCCTTGGTCATTACACCTGATATCCAGGCCTATCTCGACATGGGTGGCCAATGGATCGACATTTGTGGCGATATTGAAAACTCCGGCCACAGCGCGTCGCCAACCTGTGACGCGTGCCGGTTTACCGCCTTTTGCCCCCCTGACCGCGGGGCCTCTACATTCGCGGCCGTCGCCCCTGACGCGATCTATATGCGACTGCGTGATCCAAACCTGCCCGTGTCCCAGGCGCGCGCCAATCCCTTTTCGGCCCGCGATCCGCCTGTTCTGCTCTGACAACTGATCCTACATTTACCTTACATCTTTGCCGCACTCATTGCGGTTATCGGAGCACAGCATGAAACCTCTCGCTTACGCGGCCTTGGCCGCCCTACTGACCCCAGCCATCGCCCAGGCGCATGACTACAAGATCGGCAACCTGGTCATCGAACACCCCGTCGCGTTTGAGACGCCAAAGACGGCAATGTCAGGCGCTGGATACATGATCATCACAAACGCAGGCGACACGGTCGACTATTTGACCGCTGTCGATGCCGACTTCCCCCGTGTGATGATCCACACAACCGAAGAAAAAGCCGGCATCGCCAAGATGAAGCACGTCGACCGCATCGAAATCGCCCCGGGCGAGACTGTGTTCCTGCAACCGGGCGGCTTCCATGTCATGTTCATGGGGCTCAAAGGCGACCCCCTGGAAGACGGCGAAAAGATCAGCGCCACCCTCACTTTTGAAAAAGCCGGCACAATTCATGTGGTTTTCAACGTTGAGCCACGCCCGGATGGTGATCAACACGAAACAGATCACTCTGACCACGGATCTTAATCAGCGCCTCTTGCGCCAATCAGGCAGGTCAAAAAAACGCCGCGTCCACAAACGCGGCGTTCTCTCTTTTCTTTTGGCAGGAAATATCCCGGGGGCGCGGGGGCAGAGCCCCCGCCAATCCTAACCTTTATTCCGCAGCCCAACCGGAAACGGATTTGACTTCCAAAAAGTCTTCGATGCCCCAGATGCCGCCCTCGCGGCCATTGCCGGATTGCTTCATCCCACCAAACGGCGCTCCGGCGCCGCGGCCTTGGCCGTTCATCTCGACCATGCCTGACCGCAATTGCCCCGCCAATCGATTGGCGCGCGCGGCATCTTGAGTTTGGACGTAATTGGTCAAACCATAGGGCGTGTCATTGGCAATCTCGACCGCTTCTTCTTCGGTGTCGAAAGGAATGATCGACAGAACCGGGCCAAAGATTTCTTCCCGCGCGATGGTCATGTCGTTGTTCACATCTGCAAACACGGTGGGCCTGACGTAAAAGCCTTTGTTAAATCCTTCGGGGCGTCCAGGCCCGCCTGCAACCAAACGCGCACCTTCTTCGATGCCCTTTTGGATCAGGCCTTGGATCTTGTTCCACTGCACTTCGTTAACCACGGGGCCGATGTGGCGTCCCTCTTCGGACGCAGGGCCCACTGTCACTTTGTCGGCCACAGCAGCGGCTTCCTCAACAGCCTGATCATAGAGACCCCGCTGAACCAGCATGCGCGAGGGGGCGTTACAGCTCTGACCGGTGTTGTTCATCATGTGAAGAACACCCCGCTTGACGGCCTTTTCGTCAGCGTCATCGAAAATCAGGTTTGCGCCTTTGCCACCCAATTCAAGATGCACACGCTTGAGGGTGTTTGCCGCATTTTGGGAAATCAGGATGCCGGCGCGGGTAGAGCCGGTAAAGCTGACCATGTCGACGTCTTTGTGGCCCGACAACTCTGTCCCAACGCCAACCCCGTCGCCATTCACCAGGTTGAACACACCCGCAGGGAAGCCCGCCTCGTGCATCGCGTCGGCAAAGATCATAGCGTCGAGAGGGGATTCCTCTGACGGTTTCAAAACCATCGTACAGCCAGCCACAGCCGCGGCGCCAACCTTCAAGGTGATCTGGTTCTGTGGCCAGTTCCAGGGCGTAATCATGGCTGCTACGCCCACCGGCTCATAGATGATCCGGTCGTTTGGTGCATGATCACCCAAGGGTCGCGAAAACTCGAACGACTTCGCGGCTCTGATGAAATTGCTCAGGTGATACGTGCCCGCACCAAATTGTTGGGTTTTGGCCATATCGATCGGCGCACCCATCTCTATGCTCATGGCTTCGGACATGTCGGCCTGCTTGGTTTTGTAAACCTCAAGCAGCTTTTCGACCAAAGCAATACGTTCTTCGGCGGGTGTCGCCATCCACGCCGGAAACGCAGCTTTTGCCGCAGCAACCGCTGCGTCAGCGTCTGCCTTGCCGCCCAGCGAAATGACGGCACATGGCTCTTCCGTGGATGGGTCGATTACGTGGTGGTCGGTTCCCTCGATCGGATCGACCCAAGCTCCGTTGATGTAGAATTGACGTTTTTCCAGCATGGCACATGCCCTCCTGACCGGTGTTTGGCCGCAAAGTGGCACCGCTTGTGGGGGGGTGCAAGAGGCGCTTTCTTTGCATAAGTTGAGACCACCACATTCTTGACCATACCGGAGGATTCTATGGGCCTGCGCATCAACGACACCATCCCCGATCTCACGGTTGCCACCGACCACGGCAGCTTTTCTTTGCATGACTGGATCGGCGACAGCTGGGCGATTCTCTTTTCGCACCCAAAGGATTTTACGCCGGTTTGCACGACTGAATTTGGCGCTGTGGCCCAGCTCGCAGATGAATGGGACAAGCGCGGCACCAAAGTGATTGGCGTGTCTGTCGATAGCGTTGAGGACCACAAAAAGTGGAAAGGCGACATCGAAAAGGTTTCGGGGGCGACGGCAGGATTTCCAATAATTGCGGATGACGGGCTGGAAGTGTCCAAAGCCTTCGACATGTTGCCTGCCGAAGCTTACATGCCCGACGGTCGCACCCCCGCAGACAGCGCAACTGTCCGTTCCGTGTTTATTATCGGGCCGGACAAGCAACTTAAGCTGTCCATGACGTACCCAATGACCGTTGGCCGCAACTTTGCTGAGGTTCTGCGCGCTTTGGACGGGCTTCAGACGTCCACAGGAAAGGGCGTCGCGACCCCTGCGAACTGGAATGTCGGCGATGATGTGATCATCCCGCCTACTGTCAGTGACGAAGACGCCAAGGCCAAGTTTGGCGAGTTCACCGCCGTTCTGCCATACCTGCGCACGACCAAAGCGCCCGACTGATCGATCGCTGCGTGCGTGAAGCGCGGATTGTCAAAGCTCAAAGCGGCAAGGCTGTTGTCGCTTTGAGTTCTTTCAAGACAAATGATGATTGCACCTCGCGCACATAGTCCGAGCGCAGCAAGGTATGGGTCATGAATTGCTCATACGCTTCGACATCTGCCACTCGGATCTTCAAACTGTAGTCAGCTTGCCCAGATGTCGCATGGCATTCGACAATTTCGGGCCGCCCCATGATCAACCGCGCAAAACCGTTGACCGTACCTTCGCTGTGATCTCGCAGCGTTATCGCGGCCAGCACCGTCAGCTTGCAACCGACCTTGGCAGCATCCAGCAAGGCGACACGCGCCTTGATAACGCCTGAGTTTTCGAGCTCTTGCACTTTTCGCCAAAGCGTCGAAGACGACATCCCTAACTGGTCAGCAAGATTTGCCATGCTCTTGGCGGAATCGTGCTGCAGGATATCAAGAATGGCTGTTTCCGTGGGCGAAAATTTCATGTTTCAGCAATTATCAGATATTTCATTCCAGATACAGGCCAATTTTCCTAAAGCTTGCATGCCTCTTTCATCATGGCTGTGGCAAAGTTGCTTAAAAGGAGCGCGCCCATGCCATTGTCGACGGAATACACTTCGAAAACACCCAACGCCGAGGGTCAGTTTAACTACACAGCCGAAGAGGCCAGCGTTTGGCGTGATCTCTTTGAACTTCAGATGTCTCGCCTAAGGCGTCATGCGTCCAAGGCGTATCTGGATGGTCAGGTTGCGCTGGGGATGACCGGGTCTGAGGTGCCTCAAGTCAAAGATGTCGACGCCAAGCTTTTCGGCTTGACCGGCGCGGGCGTCAAGGCGGTAGACGCGTTGATCCCCCAGGATGAGTTTTCGACGTTGCTCAGCAACCGAAAATTCCCCGTCGCAACCTTCATTCGCAAGCGTGAGCATTTCGACTACATCGAAGAACCAGACATTTTTCACGAGTGTTTCGGCCATTGTCCAATGTTGACCAATGATGCGTTTTGTCAGTTTTTAGAAGGGTTTGGGCGGCTCTCGCTAGAGCTCGGGGACGCCTATTCAGAACGGCTGTTTCGATTGTTTTGGTTCACAATTGAGTTCGGCTTGATCCGCGAAGGCGACGCTCTGAAGGCGTTTGGAGCGGGCATCATCTCAAGCCCGGAAGAGCTTGAGAATGTGATTTCCGGCAGCCCAAAAGTGGTGCCATTTGATCTGGAAACTGTTCTGCGAACGCCATACCGGATCGATATCGTGCAACCGGTCTACTTTGCGATTGATAGCTTTGAGCAACTGGCGGATTGCATAAAAGTCGACATGCGCCAAGCGATTGATCAGGCCGCGCGCCAAGGCGACTTGCCTGCCGCGTTCGACGCTGCTGCATAAGCCAATCGCAAAAGTCGCCCTCTTCGCATCGGGAAAAGTGCAGCCCTGCTTCAGGGCTCGCATTTCCGTGATCGCCTCGCCTGAATTTCTTGATTTTTGCGCTCTCTTTGAGAAGAATCGTACACAAAATTAGCAATTTTGGATTTTACGATGGATCGCCGCGCATTTCTTTCCACGACTCTTGCCGCTTCTGCCTTGCCGATGGCGCTTGAGGCCAACACAGTCACTTTCGATCCCACCCCGCAAGAGGTACGGATCAAGAAAGAGTTTGAGCCCGGCCAAATCCTGATCCTGCCCCGCAGTTTCTATCTTTATTGGGTGACCGAACCGCGCAAAGCCATCCGGTACGGAGTTGGGGTTGGCCGCGCGGGACTGGAATTCACTGGCTCGGCGACGATTGACGTCAAGAAAGAATGGCCGACGTGGCGGCCGACGAATGACATGATTGAACGCGACCCGGTGGCTTACGCGAAATTCGTTGACAACGATTACATCATGCCGGGCGGGCCGGGTAATCCGCTTGGTGCGCGGGCGCTCTATCTGTTCCAAAATGGTGTCGATACGTATTTCCGCATTCACGGCACCACCCAGCCCAAGACGATTGGTCAATCTGTTTCAAACGGCTGTATCCGTATGCTGAACGAGCATGTTGAAGACCTGTATGAGCGTGTTCCAATCGGGACGGTTGTGACCGTTTTGTAAGACGCAGTCGGGCTTGGGCCGTTTAGCGAATGTAAAGGCTTGTCCTTTATTCCGCCTGCCAAACAGTTGGCAGGAGGCAAGATGCACGCGTTTCGTCAGTTTATTTTGCTGTGGGCTACATTGGTGGCCACATGCTTTGCACAGGGGGTCGCGGCCCAAGATCGTTGGCTGTACCTAGAAGCGTCCGAACTTGACGGTGATTGCTCGGCGCTCTCCACCTGTCTAGAGGAGCCGATTAAAACAAGCCGACAAGCCTTGCGGATGAATTCCGAGGCGATTGATGCATTTTTAGGGGTTTTGTCCCAACGGGCCGACATGACGGATTTGCCCGACATGCGCCGCCACGCGGTTGCGGAATGCTCGGTGCCGTCTGATGCGTTGACCGCTGAGTTAGAGAGCTTTCCGATGACAGACCAGGCGGGTTCTCTCAAAGGGTTAAATGCGATCTATTTTGATGCCCGCCCGGTCAAGGGCCCAAATGGCTTGGCCGACACGTTTGGCGTTGTTCTACACGACCGCTTTTCTGCACAGTTCCAGGCCCTCGGCATTCGCATACTCACGGAAGAAGAAGCAGCCTTGGACGAAGGGCACGCGCATCTGGCGATAAGTTTTTCACCGATGCGCGATGACCGCGGCTGTGTGCGGCCCTTCCGCGCGGCATTGCAATTGAAACAGTCTGTATCGCTCACGCGGGACGTGTCGGTCAGGTTCATGGCAACCACGTGGTCCAAATCCATTGGACAAGCTTTCAACAATTCAAACCTAACGGCCGAGATCGCGATGTTGGAAACGGTTGATGCGTTTGTCGCTGATTGGCTGCGTGCAAACCAAGGCACAGAAGTGGTGCAAGTCAGCGAGTAGGTCTTCAGACCGCGTCAGGACGTAGGCCATTCGGTGATGCGCTCGACAAAGCCAACATGTGCCAAGCGAGAACTGAATTGCTCGACAAAACAGGGAGGCCAAACTCTTGTCCCACGCTGTGTCGAACGGCGGAGGTTCGCAAATTCGTGCAGGACATGAACAATGCGTCGACGGCCCCCTTTTGCAGCAGTTGGCGCGCAGCATCTTTGATCGAGGCTTCGCTTATGCGGGCAACGCGCGCTTCTTCGGCTTCGCTGAAACTCCCAAAGATTGGGGTGGCGATGCCCGATCGCTCCAAACGGTCGCGTATCTTGGCGGAGACGTCTTCAACATAGGGCGACAAAAACGCGATGCGGCTCGCGTCGAGCGTTTGGCACGCTGCGACAAGGGCACTTAACGGATCGGTAACAGCGCGTGTTGAAACGCTTTGCCCTATCTCTGCCGCGACATTTTCTGCGCCAATCTCGGCAGTCGCCGAGGTGCATGCGTATCCGATCACGTCAAAGGACTTTCCAGAAGGAAACAAGCTGACAGCGCGGCCCAAGTGATTTTTCATTTCAGCCAAGCTGTCGGCAGAGACTTCTTCGCCAGAGGGGATGCGCGTCACCAGGAGGCTAACGTCCGGTGTGAGCGTCGCGCGAAACTCATCCTCGATGGTTTCGTCAGCTTGAAGGACAACCAGCCCCATCTGGGGCCGCATGTCTTGAGTTATCTCTGCTGCAAACCGCATGAAACAGGCTCAAATCTCTGGCAAAGTACGCGGGGCGGGTTGCGACAAATATCTGGCGCCAGTCTCGGTCACAACGATGTTTTCCTCGTGAACCAACGTTTTGCCGTGATCGAGCGTACAGCTCGGCTCTAAGGTGAGCACCATGCCCGGCTTTAGAACAGTTTTGTCGTCTGGAATGATCGACGGATTTTCGGTGAGTTGCATGCCCAACCCATGTCCAAAACGACCGACGGAGCCGGCCCCATCGCCGTTAGAAACCTGTGCATTCATCGCGTGGAACAAATCACTGATCGTCGCGCCGGGGCGCGCAATCTCAAACGCGGAATCGGTGGCATCCAAAAGCCTTTGATAGGCCGCGCTCACATGGGGTTTGGCGGCTCCAACAGAATAGTTACGATCAAAATCGCAAAAATATCCGTCCCACACCAAACCCGTGTCCAGCATCAAAACATCCCCGTCTTGAAGCGCGCGCGAAGACGCGGGTGAAATGACGTCGCCGTATCCACCTTGATCCGCAGCACCTGCCAGGTAAGAAACCCAATCAGCGCCCTGATCCAAACAGGCCATCTGGAATTTTCGAAAAACGACATCCAAAGCCACACCTTTGGTGGCCAATGTCGGAACTTTATCAAAAACGCGCTGCCCAATGGCGCACGCGGTCTCAATCTTAGCGATTTCTAATTCAGATTTGACCATTCGAAGGTCGCGCAGAATACCCAGATCCGAAGTCCAGCTTCGATCTTGGAGCATAGACTGCAAAGTGCTCCAACTCTGAAGTGGCATGCGCACATGGGTTTCCAGTCCGCTGGGTACCCCAATGCGATCCTTTGCGGGTACGACCTGCGCCAGCGTATCGGCCAAGAGTGTGACACCGTCATCGCGGTAATCCGGGGCTTGCCAAGTTCGGATATCGCTTAGCCAGCTCTGGCCCATCAGATGCGCTCCGATGGAGGGGATGACCGCAATCGGATCTCCCGAGGCCGGAACGACCACGAACCAAGGCCGCGTTGGGCTTTCCCAAAATCGGGTGAGAAATCCCGTGAAATACCGGATGTCCGCTTCTGTTGTGAGCAGCAAGGCAGAGAGGCCATGTTGCCCCATCAAGCTCTGAGCCCGAGCAGTACGTTCGCGGAATTCGCTTTCGGGAAAACCCCGCGCCGGGAACGTCATGCCGCGGCTTCTTCGCTGAGGATCGCCAAAACACGGGCGTCCGAAGACAAATCGAAATGGGATCGGGCGTCTTCGGCAAGGCATGCCGCAATGCCAGCACCGCCCGAGGGCGTCGTTGCATAGCCCAAGCTTGCAAGACGCTCCGCGCCACGCTCGCCTTCTTCTTCGGTGAGAGTTGCGAACAGGTTTGCGTCCCGTGCAAGCCCTTTCAGTGCGATCAAAGACGGCTCTTTACAGTCCAAGCGGCCCATGCTGGAAATCGGTCCTTGCGTTGTCACGGCGTGACCCGCTTCGACGGATGCTTTCAGCGCCGGTGCGACGTCAGGCTCGACCACGGTGATCGTCGGTGCATCGCCCCACTGCGACCGCGCCGCCGCGGCGCAAGCACCGGCCAGTCCCCCGACACCAGCCTGCAGGAATATGTGCGTGGGCGGTTCTGGAATCTGCTCAAAGACCTCTGACATGAGGACAAGGTAGCCTTCCATCAACCGATGCGGCGCGTCGAAATATCCGGGCCAGGAGCTATCGGACAAAAGAATTGCGCCGGTGTCCTTTGCAGATTGCTCGGCTGCGGCCATGCTGTCTTCGTAGGTGGCGCCTTGGCGCACGACTTCCGCACCTTGTGCCGCCAGGCGCGCGGCAAACCCTTCTGGGACTGTTTCGGAGATGAAAACCCTGGATTTTGCTTGGAAAGCGGCGGCACCTGCGGCAACAGACAGCCCGTGGTTCCCAGCACTGGCCGTCACATAAGTCCGTCCTTTGGAAACGCCATCGGCAGCGTCGCAGGCTATGACGTAAGCCGCACCAAGCGCCTTGAAACTGCCAAGGCCCATACGGGCGCGTTCGTCTTTGATCCAGAATTGGCCAACCCCGACAGCCTTAGCGAGATCACGGGCGTTGATAAGCGGTGTGGCGCCTGCCTTAGGGCATTTGGAGATCAACTCGCGTGGCGCTTGAAAATCAACGCTTGGGTCCGGCACATCCTCTGGAAGACGTACCGCGGTTTTCGATGGATTGTGCCGGTAAACGTCCACGGTATCTCACCCCTTTTATCATTTGAATCAACGCTAGTAACCCCGGCCGGGATCCACAACGTTGAAGAGCGGCTGATCATTCAGATAGCGATCCAGGTTCTTGAGAAAGAGGTCGAAAGACGCCCGCTCCCACTCGGCGTGAACCGAAGAACAATGGGGCGATATCAGCACATTGGGTGTATTCCACAGAGGGCTTTCCGGCGGCAGCGGCTCTTGTTCAAAGACATCCAATGCCGCACCGCCCAGCTGACCAGAGATCAAAGCATCGCGCAGGGCAGTGTGGTCAACGACGCCGCCGCGCGAGACATCCGCTAGAACAGCGCCTTTTTTCATCACGGAAATGGCGGTTTTCCCGATAAGACCGCGTGTGCTGGGCAACAGTGGTGTCGCGACGGCCACAAAATCCGCGCGCGGCATGAGTTGTGCGATGCGGTCTGCGGCGTGCACTTCGTCGACGCATTCCGTTGCTGCAGGGCGCGCGCGGGTTCCCAATACGCGCATACCAAAGGCTTTGGCGCGCCGCGCGACGGCTTGACCGGTTTGTCCAAGCCCGACGATCAAAAGCGTTTTGCCGTGCAAGGGTCGAACCAGGCGGCCAACGTCCCATGTTTTCGCGGATTGGTCGCGTTGCAATCCAGGGATATCGAGGCTGAAATGTAAGAACCCACCAAAGATGTATTCCGCCATCATGTCGGCCGCGACACCCGCCGCGTTTGTCAAAGTGACGGCCTCTGTGTCCCAGCTTCCAAAGTGATCCGTGCCGGATCCGCCAACCGCAATCCATTTGGGACCGCCGGGCGCGAGAAAGGCGTCGCGCGGATAGTCAGAGGTGCCGGTGTATCGAATGGAATAAGCGACGTCGGGCTTTTGATTTTCGATCACCGCAGCCACGCCTTCGTGGGTATTGCAGGTCACGACATCGACATGCGGCTGCGCGGCCCGCAGCCAAGCTTCGAGGTGATGTGTTTTTGCGTTGTGCAAAAGAATGCGAATGGCTTTGGTCATGATCCGTCCTGAACTGATGCTGTGATCAGCCGGGTTAGATGTTTCAGCGGCACGTCACCCTCGGCAAGGGCGTCGCGCATCGCCCAAATCGCTGAGCGTCTTTCTGGGGCAAGGATACTGGCGATGTTGCGAAATTTGCTTTCGATCTCATGCAGCTCAAGCGGGGCGTCCGGCCCGCCGCGCGCAGGTTGATCGCCGGATGCCAAGACCTGTCCGTCGGACAAATGTACTGTGACGTCCGACCAACGGCCCGCTGGGAACCGGTCCTGATGTTCTTGACCGATTGCGACCTCAATCTTTGGCAGGATGGCAGCGAGGCGATCGTCGCCAAGGGCAATTCCGGTGATTTCGTCAGAGGTGATCTTGCCATGAACAAGCATTGCGGCGAGTGCAAAGGGCAAAGAATATTGCGCCTGAGACGTCGTCTCGGGCATCCGCGGAAAGAGTGCTGCAGCCTCGCGAAAGGTGCGAACGTTGATTTGCGTAACCTGATCGGCTGAAAAGTCGTGCGTTTGCATCAGGCGTGACAAAGCGTCGATCGCCGCATGCGCCCATCTGCAGATCGGGTAGGGTTTGATATAGTTTTGTTCAACAGTCCAAACTGATCCCAGATCGGCCCAATGATGCGCCACGGCATCGTCTTCGACGGTGATTGCTGGTGCGCCGGTAAAGCCATCTTGGGCCAAAAGCACAGCCATAGTGCCAACCATCGCCCCCATCCCTGATCCATCATGCAGCATGGTCGGCGTCGCAATTTCGCGCATCATTTGGCTTCTTGGGCCGTGATACTCTGCAATTCCCAAAGCCTGCCGCAGTTGATCCTGGCTGAGGTTGAACAAACGGGCGCCCAGTGCCGCCACACCCAAAGCGTTCCAAGCGCCCGATGTGTGATAATCGGAAACTGATCCATGCAGGCTGAGACCCGCGCGACCGGCGATTTCATAGGACATGGCAAGAGCGTCAATCGCCTCGGCGCCAGTCAGATCGGGCAAATGTTCGGCGAATGCAAAGAGGGCCGGCACAACCGCGCAACCAATATGTCCTTTGACGGGATTATAGCCGTCATGCGCGTCCAGGTTATCGATTTGAGTGGCAAGCGCAAAGCTGGCACCCGTAAGTGACGCTTTGCGACCGTCAAACAGCAGCGTCGCGCTGTCTTGGTCGGAACCGCCCGCCATGAACCGCAGTGCGTGGTTGCGCGCTATGACACCGGCGTCCATTTCGGCCCCGCCTGCAGCAACGCCAAGCGTGTCGATGAGCAACGTGGCTGTCATGTCCTTCGCCGATTGCGGCACAATTGGGGAGCCCAGGACAAAATCCGAGATGTCTTGAAAATTCATATGCGGGATCTTTCCAATAAACTGCCGTACCCTGACAAACTGTCTGGAATTTCTAACATGCGCAAAGCCTGAAACATCATAGCCTGATTGGAGCATATCACAGGCTTTCCTAGCTGTGCTTCCAGCTCGCCCACAGTTTCGACACTTCTCATATCTGTGCAGGAGAGGACGATTGCATCCGCCTCCGTATGGTCGGCTTTGGCGCCAAGGGCAAAGACGTCAGTTGGGGTGAGTGCCCCTTGGCCTGTGTTGTCCAAAGTTTCCGTTACTTCGGAGCGTTTGATCGTTTCAAAGCCAGAGTCCGACAAGAAGCCGATGGCAAGATCATTGATCGCAGGCACATAGGGCGAGGCAAACCCAATCCTCTTTGCGCCAAGCTCTTCCAATGCGGCCACCAACGCGCCCGCCGCAGTGACGGTTTTGGCACCGCTTTTTGCCTTAATGTTTTGCGCCAATGTTTGATCAAAGCTGACGCCGTGCGTCAGGGTCGCTGACGTGCAGCCATAAAGTACCACGTCGGGCTTCACCCCTTGCAAAAGGTGCAAGGGTTCGGACAAATCCGATGCGCCGAGGCCCGCCATTTGAGCATCGTCCGGAATTTCATCTTCGTCATAGCCCCCCATGCGCGTGACATGGAGCGAGATGCCGTTGGGCGCCATCAAGGCAAGATCGGGCTCTAGATTGCTGTTGGTGAATGGCACCAAAACGCCCAGGCGCGCGCGGCCGCGGTTCGTGGTCATGGATGATCTCCTTGTTGCCAAGCTGACAGCGTTTTGACCATGCGATCCATAACATCCGCGTCGCAAATGGTCGCGCGGAGACAAGTCTGTAGGCCAGCGCCGCCTTGAGCGCGCAATAGCAAGCCGTCATGGCGCAAAGCGTGATCGGCAGACAAGGCCATTTCTGCAGTCTCAAATGGGATGATGAGGAAATTGGCAAAGCTCTCTTGAATGTCAAAGCCCTCAAATCGCAAGGTGTTTGAGATACGGGTACGTATGGATTGGGTAACATCACATGTGTTTCGCATGTAGCCATGATCATCCAACGCGGCCTTTGCTGCGGCTTGGCTGACGACGGAGACATTGTTTGGATTCAGAACTTTGCGGACCTCTGCGGCTAGGTCGTGTGGGAAAAGCCCCCAACCAACGCGCAAACCCGCCAATCCGTATGCTTTGGAAAAGGTTCTAAGGACAACTGTGTTGCCTAAGTCGACCATGTCGAACATCGGCTCGTTCAAATGATCCGCGAATTCGCCGTAAGCTTCATCAATGACCAGCAATACGTTTGGCGGCAAAGCGGAGCGCAGTGCCACAAGGTCTGGCTTGGGCAAACGCGTTCCGGTGGGGTTCGCCGGATTTGCTATGAACACAAGGCGCGTTTTTGCGTCGACACGGTCCAAAATCATCTCTGGCGACACTACACGGTGGGTTTCTGGCGATAGGTGTAGGGTCGCTTGGTTCAGTTGCGCGACTGTTTTGAAAAAGGGGTAAGCGTGTTCCGGCACGACCATCGCGTCGCCCGGCCTTAGAAAGGCGCGACCCAACGCTCCGATCAGATCCAGCGACCCGTTCCCGCACAGAATGCGGTCGGATGATATTCCGTGATGGTGCCCCAAGGCGTCTCGAAGCTCGGACCAATCGGGATCGGGGTAAAGATGCGCGGCAGCCATCGCCCTCGCGCCGGCATCTATTGCCAACGGGCTAGGTGGAAAGAGGCTTTCGTTTTGGGAAAGCGACACCATCTTTACGCCCGATGGGCCAGAAAGATCGGCAAGGGCGTATGGGGCCATCGCGCCAATATGCGGTTGAGGGTTGATCATCCGTGCCTCCCGTAATCGCGTTCTGCGGAAGCCGGCGTAACAACCCCTTCGGATACGTCACGCGCCACGTCTTCTGGCGAGCGGTCGGATGCCAGGCCAAACCCGCCGCCACCGGGTGTTTCAAACACCAGTGTTTCACCAGCGGGTATGCGAACTTCGCCTTTGCTTGGCAGAGACTGTCCGGTGGATTTGAGTTGAATGTTTCCTGGCGCACCTGCTCCGCCGCCAAACCGGCCCCGCGCAGGGTTTTTGACGCGCTCGACGGAAAGAAACAGCATCAAATCCTGGTTAGTGGCGGCGGTCATCTCGATGCTTTGCCCAAGACCGCCACGCCATTTGCCCGCGCCACCGGAATCCACGCGCAGCTCTCGTTTGGTGATGAGAACGGGCGCGGAGGCTTCGGTGGTTTCCACCTGGCTGCCCCAGACGCCGCTGGGGAAAGCTGTTGCCGACAGTCCATCCTGGGATGGCCGTGCGCCGGTTCCGCCACTGAATACGAGCTCCACCGCGAATTGAGTGTCGCCGCGCAGGGCGGCATCTGGGGCGTGGCGCAGTGGTAAATCGTACATACACGACGCCCCTTCGGCTGGGACCTTGTCGGGCAGGGCTTGCGACAAGCATGCATAGACGAGATCCGGCGTCATTTGGCCCAAAGTATGCCGCATCGCCACGGGGGATGGCGCCTGTGCGTTCAAAATGCATCCCGCCGGAGCAATGACGCGGAATGGCAGAAGAGAGCCAGCATTGTTGGGAATGTCCGCGCCGATGATACACCGCAGCGCAAAGACTGCATAGGCCGTGGCGTAATTCACGGGAACGTTGATGCCTTTCGGGGAAGAGGGCGATGTTCCCGAAAAATCCAGTTCGACATCCTCTGGCGTGATGCTGAGCGTCGCTTGCAACTGGATCGGCTCATCGTAACCATCTACGACAAGTGAGGCTTGGTATACGCCCGGCGGGACCTCTGCGATGGCTGCCTTGGTCCCCCGCAACGAGGTGTCGACAATGTAATCGGCAAGGTCCACCAGATCATCGAGGCCAAACTCTTCCATCATATCGCAGAGCCGCGTTGCACCGGCCTCACAGCAGGCGATCAATGCATAAATGTCGCCTTCGTTTGCAATGGGTTCGCGCGAGTTCGCTTTTACAATGTCCATCAACAGGGTGTTCACTTGGCCGCGATCCACCAACTTGCACGGTGGGATTAGCAGACCCTCGTCGTAAAGGTCGGAGCCTTCGGGGCCCATGCCCAGTCCGCCCAAATCCACCAGATGAGATGTACAGGCCGTATAGGCGACGACTTTTCCACCGTGAAACACCGGCATCATGAGCAGAAAGTCATTGAGATGCCCGGACGCAATCCACGGGTCATTTGTCATAAAGATGTCGCCGGGTTGCATGTCGGTCTGCACGAAACGTGCGCGCAAGTCTTTAACTGCTTCGGCCATCGTATTGATGTGCCCGGGCGTGCCTGTGACGGCCTGTGCAAGCATGCGACCGTCGACGTCAAAGATGCCTGCAGAGATGTCACCACATTCTCTGACGATAGGACTGAAAGCGGCACGGATCAGCGCTTGCCCCTGCTCTTCGACGACCGCCAGAAGGCGGTTCCACATGACTTGTAGCTTTGGATCGGCGGGGCTCATGCGGGCTCTCCTATCGTTTTGGTCAAAACCAAATTACCCAAGCCGTCGACCGCAGCAGAAAAGTCTGCGCCGACAAAGGTCGTTGTCTGTGGTTCAACGATCAAGGCGGGGCCATTCAAGGTCGTACCGGGCAACAGATCTGAGCGCGTGTAGACGTCCGCTTGGGTCCACCCAGCTGTAACGTCGCAGAAGATGTCTCGTTTCCTATTGGGTGTTGCGACGACGTGATCTGGCCTCGCTTTGGCGTCCGGCGCGTCACCGGCGGCAGAGGACACTTGGACAGCCCAATTGAGAATTTCGATTGTCATGCCAGGTACCGCGCGGCTGAACAAACGGGCGTATTCGCTTTCAAACGCGCGGCGGAGATCGGAGACATCTTTATCGCTGAGGGCGTCACTCGGGACGTCGATTTCGATCTCGTGTCCTTGGCCTTGATACCGCATAAATGCCTGAATGCGCAGGGTCAAAGCGCCATCAGGCGCCCCCTGTCGAACGATGCTTTTCGCTTCGACAATCAGGTCTGAAAGGAACGCATTGATCGCCTTTTTGTCAAAGTTATCCAGTGTGGTGTACCGCGACTGAACGATTTCGAAAGACACAGGCGCGAACAGAAAGCCAACCGCACTGCCCACACCGGGGTCTGGCGGGACGACGATCCTGCGCACGCCTGATCTGCGCGCGACACGGCAGGCGTGAAGTGGGCCATTTCCGCCAAAGGCGATCATTGTTCGCTGGGCCAGGTCTTTGCCGGACTCGACTGCGTGCATGCGGGCAGCGCTCGCCATGCTTTCGTCCACGATATCACTGACGGCTTGGGCCGCTGGTGAGGGCTTTAACGCAAGGGGCACCGCGATGCCGGACACCAGCGCCCGTTCACAGGCGGCGAAGTCTATCTGCAAACGTCCTTCAGCAAAGGCGTCAGGGTCGATATAGCCTTGTGCGATGTCGGCGTCCGTGACCGTCGGATCTGTTCCACCTTTTCCGAAACCCGCAGGCCCTGGCTCTGATCCTGCGCTTTCTGGGCCAACCATGACGCGCCCCAATCGGTCAACGCGGGCTTTGGAACCTCCGCCTGCGCCAATTTCGATCATGTCGACGACCGGTATGCGAACAGGCATTCCAGAGCCTTTGATAAAACGTTCCGCGCGTGAGACCTCGAATGTTCGGGCCGTTTGCGGTGTGTAATTGTCGATGAGGCACAGCTTGGCCGTCGTGCCGCCCATGTCAAACGACAGGACGGCATCCTCGCCAATCCCCTTGGCGACCCGAGCGGCCAAAATCGCGCCGCCCGCAGGCCCGGATTCAACCAACCGAATGGGCAGGCGGGCCGCCGTTTCCAAGGTCGTCATGCCGCCACCTGCGGTCATCATCAAAACGGGGCAGGTCAAACCCTCTGCCGAGAAAGCCGCTTCGAAATCGGTAAGGTATTCCGACATCAGCGGTTGGATGTAGGCATTTGCCAGCGTCGTGCAGAGGCGATCGAATTCTCGCGCTTCGGGGCTGACTTCGTGTGACACCGAAATCGTCACGCCAGGCAGGGCAGAGGCAAGGGCGTCCCTAAGGGCGAGCTCGTGCGAGGGGTTCGCATATGCATGCAGCAGGCAGATCGCGATCGCCTCGGTACGTTCCCGTTCGAGGCTTTCCGCAAGACCTGCAATAGCTACGCCATCCAAGACAGTCAGCTCTTGCCCAGAGGCCGACATGCGCCCGCCAATCGTGAACGACCGAGAACGCGGCACAATCAAATCGGGCTTGGTTATGTTGATGTCGTATTGGCTGTACCGCCGCTCGTATGCGATTTCCAGGATATCGCGAAAACCGTCGTTCGTGATGGTCGAGACCCGGGCGCCGCGGCGCTCGATCAGGGCGTTTGTCGCGAGTGTGGTGCCGTGGATAAAGCCAGCGATCTGCTCCCACTGCACGCCTGCCTGAGCGACGACGATGCGCGCTCCGGCAAGGGCGCCCAATGTGGGGTTGGAAGGTGTCGTTGGGGTTTTGGCAGACGCCAAAAGGCCGCCGCCGTCATCCATTAGGACCGTGTCGGTGAAAGTGCCGCCAATATCGATGGCAAGCCGCAACGAGGGTGAGTTTTTCATTGAAAACCGAAGACAAGGGGTGAGCGGAAAGGCAAACGCGCGCCGCAAAAGCGCCGTGCTTAGCCTATTGTCACCAGGTCACAGCCCGTATCGCGCCGCCCTAAGCGTGGAATCACTGAAAGTGTCGTCGTCATGGTGTGACGCTCTTTCAATGTTCAGACTCTGTCAACGGAAATGCCGCATCCTAGGGATCGGAGTCTTGAACGGCCCAGTTGACAGAGGCTGTTCCGTTCAAAAAGCACACAACCAACAGGCGGCACGCATGAAAGCTGAAATTTCTAGCATCTTAGGGTGGGGCAGCAGCTTCTGATGCACTCTAAGGTTGATAGGTCAAAGCTGGAAATCTACACATTACTTATGGGAGAGCCAGCACTAAAATCGCAAACCGTTCAGCGCGGGTCCGTCACTGTTCGCGTCGCGAAAACGCATGCGAACCTGAACGCCCATGCGGCCCAGGTATTGAAATCGCATTCCGACCTCACATTGGTTGAATGGCGCGTGATACAGCTGTTGTCGCTTTATAAAGAGGCGCCGATGTCGATCATCGCATCAGAACTCCAAATCGACAAAGGACAGCTGAGCCGACGGTTGAGCGCGATGACCGCGAAGGGTTTGGTGACGTCATCGCCTGACGCAAACGACCAGCGGAAGTTTATCCTGCGTTTGACAGGGCAAAGTTTGACCTACGTGCGAAAACTCTCGCCAATTATGGACAAACTGCAAAGTGATTTGCAGGCCGGTGTTAGCGACAGCGATTTGGACACCTTTTACCGTGTTTTGGCCCGTTTTGACGCCAATGCGACCAAGCGGGGATCGGCTTAGGCGACTTGGTTGCCGTTGGACCAAACCTCGCGCGCGACCACGATCTCGGATTGTTGCCGAAAGCGGACCAAATCTGCGCGTTTTCCGATCTCAATCGCGCCCCGATCATCAAGGCCAACAGATCGAGCAGGCGCACTGGTCACAGTGGCGATGCCCTTGGCCATATCACCCCAAAGATCACCCAGCATAACCGCCGACAACAGCAGAGCGGCAGGTACATAATCGCTGGAAATGATGTCCAGAAGGTCCGCCTCAGCAAGCGTCTTGGCCGCGACGTTTCCTGAATGACTTCCGCCGCGCACCAAGTTGGGTGCGCCCATAATCACAGCGATACCGGCATCACGACAAGCTTGGGCGGCTTCGACGGTTGTTGGGAATTCGGCTACGTCGACACCGTGAGATGCAGATACAGCGACTTGCTCTGCGGTTGTGTCATCATGGCTGGCAAGTGTCGCGCCGTACCGTGCCGCAGCGGCCACCGCCGCCGCCTCGTGTTTCGCGCCCAGCGTGTTTTGCAAGCCGAAAAGAAAATCGCAATATTCAGCAAACCCCTCGCGCGACAGGCCATGTTTGCCGCAGACGTAATCTTCGAACTTGGTGATGTCGCGGAACTGCCTTTGGCCTGGTGTATGATCCATCAGCGAGACGATGCCGACACGATCCGCATCACCGAATTCGTTTAACTCTTCGATCAGGGTTTCCGAACAGATTTCGGCCCGCAAGTGGATATGATGGCTGATCTTCAGGGCGCCAGCGGCGCGCATTTCTAAAATTTCGTCGGCCATCTGGCGCGCGTATTTTCCGTAGCGTTTGTTCGTGTCCGACACGATGGACCCCACCCGGATCGCGTCAAAAACCGTAGTAATCCCGCATCCCGCCAGCTCTCGGTCGTGCGCCAATATCGCCGCGCGATGTGGCCATTCGACCTTTGGTCTGGGGGTGATGTGGCGTTCCAAATTGTCCGTGTGAAGTTCGATCAAACCAGGAGAGAGATAGTCACCGTCCAAGTCCATCGCGCCCTGTGGCACGCTCAGACCCGTGTCGATATCAGCAATGACGCCATCTTGGATGCGCACAGAGCCAATCACGACCTCATCCGCTAAAACGATACGAGCATTGGCAAGAACCGTTTCCTTTGTCATGGGAGCGTCATCTGTTTGTTGCAAGGGAAGGGTCATGTTTTCACGCTTTGCTATCTACTACACACCTGAACCCGACAGCGATTTGGCCAAATTCGGAGCGTCTTGGTTGGGATGGGATTCTGTTGCGGGACGTCAGGTTGCGCATCCAACGGTCGCTTCGATTGATGTCGAGGCTTTGACAAGAACGCCGCGCAAATACGGGTTCCACGCCACGATCAAACCACCGTTCCGTCTTGCTGCCGGAAAAACCGCTGACGAGCTCGCTGGCCACCTTGAAGCTTTGTGTGCAACGGCAAAACCTGTTCAATTGGATGGCCTGGCCGTTACGCGCCTGGGCAAGTTCCTCGCGCTGTGCCCGGTGGGCGACACTGGACCCTTGGCGTATCTCGCAGCGCGGTTTGTCAAAGAACTTGACGCGTTTCGAGCGGCTCCAAACGAGGCTGAATTGGCGAAACGCCGAGCGGCGCGCCTGACTGCTGCGCAAGAGGCTCTCTTGCTGGAATGGGGATACCCTTACGTTCTGGACGAATTCCGCTTTCACATGACATTGTCGGGGCGTCTTGATGCCGAATTGGCTGATCAAACCGAGGCTGCGTTGGCCGAGCAGTTGGCGCATGTTTCGTTGGCCCCGCATGACATTGCGACGATGACCCTTTTGGGCGAGGCTGCGGATGGACAATTTCATCAGATCCATCGCTACGCACTCACCGGATAAAGCGCGTTCAGGATCTTTTCCAATGTGGCGTCTAGGGCGCCAGAATTGTCGATCTCCAAAACGTTGCAAGTGGGAGGGAGCGCGGCGCCCTTCCTATCCAAACGGCGGCTGATGTCTTCGGCCGTTTCGCGGCCGCGCGCGGCAAGACGCTTGGCCAAGACTTCTTTGCTTGCGGTAAGGTTAATGACCTGGAGTGAAGGGAAGGCGTCTTGCGCCTCGGCAAGGACAGCCCGCGACAGGTTGATCAGCATGTCTTCGCCAGCGTCCAAACGGTGCCGAATGGATTTTGGTATGCCATAGGACAGGCCATGCGCCTGCCACGACAGAACAAACGCGCCCGCGACCTGCTGCGCTTTGAACGCTTCCTCTGTTACACCGTCAAAGTCCTCGCCCCCAGCTTCGCTGGGTCGGGTGATGACGCGACGCACCAGAGCGATGTCGGGTCTGGCGCTCCTAAGAGCTTCCATCACCGTGTCTTTTCCGACCCCGGATGGGCCTACAACGGCGATAAGCCGTCCTGTCATGCCGCGATCTCCGGCGTGAATTGGGTCACGTCGACTTCGCGGTCGCATACGCGGGCCCGGGCAGCCTCGTCGTGGAAAATGCCCAAGATTGCCGCGCCACGCGATTTGGCATCTTCGATAAGCCGTAAAACAACCTCGCGGTTGGTTGCGTCCAAGCTGGCGGTGGGTTCATCCAAAAGAAGGGCGGGATAGGTATGCGCGAAACCTCGCGCGATATTGACCCGCTGCTGCTCGCCCCCAGAAAAGGTCGTTGGCGAGAGGGACCAAAGAGGTTCTGGGATGTTCAACTGGCTCAGCAGGTCTTTGGCCCGTGCCAAAGCCAGTGTCTCATCCGTTCCCAACGCCCGCAGAGGTTCTGCGACAACATCCAGCGTCGGCACACGTGGCACGACGCGCAAGAACTGGCTGACGTATCCAAGTGTGTCTTTGCGCAGCGCGAGAATGGCGCGCGGCTCTGCCCGGGCGACATCGACATCACCCACCAGAATGCGCCCCGCTTGGGTGGTGTAGTTGCCATAAACCATGCGCATGAGCGTGGATTTCCCCGCCCCCGATGCACCCACCAAGGCAACACATTCCCCTGGCGCAATCGACAGGTTCGCCTCGGCCATCACGGGCAAAACGGCGCTGCCTTGATTATGCAAAGTGAACGATTTTGAGACGTTTTCGACGTGGATCATGATCACACCTGCAAAACAGAAGAAACAAGAAGCTGCGTATACGCATGTTGTGGGTCGTCGAGGACTTGGTCCGTCAGGCCGGTTTCGACCACATGGCCGTCCTTCATCACCATCAATCGATCCGCCAACAAACGGACAACGGCCAAGTCATGCGTCACGATGATTGCCGATAGGCCCATCTGGCGGACCAAACCGCGCAACAGGTCCAGTAAACGCGCCTGCACACTTACGTCCAGGCCTCCGGTTGGCTCGTCCATGAACACAAGGCGCGGGCCGGTAACGAGGTTTCGGGCAATCTGCAAACGTTGCTGCATACCGCCCGAGAATTGCCTTGGTGTGTCGTCGACACGCTCGGCCGCGATTTCGACACGGCCCAGCCAATCCACAGCTTTGGTGCGGATATCTCCGTAATGGCGTGCCCCGACCGCCATCAGGCGTTCGCCAACGTTGCCGCCTGCGCTAACACCCATGCGCAAACCGTCGCGTGCGTGCTGATGTACAAAGGCCCAATCGGTCCGGCCCAACATCCGCCGCTCGGGTTCGGACATGGTGACGGTGTCACGCGGCCCATCGGTGCGGGTATCAAAGACAACCTGGCCCGCATCTGGCGGCAAGTGACCGGCCAAACAATTCAGCAACGTTGACTTGCCCGAGCCGCTCTCTCCGACGATGCCCATGACCTCACCCGGCCAGAGGTCAAAGGACACATCGGCGCAGCCAATGCGATTGCCGTAGTATTTTGAGATGTCGCTGACTTGCAAAAGGGGGGTCATTGGTCGCCTCCTAAGGCAGAAGAGAATGCGCAGGGTGTCAGGATCAGATCTTCGATCCCCAGAACAAAATCGCCTTGTTCCTCGGATGTGCGCTTTTTGATGTCGGACCATTCTGTGTCCGCCATGAACTTGGACCAGCCGGCGTCCATGTCGGCTGCGTCATCCCAAGCCAAAAGATAGACGAACTTCACTTGGCTGTTCCGCTCGTCTGTCCACATAGACAAGATACGGAAATCGTATCGGGCCATGATCCGAGCCGCATGATCGCGAAACCTGTCTAGAAAGTGGTCCTTGTTGTCAGGCGGTATCGTGTAAATGCGCAATTGGTTGATCATGCTTGCGCTCTTTCAAACGGAAAGGATTGAGCGCCGACATGACCGGCTGCGCGGCGTGACGCGCAGTAATCTGTGTCAGAGCACATGAACAAACGTCCACCGGAATCATCGATGATCAACTCGTCGAGATAGCTGTCAGTGGCGCCGCACAGACCGCAGGGCTGGTTCGCCTTTGTGGCCTCAAAGGGGTAATCGTCAAAGTCCAGGCTGACGACTTCGGTATAGGGCGGCAGCGCGTAAATCCGCTGCTCGCGTCCGGCGCCGAAAAGCTGGATGGCTGCCATTTCGAGCTTTGGGTTGTCGAACTTGGGAATGGGGGATGGGTCCATCATATAGCGCCCCTCCACCTGTACCGGATAGGCGTAACTGGTGGCGATCGCCCCGTTGCGGCTGATGTCTTCGTAAAGTTTGACATGCATGAGCCCGTATTCTTCGAGGGCATGCATCTTGCGCGTTTCAGTCTCACGCGGTTCAAGAAAACGCAGGGGTTCCGGGATCGGAACCTGGAAGACCAAAATCTGATCTTCGGTCAGCGGTTCCTCCGGTATCCTGTGGCGTGTTTGGATGATCGTTGCATCGCCGGTCGCCTCGGTCGTGTCGACCTCTGCCGTACGTTCAAAAAACCGCCGGATCGAAACGGCGTTTGTCGTGTCGTCCGCACCCTGGTCGATGACCTTTAGCGTGTCTTCCGGCGTCATAACGGCCGCAGACACCTGCACCCCGCCGGTGCCCCACCCATAAGGCATCGGCATTTCGCGCGAGGCAAAAGGCACCTGATACCCTGGGATCGCCAAGCCCTTGAGAATTGCGCGACGGATCATGCGTTTGGTTTGTTCGTCAAGGTAAGCGAAGTTGTATTCGTTCATCTGACAGGTCCTTTCAGCAGCGCGATACGCTCTGCAATTTCTGAAATCCTCATTCCGCCGCCTCAGGCACGGTGTTCGCAATCGCCTCGGCCCGTAGCTTGCGGATCAGTTCCAATTCAGATTGGAAGTCGACGTAATGTGGCAGTTTGATATGTTCCAAAAAGCCTGTCGCTTGGATGTTGTCCGCGTGATAAAGAACGAATTCCTCGTCTTGGGCAGGCGCGCCAGTGTCTTCTTCGCCAAGCTCTTTCCAACGTAACGCTCGGTCGACGAGGCTCATGGAAATAGATTTCCGTTCGTTCAATCCAAACGTCAGGCCATAGCCTTTGGTGAATTGGGGTGGCTCAGTTTTTGAGCCTTGAAACTGGTTCACGGTTTCGCATTCAGTCACTTCGATCTCGCCAAGCTCAATCGCGAAACCCAGTTCTGGAATATCCATTTCAACGCCGACGCGACCAACGCGCAGTTCGGCAACAAAGGCGTGCGTCCGGCCATAGCCACGCTGGGTCGAATAGGCCATCCCAAGAACAAAACCTTCGTCACCGCGGGTGAGCGACTGAAGACGCAAAGGACGTTCAGAGGGCAGCTCAAGCGGCTCGCGCGTTAAATCTGGCGGGATGTCTTCGCCATCAGGCTCTTGTTGCAGCAGGTTTTCTTTGTCCAAAAAGGACATGATGTGCGGCTTGTGGTCTTGATCCACGGTCCCTTCGGTCGCTCTTGGTGCTTCGCCTTCTGCGGCCAAGGCAAAGTCTAATAGGCGGTGTGTGTAATCAAAAGTGGGGCCCAGAACCTGACCGCCGGGCGCGTCTTTGAACGTCGCGCTGATCCGCCGATCGCAGGCCATCTTTTCCGTCGAAATAGGCAGCGAGCCGCCAAAGCGAGGCAGCGTTGTGCGATAGGCCCGGATCAGGAAAATTGCTTCGATAAGATCGCCACGCGCCTGTTTGATTGCCAAAGCCGCCAGATCTGGATCGTAGAGAGACCCCTCTGCCATGACCCGATTCACGGCCAATTTCAGCTGTTCCCGGATTTGCTGGATACTGAGTTCCGCAATGTCGAGATCGCCACGCCGTTCTTCGGCGAGCCAATCATGCGCCGCATCAATCGCTTTTTCGCCGCCTTTTACTGCAACATACATCAGGACACCTGCGTTGATCGGGGCAGGGCGGCAACGCGCGCCCCGCTGGTAAAGATGAAATCCAACCCAAGAGGAAAGAGCGCGCGGTTAGCTTTGAAAAGCGCAATCTCAGGAAGGTTCAGATGAGCTTCTGTTTCGATCCCAGGGCCGCGCAACGTCGCGCCAGCTTGAGACAATTCCGGCATTTCAACGATCAGTGTCGCAGACCGGTCTGGGTATTCTGCTGTTCCAAGCTGATAGGCTTGGGTGTCGAGTTCATCCCAATACCCAAGCGCAAATTCCGCCTCTGTGGCAGAGACCAAAGGGGCGCCTGTATGGAACGTCAGCCAATCGCGCACCTCTTTTTTGTCAAAGCTTTCTGTGAGATGAACGCCAGTTGTCGGATCGGCCAGCGTCAACAGCGTCGTACCTGCGGCAATTGAGATGGGGGCGGGTGGAACTGCGCCTTCGATGTCGTAAATGCGACCTGGGCGCGCCATTGCTTGCATAACGGATCGAAAAGCTTGTGCAGATTGCTGGGGGGGAGCGGTAAAACCGCCTTCGAGTGCTGCGTTATTCATTTGTCCTCTCCCCGAACCATCGTGAAGAAATTCACTTTGGTTGCGTCTGCTTTCGCGGCACGTTTCGCCTTCACCTCTTGCTGTGCCGTGCGCAAAGGCGTGACGATTGCGGCCTCGATCGTTGGGGCCTGCTCGGTTTGCATAAGAGCGTCGACCAAAGCCGCTTGCAGCGCTTGCGTCTTGTCGCGGCCTTGAACGTAACCATGACCAACCGCGCCTTCTTCAAGTTGAACGCTGGCGCGCGAGACGGTCATTTCGCCCAGGTTGAAAGGTGCACCAACGGCTCCGGCGCGTCCGCGGACCATGACAGCGCCGATTTCAGGCGCGCGCAGGACTTTATGCGACGGATCTACCGAAGCAGCCTGCCAAAGTTGCGCCATGAGCGGTGCTGGCGCTTGCGCCAAAACCGAAAGCCAGTCTTTGCGCCGCGCCGTTTCGTTTGAGAAATCTTCGATCATCTAGACTTGTTCTCCAGTTGTCGAATAATGTATACAACTAGACAAGTCCTTAGCTGACTCGCATGCAAACGTCCATCATTGTCCTATGAAGTTTTTGTAAAACCGGATCAGAAAAGTGCCACGCACGCCAATTTGGAAATCGATTGCCGACGCTCTGAGGGCCGACATCTCGGGTTCAATTTTTGTCCCTGGTGATAAACTGCCGACCGAAGCCGTTTTGGCGCAGAAATTCGATGTGAACCGTCACACCGTGCGGCGCGCTCTGTCTGCTTTGGCAGAAGAAGGGCTGGTGCATGCACGCCAAGGCGCGGGCGTATTCGTAACCTCGGCACCCACGCTGTATCCAATCGGAAAACGGGTTCGTTTTCATCAGAACCTCAGGGCGGCGGGACGCACGCCTGTCAAACGCGTTTTGTCATGTGACACACGACCTGCACGCGCTGCAGAGCAAGAGGCGTTGAACCTCAACCCAAAGGACCCAGTTCATGTTTACGAAGGGCTAAGTCTTGCGGATGAAGAACCCATCGCCGTTTTCCGATCTGTCTTCCCGGCTGAACGGTTCCCGGGTTTGTTGACCCATTTGCAAGACGGCGGCAGTGTGACAGCTGCACTGCGAGCAGAAGGTCTTTTTGATTACCTGCGCGAGTCGACGCATCTGAACGCCAAGCTGGCCAATGCCACCCAGGCCAGACATCTGCGCATCTCGGAAGGCAGCCCAATTCTGCGCACGATCGCCGTGAACGTCGATTTGGAAGGTAAACCAGTGGAATTCGGCCGAACTTGGTTCGCGGGGGACAACGTTACGCTCGTTTTGAACGAAAACGAGTGATTCAATGTCCAGACTGTCACAGCACCGACATATCCACAGGATAATGCCAGCCAACAAACAGTGCATCTGAGCAGAGCTATGACAAACTTCGGCCCCTCTCTGCGCCTTATTGGCGCAAAGGCCCTACGCGAGGGTAGATTGGAGAACGGTCCACTTTCCGTCGTTGAGGGCATTTTGTGTGATGACACCGGGCGTGTGCCCGACCTGGATCTGAGCGGATACTGGGTGCTGCCTGGTATCATCGATCTGCATGGCGACGCATTTGAACGCCACATGACGCCACGCCCAACTGCACCTTTCGCAATGAATATCGGTCTGCGCGGAACGGATCGTGATGCGGCGGTTAACGGGATCACGACGGCCTATTTGGCGCAGAGCTGGTCTTGGGAAGGCGGTCCGCGTGGACCTGAATACACCGAAGACCTTCTTGAGGCACATAAAGACTATCGGCCCTTTATGGGTACAGATCTGCGGATCCAAATCCGAGCCGAGACACACACAATGGATACCGAAGCGCGTCTTTTGCGCGCCATCCAATCTTATGGCGTCGATTACGTGATCTTTAACAATCACCTCGATGAAGCGATCGAAATGGCAGAACATCGGCCAGATATGATCGTAAGCTGGGCGTCCAAAGCAGGGCGTACGGCGGAAGAGCATATGTCGCTCGTGCTTGGCTGCAAGGCGCGCGACGCCGAGGTTCCGCGCTATCTTTGCAATCTGGCGAATGCTTTCGATCGGCTAAACGTGCGCTACGGCAGTCACGATGATCCAGATGGCGCGACGCGTGAACGCTATTCCATGATCGGCGCAAAGGTGTGCGAATTTCCGACAGCGATGGGCGCTGCCCTGGTGGCAAAGACGTGGCAGGACCCGGTTTTGATGGGTGCACCGAATGTTGTGCGCGGCGGCAGCCAGTCGGGCAACATCGCCGCCAGCGAGATGATCGCCGAGGGCGCCTGTGATGCGCTTGTGTCTGACTATTATTACCCTGCCTTGGCGCAAGCTGTGTTTCGTTTGGTCGACGAAGGGATGCTGTCCTTTGGCGAAGCCTGGCACATGATCTCGACGAATCCGGCGCAAATCCTTGGTCTGAACGATCGCGGTGTGTTGGAGAGCGGAAAGCGCGCGGATCTGACGATCATTGACCCAGAAACGCGCACGATCGAGGCGACGATGGTTGCGGGCCGCTGGACCTATGTCACAGGCGAGATCGCGAACCGGTTGGCGACGGTCCAAGGGGCCATCCAAGTCGCGGCGGAGTAATCCGGCCCAATTTGCGGCTATTCGTACTTTTCAAGGAAGGCTTCCGCGTCCATAGCGCGAAAGTCTTCCAAACGGTCGCGCAATGTCTCGTGATCCCAATCCCACCAGGCCAGTTCAATCAGACGTTCTGCAACCTTCGCGGGCTGTCGCGCCCGAATTGGTTTGGCGGGAACGCCCGCGACGATGGTGAAAGGCGGTACGTCTTTTGTGACGACGGCGCCCGATGCGATGACCGCCCCGTCGGCCACTGTAACTTCTGGTTTAACCTGGGCATTGTGCCCAATCCAGGTATCGTGACCGATATAGCTGCGTCTGGCGGCCCGCTTTTCAAACCATTCCGCGTGATCATCGACATCATCCCAATAGCTCGCCGAGCGATAGAGGAAGTGATGCAGCGACGCGGTGTTCAGCGGGTGATCCGTCGCCCCCAACCGCACGTTGCTTGCGATGTTTGAGAACTTTCCAATCGTGGTGTTCGCGAAATCACACATCCGTGCGCAATAAGAGTAATCGCCAAATTCAACACTCAAAAGGTTCGTTTGCTGGCCAACTTCAACATAGCGCCCAAAGGTCGTGTTGATCACATGGCAACCGTCCGCAATGCGCGGTTCATTCGCACTTAATTTCATGTGCTGCTTCTTTCGAAAAATTTGGAGGACTTGGACCGCCCGTCCCACGCTTTCACAAGCGTTTGGGCGTTCTTGTTGGGGTCGACCTGACCGCTCAGTGTGAGATCGTAACTCAGGCCTGAATGGATGGTTTCGTGATCTTTGACAGCGCTTCCTACAGGCCGATCGCCGCGTTCTTGTTCTCGGTTGATTAGCACCTCTGGCTCGGTCATCAGACCAACAAAGAACACATCAAGCCCGGCAAATTGTTTGCGCAGCGCATCGTGCCAACCGGCAGTGTCTAGGATATGTTCGAGAATGACGTCGTTGCCCGCCCGCAGAGCCGAGGCAACTATTGCGTGAAACCCGTCAAAGAATGCTGGGCGGTATGTGCGCCAAGGCAATGCGTGGGTGTCAAAGTATGACATATCCCACGCCCCGCTGTCGCGAAGATGGTCGATTGACAGGTGCCAAAAGGGCGTCGGCAACAACGGCCGCAAAGCAGAAATCAATGTAGATTTACCGCTTGATGAAGCGCCATGCAGAAAGATGAGGCGGCCATTTGGGTCCGACATGACAGTCCTTTGGGATGTGCGTTGAACTTTCGCACATCAATGCCCGCTTTCGTCACCGCGGATCAACCTGCGGCGCAACATGCCAGAGACCCAATCCATAAAGACCACCATCAAAATGATCAGCAGGATATAGTAAGACACCTCTTCCCAATCCTTTTGCGTAATGATGGCTTGGGTCAGCAAAAGGCCAATGCCGCCGCCAGTAATCGCACCAACAACCGTTGCGCTGCGCGTGTTGGATTCCAGGAAATACAGGATCTGGCTGAGCAAAACTGGCGTGACTTGAGGGATGACCCCAAAGCGATAGCGCTGCACTGGTTTTGCCCCGGTCGATTGAACACCTTCGATTTGCTTTTTGTCGACGTTCTCCAATGCTTCGGAAAAGAGTTTGCCAAAGCTGCCCGTGTCGGTGATCAAAATCGCCAGAGCGCCGGTAAGAGGCCCAAGCCCAAAGGCGCGCGACAGGATGATCGTCCAGATCAACGCATCAACACCACGGACAAAGTCAAAGAACCGTCGCACCGCAAATCGGAGCGCCCCCAAAGGCGCAAAGTTTTTTGCCGCCAGGAATGCCAACGGCAATGCCAGTATTGCGGCACCCATTGTGCCAAGAAACGCCATTAAGATTGTCTCAAAGATGGCCCAGGCGACATCGCCGTGGCGCCACATCTTGTTGTACCAAAAATCATTGGCAATCTGGCCGATCTCGCCACTGAAGGCGCGGCCGATCAATTCGCCGGGGCCCATGCCGTGATAGGGGCTGTCCAAAGTGAAGAAAAAGAGCTCCCAGCCCAGGAAATAGCGGAAAACTTCTGTTCTGTTGCGCGTGACGGTCAAACGGCCTGCATCTGTGGTCACGGCCAAGCGGTTCCGCGACACGTTGATCCATTCTGGCACGTCGTTTGTCGGAAGAACGGCGCCGATGCCGCCGGTGTTGCCTTCACCAAAGGCGGTGATTTCGCCATAGCCAGGCACGATGTACGAAACAAACTTTCCGGGCCCATAAGTGACGACATGACCCTCGCCAAGATCGATGACTGTCGTCGTCTCGCCCAATGCGACCCATTCAGGCGCTTCGCCTTCGGGATAACGGCCTTTGCTTTCGCCTTCGATGGCTGCGCGGACCTCAAGGTTGCGGTTGTCGCGGGTGATGTGCACCTTGTGGCTGTAAGTGTCCGCGACGAGTGCGCGTGCGTTTGCGCCATCCGCTTTGCGGATCAGCTCTGGTACGCCGAAGGCAAAAAATACATACCCAAGATAGACCAGAACCATCGCGGGCAGGGCAAAAGCCCACATGCGTTTGCGCGCCATCAAGCGGTCTGCACCGCCTTTCAAATCGGCTGTGTCGATCATAGTCATGCTGGGCGCTCCGACTTGGCGCCGTGGGTCAAACGGTCGCGATAATGGCTGGAAATTTGGTCAATTGCGACGATGGTCAGGAACAACAGCAAAAAGATCGCTGCGGCTTCGTCATAGCGCCCTTGGCCCCAAGAGATCGCATTCTTCAACTCGTAGCCCAACCCGCCAGCACCGACAAAGCCCAGGATGGCAGAGGCGCGAACATTGATCTCAAAACGCAAAAGCGCATAGCTCAACCAGTTTGGCGCGACTTGCGGAACGACGCCCAAGGCCATCCGCTGGGACCAGTTCGCACCAACCGAAGCGAGACCTTCGACAGGTTTGAGGTCGGCGTTTTCGTTGACCTCGGAAAACAACTTGCCCATCGCGCCCATTGTATGAATTGCGATGGCGATCATTGCGGGCACCGGACCGCCGCCAAGAATAAAGATCAAGACCAACGCGACGACGATCTCAGGGATCGCACGCGAGATGTCGGAAATGCGTCTGAAAACGGGGATCAATGTCGGCCAACGCGCCAAACCGCGCGTCGACAAAAGCGACAGGAAAATCGCGGCCAAAGATCCAAGCAAGGTGGCCGCAGCGGCGATGTTGAGTGTTTCAATCAACGCCGGAAAAAAGGTCACAAAATGCGCGGGAAACTCGGCCAATTTGCCGCTGGCTTCGATCACCAGTTCGCTGGGATAATCGAAAAAGTTATCCAAACCGCCCCAGAAGGAGCCAGCATTGCGGTCTCCGGCAATCGAAAAACCGCTGACCATCAAGGCAATGAAGATGATCAAAAGGACAAGGGAATAAAGCCGCTTTTGCCGCGTGAGCGCCATGTAATCCTGTCGGATGGAACCCAGCTGATTAGAGCTTGCCAGCGCTGCGTCGGTCATTCCGCTGTCCTTTCAAGGAAAAACCGGGCCCGCACATAGCGGACCCGGCTGACACGTCATAGAAATTAGTTGGATTTCGCTTTGCGTGCCTCGATCACGGACACGTATGCTTCGTGTGTGATCGGGTCAAAACCGAGGGATTCACCTGCGGAGATGGAGTAGGTGCAGTCTTTGTCCGTGTCGAACATGTTGTCGACCAGAGCGACCATCTTCGCTTTGACGTCGTCTGGCAGTGTTTTGCGCAGTACGATTGGACCTTCAGGAATTGGCTTGGACTTCCAGATCTGAACCAGGTCGTTCATGTCAACGAGACCAGCGTCAACCGCCTTGCGCAGAGCGCCAGAGTTATAGCCGTCTTCCCAGTTGCCCTGGCCGTCTGCCCATGTCACGCCGCCGTCGATGTCGCCGTTGTTAACCGCAACGATTGTCTGCTCGTGGCCGCCTGTGAACTTTACTTCGCCAAAGTACTCACCGGATTCCATTGTGACGCCGTCTTTGTACTGAGGGATCTCGATGGATGGGATCAGGTAGCCAGAGGTGGAGTTTGGATCGCCAAAGCCGAACACTTTGCCTTCCATTTCGTCGATGTTCGAGATGCCGCTGTCTTTGCGAGCGAAACCGATGGAGTGGTAGCCGTAAGAACCATCGAGGTTGATTTTGACCAAAACTGGCTCAACCGCGTCTGGGTTCTGCAGGTAAGTCGCCGCGTAAGACGACGCGCCCAACCATGCCATGTCCAATGTGCCGCCAACGAGGCCCTGGATCACACCAGCGTAATCGGCAGGAGCAAAGAGCTTGGTTTCAACGCCCAACAGCTCTTCTGTGTAAGCGCGCAGGCATTCATTGGAATTCAGGCGGTCTTGTGCGTTTTCGCCACCCAGCAGACCGATGCGGAATTCGGTGATGCCTTCAGCAGATGCAACAGACGCCAGAGCAGTTGTCGCCAGCGCGGCAGCAATCAGTTTTTTCATCGTTTCTCTCCATTAAAACGAAAAAAACCCACTGCGGATGCAGTGGGTGTGAGGGTCAGACGAGGGCCTTTGCCTCCATCCGTAGGTTTTCCGTAACGTTGAGCGTCTCGATTTCGGTAGACGTTGCCGCTTCGGAAAATTCTTCGCCGGCGCCGTAGATCTCGCGCGCCATAGCGGTTGTGAGTTTGTCGGGCGTCGCGTCGAACACAATGCGACCGGCACGCATGCCGATTACGCGGTCGCAATAGCGGCGCGCCGTATCAAGCGTGTGCAGGTTCGCTATGACCATGCGCCCGTCTTCTTCGTGGATGCGCCGCAAGGCTTGCATCACAACCTGTGCGTTCATTGGGTCCAAAGACGCAATCGGCTCGTCGGCCAGAATGATTTTTGGGTCTTGCATCAACGCCCGTGCAATCGCGACGCGCTGCTGTTGTCCGCCGGACAGAGCCTCGGCGCGTTTGGGCGCGTGCTCTGCGATACCAAGGCGATCAAGAATGTCGATGGCCCGGTGGATATCCTCGTTTGGATAGAGGTTGAACAACGTCGCAAAGGTTGATCTGCGGTTCAACGTCCCGTGCAGAACGTTGGAAACCACATCCATACGCGGCACCAGGTTGAACTGCTGAAAGATCATCGCGCATTCGCTTTGCCACGCGCGTTTGGCGGCACCTGTCAAAGCGGTTACGTCGCGGCCTTCGAACGTGACAGCGCCCGAGGTCGCATCAGTCAGGCGGTTGAGCATCCGCAGAAGCGTGGATTTGCCCGCGCCGGACCGTCCGATAATGCCAATCATGGCCGGTTTTTCGACAACAACGGAAGCTTTATCCACGGCCACGTTTTGGCCGAAGGCCTTCGTCAACTGGTCAATTTTTAGCATGTACCACCCCAAGCGATCGCTGGGGCTTATCCGGGCGAAGGGTATAGGATTTGTTACATTTTCTTGAAACTTTTGTGACGCACCTCTGGTTCCACCGAAAGTTGCCAGAGCGTTCTGCCAGACGGCTGGAAGCGCCTAAATTTGTAGCGCGTTATGCACGAAATAGACTGGAAATCGCCATGCCAGCACGTTCCGCCCGGGACGCATCCTGCCGATATGAACATGAATTTTGCGCGGTCATGGGCGCGCAATGCAATTGACAGCACCTTGCCCTGTCCGCTCTATGTCGCAGCCTCGCCCGACAGAGCGGATGGCATGACTGCGGGAGAGATCGTTTGACAAAAATACCAGATAACCTGATGGGCGATGTGTGGCCAGACGCGCAACCTGGCTTGGACGGGGCGGATTATGGCACCACCGCGTTCTCACCCACGGGCACCTTCCCTATTCGGTCCTTCCAATCCTTCAAGCTTGTTTACACGGTCGGCGAATTTGGTCTCGACGATACCGGCGCTATCAAAATCGTGACGCGCTGGACGAACGATGGCGGGCGCGCGCAATTCGATGATCCACAGGCAATGAATTACGTCACCGCAACCGCTTCGAATGGCGCGCATCTAGAGCTTTATGCGGAGGCCTATCCCCATCAGCGCCCGTGGTACAACGGCATTCGTATCACGGTGAAGCGCGGGTACATGAGCCCGGGTGAGACGATTACCGTCGTTTTGGGTGATCAAAGCCAGGGATCGCCGGGCTATCGCCTACAAACGTTTTGCGAGTCGGCCCACGAATTTCGCGTGTTGGCAGATGTCTGTGCGACTGGTGTTTTTCTTCCGGTCGGATCGCATTCCATCAATGTTGGACCGGAAGCCGTTTCAAAATGGGTGCTCACAGCGCCCACTCTGAGGCGGACAGGTGAGCCATTTGCCATCGGCGTGCGCGGCGAAGACGAATGGGGCAACGCAACAGACCAGGTTCCTGACGGTCTGCAAGTGGAAGCGGACCCAATCATCACAGGCCTGCCAAAGGCGCTTGCCTATGCGTCCGGTGCCCGCGGCGCCAAGATCGAAGGCTTGGTCGCGGACAAGGAAGGCACATATCGGTTCAAGTTGCTGGGCGCTGATGGGCAGGTGCTTGCTGTGTCAAACCCATTGGTTGTCAAACTAGATGGCCCCGCTGCCTATTGGGGCGATTTGCACGGTCAAAGCGGTGAAACCGTCGGCATCAATCCGATGCGCGAATATTTGGAATTCGCGCGCGATGTCGCCTTTTTGGATGTCACCTCGCACCAAGCCAATGACTTCCAGGTCACAAACGATTTCTGGCAGCAGATCAACGACCTCACGGCAGAGTTCAATCACGACGGACATTTCACCGTTTTTCCGGGATATGAATGGTCAGGAAACACACCCGTTGGGGGCGATCACAACGTTTTCTTTGCCAACGAAGGCCAGCAAATCCACCGTTCGTCGCACGCCTTGCTGCAGGATCGTTCGGACATCGACACAGATGCGAACACGCTCTCTGATCTCTTTGGCGCTTTGAAAGATGAGGATTGCATTCTCTATGCCCATGTTGGCGGACGTCCGGCAGACATATCGCGGGCCGAGGATGCACGATTGCGAACTGCGGTCGAGGTGCATTCCGATTGGGGGACCTTCGAATGGATTCTCACCGACGCCTTTGAGCTTGGCTATCGCGTCGGGTTGGTCTGCAACAGCGATGGCCACAAAGGCGCGCCGGGTGCCTGCTATCCCGGAGCGTCAGAGTTTGGCGCATATAGCGGGCTGACCTGTTTTCTGGCTGACGATCTGACACGCGGCGACATTTTCCAATCGATGCGAAAAAGACACCACTTCGGGACAACCGGCTGCCGCATGCATTTGGATGTAACGGCCAATCTTGGGTCAAGCGGTGCAGTATACCCCATTGACCCGCGGATTGAGACAGTGGATCCGGTGTCAACTCCAACTGCCAAAATGGGCGATATTGTCCGTTTTACCGAAACTCAGTTGAAGCTTGCTGTAGAGGTCGAAGCGCATAGCGCGATCGAGCGTGTGGATATTCTGAGTGGCGCAGACGTCGTCCACACGTTGCGCCCGTATACGCCAAGCCCAGATGGCCGCCTGCGGGTTATTTGGCAGGGGGCGGAGTATCGTGGCCGGGGACGGACAACGCATTGGCGCGGCTCGATCAACTTTGATCAAGCAACGATCGATCGCATGGAAAAGATCAACATATGGAACCTGGATCGCGAATTCCGCGTCAGTGACGAAAAGTCTGTCGTTTTTGACGCTGTCACGACAGGCAACTTTGGCGGTTGCGATCTTTGGCTGAATGGAAACGAAGGCAAGGTCACACTCGAGTCGAACCTTGTGTCTGGGACGTTCGAATTGAGCGATATCCAAGATGAAGAGGTGGTGTTGGACGCGGGTGGGTTGGACCGTAAGATACGACTATACCGATTGCCGTCCGAGATGCAGACTTGCAGCTTGCGGGAAACGGTCGAGATACCGCTGATCGCAGGCCGCGACAATCCGATTTGGACGCGGGTGATAACGGTCGACGGTTTTGTTGCCTGGTCCAGCCCGATCTACGTTGTTGCGTAAGGCAGCCACGTCCGTCAGTTGGGCCGAGCAGGCTGCGCCTTGGCTCACAAAGCGGAACCTTCCTGCATCTTTGCTTGCTCTTTCGGGGTGGGAGTGTGGTTGAATTGATAGGCGTTCAGACATGCCTCCTCGCCCCCGAGTTCGGCAATGCGTTCCTTTTGATCCGCAAAGCACTGGGCATTGACGGCGTCGGGGTCACAAATCTCTCGTAAACGGCGCTCGCCTTCGGATAATGCGGCGGCAGTGGTTGGGTGGTCCGGGCACAACGCAGCTAGATTTTCCAATTCATCGGGATCAGTGTCGAGGTCAAAAAGCTGCGGATCGTGGCCGACATAGTGGACATACTTCCACTTTTGCCATCGCACCATGAATGTCCCGGTGGTCGAGCCACCGTCGTGATATTCGCTGAGAATTGTCCGGTTTGGATCATCCTCCGCATTGGCAAAATCACGCAAAGAAACCCCAGGCAACGCGCGGCTGGTTTCGTCATGGGCGACGCCTGTTACATCAAGGGCCGTTGCTGCCAAATCCAGAAGCGTGGCCCCGGTCGACACGCGCCGACCTTTGGGCACGCCAGGTCCGGCCAAGATCATTTGCACGCCTGCGGATTGCTCGTACATCACCTGTTTGGTCCAAAACCCCTGGTCACCCATCATGTCGCCGTGGTCTGACACATAGACCACAACCGTGTCGTCCGCCTGACCACTGGCCGCCAGAGCCGCCAGAATTCGGCCAACGCAATTGTCCATAAAGCTGATCAAACCATAATAGGCTGCCTTGGCCTCGCGCATCTTTTGTTCGTCAAAATGCCGGTCGTAATCGAAAAAACGCGCGACGTTCGCCAGCTCGGTGTGTTCGGGGCGGAACTGCTCGGAATAGCCAATAGGTAGATCGATCTGCGTAGGGTCGTACATGGCAGAATACCTGTCTGGGCAAGTCAGAGGGTAATGCGGACTAACGAGCGACACGAACGCGGCCCAAGGTTTTTCCGAGGCCGACTTTTCGCCAAGCCAGCTTTCCGCCGCGGCTGTGATGTCGAGGTCATAGTCAGTGTACGTGCTAGAGCCGACACCAACATCGGCCGCAAGCTCGGCGGCAGCATCGTAGTTTGGGGGCGTTTTGCGCAAAAGCCCAACAGGCCAGCCGACGCCACCGACGACATGCATTGGCAATATTTCCTTGGAAAACCCATTGTCATCTTCGGCCGAACGAAAATGCAGTTTGCCAATCGAAACAGTCTCCACGCCTTCGTCGCGCAAATGGCGCATCCAGCTGCGGATCTGCCCATCGTAGGGCGAGGCGCTATCCCAGTGACGCGTCTTGTGAACATGATCGCCAGTGGCAAGTGCTGCGCGGGTTGGGACGCACATGGGCGACGGCGTATAGGCATTGGTGAAATGCGCTCCACGCGCCGCCAATTGATCCAGATGCGGTGTCTTGACGATTGGATGACCTGCGCATCCCATCGCGTCTTTGCGGTGCTCATCTGAAATGATGATCAGTAAATTGGAAGGACGTTTGGGCATCGAATACTCCATGTGCCTGCTGCGCTTGGCACGCTCTTGTCCAGTGGTAGGGCACCACGAGACCTTTGTCTGTGGTGGTGACGCGCCCAGCGACGGATCTGTTTCTCGATCCTATGTCCGATACAGTCCAGGCACCAATCCTTCTGAAACGTCCTTGAGAACATTTGGCGCTGTGCCGGCAGGCTGTGGCGCGCCGTAATACACATCATAAGTACCACCCAACTTAGCAATCAGCTCAGACACATAACGGAGTGACGCGACTCTGCGCCCGACCTCGTCGTTACCGCCGCTTAACAAAGCACCCAACCGCCGGGTGCGGTAGTAGTGCATCGAATTGCGCATATTCGGTGAGGCCGGAACAATCAGCGCCCGGGTCTCAGCAGACATGCGCGTGACACCGGTGCGCCAAGGCGGCTCTATCAGGCGCCCCTCTTTCATTCTTGGCACACGACCTGACCCAAACACGATCAACGCGCCATCTGCTTCGAGATGCGCCAACATGCCGTCGCGGGTTTGGCGTGCTGTCAGAACTTTGTCTTGTCGATCCAGATCTACGGGCACGATCAGATCGCGGCCAAGAAAGCGCTCGGCCTCGCGCCCTGCAACGACTTTGAGATCCGGACGATGATCCAGCAGCGCCCCAGCGTGAGCGAGAAAATCGAAAGTTCCAATAGGGTGCGTTGATGCGATGATAACGCGCCCAGTGGGCGGAACGTGTTCGAGCCCATGAGCGCGGATGTTGGTCCCGCCATTCATCTCGAGAACTGCGCGCACCAGGTCGGTCCCGGTGCTGTCGCCCAGTTTAATAAGTATCTGCTCGGTCTCTTTCAGGGCAAAGAACGCTTGGCCGGTTGCTGTTCGGCTGACAAAATCCACCCCCTCCATCGCGCGGCGCAACATCGTCAACTTCAGGTCCGAGCCGACCGGGATGCGCAATCTGGCGCGCAGCAAAGCGTCAATCGGACTGTCGTTCTTTTTGCCCACCAAGATACGTTCACCCCTTCGACTTGTGGCAAACCCGACGCTAACACGCATTTCAGGCAACCGCACTTGGTAACGAGAATCTGCTGGCATTCTGCGGCGAACTCAGCAGGTTAGGCAAAAGGGCTGGCGGGTCAAAGGTGTTCGCCGCACCATGAGCTGTCGGGCCAACGCCGGATCCGAGGGGAGCTGAGAGAGCTATGAACAACATCACCGCAGCCGAGATTGACTCGGTCATTTTGAACTTCTCTCCGACCAGTTTGCAGATCCTGAACGCGGTTCTTGCTGTGGTGATGTTCTCAATTGCACTTGAGTTGAAGCCAGCTGATTTCAAACGTCTATTCAAAGCGCCAAAGCCGCTGATGACGGGCTTGTTCTCGCAATTCCTTTTGTTGCCAATGCTCACCTTTTGCCTGGTACTGGTGACGCAGCCGCAACCCACAATCGCGCTGGGCTTGATGCTGGTCGCGGCCTGTCCGGGCGGCAATATCTCTAACTTCATCACGCAACGCGCGCGGGGAAACACGGCCCTGTCGGTTTCGTTGACCGCATTTTCGACGGTTGGGGCGATCCTTTTGACACCTTTCAACATTGCTCTTTGGGGCAGCCTCTATGCCCCCACGCGCGAAATTTTGCGTCAGACCGCAATCGATCCCGTGTCAGTGGCCATCACCGTCGGTTTGATGCTGGTTCTGCCGCTCTGCTTGGGTATGTGGGTCAATGCCAAAAAGCCCGATCTCACCGCCCGCCTGCGTGGCCCGATGCAATACCTTTCAATGGGCATCTTCATCGCCTTTGTCGTTCTGGCCCTTGCCGCGAATTGGGCGCTGTTCCTCAAGTTTGCGCAGGTGGTGGCTGCGCTGGTGCTGGCCCACAACGCGCTCGCCCTGGCTGGGGGATACGCTTGCGCAACGCTGGCGGGGTTGTCTGATTTCGACCGCCGCGCGATCAGCATCGAAACTGGCATTCAGAACTCCGGCCTTGGCCTGATCCTTATCTTTGGATTTTTCAACGGCCTCGGAGGCATGGCCGTCGTTGCCGCGTTCTGGGGCATGTGGCACATCATTTCCGGCATTCTGCTGGCAAGCCTATGGGCAAGACAACCAACCGCTGGCCTCCGGGCCTAGTCTCGGTGGGGGCGGAATACGGTCTGGTGCTGCGTTGCGGAGCACGGCGGACTAAGGCCGGCGTTGAACCTTGGGCCGCGGGCGTTTGTCAGTGCAAACGCACCGAAGACGGCGATCAGTAACTTCCCCTGAGTGCTTCGTACGACACCATCGCATGATTTCGATACGCCGGCCGTGTTTGCAGGCGCTCATAATAGCCGCTTAAGTTGGCCAGCGCAGGCCGTGGCCAATCGAGGCTGAAGTACCTATGCAGGATATGCCCGCAGGCAATGTCAGCGAACGTAAAGCGGTCTTCGTCCAACCAAGGCCCTTTTCCGATGCGTTGGTCCAGCATTTCCGCAAGCGGGATCAATCTGGACGTCGCATCGTGTAAAATTTGGGGATCACGCGTTTTGGGCGGCAGCCGGACATCGTAAACGAAAACCTCAAGAACAGCTTCGACAAAAGTTCCTTTGGCCCATTCGGCCCATGTATCCAATGGCGCACGTCGGGACGGGTCGGACGGCCAAAATTCATCAGTTCCGTAAGTTGCGGCGAGGTATCGCAAAATCGCAGCGCTCTCGAACATGCAAACTTCGCCGTCCACGATGACCGGAACGCCGCCCATCGGGTTCATCTTTAGGTAAGTTTCGGTGCGCGTAGAAGCGTGACCGTGTCCAAAATCCAGGCGCTCGTGTTCCAAGCCAAGCTCGTCGATCGTCCACATGACGAGCTGAACACTCGAAGAGTTTCGCCGACCATAAACCTTTATCATCACAAGCGCTCCGCACCGGTAAGTTTTGGCAAATCAACTACCAGAGATTCCTGTCGCGCGCAGCATCGGCCGAGATGGGACGACGGCTATGCCAAGGCCACTGACGATCCTTTTGCGCGATCACGCGTTTGTCCTTGCCATCGTTCCCGCCAAGTCAACCGGATCGCAACACGCGCTGCTCTGCTGGTCGTTTCGCGATTTTGGAGACTGAACTTAACCCCAACCAATTGGGGATGTCCCGAGTAAATCGCGGAGGGCCGTCAACATGCAGACGTCCGGTTTCTTGGGCCTCTGCGATGGACAGCCACCCCATCCACACCCGCGTAAAATCCTGAACACCGGCCTCGATGGACACATCCACATCATGACCCGGATCGATGTAGCAAATGTCAATTTCGCCGTTCTCAAAGACAAGCCAATGGTTTGTTTTTCCGTCCGGGCCGTCGGGAAAGTGGAACTCCAGAACGAACGGGCTGCTCAGGTTTTGTGGCAGGCGCAAGTTGCGGCGGACGTCCCACATTAAGAAATCGGTATCCACATCCTCGAGCGATGGTTCGGTGTCGATCCACTCCTGACCCCACTCAGCCACGCTGCGCACAACCGGCCCAAGCCATTCGCCGGCTTCGGTCAGGCGATAATGCGTTGGCCTGCCGCGGCCCTGCGCTTCTCTGGTGATGAGGCCAGCCGCTTCAAGCTCTTTCAGGCGTTGGGACAGCATGCTGCGCGACATGAGTGGTACGCCGCGCGCGATATCGTTGAACTGAGTTGAGCCCTCCAGCAATTCGCGCAACAGCAACAAGGTCCACCGGGTCCCCAAGATCTCTGCCGCCATCGAGAGCGGACAATATTGTCCGTAGTGCGGTCGCTTTTGCATATCCTTTTCCCCCTCTGACTTTGCAAGATCTTATCAGCGCCAAATCGTAGAACCAGTTCGAAAACCGGACTGGATGACACACCACCAGATTCGCAAAGATTGGCCATGCGTCGCCAATCGTGGCGGCCGTCAGGAGGACATGATGAAGAAATACGTGATCGAAAGAGACATTCCCGCTGCGGGACAAATGAGTGACGCGGACGCTGTCGCCGCCGCTCAAAACTCCAACGCGGCCTTGGCCCAACTCGCACCCACAGTCCAATGGCAACAAAGCCACGTCGCTGGCGACAAGATTTTCTGCGTCTACTTGGCCGATGATGAGGCCGCGATCCGCAAACACTCGGAGATCAGCGGCATTCCAATTACTGCGATCTACCCTGTCGATCGCGTGATGGATCCTGCTTCGGCACTGGCGTGAGGTGCGACATGGCTGATGTCTTTGGAATTTCCGTCGAAGAGGAAATCACAACGCAAGAGGGCCTGCGCACCTACCGCAACCCGCCGTCTCGCTTTGTGGCAAACAAAGTCATCGACCACGTCGATGACCTGGCCCGTCGCTTTATTGCGGCGTCTTCTATGGTGGTGCTGGCAACTCGGCGCCCGGACGGTGGTGTCGACATGACGCCACGGGGCGATCCGCCAGGTTTCGTCCAGATACTAAACGACCGGGTCATCGCCTTGCCTGACAGGCTGGGCAACAATCGGGCAGATGCGTTCGAGAACATTCTGCGCGACCCCGGAGTTGGACTTTACTTTATCATCCCCGGCCACAAGGACAGCCTGCGTATATCCGGGCAAGCACGCATTGTTCGCGACACCGAGTTGATGAACCAAATGGAAGTCCGCGGCCACGTTCCAGACCTCGCTATCCTGGTGCACGTCACCGCACTGCTAAGCCACTGCCCCAAAGCCTTTGTTCGCGCGGGCATGTGGGAGCGTGACGCATGGCCAGACCTGAGTGGCGTGCCGTCTGCTGGAGAGTTCCTGAAAGTACACGGCAGCTTGCCCGATCCGGTCGCGGATGTTGATGGCATCGTCGTTAGGGATGGCGAAAACCGGTTGTATTAGCGGGCGGCGCAATGGGTTTTTGCGCAGAGCGCAGCTTTGGGTGGTTTGAGCCTGAGGTTTATTGGTTTTTGCAAAATGTGTAGGTGGTTGGGGTGCCGACAGAGTTGCCATTGTGGGCGCGGCTGCGCCAACGTCCGTTGCTATTGTTGCGGTGCCAATCTCTCACATGAAGCGGTCAAACCAACTACGAACTTCCGCCGAATTTGTCCCGGCCCAATTGTATGCTGCAAAGCGGCTCTTCTCTATGTCGAGCATCTTGAGCTCCTTTTCGACTGTGAGCGCATCATAGTACTCCTGGACCATCTCCATCTTCGTCCACGGGTCGTTTTGGTTTTGCACGACCATTGTTGGGACTGAAACTTGGGCCGCATTTTCGATGAAGTTTGGCTCGGCCATGTCAAACCCGAGGCGCTCATTGCTGACACGCTCGCCTGCTCGGGCAAGAAATCCGGGCATTCCCAGAGCGTCGATGAAACAGGTGTAGAGCAGCGGCTGCACCGCAACCATCGCTTTGATTTGAATGCGATTGGCCAGACCGTTCTCCCTGCCATAGGCGTAGGTCGTCGAAGCCGCTCCCATGCAAATGCTGAGCAGGCCTACGGACGCTTGTGGGAATCGCGCCGATGCGAAGTCAACGGCAGCCACAACGTCTTTTGCTTCTTCTGGCCCCCAGCTGACCCAGGGCGTTGGGCCCACATCGCTTTCGCCATGACCGCGAAGGTCGTACATCAGGAACGAGTACCCTTCTTTCACAAAGTGCTTTGCCTGACGAAGGAACTGGATGTCTTCCTTCCAGGGCGTGATCATTCCGTGTCCTTTGGGCGTCCATCCGCCCCGATTGCACTGCACTCCAAAGTGGCTTTGCATGATGATTTTGTCCTCGCCGCCCTTGATCAGCCAGCCGCGCAGCGTGGTGCCATCTTCCGCTTTGAACTCAACGTTTTCGTAGTCGAGGCCATGAGCTTCAGGGCTGTCGAACAACGGTGATTGACCAGGCTTCACCATCATATTCGAAATCATGTTGCCGAACATCTTCGTATCTCCTCAGCTATGTGCGTTGAACCAAGCGAGCATCTGCTCGGGGTGGTCTGAAAAGTGTTGGTACCCTTTGAACCGCCAGGGCGTGCCCTCGATGTAGTGGATTTGTTTGTCTGCAACAGGAGCCAATTCATACATCGCTTGAACGTCCTCCCAGCGGGAATTCATGTCATCGCGGATTTGCACAAAGAACGTTGGCAAATTTATTGCGGCGGCTTTGGGGATGATGTTGTGGTTTTCAACAGTCAGGCCGGTGATGCCCTTGTAAATGGGTTCGAATGCTGCAACGCCTTCGTCAGCATCAATGCCCATCCGTTCGCAGTTTCGCTCAATCGTCGTTCGACCCTTCAAAGGGGAAATACAGATCATGGACTTAACCCCGTCAAAGGCTTCGGGATGCCGGTCCATCGCATTCATGGTCGCGTTGGCGCCCATGCACATGGTGTAGAGCGAAATGGATTTGGTATCTTTGCGGCTTCGCACGTAGGCCAGTGCCGCAAGCACCTCTTGCCATTCGTAGTAGCCAACACCAGAGATGCCACCTTCGCCGTCGCCACTGTCTCCGTGACCGCGCAGATCGTAAGCGAGAACGCTGTAGCCAGCTTCGACCAAAGCTTTGTATCGGGGCAGAAAGTTGACCTCGAATCCTCCCGCGAAGTCTAAGCCCTCCAGGTGGCCCGCGAAACCGTACTTATTGCCCGGCGAAAAGTGATTGCTCAAAATGACATGCCCCGACGTTCCGGGCATGAACCAACCAGAAACACGAATTCCGTCTTCCGCTGTGAAAGACACGTCTTCGAACGCCATTCCATAGTCTTTTGGTGTTCTAAGAACCGGCAGGCGCGGCGGTTTTGAAAGGCCCTGAGCAAGGGTCTCCAGCATGGTGATCTGAGTTTGGTCGAACATTGCGTCCTCCAAGGGTTGCGTTGATGATTTTACGAGTTTATTTGTTTCGTTAAATCGTCATTTAACGAAAGTACGAAATTCGTCAAGATGGAAATGCCAGAAACTGAGCAAAAGTTCGCCCGAGCAGCCCTTGCAGTCTTCCAAAGGTTCGGTGTTCGCAAAACTACGATGGAGGAAATCGCCGCAGAAGCCGGCGTTTCGAAACCTACCCTTTACGCCACGTTTCGAAACAAAGATGCTGCTCTGGGTGGAGCCATTCGCTTGGCGAAATCCGCCGCCATCAAATCGGTGACAGACGAATGGGCGTCAACGCCTGCATTGCCCAACAGATTGGAAGTCTTCTTTGAAAAATTGGTGCTCGCCGGTTTCGACATGTTGCATCAATCGCCGGATGCGCAGGCCTTTGAAACCGCCTTGGGGGAAGCAAGCCAATCGGCCATAGACGCGATGCGCAACGCGGAGATCGAAGCCGTTGGCCAAGCCTTCGAAGGTGCGCCAGGTTTGGAAGCGTTAAAGCTTCGGCCTAAGGATTTCGCTCAGTTTGTCGTGACTTCGGCAATGAACGCAAAACGATTATCGCAGTCGCGTGAAGAGCTCGAACATTACCTTGCTGTTCTCAAAACTTCAGCAACTGAGTTGTTGAAGTAGCGGTGTCGGAAATACAAAGTCGGAAATTCGTGCGATGTGCAGCATGCTTCACGCAACGGCGTTAATCGAACCGCTGGCTCGCCCCGAAGACGGCGTGGTTCATGTTCTCGCGCCTCGCCATGTCAATGCCATGACAACGACGGCCAGGCCGCCCAAGATCAGCCCCGCAAATGCACCTGGGCCGCCGTTTCCAAAAGCAGAGAGGAAGAGGGCATCGTGCAAATTCAAAAAGGCGATGCCGAAAGCGCCGATTAGCACTGGCTGTGTCATCCCGCTCAATGCGCCGTAAAGCGCGATAAGGGCAAGGGCCAGTTGGCGCGCCAAAAATGCACCTGCGACTGACCCAAGTGTTGCGGTTTCTCCGGATAGATTGGCCAAGCCCGGATTGGCGGCGGTGTTTAGGTAAGCGGGCAATGTAAAGACAAGCATCACAACGGCCAGAAGGCCCAGAAGACCCCGTACAACGTATCCATGTTTTTTCTGTGCCAAGATCTTTTCTCCTGTTATCTCTCTAGAGAGATATATTTACATCTTGTCGACCGCAAGTGGTTCCGGGCAATTTGTGCCCACCTTTCAGAGGAGAGCGTCTTTGCCAAAGGCAAAACCAAGACATTGGTCGGTCACGCCGAACACAACAACGCGTATCGTCTCGGGGCTCTTTCGCAGTCGCAATTTCGTTTGGGACAGCGACAGTAAGGTGGCCGGCCAGTTCGGTGTTTCCTGGACCCAGTTCTTGGTCTTGCGTGCGCTGCGCTTTACAAACGAAACCTTCACGATGAGCCCGACCGAGCTTTACGCCGCAACCCAAGCCAGTTCGAGCGGCATGGCCAAGATGCTGAGGGGCCTCACGGACAAGGGCCTGGTTGAACGGTTGCCCAATCCCGACGATGCCCGCAGCACGCTTGTCCGGCTAACGGCGAAAGGGGCGGACCTGGTCGAAGAGATCATCGACAAGCTGGTCGACACGAACACTGCGCTCTTCGCGGACGTCCTGCCAGAAAGCGATCGCATCAAGCTGGCGGAGCTATTGGAACGCTTGAGCCGCGCCTTGGAAGAGCGAAAAAAACAAGGCTAACGTATGTTTTGCTGGTCTATGAATGTGGATTCAACGTCGCAGAACTTCAATCAATTTGACCGTGCCGCCTGGCCCCAAGCGCCAATCAATAGCGTAGCATTTGGTAGTTTGATCATCGCTCGGCTATCCTGAAACCAAGCTGCAAGGAGGCCCGCATGGCAAATCTGGGATCAGAGCCGATCAAAACACAAGGCGATGTGAGAAAGTTCGAGGCTGAAATGTCGCTGGACGCGCGGTTGCCCGAGCAAAGCATCCTGGACGTTTTCGCCAACAGCGCCGAGCGCGATTCGGACGCCACGGCATTGACGATGTTGATGACAGGCGCAGAAGACGAACAGCCCCGCTGCGTGAGTTATGGCCAACTGTTCAGTCAAATCAAACGCGCGGCAAATCTGTTTGCCGAAATTGGCGGCGACGCCCCGGGTGTTGCGTATATGCTGCCCGCACTGGTCGAAACCCACGTCACATTGTGGGGCGCAGAAACAGTTGGCTATGCGGTTCCGATCAATTTTCTTTTGCAGCCCGAGAGCATTGGGGAACTCCTCAAAACCTCAGGCGCCAAGATCCTCGTTGCCTTGGGCCCACATCCACAGTTGGATATCTGGGAAAAGGCTCTGGCCCTGCGCGCGCAGATCCCAGACCTCATTTTGGTCCGCGTTTCGCCTCCCGGCACGCCACCAGAAGACGGCGCGGTGGATTTTGCCAGTGCTTTGATGGCCCAGCCTGATGATCATTTGACGTTTGGCACAGCACGCAGCGGCGATGATGTGGCGGCCTACTTTCACACCGGCGGCACGACAGGTGTACCCAAGCTCGTTGCACACACCCACCGCAGCCAACTGGTCTCGGCATTTGGCGGCGCTGTTATGTGTGGTTTCCGCGCTGATGACGTGTTTACAGCGACTTTCCCCTTGTTTCACGTCGCCGGAACAATTGTAGGCGGGCTTAGTTGCTTTATGGCCGGTGTGGAATTGCTGGTGATGACGCCGTCCGGCCTGCGAAATCCGGCGGTCGTGGCAAGTTTTTGGCGCCTTGTCGCTGACTACAAGGTGACAATTGTTGGCGGAGTTCCGACTGCAATCGGCGCGATCCTGCAAACGCCAGTCGGCGCGCACGACATATCTCGCGTGCGCGCGGGGGCCACTGGCGCTTCACTGCTACCGCCCGCCGTCGGTCAGAAGTTCAAAGAAGTCACAGGCTGTCCACTTTATGAAATCCTGGGCATGACCGAGGCGTCTGGCTTGATCAGCATCGATCCGCTGGGCGGTGCCAGTACGACCGGCTCGGTCGGGTGGGCGCTGCCTTACACCGATGTAGACGTGCGCAAGCTCGAGCCAGACGGCGGTCTGGGAGATATCTGTGAAACCGGTGAAATCGGCGTCATCGTGATCAAAGGCCCGCACGTTTCTCCGGGCTATAGCGATCCCAAACACAACAAAGACGTGTTTGAAGGTGAGATTCTGAATTCAGGCGATCTTGGATATAAAGATGACACGGGATGTCTTTACGTTGCTGGGCGCTCAAAGGATCTGATCATCCGAAGTGGCCACAATATCGATCCGGCAATGATCGAAAATGCGCTGAGCACACATCCTGCCGTAGCTTTGGCGGCTGCAGTTGGGATGCCAGATCCGTATGCTGGAGAATTGCCGATATGTTTCGTTCAGGTTCATCCGTCATCGAACGTTTCTCTCGACGCGCTAATGGAACACGCGCGTCTGACGATTGATGAAAGGCCTGCTTGGCCAAAGGTAATGGAGATCGTCGATGAAATTCCGCTGACTTCCGTCGGCAAGATTTTCAAGCCAAGCCTCCGGTGCGAGGCTGCGCGATTGGTTGTTTCACATCTGCTGCGTGAAGACCTGAACCTGCCGGATGCGCATGTGCACGCAGAAGCCGGTGGGCCGCGTGGGCTTTGCGTGACAGTCGGTCTGTCAGCCGATGATGCAACGGCGCAGCCGCAAGTGGAACAAAAGCTCGGAGAATTCTTGTTTGAAACGCGCGTGAACGTCAGCGCCTGAGGCTGCGTCGTTGCGGGGCGCGCGGCGCGGCACTCCAAAACCATTGCTTTGGCGCACACCTCTGTGCGAGCGTGATGGTCACTCGTTTCGGTTGGGGAGAACGAAATGACGTTACCATTGGGTGTGATATCAGTCTTCGTAGGCCTGGTCATCTGGGCTGGACTTGCCGTCTACGCCGTTCTGAGCAGAAGGTTTTTGCCAGTTCTGCTCTTTGGCATTCTCCTGATGCTGTACCTGAACCTGGGGTATGTCATTAACGGTCCCGCAGCAGCGATCGCCAATTTTGTCGGTATTTACGACGTTCTGATCAACTTTGGCCTGAACGATTCAGTTGGCGCGCGTGCGGTTTCCACATGCCCGGACAATGCCTGTTCGGTTTGGGGTGAAACCTACACGAACCATCCCGCTTGGGGCGTTGCCTTTTATGACCGTTTTGCAAACGGACCAGAGATGCGGTCGGCTTTGCTTTTGGGTCATGTCATCTGCAACTCCATTGTGTTCGTCCTCATGCACGTACAGATGTTTTTCCCCGGTGGTCGCGGGATCAATCACGGGTTCATCGGCCGCGTTAGCTTTGCTGTTCTGACTGTTGGTGTCGGCTGTGCCACCATTCTTGCGGCGCAACACGGACCGGTTGGCGAATACGGCGGTGCTTTGTCGACCTGGGGCTTTTTCTCAATGTCGGTGTTTGTCTATGCGACTGCGGTCATGGGCGTGCTGGCCGTCCGCAAGCGCGACCTCGCGCAGCACCGCGTCTGGATGTGGCGTTTTGTGGGCTCGATGTGGGGCTCGTTCTGGCTGTTTCGCGTCTTGCTCTTTGTGATCGATCCGCTTTTCCGCGATGTCGAAGCGTTGGCGATCCAAATTTGCATCTGGGGCTCGGCGCCTGCAGGCATCCTGATCGCCGAGATGATCCGCAGACGGCTTGATGCGCGCAGCGCCCGCATGCCGGTGGCGGCTGAGTAGGCTGCACTGAACACGCGGCGCTCGGACAGGTTTTCCGAGGTCCAACTCTGAATAATGTGCCGCGACCTAACGACGGTCCACGCGGTCGTAACGGGATGACACACGCTATACGCCGCACGGCACGCGTTCCGGCGCTATGGCCTCATTTCACCCAAATTCGCCAGTTCCGATTTGAAGGCTATACATCAGGCGCAAATGTGACTATCGCCCGACACTTCATTGGCCTTTGGTGACATATGCAAGACATCTCAAACCTGCCGATAACCCTGTCGGCGGCTCTGAGCGACAGGGGCTATGGCAACCTGACGCCCGTGCAACAATCAGTGTTGGGCGAAACTCTGCGCGGAAAAGACCTGCTTGTTTCCGCACAAACTGGTTCTGGAAAGACCGTGGGTTTCGGACTGGCGATCGCACCTGATCTTTTGGATGAGGACGGCCGTTTCGGACGACCCGCAGCACCGCTTGCAGTGGTCATCGCACCAACGCGAGAGCTTGCCCTGCAAGTGCGGCGGGAGTTCGATTGGCTATTCGCGCGGGCAGGGATTGTCACTGCATCTGCGGTAGGGGGCATGGACACGCGCACAGAACGCCGGGCGCTGGAGCGCGGCGCGCATGTGGTCGTCGCGACCCCTGGGCGTTTGCGCGATCATACGGCCCGCGGGAACATCGACCTGAGCGACGTGCGTGCCGTGGTTCTCGACGAAGCTGACGAGATGCTGGACATGGGCTTCGCCGAGGACCTTGAGTTCATTCTAGACCATACGCCAAACGACCGGCGGACGCTGATGTTTTCTGCAACCGTGCCGCGGGGCATCGCCAAGCTGGCCCAGACGCACCAAAAAGACGACGCAGAGCGTCTTGTCATCGGTGGAGCGGAGACACAGCACGCTGATATTTCATACAGCGCCCTCAGTGTCGCCCCGTCTGATATCGAAAAAGCGATTATCAACCTGCTGAGCTATCACGGCGCGCAAACTGCAATCATCTTTGCAAACACCCGGTCTATGGTCGCACGCTTGACCGCGAAATTCTCAAACCGAGGTTTCAAAGTGGTGTCCTTGTCGGGCGAGCTAAGTCAGGCCGAGCGCACCAGCGCGATGCAAGCCCTTCGGGACGGGCGGGCGAATGTCTGTGTTGCCACAGATGTCGCCGCACGCGGGATTGATTTGCCCGGGCTCGAACTGGTCATACACGCGGATCTGCCCACAAACGCAGAAACCTTGCTGCACCGTTCCGGGCGCACCGGTCGCGCGGGGCGCAAAGGCCAGTCGATCTTGGTCGTTCCAGGTCGGCAAAGATCCAAGGCGCAGAGATTGCTAAAATTTGCAAAACTGGATGCAGAATGGGGCGTCCCACCCTCTGCCGAAGAGGTTCTGGCACGGGAAGAAGAACGCATCATTTCCGGTCCTGCGCTCAGCGACCCTCTGAACGACGAAGAGCGCGCCTTTGCAGAGCGGCTGCTTAAGGGGCGCACAGCCGAACAAGTCGCAGCCGCCTACCTGCGGCTATACCGCGAGTACCATTCGGCCCCTGAGATCCTGGGTGCCGCGCCCGAGGCTGATAAGCGAACCAAGACGGATCACAGCGATTTTGGGCCAAGCACTTGGTTCTCTTTGTCCCTCGGCCGTAAGGATCGGGCAGAACCTCGCTGGCTTTTGCCCATGCTGTGTCGCAATGCTGGCCTGGCGAAAAAGGCGATCGGCGCTATTCGCGTTCAATACCAAGAGACCTTTGTCGAGATCGCCAACGACGCCATTCCCGCGATGAAACAAGAGTTGGGCGAAACGCTCGCCCTCGAGCAAGGAGCGAAACTGACCGAGCTTGATGGTATCCCAGATTTTGAAGCCTCACCCAAAGGGCCGCCACCTGCCCCCAGAAACCGGCAAGACGCCCCCAAGCACCGCAAAGATCGCAAGGAGCGCCGCAACCAAGCGCCAGAACCCGGACTTAAGGGCAAACGCGCGCCTGACAAAGTTGATGACGCAGCCAAGCCCAAAAAGGGCAAAGGCCACCCTGCGGCCAAGGGTAAGCGCCCTCCTTCAAACTCCGACAAACGTCCGAGAGACTCAGCGCCTCGAGACGGGCACGACGGCTCCAGAAAGAGTGCGAAACCCGCAGGCAAAGACGGCAAACGAGAAAAGCGCAACACACATGCGTCAGACGGGCCCAAGCCAACACCTAAACGAAAATCGCGGCCAGCGTCCAAGCGCAAAACAAAAGCAGCACAGCAGCCACGGCGCCCAAGCAACAAAAGCGGCGACGCCCGACCGTTCCGCAAACCGTCGCGGAAGCCCTGAGGCGTCGCAGGCGGGCGGATGAGTGAGGGAGGCAAAAACTGCGCCTCCCGCCCGCCAAAAAGACGTGCACACCAAAGAATCGCCAAAAAATCCTGCAAATTCCCGCTGAGAGCGGCCTGTTCAGCGGCGTCTGGCTCTGGTGATCAGAAAAATATTGACTAGCTGCTCAAAAAATTGGTCCTTGGTGGGAGCAAACTTGGGAACTGATCATGACCAGCACGCTTTCGACAACGTTCACCGGCCTCAACTTCGTTAATCCGTTCATTCTGGCCTCTGCGCCGCCCACGGAAAGCAAACGAAAGATCATGCGGGCCTTTGAGGCCGGCTGGGGCGGGGTTGTAACTAAGACCATTGGCCTGCACCCGGTTGAAAACGTGGCGGGGCCAAAGACGATTTATCAACGCGCGAGCGACACCAAGCCTTATGTCTCGCGGATCAAACGCCCTGACACGGTTTCGCATTCGTCTTGGAACTGGGAACTGATCTCGGATCAGCCTTTGGACCTCTGGCTGCCCGATCTGGAAGAAATCAAGACCACATACCCGGATCGCATGGTCATCGCGTCGATCATGGCTGGCGCGGGCAACCAGGAAGAAATGGACAATTGGCGCAAACTGGCCAAAGCCGTGGTCGATGTAGGATGCGACGCGATCGAGCTCAACCTGTCGTGCCCTCACATGGACCGTAAGGACATGGGCGCCAATGTGGCCAACGACGAAGAGATCATCCGCTCGATCCTTCACGCGGTGAAAAGCGCGGTGAGTGTCCCGATCTGGGTCAAGCTGACCCCTGCAAACTCGTCCCTTCTTGATGGTGCCGCCGCTGCTTACGAGGCGGGCGCGGCTTCGATCTCGCTTTGCAACACTTTCCCGTCACTGCCTCTGATGGATCCCGAGACGCTGAAATTCGAGGTCGAGGTGGACGGGCTTGTCACCTCTGGCGGGCTTGGTGGTTTGGCCATCCTGCACCAGGCGTTGCAACGCGTCTCGGACATTTCGCGCGCGTTTCCCGATAAATCGATCTCGGGCATTGGCGGCATTCGCGGCTTTCGCGAGGCCTTTAACTTCATCGTTCATGGCGCTGGAAACCTGCAGGTTTGCACGGCTGCAATGGAAGAAAAGGGCAGCGGCGGTGTTGGTGTGAAACTCATTCAAGAGCTAAAGGACGATCTGAGCGAATATCTTGAACGCAAAGGCCATTCCTCGATCGAGGAATTCCGTGGCATCGCACGAGAAAGAATTGTCGAGCATTCGCAGGTCCGCAGAAAAAGCGACACCTATAACGGCGGCTTTGCACTGTCGGCTTAGACTGGAGACTTAGTTCTTTTTGTTTGCGTTAGGCGCGTGGTCTTGGGTTAAGCGACGCGGCGATAGAAGATATACCTCGGCTTGACACAGTCGATTTGCTAAAAACGCACCTACCGCGTGGTCCAGTGCAAAACTCGTGATGCCGAGATGTAGGCAGTCTTAGCGCCGAAAGACGATCGTCTGAACGCACTGGATAAATCGGTCCGATCTCGTATGCGATGGGTTGTGTGCTCGACCAGGGGAAATGGTGCTGCTGGAGGAAAGCGAACACCGGTATCACCATGTATCATCCTGCGACAATAATTTAATGAATTCAGCGCTCTATTCAAATCTCATGTCTCATTCCGTTTCATGTTGTGCCATTGTATGATACGCTAGAAGGAGGATATTGGGGTGGGTTAGACTGGCCAGAGAATTGAACAAATTGTCGGCTGCTTTCGTGAAGGCAGCACCGGTTGGAAAGCACGCAGATGGCGGTGGCCTGTGGCTCCACAAGCGACCCGACGGCGGTGCTCAATGGTTCTTGCGTGTTACTGTTCATGGTAGACGCCGCGAGATGGGGCTCGGGTCACTGCCCCATGTCTCCCTGAAGGAAGCGCGACTGAATGCAGACATGTGGCGTGCGGTTGCGAGGGAGGGCAAGGATCCCATTAAGGTCCGGCAGCGCCAGAGGCGGCAAGCGGAACGTGACCTTCACATCCTGCAGGATGTTGCCAGGGATTGCTTTGAGACCCGCAAAGCTGAACTCAAGGGCGATGGGACAGCAGGTCGGTGGTTTTCACCACTGGAACTCCATGTCCTGCCAAAGCTCGGTCGGATCCCGATTGCGGAGATAGACCAGCACGATATCCGAAACACTCTTGCGCCAATCTGGCATTCAAAGGCCGCTACAGCGAAGAAGGCACTGGAACGCCTCAAGGTTTGCTTTCGTCACGCGGCCGCTCTCGATTTGAATGTAGATTTGCAGGTGCCAGACAAGGCGAAGGCTCTATTGGGAGCTCAAAGACACAAAGTTCAACACACGCCCTTTATGCCTTGGCAGGAGGTCCCTGCTTTTTATGCCTCTCTGAACCAAGGTACTGTAACCCATCTCGCTTTGCGCCTGTTGATACTGACGATTGGGACGCGCTCTAATCCGCTGCGGCACATTCGAAGTGATCAGATAGATGGCGACGTATGGACCGTTCCCGCGAACCAGATGAAGGGGCGTAGAGGCGCAGAGCAAAACTTCCGTGTCCCATTATCCCGGCAGGCGCAGGAGGTCATCTCCCAGGCGCGAGCCTATGAGCGTGACGGCTATCTGTTCCCGAACGTTCGGAAGGGTGTAATCTCCGATGCAACTATGTCCCGCTATATGGAGCGTCGTGGGTTGGAAGCCCGACCACACGGCTTTCGGTCAAGCTTTCGGACGTGGTGCTCTGAAGAGGCCGATGCGCCTTGGGAAGTGGCAGAAGCTTGCCTCGCGCACAATACAGGGGGCAAGGTGGAGCGATCGTACAAGCGGACGGACTACCTGGAACAACGGCGCGAGCTCATGCAGCGGTGGGCAGATTTTGTGAGCGGTACATGACACGTGGAAGGAGGAAAGACATTCCCGCGAAAGGCACGCATTGGATTGATTACACCCCCATTGAGCCTGGATGGGAGCATTGGGAGCAGCAGTTCGGCTCGGAATTCGATGAACAGTTTCGGAGAGAGCTTTGCCGTTTGAAATCCTATTTCGAAGAACATAAGCGTACCTATGACTCCAACCACCGTTTGGAGCCCAAAGAGCTAGAGCGAGCGCTATCAAAGGCTCAAAAGTCCGGTCAGCTCGAATACGAGCACCTTGCAGAGTTCATCTATGCCTCATTCTCGGAACAGATTGCCTCGAACCCAAGTGCTTCGCCGCTGGATTTGATTGGGTATGCCCTTGACGCTCTGAAAGAAGACCCAGAGGGATTTCTTATGGAACACGAGCGGCCTGAAACAGCCAGTTCGCACGCGTTCTATGGAGCATTCGAAAAAGCGGGATTCAACCTGGCTGGTTTGTCTAATTCCACGTTCGGAGGCCAGCCTGGAGATCAACATGTACCTCTCCCACCGATCATCGAGTTCATCAACAGGGTTGTGTACGGCCGGGAAACGCAGCTATTGGGTGATGCTCGAGCAATTCAACAAAGCATAAAGAGGTACAAGAACCAAAGACGCGGGCAGCAGCCATAGACAGTTGTCTGCCGAACTTTGTACCCCGGACAATGCTCCAAATGGGATCAGCCCCCGCTTATGCAGATGACCATCTGAAAAAGAGGTTGTCGCATGTCACAATATGTAACTGCACTGCAGGTGCAGCAGAGATATCAAATCAGTCGTAGCACGATCCGTCGATGGCAAACGGACCAATCGGTAATGTTTCCAACACCGCGGAAAATCGGCCACCGCATACTCTGGTCAGAAGCAGATCTAGATGCGTTTGACCGGCGCCTGCTAGAGGAGCAGGGCGATGTTGAGTGATCTGTTGCAAACACGAGGCCTTGAGTGCCGTCAACTCCATTTTAAGGGACTTGGGATCAGTATGTTGCGGAGGGTGAACAAGTGACCGCGGCGGCCAACGCATGGGATCGAGCGGTCCAAGAACGCAATTGGCTGATCTTCGCGATCACGCCAAAAGACGAAAAAACGGGCAAATTCGGAAAGTACCCAACGGATCAAATCGCGTCCGAGTACGCCCATGAACAGAGGCCATTTGGAACGCCCGTTTCCGCTTATAATGCCGCGCACTACACCTTTGAAGAGGCTTGGCATTTGCGGTCAAAGCTGCAGCCTGATGGGGTCGAGATTGTGGCGTTTGAGATCGGGTATCTTCCACGTCAAGAAAGCGCTTTGATAGTTGGGGATTTGGACAATTGCATCGACGTTATCTCGGGCAATTTGCTGCCATGGGCAGAAGATATTTTGTCCAAGGGCACCACTTATACTGAGCGCTCCACCAGCGGAAACGGTGTACGACTACTGATGGAAAGAATGGAAGGTGATGACCAAATCTCCAGCGGCGAACGCAACGATGTCGGCTTGTTTGCCAATGGGGGAAAAGCCGCAGTTCTCACGTTCAGGGACAAGCTATGCGACAGCCTTCCGATGCCAGTGCCCGGTGTTCGAGACGCCGTCCTCTCTCGCAAAGGCACAGACCCCAAAAGCAGAAATCGCGATCCGCTGTCCAATGAGGAATATGGGCCGGTGGACAACGAGCTGTTGGCGGCGGTGGTCGCAGAGATACCGAACGATGGGCGATACGGATACGACGATTGGATCAACATTGGCCACGCAATCCAGGCTACCAATGATGGCCCGGCGGGATGGGAGGTCTTTCAGGGTTTTTCTGAGCGTTACAGGGGCAAAGTAACTGAGTGCCCAGTCAAGAAATGGTCCAAAGGCTTGGACGCCAACGGCGAGATCGGTTTCGGTACACTTGTCCACATGGCGCGTGAGGCGAACGGTGGGAAGATGAGCGAACCTGTTGAGCAGTTGCTGCGGGAGAAGATCAGCGCCCACAAACAGGCAGCAGCTCTTGAGCAAATGCCACCCGTGAAAGACCCCAAGGCTTTGGAAGTGCGGCAGCGACTGGCCAATCTGGTCGTCGCGCCAACTGTCGAGACCGAAATGCAACTCAAGGAGCTAAAGTCGGAATTTGGGATTGGGATAGGCGCTCTGCGTCGTGAACTTGCACAAATGAAAAGCCTCACCTTTGAGGACGAAGACACAAATCTGACGCATGCCCAGATTGCGAACAGCTATTACATGAGCTTGCCGGAACCTAAGGCCGTACCGAATGGGGGAGAGTTTTGGTTCTGTGGGGAGACGGATTGTACGTGGCATCGCTGTTGCATCACCAAAGTTGCAGCCGATATCGGACAAACCTATGTCGATCAAAGGAACTGCAAGAGGCAGAGCGACTACAAAGGTATCAGCCAGCATCTCTATGACGCTTATGCTGACGAGAACTTCTTCAATGATGCGCCGCGCGGGATCATGGCAGGAGACGGCTTCTATCGGCTGTTGGACGGCAGGATTAAGCGAGAAACAGCCAGCCCGGAGCACCGAGCGATTTTTTCGCTGGCGGTCGAGCCTGATTTTTCCGCTGAACCGACCCTCTTTCTGGAAACTCTGAAGGAAGCCTTTAGGCCCTCCGAGGAACAGATGACCGCGCAAGTAGATAGTGGTATTTTCCCCTCTCTCGATCGTGCCAGGTTTGCGTTTTTTGCGGAGAAGCATGTGCAGCTGAGAAATCTGCAGAAGGCGTTCGGAGGAACACTGTTTGGGCTCATGACCCAATATGAAAAAGCCTTACTACTTTATGGAGCCGCTGGGTCGTTCAAATCTAAGACGATCAAAATCTTGAAAGCGCTGATCGACAAGGATGCCACTTGTTCGGTCTCTCCTCATGATCTTGGGCAAGACTACGATCGCTCATTTCTTGCAAATAAGTTGTTGAACGTGGTCCCTGAGATTGATGAGGACAAACCAATTGCGGCCGGGTCATTCAAAGCGATGGTGACCGGTGACACGATGAAGGGCCGCAATCCATATGAGAAGCCATTCAACTTCGCGCCGAAGGCCGCTCATTGGTTCGCAGGTAATCACTACATCACCACCAAGGACATGACAGAAGGGTTCTGGCGGCGGTGGCCAATATTCCGATTCTGGACTGGCAAACCGCAGGAACAGCGCGACACTACCCTGTTTGACCGCATCATTGAAACTGAATTGGCCGCGATTGTTGCTTGGGCGTTCAAGGGTGCAGAATTGCTCGTCGCTCATGGGTTTGAACAATCTGCGACCCAGCGTCTGTGTTTAGACGAGTGGCGCGTCAGTTACGATAGCGTGATGGCATGGCTGAATGCCAACGATAACGGCGTGTATGTTTCGAGCGAACGAAGTGGGATTTCAAGCGTTGCGGCTTACAAGCTCTATAAGGCTTGGTGCACTGGCACTGAGCGACGCCCTCTCGGGCGCAATAAGTTTCTTAGTCGCCTTGCCGAGGCGGGACATCCCCAAAGCAGAGGCATCATCAAGACATTGCAACCGCGCTGATGTGTGTTTTCATTGTTTCGGTCGGGCGCAGTTATGATTGCTGTGAGTTTCTGCATCCTTCGAGGTAGGTTTTCATTCTTTTTCTTACAAAAAGGGGACAATCAAAGACGTCTATGAGGTATTTCTTTTTGTAGTTGTCAAAAGGTGCTCAAACAAAACGCTGAAAACCTACATATCTACATCTTCAGACCAACTACGAGACAGCAATCGACAGTGTGCCGACGAAGAGCAGAATCAGAAGGGTACAAAACGCTGTCGCTAGAAAACAGTGGAGGTGGCGCGTTACCCGCTTAGTGACATCAAGTAGGAGGACCCTTTCGGCCCAAAGGAGACATACAGCCGCCATCAGCGACGCTGCGGTGCGGCCCCTAAAACCTGCCGTTCGCTGCAAATGCAAAAAACTGGTTTGGCCGAACTCACGATCTGCGGACAAAACAGACATTGCCTTAGATCTTCGCTATTGAAGTACTTGCGATAGTTGGACAAAGTTTATTTACGAGCTCGAAGGAACCTCAGATCAGGCGATTGACGACGATAGTTGCTGCTGACCTGGCGGCATATTAACGCCTG